>JAJEIP010000109.1 GCA_022827885.1 Candidatus Poribacteria bacterium
TGTATAGGTGAAAGGACACCCCTGATATGTCGGCAAGCCAGCAGGTATATTCGCTCGATACCGTACCACTTGTTGCGCCGCACCGCTGAGCGTTGCCCCCTCTTTTTTCGCTTCAATGAACCCAACAGCGAGTCCATCAACAAATATAAGGTAGTCTGCGCGCTGGGCATTCGCCAATGTATATTCTCGCACGGCAACACCACGCGCAACCGTTGTGTCACGCTCCGCGTAATTTTGGATACGCCAGCCGGAGGCTTCAAGCATTTTGTCTATATTGCGTCTGGCTTGCTGTTCAGGTGTCATTTTCATTGATAACAAATAGGTCCCGTAGGTTAGGTTGAACGAGACATGAAAAATCAGACGTATTTAGCGCAGAAACCTTCAGATTCCAGTCCGATTCATCGCTCTGAAACGCGAGTGAAACCCAACACTCCATCACAAGGTCACACGTTTACTGGGATATTGGGTTTCACTATCGAATCCATGTAATACCATTTCTAAAAGATTATATCGCATTGACAGATCGCCTTAAAGACTGCACAGGAAACCAACGGTTTCCTATGCTACAAAAGAGTCCATTTATTGAAGCATTTTCAATCAGAAATGGTATAATCAGCATGTTATTGCTTGAGGTGTCCCCAAACGGTTGCTAACTTTCCACTCGCTTCAACCGCAAGTTCACCCGCCGCAAGGTCTGCAATCTCTGCGTCATCCAAGACTCTGTCGTAGATGCGTACATCGTCAATAAGTCCATTCCATGAACGCCCTTGGTCCTTTTCGCCTTTGCCTATGACCAATTTGGTGGCATCCGTCAGTTTTCCTTTCGTCGCCGGACTGTTAAAGGTCGGTGTATCGAGTTCACCGTCGATGTAGAATGCGAGTTCGTTGCCACTGCTCCATGTCAAGGCAAAATGTTGCCAAGACTGCGTCTGCACGTCACTTGCGCTCTCAAGCCGTTGGATTCCGCCCGTTGTGGTAATACCGGCTTTGATAAGATCACTGCCCCCTGCTTCAAAACCTGCGGCATCATATCGCAACGAGAGGACGGTATCGTCGCCACCCGGATCGCGTCCATCGATAAAGCCTCGGTCGGATTTGGTTTCGGCGGACTTCACCCAAACTGCGACAGTCATAGCAGTGAGTCCATTGATATAATCTGCGCCGTTATCATCTTCTG
This sequence comes from Candidatus Poribacteria bacterium, assembly GCA_022827885.1. Taxonomy (GTDB): domain Bacteria; phylum Poribacteria; class WGA-4E; order WGA-4E; family WGA-3G; genus WGA-3G. The sequence goes on from JAJEIP010000109.1 coordinate 1,178, forward strand.
CGGCATCACCACCGCCATCAAATTCCAAGGCACCTCCAAGTCTTCCACCGTTAGGTTTCCATTTGACTCCGTTCCCTTTCAGCGATGCATCGTTCCCATTTCCACTTGAATCCGCGGCAGTTTTCCCGTCAGCCTCATCAAGGTTCCAATATCCGAGTAACCCGTCTTGAAGATTCGCACCAGCGATAGAACACAACGCAACAAAAACAATAAAGGCGAAAAGTAACCCCTTAATTCCGTTCCGCATTTTGAATTCCTCCTTTAACCGCTATCGGTTTTAGGTGGTTGTTCCATTTCAATTGCTGTGGTTTCACATTCGAGACATCCGCGCATAACAACTACGCTTAAATTATAACATTGAATCCGCGTTTTGTTAAGAAAAAAATAGGGTAGGCACAAAGACCTACCCTATGTTCATATCTTGTGGGAGGGGTTTGTAACCCCGAATGTCTATCGCTTAGACGTTACACACATCAAAGGCGTGTTGCATCGCATCGAAGGCGTCGCCTTTGGGACCGAATTCATGTCCGACATAGAGTTCGTATCCGGTGTTGACGATGGCACGCATCACGGCAGGATAGTAAATCTCCTGCTCGTCATCAAGGTCGTGCCGTCCGGGGTTCCCTGCGGTATGGTAATGCCCGATATAGTCGCTATAATCCGTGATGTTACGGATCAGGTCGCCTTCCATGATCTGCATGTGGTAGATGTCATAGAGGAGCTGCGCACGGGGTGAACCGACACCTTTGCAGACCTCAACCCCCCACTCCGTCTTATCGCACTGATAATCGGGATGGTTGACTTTACTGTTGAGGAGCTCGACACAGAGATTGATACCCTTCTCCTCGGCGGCTTTCGTAACACGGGACAAGCCTGCTATCGTGTTATCGCGTCCCTCTTCCTCCGATCTGCCTTCCCGATTTCCAGAGAAACAGATGAGTCCGGGGATGTCGTTTGCCGCGGCGATGTCAATGTTCTGAAGGATTTCATCTTCAATGCGGTCGTGATTGCTCGGGTCGTTTAAGCCGGACGGAAGTGAAGCGTGTCCGACGATAATCGCGACGCGCATCCCGTGGTCCTGAACGACCGACCAGTATTCTGCGGGTAGCATTTCAATGGATTTATAACCGATTTCAGCGGCTTTCTTGATAACTTCTATTGGATCTCTGCCACGGCTGAAACCGCCGAAACAGATGGATTGATTAATTGGCATAGGTCTCTCTTTCTTTAAAATAACTCAAGTTGCCACTTACTTATAGACATAGCACTCCGGAATCAACGGTATGAATGCCGTATGGCATTCCCCGGGAGTGCAAGCGTTTGAATATGCCGTTTTCTATAGACATATCACCCCGGAATCAACGGTATGAATGCCTTATGGCATTCCCCGGGGGTGAAGAAATATTCTGAAAAGGGTTTTCAAACGTTCAGAAGTCGTTAGTAGCAAGTTGCGTTAAAATTAGGAGTCGGCACGCTCCGTTGTGCCGTAACAATTTTCTACAGGTCTACTGCCTTACCGGTCCGGAAGGAAGTACTCGCCGCGAGCATAATGCGGAGGGTCTCCAATGCGTCACTGTAAGGTGATAGAATGTTTGAGGTATCTCCAGACTTTACGGCATCAATAAAGACGCGATCCCGGTCCTGTCCGCCTTCGTTGGAGAGGGATTCTGTCTCGCCACCGCGGTTCACTTCGTTTGCCCCACCGACGGTGACAACGAGTCCACGCGTGAAAACTTCAAGATGCACGCGCCCGAAACCTTCCATCGCACACGCCGAGACGATGTTCGCAACAGCACCGTTCTTGAATTCGATGTTCACCATGCTGATGTCGTCTATGTCGTAGTTCTCAATATGCGCCATACTACCGCTCGCGGCAACGCCGTGGACGGTCTTCCCATCGCTACCGACGAGGAAGCGGGCAAGATCAAAGATGTGTGTTGTCTGTTCGACGTGTTGTCCACCGGATTCGGCACGGACACGCCACCACGGTGTCCCGGGCATCCCACCCATCCAATATCCGAGTGCCCCGAGAATTTGGGGTTGCTCTTCAAGCATCGCTTTCGCGTTCTGTGCGTTACCGCCGTAACGCCAGTGGTAACCGACACTCGTGACGACACCGCTCTGTTCAACGTATTCATTGATGATAATCGCGGGTTCTAATTCGGAATGGATCGGCTTCTCAATAAACATCGCGATGCCTTGTTCACAAGCGATGCGTTCCTGTTCGCCGTGTGCGAAAGGGGGTGTACAGATATAGACCGCGTCCAAGTCCTCTTTGTCGTACATGACGCGATAGTCGGTGTAAGCGTTGCCGCCGAATTCTTCGGCACGCTGTTTTGCTCGGTCTTCCGAGATGTCGCACATCGCACAAAATTCAACGTCCTCAAAGTTGTCTTTAAGGTTGTTCATGTGCGCCCCAGCCATACCGCCGGTTCCGATGAAACCGAGTTTCACTTTATCCATGTTTTCTCCTTAAAAATGGGTATTTCAAGATCCCTAAGTTTTACGGAGATAGTTTAACAAAAGTAGATGTTTATAGCAAGCAATTTATTTTAAAATGTGCTACAATGTATTTAGGCACAATAAAAAATATAAGCAAATGTCAGTGACCTTGCCCTAAAAGGCAGGGCTTGTTCCCTACGCCAGCCAAGGCTATCGGGGGGCGGGGGTAACTCATTGACTACCGTAATATATCGCAGATACAGGTGCGTGGCAGCACCGACTATGGCAAGAAAACGCTATACCGAACTGGTAGTAGGTATAGTTAAGGATACTCCCCTCGTCTTTGTCCACTTGGTATCTGTGATCGGGAAGGGGCAACATACACCCGCTTTTTGCGGAGACCCGAAAGGGTATTACCTGTATTCTTGACAGCACTGGGTCAGGTCAAAGTAAGTTCTGGTGACAGCAGAACCCAACCGAAGCAGCCCACTGGAAAGGGTCGCCAACGCAGCACCGTGGCGAAAAAACGGACTGTACACATTCTAAAAAACAAAAAAGCGGTGTTTCCTCCCCGCCATAAATGACGGGGTTTCCACACCGAAGAACTTGATGAAATCTATCTTCAAAACAAAAGGTGAACTCTTATGAACGATGCTGAATTCCGAGAACGTGTTTTAACGTGGATGGAGCGCACTGATAACTGGATGGAGCGCACTGAGGAGTGGAAGAATAAAACGGATGATCAATTTACGGATATCCGTGCTTCTCTCAGTGAACTCCAAATCGGTTTAGGATGGATCCGGGGCAAGCTTGAGGGTAGGCAAGAGTCGGATGCCTCGTTGTGGGGCAAAATCGCTGTTTTAACGGCAGTAGGGTCGGCAATTATCGCGCTGCTCGCGTATTTCAAGTGAAGTGAGACGGTGCTGCCCATTGTGTCTTCCGAAGGTCGGTGGACAGCACCCTAACCCAAACAGAGAGGGGAAACACTATGGGTTTCAAATTTGGATATAGTACCTTGCGCTGGCAAACACCAGATTTCGAGGAATTGTTAACGCAACTGAAGGCCGCAGGATGGGACGGTTGGGAGATGCGGCAATCCTTGGATTGGGTAGGCACCCCGCAACACATTCGACAGGTGTGTAACAACACGGATTTACCGATCGCTGCCGTAACAGCACGCGGACTGCCGATCGACAAAGACCCAGAACAGATGGAACTCAACAAACGACGCATTGACTTCGCCGCAGAAGTCGAAGCCGATTGTTTCATGTTCATGGGCGCGGGCAAACCGCAAGACCGTCCCGTGAATCATTCAGATCTCGCCGCACTCGCCGATGTCTCCGAAGACTGGGCAGAATACGCCGCACAATACGGGTTAGATGTCTGTTATCATATCCATACCAACACGACCGTGGACTCAATCGACGATTGGGCAAAATATATGAGTCTCCTCCGAAAGTGCAAATTGTGCATAGACGTATCGCATTCCGCACTCTGGGGTTACGATCCGATTGAATCCATTCGCCGGTATAGCGATGTTCTCGCCTACGTGCATCTGCAGGATTATTGTAGCGTAACCGGTGGCGATGATGGCACGCCCTACGATGTGGGGTGGGTGGATGTGGGTGCTGGCACTGTCATGGATTTCCCCGGAATCATGTCAACATTGGCAGACCTCAATTATGATCGTTGGGTTACCGCATGCCCCGGACAGGTCGAGGAACGCTCGGATCTCGAACGGATGACAGTGAACCGTGAGTATCTGCGCCAATTAGGTTATTAATCTATAGGTCTATAGGCGCAAGCTCGGCTCACGACCGGTTAAATCCAAAACCTAAGATAGGAAACCACGTATATGAACAAACCCGCGGAGGACATCCGCTCTATTCTTGCCACGGATTGTGGTAGCACAACAACGAAAGCAATTCTCATCGAAAAAAGAGGTGAGGAATATCAACTCATCGTGCGGGGTGAGGCACCGACCACAGTAGAAGCCCCCGTCGAGGATGTAACGGCAGGCGTTATCAATGCCATCACCGAAGTCGAAGAACTCGCAGGACGTAAACTCCTCAAGGGGGGTGTGATCCTCAAACCGCAACGCGGCGATGAAGGCGTCGATATCTACATATCCACGAGCAGCGCCGGTGGCGGACTCCAGATGATGGTCGCAGGCGTTGTGCGCAATCTGACCGCTGAAAGCGCGGAGCGTGCCGCACTCGGGGCAGGTGCCATCGTTATGGATGTTATTGCCTCCAACGATAAACGCCTTCCGCACGAAAAAATTGAACGCATCCGGCATCTACGTCCCGACATGCTCCTCCTTTCCGGCGGTGTCGACGGCGGGACGACCTCACACGTCGTCGAATTGGCTGAAATTATCGCTGCTGCGCGTCCGAGACCGCGGTTGGGTATCGCTTACGAACTCCCGCTCATCTATGCCGGTAACAGAGACGCTCGCGAATTGATCAAAGAACGTCTGCAAGACGTAATGGCGTTAGAGATGGTAGACAACCTCCGCCCGGTTTTAGAACGTGAAAACCTGATGCCGACGCGCCACAAGATTCAGGACCAATTCCTTGAACACGTTATGGCACATGCCCCGGGTTACAGGAAACTCATCGACTGGACAGACGCGCCTATTATGCCGACCCCCGGAGCAGTCGGTGAGATCATTCAGACCGTCGCTGCACAACAAGACATTGCGGTCGTGGGTGTTGACATCGGTGGCGCGACGACGGACGTGTTTTCCGTCTTTAAAAACAGAGAGGATGCATCCATCTTTAACCGCACTGTGAGTGCGAATCTGGGTATGAGTTACAGTGTCTCCAATGTCCTTGCCGAAGCCGGTTTAGAAAACGTCCTCCGATGGGTTCCGTTTGATATTGAAGTCGGGGATCTCCGCAACCGCATCAAGAACAAAATGATTCGCCCGACGACCATCCCACAAACCCTGCAAGAACTGATTCTTGAACAAGCGATTGCGCGTGAGGCACTCCGACTCGCCTTTGAACAGCACAAACAGCTCGCCGTGGAATTGCGGGGTGTCCAGCAACAACGGACGATCTCTGAAGCCTTCGATCAAGCCGAAAGCGGTCAAACCCTCGTTGATATGCTCTCCTTGGATATGATCGTCGGCAGTGGCGGGGTTTTATCGCACGCGCCTCGGCGTCAGCAAGCCATGCTCATGATGATAGACGCGTTTCAACCTGAAGGCATAACGCATCTCGCCGTTGATAGCATCTTCATGATGCCGCAACTCGGTGTTTTGGCGCAGGTCAACCCCGAAGCCGCGACGCAGGTCTTTGAACGGGATTGCCTCATCCACTTAGGCACTGCAATCACGCCAATCGGCACTGCCAAGGTGGGTGAAGCGTGCCTTTCGATTGAAGTTGGTATCGCAGGCAACCCACCTATTGCCGAGGATGTCCCTTACGGCGAACTCCGTCTCTACCCGCTGGCATTGGGTGAAAAGGCGACAGTGAAGCTTCAACCTTCACGACGGTTCGATGTCGGTGCGGGGAATGGACACGCCGTTGAATCGGAAGTGATGGGCGGTGTCGTGGGATTGGTTGTTGACACTCGCGGTAGGCCGCTTGAGATACCGGTGGATACGCAGGAGCGCGTCGCGCAACTTACCAAATGGCAGGCTGCTTTAGATGCTTATCCCTAAATCCTGATTCAGACCAGGGCTATTCAGTTTTCGTAAGAATCGGGGTTACAAACCCCTCCCACAAGAGCGACTCGCGACAATTGAAGGGCTCTGTGATTCAGATAATTGGTACTTGACAAATTTTCCTAAAAAGTTTACAATGCTTAATAACGCGTAATTTTCTGAGTGAATCCAAATTGCATATTTATGGTAGACTTTAGAATTAATTGGACATTCAGCACCGGTGCGGTTAGAAACCGCACCTACCGGGTGTGGTAAAACATCTGTTTATTTTTGAAGTTTACCGTAGATTCACTTAACTTTTTAACGAAACAGACAGGTTTCCAGTGCCTGTGCTGTCGTCTGAATTGTCTATCTATAAGGAGGCACATTTCAATGAAAAAGTTTTATCAATTCACGCTCGCGATAGCGATTATGTTCGCGCTGCTTGTGAGCCTTTCACACCTTGCAGTTGCACAGAAAGTCAATATAAAAGGTGGTCCTTTAAAAGAGAAGGATTGGTTAACGAATCCAGCCGAAGCGGCACTCAACGAAGACCACTCGGACAACAAAAACTGGATTACGAAGTATTACGGACCCGATGGCAACTACGAAAACAACGGTGGGTTCGCCGCGTCTGCTCCGAAGGACCTTATAGACGAAGGCACCAAGGGTAAACTGACACAGGAATCCCTTTCGACCATTGAAGGTTTGAAACTGACGCTAACGGTTGATGTCGGCTGGGATAAGGGGCATGGGGGCCCGCGAGGATGGGAAGTCTTTGAAATTGATCCTGCGGACTCACACCACATGAACAGAGGAGGTCCCGGAGATTCGATTGATACCTACGGTATCATCGTTATTAAAGCTGACCAGGCGATGAAAGCCGTGATGTCGCCCGCGCATGACGACCACGCACAGATCTGGATTAACGGTGAGAAGTGGTACAATAACTCTCTGTGGACGGGTGCCGCGCTGCAAGTCGATTACAACATTGAAGTCGACTTGCAAAAAGGTGGAAATGTCGTCCTTTACCGATGTGGTGAATCCGGTGGTGATGCGTATATGAACCTGCATTTCGACGATAAAACGCATGAAACTGTTGACATCTATCCTGACAAAGCAAAAGACCAGAAGAGCTTTTTCGATGAAGCCGCTGGTGCTCTCGCTGTGGATCCCGTTGGGAAGTTAGCAACAACTTGGGGCGATATTAAACGCAAATAGAACACCTCACAGCTTCTATACTGTGTTTTCTAACCCATTTTTACATACGGCGGATTGTAGTGCTACCCGGTGCGACAATCCGCCATATTTTTTTCATTTTTTTCTTGACAAATTTTATAACACATGTTATGCTGCCGAATTATAATGTTGGGCTGTTCCACGTTATAGAATTTATTAGTGAATCTGGGTTACACTGTCGTTTGACCCAGTGCTTTTAACAATTTATCCGTTATGGAGGAGATAAAAATGAAAAGAGCGCATCAACTTATGCTTGCGATCGCTATTATCTTTGCGTTGGTTGTGAGCAGTTCACACCTCGCCTTCGCACAGAAGCACAAAGTCAATGTTAAAGGCGGTCCTATACCAGAGAAGGATTGGCGCCAGGAGGCCGATGTCGAAAACGGCGCAGGGTTGGCCGAGAACCACGCCGATGTTAAAGATTGGATTAGTAAGTGGTACGGGCCCGATGGCAACTACGAAAACAATGGAACCTTCCAAGTTTCCGGGATGAGAGACTTGATCGACGAAGGCACCAAGGGCAAACTGACGGAACCCAAACTTTCGACGATCGCAGGTTTGAAACTGACGCAGACCGTTAAAATGGAATGGGCTAAGAAGAACGGCGGTACCCGAGAGTGGGATATCTTTGAACTTGACGTCGCAAATCAAGATAATATGAATAGAGATGGTCCCGCCGATAACATTGATACGTATGTGATGTGTGTGATTGAGGCGCCCAAAGATATGAAATCTATCTTTTCTCCGGCACACGACGATTGGGCACAGATTTGGGTCAATGGTGAAAAGTGGTACAACGACCGGACCTGGACAGGGGGCGCGCAGATCGTGCACTACAACATTGAAGTCGACTTGGTGAAAGGCGGGAATGTTGTGCTTTACCGGTGTGGTGAATCCGGCGGTGCCGCATACCTCAACTTGCACTTTGACTCAGACACGCACAGGTTATGCCAAATCTATCCAGACAAGGCGAAAGACCAGAAAAGTTTCTTCAGCGAAGCCTCTCGTGCTCTTGCAGTCGATCCTGCTGGAAAGTTGACATCCACTTGGGCAGATATTAAGCAGGACCAGTAGGAAATCTAAGCCCTTGTCTCCTCTTTTCAGACGAGGGCTTTTTCTTGCGATCTTTTTCTCATAACCGCCCTCGCTCCGCTATACTTCCCCAATCTCACAAACCCTTTTGACAAGGAGAATCCAATGAAATTGAGAGTGCGTGAAAAGTTGAAATATATGTTTTTAGGGGGGCTGCTGACCCTCGCCGGTTTTATGTTGGGGAACCTGAACAACACGACAGACGCACAGTTTGGATATGAAACGATTGATAAACTGACCGTCGGGGAGCTGATCGTGCGTAAGGATATAAGGCTCATGGGCGAGGGTATGGACCCACGAGTGCTTATCTCCTGGGACAGAGAGGGTGGACGGGTAGTAACTTACGGTCCAAAGGGAGTCGGTGCGGCTTCGCTTTTGGTTGCGGAGGGGAATGGCGTTGTGACGACCCAAGGCGCAAAGGAGAAGACCGGTGCCTCTCTCATGGTGAATGAAGGCGGCGGGGTCCTCTCACTTTTCGCGCCCGATGGAAAAGCAAGGATTGTTTTAGGTATATCCGAGGGGGACGGTGTTGCTTACTTGGTCAATAAATTTGAGGAAGCGCGTGTATTAAAACCTTAGTTAAGGCGAAACCGACTTTAATGGAAAACTGAAGCGTTACAATATTGTTCTACAACTCGCTTGACAAATTTATGTATAGGTGTTATAATAATTGGTAAATTGTAATCTCGAACGCAATTTCAGCGTTTATAACTTGTTAAACTGTTAAAGAATCTTAGGAGGCTTATAACGCGTCCTATTTACTTTAGTTTTTAATCTCTAAAAAAGGATACAGAATGAAAAGATTTGATACCTTTACACTCGCAATCGCGATCGTATTTACCCTGATTGTCAGCGGTTCACAGGTCTTCGCGGCTGGTCTCATTACAGGGGGTCCCTTGCCCGAGGATCAACATTTAGAAGATCCCGAACCCAATGGTGACGATCTTAGAGAAGATCGCAGTGGCTCGCCGTGGATTACATTGTGGTATGGACCTGACGGCAACTACGAAGACAATGGCACCTTCCAAGTTTCCGGTCCGATGGACTTCATCGAAGAAGGCAGCGGCGGCAAACTGAATCAGGCATCACTTTCAACGCTGGAAGGGTTGCTGATGACCCAAGAAGTCGATATGGAGTGGGGCGACGACCACGGCGGTGACCGTGGGTGGACTGTCTTTGAAATCGATCCCGCAGATGGCAACAATATGAACAGAGGCGGACCGGTTGATAATATCGATACATACGCTCTGATCGTTATCGATTCTCCGAGCGACATGCAAGCCGTGATGTCTCCGGCACACGATGACCACGCGCAAATCTGGATTAACGGTGAAAAGTGGTACAACAATACCAGATGGACAGGCGCCGCGCAAACGATTCTTCACGATGTCGAAATCGATTTGCAAAAAGGTGCGAACGTCCTGCTTTACCGGTGTGGTGAATCCGGTGGTTCCGCATATTTCAACTTGCACCTTGACGATGCAACGAACGATGCCGTTACCGTCTATCCGAAAGATTCAACCGACCAGGCGAGTTTCTTTGCTGAAATCGAACCGCTGGTTGTCTCCGTTGAACCCGTTGGAAAATTGACGACAACTTGGGCGGACATCAAACGCCAATAAGATCTGTCGCTATTTTTGTAGGCGCGCTTTCTCAGCGCGCCTTTTTTATTTTTTTCTACATCCCGACCCTTATAGACGCGACCTCCTTAATGTCCGACCCCGCATTACATTTGCTTGCAAACCACAAAAGCATCTGCTATAATAAGACTATGATGAATAAAATGCGCTGTTGCTTGTTTATAGCTGCTTTCGTTGTCGTTCTCAGCGGATGGATAGGCGGTTGGACCCGCGTCATGAAAGCCGGGAACGAGGCTTATGTGCAGGGAAACTACGACGAGGCACAAGCGGCTTTTCAACAAGCGACCCTTGAAAAACCTGACAATCCGATTGCACACTATAACTTGGGGACTGCCCTCTATAGACAGGGTAAATTTCGAGAGGCGGCACGGACATTTCAGGCATCGCTATCAAGACACGCTGAACAGACTGAAGACACTCTCAATCGATCCAGTATCTTGTATAACTTAGGCAACGCCCAATTTAAAGTTGGCGATTTTACGAGTGCAATTGAGGCTTACCAGCAAACACTCCGCTTTGATCCCCAAGATACGGATGCACACCATAACCTCGCATTGGCACGTCAACGCTTAAAACAGCAACAAGACCTCGCACAACAGCAGGCGAATAGCAGCACTGCACCGAAAACTGAGCCAAACGACGTTGGCAGCGCGGAAGCCCTTCGGCTCTTAGAACGTTTCAGTGAGAATGAAAACAGGCTACGGCAAAAATTACAACAACAACAACGCAAAAGTGGATATCGGCGTGAAAAGGATTGGTAAACTTCAGTTCGTCAGCATCGTTTTCATCTTTCTCGCAACAGCGGCACAAAGCCAGGAGATCAATGTTGCTGCCGTAGTGAGTCCGCGTCACATCCAATTCGGAGAGAAAGCGCGGTTGGACCTCACCCTTTCAGGAGAGGCGCTCATCAAGCATATTGAAGCCCCGCAATTCAATTTCTTACCGGCGTTCCTTGCAGTGCCACTGCACTCCGAAACGACCCCTCGATTAGAAGCGAACCAAATTGCGGTTTCTATGGCGTGGGCTTATGAATTGATCCCGCAAGCGGTCGGCGACTTTACGCTATCCGACATCCGTCTCGCCTATCAAGGCACCCCGTATTTCGCAAATCCGGGTTCGATTCGCGTGAGCGGCACTGATACATACGTAGATGTTTCAACGAACGCGATTCACCAAGTTGAAGCGGAGGTTGATACAGACGAACCGTATCTCAACGCGCCTTTGACTTATACATTCCGGTACCTTTATACGACGGTGCTTCCGACTCGCGAGTCGCCAACGCCACGATTCCCGACATTCCGTGGTTTCTTCGTCGAGACCCCGCAAAAACGACCGTTATATACACAAGAAATTCGTGGGAAGACGTTTTGGGTCGAAGAGCATACCCGCAGGTTATATCCACAACAGAAAATCGGACAGATCGTTCTGGCACCTGCTGAACTGTTGCTCCCCCTCCCGCAAGGACGCAAAACCTTAAAAACCAAACCGTTGACCTTGACGGTGCAACCGATTCCTGAAACAGGCAGACCGCCTCACTTCAACGGTGCTATCGGTGAATATCAAATTTCTGCTGAAATTGAACGGGGTTGGATTGAAGCCGGACACGAGCTCATGTTGACTGTTCGTATCTCCGGACAGGGCAATATCCAGACGGTCACACCTCCCACGCTACCAAGGATTGCTGGGGTCATGGTAAGCCGAGCCGAGCCGTTTGAAGTGATAACATCAACAAGCCGGGCCTACGTATACGCACTCACCCCTGTTAGAAAGGGCATATTCCGCATCCCCGCGATCGAATACACCTGCTTCGATCCGATCCGTGCGGTGTATACAACCACGCAGACCCTTCCTATCCCTGTTTCTGTGCGTCCGCACCCAAACGACCCGGCTGAATATGAGACCGATCGTTCACCGTGGTTACTTTGGTTAATTGTTTTGGCAATTCTGATAGCGGCGTTGGGTATAGGCGGGTATCTCTGGTATCGCACTGGGTTTGCGATCCCTACAGGAAGGCAGCCGAATACCGAGACGGGAACGGATACACGCAAAAGTGGCGGATTCAGAAGTAGTCGAAACACACAGGATACTGAGACATCACCGATAACACCGGTTTCACAGGCACGTGAGGCACTTGAGAGGCTCATAGATAGCGATACCGCAGAAAATGCGACGACATTTGCCAACGCACTCGCACAAGTGCTTCATCAGTATCTTGAGGATACATTTGGCTTGTCACAGCGGAATATCGACACAGCACGTGAGGTCTGCGCGAACGCTGGAATTCCGACACCTATCCTTGACGCACTTATCGACCTTCTCACGAAGTGTGATTACTACCGATTCGCGCCTGTGTCGCTGTCCACAGGTGAACGCAATACGTTGATCGCTCGCGCTGAGAGGGTTCTTAACGACATTGAGAATCTTCAGAATACACAGGACCCATAAAGGAGTAAAAAATGGAAATATTCTCGCTCTTCGTTCTTTGGATACATGTTATCGCTGCTGTCGTCTGGGTCGGCGGCAACCTGATTTTAGCGATGGTGATCGTTCCGCATTTCAGACAAAATCTGCCCCCTGTCCAGCGTATCCAGCTTCTGACGCAAATCGGGAAACGTTTTGAACCGATCGTCTGGGGGTGTATCGGTGTGCTATTTTTCACGGGTATCGTCAACATCTTCTTTGCGGTGGATCTCACCTCTACCACTGCGATTTCCAACGCGTTTATGCGGACGCTTCTCATCAAAATCGTGCTATTCTTCGTGCTGGTGATCCTCACGGCATTACACAGTATGATTTTTGCGCCCCGACTTGCAGCAGCCATCGAGACCTTAGATCCTGGCCTTGCGGAACTCCCGCCAGAGGTGAAACCGCTCCGTTCCCAGCTGTCCGTTATATCGAGCCTGATGGGGGTCGTATCGCTGTTGATTCTCCTTGCGGCCGTTGCCCTTCGGATGGGGATATAACGTCTCAACCGTGGTAAGATGGAACTCCGGTTCCTGGGGAAACACCTGTATTACATTGCCAAAACACTCTTAAAGTCCCCCTGATAAGGGGGATTTAGGGGGTTACCGACCACTGATAACTGACAACCACCCCAAAATGGAGATAATTCAATGCGCATCAAAATCCTCGCCGACGTTGGCGCAGGTATTACCCTTCCCATCAACTACAACTACCAACTTGCGGGTATCATCTACCGGTTCCTCGCTGAATCCGACCCCGAATATGCCACCTTTCTACACGAGGAAGGCTACGCTGCCGCAGAGAAACGTTTCAAACTCTTCACCTTCTCGCAGCTTATGGCAGAACGCAGGCGTATCACCGGTGCGACGATCCATTTCGGATCCACGTTGACGTGGTATATTGCCTCCCCCGTCGAACGGTTCTTATCCCATTTCGCCGATACGTTGCTAACCGAGGGCAGATTATCCATCGGTCAACATCAGTTGCGAATCAAGGATGTCACCGTGCCGCGTATCCCCCGCTTTCAATCCGAGATGCATTTCCGATGTCTCTCCCCAATTACGATGTCTACAAAACGGGAGCGTGATGGCAAACAGGTCATGCACTACTGCCTTCCCGAGGATCCTGCCTTGTCGGAACTCATCCGTCAGAACCTCATCCGCAAACACGAAGCGATCCACGGGCACGCACCCTACGACGATACCTTGACCTTTCGGTATGATGCGAATTATATCAACAGACGCCGGGGACGCGTCACCCGTCTCGTAGACTACAAAGGGATTAAGATCCGTGGTGTGTTGTGTCCATTCCGCGTCTCTGGAAGTCCGGCATTGATCCAGACTGGCTACGAATGCGGGTTTGGTGACAAAAACAGTGCAGGTTTTGGGATGGTGGAAGTGTAACCTGAATGTCGGTTTTCACGCATTTTCCTTGATATTCGTTGATATGTTTGCTTTTGTCCGTCTGAATCGCGGATTTTCGCGGATTAGACGGATTTCGCGGATTTTTGTTATTGTGGGTTCTCTGGTCTGAATGAGGATTTTAGGATTTCGGGATTATAGAAGGTAAGAAGTTAGGGATCGGCGTTTCCTCTTAGAGATGTATTTCCGATGCCTCTCTCCAATTACGATGTCTACGAAACGCGAATGTAATGGCAAACAGGTCATGCACTACTGCCTCCCCGAGGATCCCGCCTTGTCAGAACTCATCCGTCAGAACCTCATCCGCAAACACGAAGCCATCCATGGGCGCGCGCCCTACGACAATACCTTGACCTTCCGGTATGATGCAAACTATATCAACAGACGCCGGGGACGCGTCACCCGTCTCGTAGACTACAAAGGCATCAAGATCCGTGATGTATTGTGTCCATTCAATGTTTCTGGGAGTATCCTCCTAATCCAGATCGGCTACAAATGCGGCTTTGGCGACAAAAACAGTGCAAGCTTCGGTATGGTGGAAGCCTCAATGTATTTTAATTTGACTTTCATTAGTAAATAAAGTATAATGTTATATGACGTTTTTGAAAGGAGGATAATGTCATGCCAATTTATGAAAAACTAATGGGAAATCCATTTGTGGATGTCGGCGTATGCGCAATATGTGAATGGTTAGGGCGTAGGATCCAACCGGAACAGATTACTACTGATGATCTTGAGCAGGTTATTAATGATGTCGCTCCGATGATGCAGACGGATGCCGGTTGGAAAAATCTACACGGCCTTTTCCCAAATAGCGTATTGACCAATCCGGCATATCGAAAACAAAATCAGGTCGAATTACTTAAAAAAGCATGTAAAGTTCACTTGGAAACAGTTATTGAATTGGAACAAACTGGTGATTGTATGGGGTGCGGGAGGCGGGCAGCAAATACATGGCTTTCAAGAACACATGTTCCCTTAACGGGTGCGGCAAATTCTAATTTCTTTCCATTCTATTCTGAAGGAGCCGGTTACTGTTCCGCTTGTGCATTAGCGATTCAATTATCCCCGCTTGCTTTTGTAGCAACTGGTGGAAAATTTCTTACACTGCATTCCAATTCATGGAAGACCTTGAGAAGTTGGGTGCGTGTTTGCGTTGGTGATATCCGGCAACAGCAACTTCAACTGGACAGGACAGGTTGTTATAACCCCGGTTATGCGAATCCGCGTAATGGACTGTTCTATATGGCACGGGAAATGGTCCAGTTTCAAGAGATGCGAACCGACGAAAATATTGTAATACAGGTCTATTATTTTACAAATTATAACCAAGGACCTGACCTGGAAGTCTTCTATATCCCTGCCCCAGTTTTTCGTTTTTTACGCATTGTCTACCAAAGCGACTTTAAAACCGCATGGCAAGGAATTGTCCGTAGCGGTTATGTCGTTAACTGGGCTAAAGTGAAATCCGAAGAAGATTACAAAAATCGCACAAATCGTGTATATGAGAACCTTTTGCAAGGTCACTCAATTCTAAGATCTTTTTTATATCAAAACTCCCGAAAAATTCGAGGAAATTGGGAGTTGCTTTCTCTTTACCTTAAGGAGGTTAGAGCTATGGAACAGACACAACTTGAAAAAATCAAGCAGGTTGGCGATCTGATTGCCAAGTGCATCCAAAAATCTGGACACGATAAACGCCTCGGGCAATTGGAGCGTGCTAAGAGTTACGGTGAATGTCGAAACATCCTACGTTACGTGATTCGGGATAGAATTCAACAAGGAGCACCAGAACCTCTCTTTTCGATTGATGATTATATGGAACATCTCTTTCCCGCAAGTGACACCTTTGCTAC
>JAJEIP010000033.1 GCA_022827885.1 Candidatus Poribacteria bacterium
CCACGCAATGGAGAACTTGTAATTGCAATACTTGAATCAATCACCTATCTTATATGTACCCCAAATCGCGGTGTGTTACGTGGTATACCAATTTTGGTGGGTAAGTCAGAATTAACGGAGATTACAGATTTCAAAGACTAGGAAATGCTCCTATTTCAATACCTAATCAAAAGGATACTTGTGAAGGTCTTCAGTTCTCGTTTCGGTCACGACTGTTCCCTCCGAATGTGAGGTCTTCAGACATAGATTTTCTGAGTTCGGCTTTTCTATATTCCATGCGAAATACAAAGAACAACATACCATAAAGAGGGGTTCCAATCAGGCCGCAGAGACCAAATCCATACCATATATTATAAGGTTGCCCTGACAAATAGGCGATTATGCCAACTGCGAGTAAAATGCCTGATAGAATAAAAGCAAAAATGTCGACCCTAAAACGAGTCTCTTTGCTTTTCCTTTTGGAATGAATGCACTTGCTAAAGTCCCGACAACTCCACCGAGGATGCCCCCTATTGAACCCAATATACCACCTACTATCCCCATATTGCTGATCCAAGGTTCATTCATCAGAAACCTCCTTCTCTTCTGTGTTGCTTTTGAGGTTCCCTTCATTCCCGCCGAGCGTTAAATCTTCAGACATTAATTTCCTAAGTTCAGCATCTCTTGCTCTTTTGAGAATTACCCAAAAACCCCCACCAAAACCACTTGTGCCGAGAAGTCCACAGAGACCAAACCCATACCATATACCGTAAGGTTGTCCTGACAGATATGCAACGATGCCGAGGACGAGTGAAACGAACGAGAGGACAAACGCGAAGGTGTTAACTCCTAAAGTAAGTTTATTTGCTTTTCCTCTCGGAACAAACCCACCTGCCAATGTTCCAATAATTCCACCGAGAATGCCTATTATTGAACCCAATATACCACCTACCATTCCAGGATTGCTAATCCAAGGTTCGTTCATTAGAATCTCCTCTTTATGTTGATTCCTGATAAGCCTTGATAAGTGCTCTTGCGGCGGCTTGCGTCAATGTGCCTTCCGCTACCATCAACCGAATTTTGAATAAAAACGGGTTTTCTGCATCGGAATCATCAGCGATATTGATTTTGTCTATAAGCCGATTCAGCCGAATTCTCAAGGTTGGATATGACACCTTATACTGTTTTGCTAAGTCCTTGAGCGATCCGGAGGCTAAGACAAATCGTTTTATGAAGTGGAGTTCTTCTTCACTCAGAACAGATAGCCACTTCGGAAGTTGTGTATCCATGATATTGACTCTTCTCTTAAACTCAAACTCGGTTTAAGGCATTTATAACATGATAACATTAAATAAAATTAAAGTCAAATTAAATTTTATTAAAGTTTTAAGCGATGAGAAGACTAAAACAGTGTGATCTTGGAATAGATTGTGCAAATGCTGGGGAAGTGGAAAATAGGATATTTAGTGTTGCTGGGATTTTATTTTTCGACCTTTGTTAGGGATGAGAGGTTAAGTCGCCTTGAAGTGGGTGAAGTAAGTGAATGTGGGGAATTTGGACTTCGTGCCAATACGCTCCTTTGTGCTCATTACACCGGTGGCAACAGTAAACGAGATTCTCATCATCGTTTGTGCCACCATAAACTGTTGGATGGTGGTGATCCACTGTCAGTGTTGCTCCAACGTCTGATTCATGCACCCCACAATATCCACAACTGTACGCATAACGCTGACGGATTCTCTCTCGCTGTGATACATCCATTCTATTAGTTTGTTTCAATGTATTCTTTGGAGAGGTTTTGACCAGTAAGGCGATAATACTTATCGGCAAGTAACGCGCGTTTTGATTGGAGTTGTGTTAAATATGCGCGAGCATCGGTTAGCAGTTGCTTGTGTTCAGTAACAATATCTTGCAATTGCGAGGCGATTTCTTCAAGTTCTGCTTTTTCTTTCTGCAACTGTCGACTTTTTTCTTTCGCTGGTTTTAGTGCTTCCGCTTCCTCGGCATCTAATTCAGTAAAGATGGCTAAAAGTTCTGCTTGCTCTCGTTCTGTCAAAGTCCCTTCTGCCTCACGGAGTCGCAGCTGTTCTAATCTATACTGCCTGTTTGTGCCTTTCATGATTATGTTCTCCTACGGTTTAGCGATCTAACGCTGCCTTAGGTTCTCAACGTTTTACATTTCCCTATTCAATCGGCAGCAACGCTTTCCAACGGTGGGAGTTCCGGGTAATTGCCACGGGCGTGTCGCCACGCGAGGACCCCTTCAGCGATCATCCAGAGCTGTAAGCCTTCGACGACGATGCCGAATCCGAAGAGTAAATATTTGCCGGTGAAAAGCCATCCTGTTGCGGGGTTGAACATCTGATGTAGCATCGCCCAGGCAGGCATGATGAGCATGACGATCATCGGGAGGAGGGCAAACCAAATCGGTTTATTGCGACGTAGGAGATAGAAAACGATGACCATGAAGGCTAATCCGGCTAAGAGTTGATTCGTCGCACCGAAGAGGGGCCAGAGCGTCAAGCCGCCACTGCCGGGACCACTCGGTCCTTGCAGCAGCGCAACCGCGGCGGCGAGCACCAATGCAAACGCAGTCGCTATATAACGGTTCGTTAAAGGTTTGAAGTTAACCGTCTGCGCCAGTTCGTGGATAACATACCGTTGGAGTCGGGTCGCTGTGTCTAACGTTGTGGCGGCGAAACTTGCAACGAGAACCGCCATAATCGCAATGCCCATCTTGAGCGGAATACCGAGCGAGGCGAGGAAATTCCCACCCCCATCCACAAACGCACTCACTTTCGCCTTGAGTCCATGGCTTGCCCAACCGCTGACGACTGTAGTCGTCCCATCAGGATTTGCTTCCGTCTTGATAGCATAGCGCGCTTTCCAAGCATCGTGATTGGTGACAGGGGTCGCGCTATCCGCTTTGACAATCGGTTGGAAGGTATAGTTTGCGCCGGTACCCGTCCGGTTGAAAATCCCCATACCGATGCCAGCACAGCAGGCAAGGATAACGATAACGGCAAGTCCACCCTCAAGTAGCATTGCCCCGTATCCCACATATTGCGCGTCGCCTTCGGAGGCGACCTGTTTACTGGAAGTCCCGGAACTCACCATACAGTGGAAACCGCTGACCGCACCACACGCAATCGTAATAAAGAGGAAGGGCCAAATCGGGGGGGCATCGGGTGGGATGTCTGAGGCAATAGCCGGCGCGGATGCTGTCAGATCTGCTCTGCCTGTGAAGCCTGCAACGGCAAGTCCAAGCACTAATAGGAGGAGTGCTAATACGAGTTCATGGCTGTTGATGAAATCACGCGGTTGCAGAAGCGTCCAGACGGGTAATACCGAGGCGATAAAGCAATAGACGAAAAGCACCAGTGTCCAGATCACCACAACGTTTAGATAAGTTTTTCCGAGCAAGGGGATACCGAACCATTGCGAGAGATCGATCGGGAGGAGATACGCACCCACTGCCATCCCGATGTACATGATACCGAGCGCGACAATGGAAGGGATGAGAATATTGCCACCCCTACGATAGATCCAGATACCGATGGCAACAGCGAGCGGAATTTCCACCCAAACGGACAGGACAGATTCAGGGTAGTAGGAGAAAATCAGGGCAATGACCAAGCCAAAGATGGCAAGGACGATAGTCAATCCCATAAAGAGGACGAAAAGGAAGAGAAATTTCGCGCGTGGACCGATCATCCGTCCCGCAACTTCGCCGACACTTTGTCCACGGTTACGGAGGGAGACAACGAGTGCACCGAAGTCATGCACAGCACCGATGAAAACCGAGCCGAGGACAACCCAAAGCAACGCCGGTAGCCATCCCCAGAAAACAGCAATGGCAGGTCCTACGATCGGACCTGTACCCGCGATACTCGTGAAATGGTGCCCAAAGATGACCTCTTTTTTCGTTGGAACGTAATCGACATCATCTCGCAATTCTTGACTCGGCACCGTGGCTTGGGCATCTAATCCGAAAATCTTTCTCGCCAACCATTTGCCATAGGTATGATAAGCAACGATGAAACCGATGAAGCTTAAGATCGCAATAACAAGCGTATTCATTTTTTAATTTTACCTGACGCCCATTAAAACCTCAAATGTGAGTTGATCCAATTTCTCGTATCCGAGTCCTTTTTGTGCGAGGGTATCCGGTTCAAAATCAATCTTTCTGAGCTTTCCGACGTTCTCAGCGTTGTAATGTGCCATGAGCGCTTCGAGTTCAGGATCGCGTGCTTGTATTTCAGCGAGCATCCCTTGAATTTCCGCATCTTCGTTGAAACGGCGTGCTTTCTCTTTCAGAATCAGATAGCTCCGCATGCATCCTGCGGCAAAGTCCCAGACCCCTTGTTCGTCTTCAGTCCTGTAGGCGTGCGCGTCAAAGTGACGAGATCCGTCCCAGTTCATATCTTCAAGGAATTTGACGAGGAAGAATGCACCCTTGATATTTTCGGAACCGAAGCGTAAGTCTTGGTCAAAACGACTCATCTTCTGGTCATTGAGGTCAATGTGGAAGAGTTTACCCGCTTCGTAGGCTTGTGCGACACCGTGAATGAAACTCAAACCTGCCATCGTTTCGTGGGCAAATTCGGGGTTCACACCGACCATTTCTGGGTGGTCGAGCGTCTCAATAAAGTGGAGCATGTGTCCCGTTGTCGGCAGGTAGATATCGCCGCGAGGTTCATTCGGTTTCGCTTCAAGTGCGAACCGGAGGTCGTAACCCTGGTCTTTGACGTAATGCGTGAAGTAGTTCATCGCCTCACGATTCCACTTGACGGTATCGGGTCCGTTTTTAGAGGCATCGACCTCTGCGCCTTCACGCCCACCCCAAAATACATAAACAGTTGCGCCGAGTTCAACACCGAGATCAATGGCATTCAAGGTTTTCTGGATTGCGAATGCTCGCACCTTAGGATCGTTAGCGGTAAACGCCCCGTCTTTAAAAATTGGATGGTAGAAGAGATTTGTTGTTGCCATCGGCACTTTCATACCGTGATCGGCGAGTGCCTGCTTAAATTCGCTAACAATTTTATCGCGTTCGACGGCTGAAGCATCAAAGGGGACCAAGTCGTTATCATGTAAATTAACGCCGTATGCGCCGAGTTCGCTTAATTTTTGGACTGTGTATGTGGGTTTCAAGAGGGGCCTGACAACGTCACCAAATGGATCGCGACCGGGGTTACCGACCGTCCATAATCCAAAGGTAAACTTATGCTCAGGCTTAGGCTGATACAGTTCTGACATTCATTTACTCCTATCATTTGTAATTTTGGCGAAGCTTATAAGCCAACAATCAGATTATACCATATTTGGCGGATTTGTTGCAAATTTTTATTCTCGCACGATTTCGCTTGTGTTTCTGTATAAGGCGTGTACCCTTGGAAGAAACTGCTCAGGGTAGGGCGCGGTTATCCCAAACGAGAAAGGATAGATATTCAAACAACAACCCGTCGGCTCAGAAAGTGATTTGTGGTATAAGGAGATAGGGAACTAATCTTGCGAAGATTGGGTCTACACTTTAAAATCTTAAATTAGAGCATTAGACGGGTGATGCTTATATAGGCAGTGCCTTAGATCTCAAGGTGCGTGGAAATCTGTTTCAGGACGTTTTCATAGTCCGCTTCCAATTCAAGTGGTGCATTTCGATAACGAGGCGGTGGTTTCCCAGGTATGATGTCGTGATACTTCACCTTGAAATTTGGGAATTTGAGCCCATTCGCTGTGGAGATAACGATAACCCTGTCATCTGGAAGGATCTGTTTACGTTCGACCATCTTTATCAGGACAGCGAGCGCTACACCCGTGTGTGGACAATTGAACAGTCCTGTTCGGTCCGCTCTCGCAGCGGCATCCGCCAATTCCGTTTCTGTCGCTTGATCGACGATACCATCGAACCGTTTAAGGACACGGATTGCCCGATGGATTGAAACAGGATTGCCGATTTGAATCGCTGTGGCTTGTGTAGTTTGCGCGGTGATAGCATGAAACTCTGTGAATCTTGTTTGATAACTTCGATATAGGGGATTTGCGCGCTCGGCTTGGGCACAAGCAATGCGCGGAAGTTTGTCAATGATACCGAGTTCTTGCATCATTAAAAAGCCCAGCCCGAGTGCGGAAACATTGCCGAGGTTCCCCCCAGGAATGATTACCCAATCCGGCACTTCCCAGTCGAACTGCTGCACAATCTCAATGCTAATCGTTTTCTGCCCTTCAATTCGGAGGGAGTTGATGGAATTGGCGAGGTAAAAATCTTTTCTCGCAGAGAGTTTTTGGACGATTTCCATACATCCGTCAAAATCTGTCTCAAGTGAAAGCGTCAAGGCACCATTCGCAATAGGTTGAATGAGTTGCTCACGTGTAACTTTGTCTTTCGGTAACAGGATGATCGCCGGAATGCCCGCTGCAGAAGCATACGCTGCCAAAGCGGCGGAGGTATCGCCAGTTGAAGCGCACATGACGGCGCGAAGATTTCCCGACTCAGCCATGATCTGGTTGACCATTGAGACCAGAACGGTCATTCCGAGGTCTTTAAATGAGCCGGTATGGCTGTTACCGCACTGTTTAATCCACAGGTCACTCACGCCGAGTTGATTACCGAGCCGCTCTGCCCAAAACAGATTGGTCCCGCCCTCATACATAGAAATGATGTTATTATCATCAATGATTGGGCAGACGAGTTCCTTTTTCCCCCAGACCCCACTGCCATACGGATATTGCGTGCGCATGTAGCGCTGTTCAAAGAGGGTTTTCCATTCAGCAGCACACCGCTGTTTTAACAGGTCCATATCGTGCCGGACCTCTAACAGTCCGCCGCAGTTTTTGCACCGATAGATCACTTCTGTAAGCGGATAGGTCTCATCGCATCCTTCGCTGCATTGGAACCATGCGTCGTAGTTCATTGCTCGGCGTTCTCCTCCATAGCGGCTGGAAGGGTGTTTTGGGCAGGCTCGTTTCCGTTTGACGTATTAAGGAGTTCATCTATTTCTTCAAGTGAAGGCAACTCAGAGGCATCTTTCAAGCCGAATTGTAGAAGGAACTCGTCTGTGGTTGAAAAGAGCAAGGAGCGCCCATTTTTTCTCCCAGCGATACGAACCAGGCCTTTCTCTACCAGTGAGTTGATTACACTGTCACTGTTCACACCGCGAAGTGCAGCGACATCCGTCCGCGTGATAGGTTGCTTATAAGCAACAATCGCGAGTGTTTCAAGTGCTGATGGCGACAGTTTGACCCGAACCTGACGCGTATAAAACTTCTGAATCCACGCTGCGTATTCAGGACCCGTGCAGATTTGGTAACCATTCGCTATTTCAACGAGACGAAAACTCCGTCTCATTTCTTGATAGTCTTGGCGCAGTTCATCGAGTTCCGTCCGGATTGCGCGTTTGTCTAACGCCGGCAGCACGGCTTGAAACTGTTCCACCGAAATTGGTTCGCTCGCGGCGAACAGAATCGCCTCCAAAATTAATTTGGGGTTTTGCGCCGGTATCGCGTCCAGCTCCTCTATCGAATCGACAGCGGTAACATATTCAGAATCCATAAACCAAATTCCTAATTGTCTCGTTCTTCTGAACGAGTGTTTTCAACGGTCGGAGGTGGCGGAATCTCTCGATTATCCGCCTCTTGCTCCTGCTTAACGATATAAATACTCTCAAAATGGTCGGTTTGAACAGTGACGATTTTTCCTATCCGAATGAGTTCTAAAATGGCGAGGAATGTTACAATTCGATCCGTCTTGGTCGAGGTCAAAGGAAACAGGTCATCAAAGAGCAATTGGTTTTCACCTTCCAGCTGCCTGTCAATAAAAGCGATTTTGTCTTCAACGGTTATTGTTTCCTCTTCAACCGTTTCATAAGTTTCTTCGACCGCTATCTCTGCGGCTCGATCGTTCACCCCTTTAAAAGCGGTAAGGAGATCGAACAGCGTCGCCTTGATTTCAAACGAACGCGCACCCTCTAAATCTTCGTGTATCTTCGGATTTCTGCTATAGGTTAATGTCTGACGTTCAGCATAAACCTCCAAAACTTGGGCAGCCTCTTTGAACTGTTTGTACTCCAAGAGCTGCTTAACGAGTTGCTCTTGATCACCGATGGTGTATTCAGCATCCGGTGTGAGTTGTGGGAGGATACTTTGCGATTTGATGTGCAGAAGTGTTGCCGCCATCACCAAAAATTCGGACGCCACATCTAAATCTAACTGCTCCATTAGATTCACATATTCCAAGTACCGATCCGTGATGTGCGCAATCTGAATATCGTAAATATCCATCTCCTCTTTCTGAATCAGATGGAGGAGCAGATCGAGCGGTCCCTCGAAACCTTCTAACTTCAGGGAGTATATTGGGGCTGTAGCGGCCGGTGTTGGAGTCGTTTCAGTTAGCATTTTTTATCGTATACCCACAATTTTCGCAATCAGATTTAGGGTTTCAAAACTGATATTGCTCAAGAATCCGAACACATAGTTCGGTATACCGAAGATACCCGGTAGAAAGATGAGGCACATCAAAATCGGCATTCCATACGGACTGAGTTTCTCGAATTGGTGCGCTGTCCGTGCAGGGAGCAAACCTCTCACAACACTGAAACCATCTAACGGAAAAAGTGGAAGCATGTTAAACGCTGCGAGAAACACACTAATCAGGGCAGTCCGAATTAATTGCCTGTTAATCTCAGCATGAAGTGGAGATCCCGCCGGATCGAAAGCGGTAAATTCAAGTAATAGCCGAATCACTCCCAAAATTCCAAAAGTGAGGACAATATTCATGAAGGGACCTGCAGCGGCGATAAGCATCATATCCCTTCTCGGATTTTTCAGGTTGAACGGGTTGACCGGCACCGGTTTTGCCCAACCGAAGAAACCGCCTCCAAAAAGCGTGCCGAGCAATGGAAGTATCAATGTCCCGATAATGTCAATGTGTACGCCCGGATTCAACGACATCCGTCCAAGATCGCGCGCTGTCGGATCCCCTAACATGTTCGCTGATTTGGCGTGTCCCCATTCATGAAAGGTTAACAGAATAATGAACTGTGTAACCACAAGGATTGCTTCATAAGGGTCGAAATTAGGCATCGTTTATTTGCCACCGCTTTGTAAGCCAAATCTTGCTATACAAAGGTCCGCAATCGGGCATAAGCCTCCTCTTTCTTGGTAATCTCTCCGTCCAATTGTGCCGCGAACAATTTCCAAAGTCGAGTTTCAAAAGCCTTGCTCGGTTTTTCGCCAAACGCTATCAAGTCTTTTCCTGTGATAAACGGTTCCATCTTCCGCAGAACAAAAAGGTAGTCTTTTATTTTTTCGCGTTTCCACTTCGGCAAGATCGTATCTACATAGCCGAGTGCTAATGCCTCAATCGGGTAAGATTTTAACAACTGATAAATCTCGCTCGGTCTCACTGTCTCCGGCAACGTCGCAAGTGCTTGTTCCAACTGTTTGTAAGCGGTGAGCGGTGTTTCTACCCGATAAAGATTTCCATCTCCACATACGTAAGTTGCCATGTTTTTTGGATCGACAATTCGCCATTTCCCACTTTGTGGGTCAACGGAGGCATCATCCGATAATGAGATTCCGAGTTTCACAAAAGCATCGTGTGTCACCTTTTCAAGCGAAACTTGCTGTTGCGAGGCTTGGACCCGGCTTATGAGACGTTGAAGTTGATGTTCCAACACCAATCTGAAACTGAGTCCCTCGATCTGATATATCGGCGTGCGGGTTCCCAAAAATGCCATCCAGCGCACCCGTTGAGGCTGAAACTCTTCGTCTTTAAGGGACGTTGATACCCAGCTTGTTGCTTGTTTCGCTTTTTTAAAATCACATGCAAACGTCGCCGATATATTCCATCCCTGAAAGATAGTTTTCCATACGTCAAGTCGCGCAAGGTGTGCTACGATCTCCGGCGCGTTCTTTTCACTAAGTATTCTATCAATCTCATTACGTATCCGTTCACCACTGAGTTGTGCTAAGACGGGGAATGCTTCCCGCATCAGAAGAGTATCGGTTTCAGGAATAGAAAACCCGTAGCGTCCAGC
Organism: Candidatus Poribacteria bacterium; assembly: GCA_022827885.1. Taxonomy (GTDB): domain Bacteria; phylum Poribacteria; class WGA-4E; order WGA-4E; family WGA-3G; genus WGA-3G. The sequence goes on from JAJEIP010000033.1 coordinate 10,017, forward strand.
ATATCGAAAAGCGCGAAAGATGCGCGTCGGATCATCCATGAAACTGTGCTTATGTAGGACGCGAATCGTCTGGGTCTTGAGGTCATCCAAACCCCCGGTTTTATCAACGATCTCACCAAAAGCATTTGTGTCTAAGCGCATTGCCAAGGCATTAATCGAAAAGTCGCGTCTTCGTAAATCGTCCGTGATGGTCCCTCGTGATACTGTAGGTAACGTCCCTGCTCCTTGATAAGTTTCACGACGGGCGGTAACGAAATCCACTTTAGGAAGGTTAACATCGGCAGGTGTGACGGTTGCAGTGCCAAATTGCGGGTGTGTTTCCAATGTCCCGTTCCACCGTTCACACATCGCGTTCGCAACTCGGATCGCATCTCCTTCCACAACGATGTCGATATCGAGACTCGGTCGTTTGAGCAGGAGGTCCCGGACGAATCCACCGACGAGGTAAGTTCCCTTTCCACCTACCTCACCAATTTCATGTAACAGATCCAAAATCGGTTCAGGAATGTTAGGTATCATTTTTCTTCGGAAGGAGTAAACCTGTGTCTATAGGGTTCCTATACGAAGGCAAAGACTCGCGTGGGCGCTCCAGAACTGCGCGCCAACTTTAGCGGAGCAATCACGACATAGAAATGCGTCGGCAATTGGCTTAAATTGCACAAATCCTCAACATGTGGGATCCCCGCACCGAGGAAAACGAGATGCGCTGGCGGTAAACCGTCGTGCAAGGGTGGATGTCCTGCCACCGAGTCAATACTGCATGCATCTGTCCCGATGACCTTAATGCCCTTTTCGACGAGGAATTCGGCGGCATCTTCACTGAAGCCGATCCATTCTCGGTTGAAGTTGTCCTGATAGACGAACCTATCCATCCCTGTCCGCATAAAGACGATGCTGCCTTCTGGAATATCGCCATTTTCGGCTATCCACGCCTTAACATCCTCTGCGGTCACAGTGTCATTCGGTTTCTTAATCGCGGAGAAGTCCATCAACACGGCGTGTCCCGTCAGTTTCTCTTTTGGGATTTCGGCGATCGTTGCGCCACCCGGGTACATCAAGCAGGGGGCATCCATGTGCGTAGAATAGTGTCCGGATGTATCCACACGGCTTTCAAAGTAGCCGTCCTTTTCCAGCGTCGCTTGGTCATAAATTTTGGCGGGATCAATCGGCAGCTCGCATGGACTCTTTTCATCGACCACATAAGACAGATCCAACACATTTTGAAAGTCAAGGTGCATTTTGTATTTCTCGCTCTCTTTTTTTCTATTATGTATATAGTATAGCACATATCCACGAAACGATTCAAGCAAATCCATCAACGATTATTGAAGTAGTTCAACACTGTATCATGCAGGCTCCCGTTGGTTGCTACAAGTGAATTCGTATCTGTCGTGATGGCTTGTCCCTGTATATCCGTCACTTTTCCGCCGGCTTCCCTCACGATAACCGTAATCGCCGCGATGTCCCAAATACTGATCGCCGCTTCAACAACGGCATCCGCTCTTCCAGATCCCACGAGATGATACATGTAGAAATCGCCGAACCCTCTGGTGCGTGCCGCGTCATTGATGAGATTGTAAACACCCGGAAAAGTCTCTTTTTCTACGAACCACTTTAGTCCGCCGTGACATACCATCGCGTCATTCGGTTGCGTCACACTGGAAACGCTTATCGGTTCGCCATTCAGGAACGCACCGCCTCCCACTTCCGCGTAGAGGAGTTCATCCAAAAGTGGTGCGTTAGAAACACCGAGGATGAGCTCCTCACCTTTCATCAGGGCAATCTGTGTGCCGAAAATCGGGATTTTTCGGATATAATTCTTTGTGGCATCTATTGGGTCGATGATCCAGACATAAGGAGAATCCCCTTCTTCAATCCCATATTCTTCACCTAAGAATCCGTGGTCGGGAAATGTCTGTTTGATGGTTTCTCGGATAATTTTTTCCGCCCCTCTATCGGCGAGCGTCACCGGTGTCTCATCAGCTTTCATTTCCACTTTCATGGCGTCTCCGGTGTAGTAAGCAGTGATGATTTCTTCAGCGTTTTTCGCGGCTTCCAACGCGACGGTTAAAAATTGACTCGGCATATTTTAATTATTCCTCGTGGGTTTTTAATTATTCCTTGCGGTTCGGTCAGGGGCGTTAGGACTTTCACGTGCCTCTGCGTAGCCCTGCAGAAGTACGCAGAAACACCCTATCAAAAACCCTGTGCCGTTGTTGCAGGCTACCGCTCGCTTTCATACGACAAAAGTGCAACATGCGTCCGTTCTAACGGAGCGAAATTGCGGGACAATAAATTCTTTTCCATTCGCGGTGCCACCACGTGCCTTCCGAACGTTTTGTTGCGAGATCCGTAAAGCGATACTCGTAAAGGGTGGCACGGATATAGCGCGGAGGTTTATCCGGGAACGGATCCTCTGCTAACAATTGTAGCACCTTAGGTTTGCCTTGTAGTAATGCTCCCATGAAATTGAGGAACCACGGTGTCCTTTGATAACTCCCTTGTAAGGCAGCAAACCACATCTGCCAATCGAGGCGCGGTTGATGCGGCGCAACCCATTTTGGCGCAGTTGCCGGATCTCCGGGTTTCCATCGAAACTCGTAAGTTTTCCATTCGATACGATCATTGCTACCTTCAACGATAATTTCTGGACGCGATTCCGTCATGTCTGCAAAGAGTCCATAGGTATTCACACTCCGAAACGGTGCGATCCAAGCGACATCTGGAAACCTTATCTCTCTGAAAAGCTGCCCCCCGAATCGGATACCACTCAGCAGAAAGAGAAGCGTTGCGACGACCACTATACCAGCACGTCCATATCGGTGACGGGGCTGTTCGACGAAGCAGATAGTTGGCATCAATCGCTTTGGGAGCAGTCCTTTCCACGTCACATCGTCAATCAGCAGGAAGCATAGCGCAATTGTCAACAAATTGAAAAAACAGTAGTTGCCAGTTAAGATGATTAGCACTTGCAGACCGACTAACCCAATACATCCCACATTTCGTAAACGTCGCGGTGCGAAAATCAGGAATGGGACGACTAATTCCGTCGCGAACATACCGATGACTGAGATTTTCTGGAACGCTTCCGGCAACTGATGCACATACCATCCGAACCCTGTCGGCAACGGCTGTGTTTCATAATGAAAATTTAGAGCTGTAAGGTTCCGCCATACCTCGTCACTGGCGAGTTTAACGAACCCTGAGGCAAACATCAATCGGAACAGGAGCCAACGGAAAAGCCATAAAAATGCTGCTGAGGGTTGCGAGGCGCGTGTAAACCTTTCACGTATTTGCAGCGGCGCGAAAAAGATTGCCAGAAAGCCTGCCTCTAAGAGCAGGACATCCCACTGGAAACTCAGAAAAACTTGCCCCACTGACACGAGCGACAGATAAAACGTCCACAAACCGATTAAGGCGAATGGCGGAACAAAGCCTGCGATTAAGACGAAGGACAGCAGCACACCACCAGCACACAAGAGATTGAGGCAGGCATCCGAGGCGTTCAGCCAGAACAGGGTCGGAACAAGGTGATAGCCTTCCGTTCCGATCTGTTCACGGACAGCCTCCAAATACTGTTCTGCGGGCAAAATTCCATTGCTCCCAACGAGTCCGTGAATCTGAACCCATAAGGACAAAAAAGCGATGAGATAGATACAACCGAGTCCGCGCAGGAACAGCCATCTCGAAAAACAGAACGCCCTTCTCTCGGTATGTGTTCCCCACAACCATCGCGTCATCGCCGAGAAAAACGGACGATGCTGTGCAATGAAACGGTAGATTCCTTCGGACACGCCCGCAAATCCGGGCAAACGATAGTAGCACCAGAGCAACAGACCGTTGTTCAAGGCACGTAGGACAGCCTCCGTCCCGCTCAAAACCGTTCCATCCTGCAATATTAACTGGACTGAATTCTCAAAGGCTGAAAGAGGTATCTCTGGGAATTGTGTTGCTACCTCTTGGTAGGGGGCGTAGTCAACACTATCCCCAGTAACGTGTTGCCACTGCGCAATCCAATATCGGCAAAAATCACAAGCATTATCGTAAACAAGGAGCGGTTTGCTGCTTTGTGAGTGCATCTCGTTAATTTATGTGCCTCTGGGCTGCTCTCCACTTCGTTTCAGGCAGGTTTCAGGTTAATCCGCGACTGAGTTTGAAGACCCGTCCAGTTTTTCCGCTCCTATAGAAGGTTATCTGGGAAAAGATACGTGCTATGCCTGATGAATTTTGGTGATGGGAACAGGTTAACACCATGCCTGATGAATTTTGGCAATAGCTTCCACAATCTGATCCATATCCGTTTCTGAACTGAGGAAGAGATTTTGGAAAAGCCATACGCTCTGCTCGCAGACGGATGCTGCGTTTGGGCAGGGCAATGATCGGACGAGGTGCGGGTATTTCTTCGCGACGTGTGCCATTCCGGGTTCTTTCGAAAGCGGAGAGCGGTAGCCGATAGAACACGGGATGCCCTCGGCGGACAATGCGTCCACAAACTCCTGTCGCGATTTACCGCCAAATCCTTCGGGATCATATTTCAAGCAGTAAAGGTGATACCCGTGTTTGGTAACCCACGGGGCAAGCTTCGGGGGTGTGATACCCTCAATCGCTTTTAAAGCGTTGGAGAGATAGGTTGCGTTTCGATTGCGGCGATCGGTTTGTGCCTCTAACAGTTCCAACCGGACGAGTAATATTGCAGCGAGATACTCTGAGGGACGGTAGTTCCATCCGAGTCTCGGATATTCCCAGCGGGCGCCACCGGGTGCGCGTCCGACATTCATGAAGGCACAGACCCGATCGTGAATATCTTTGTCGTTTGTCGTAACCATACCGCCTTCACCGGAAGTCAGATTCTTTGAGGCTTGGAAACTAAACGCGCCGACATCGCTGAGGGATCCAACCTTTTTCGTCTGATACTCTGCCCCGTGCGCCTGTGCACAGTCCTCAATAATCGAGAGATTATGGCGTTGGGCAATTTCCCGTAAGGTCCCCATATCTGCTGGGTGTCCTCCGAGATGGACAGGCAGAATCGCCCGCGTTTGCGGACCAATAGCCGCCTCCACCGCTTTCGGATCAATCGTAAAGGTCTCTGGTGAAATGTCTACAAACACCACGGTGCACCGGCGTTCTAATACTGCGCTTGCGGTTGCAACAAAGGTATAATTCGGCACAATAACCTCGCCGCCATCGCTAAACCCATCGAGATCCAGCGCGCCCGCTAAAGCGGCACTGATTGAATCGGTTCCATGCGGCATAAAGAGGGCATAGTTTGTTCCAGAATACTGGGCATACTGTTCACCCAAACACTCAATCATCGTGCCACCGGAGCCTTCATTCGCACTCAGGTACACTTCGCGGAGCAGGGGCTCAACTTTCGACTCCCATTCTTCAGTCGCGGTAAGCGGCCATGAGGACCACGGCTCGCTTTCTATATTTCGGACAGGTGTGCCGCCTGAAATCGCTAATGCGTTAGACATTTTTTTAATTTTCCTTGCGGTTAGATCACGTGTGTTAGCGGATGGGGTTTCCATTTTCATCTACATAGACAACTTCCCAGCCCTTTGGGACCGCCCCGGTGTTCAAAAGGTTTAATCTCTGTCTTTCGGAAAGTTCCGATCCCTTCACCGAGTAAACCTCTCCAGTCTCCGAATTCGCCACAGCACGGGTTGTGTGCCAGATATTAGCGGTTGATTCCGTTTTCTGGACGTAGATTCTTCCCGGAACTTGGGGCAGCGCGTTTTCACCTATCACAAGCCACTCTCCCATTTCTGGATGGACTCGATTCGCTTCAGTGATGAATTGATGCTGGTGTCGATACTCTTGGCGTAGACTCTCAATATAACTCGCTTTAACGGTTTCACAATCATCTCCGGTGTAAAATTCTTCTAAGATTAAATCGGCGCGTATATCAAGGTATTCACTATAGGTTTTGAAATTCTCTATCGTTATACCGCTATTGAGGAGCATCTGAAGCCATTCTTCACGCGGATACTCGGTGTCCATATCTGCCAACGCGAACGCAATATAGTGTTTACCGTCATAAAGTGCCTCCGCAGCAGTCTCCTTCTCATGAGAACTATATCTATCATCGAACGCTTCCATGAGTGCTTCAACGGTTTGGGGTCCAGTGTATCGCTCCGTTTTCGCCTTGGAATCTAACTTCAAGTAACACCCAACAAAGATGATTCCGAGGATGAGCAAAAGCAGAAAAATGCGCATAATATATCTCATGACTTTCTCTCCTATTAGTGTTTGTCGATTTTCTACAGAATATACACTATTCGCGAAAAAATTACAAGAAAAAAATTAGTATATTTGACAATTGGGTGATGACTGTATACAATTAACGGGAATCAATTTTTAAAAATTGACTAAAAAGGAGTCAAAAATTGAGAAATTTTCTTTTAATTCTACTGCTCATCGGACTCGCCACAGTCTACATTACGGGTTGTGAGAGACCTATGGCGAAACCGATGATGGATGCTGTCACACCGACTGAAATGCCGACAATGGATGATCCAGAGGCGTTTGCAATGGCATTGGTTCAAGGTGCGGTCGATCTCTACAAGACAGAGGGTCGCGAGGCGATGATCGGCTACTACAACAGTCCCGAAAGTATTGATGGACAGTGGTATGTGTTTATTACAGATGAAAACAATATCTATCTCGCGCATCCAATGAAATCTGAATTCCTCGGTAGAGATATAACACAGATTCCTGGAATTTACGGCACACTTATCGGCGCGGAGATCGCTATGGCAACAGAAGAAGGACGTTGGACTGAATATCTGTGGCCCAATCCCGAAACCAACAAATTAGAACGGAAGCGCACGTGGTCAATCCGACAGGATGGGTATCTCTTTGCTGCTGGGTATTACGAACCGTGGGCTCCAGATCCCGCAACGCTCCGAGTGGTCTCAAAAGACAATCCAGCGGCATTTACGCATGCTATCGTATTGGCGGCAATTGCACGCTATGAATTTGAAGGTCTCGAAGCTACGGCCACTTACTACAACGATCCAGCAAATATCGATGGGCAGTGGTATGTGTCCATCACCGATGAAAATGATATCTTCGTCGCACACGCACCAATGCCAGACTTGATAGGCACAGACCTTAAGGATGTTATGGGGCTTGATGGGTCGCCTCTCGGCGCGAATATCGCCAAAACGACTGGAATAGGTCTCTGGAGCGAGTATTTGTGGCCCAATCCCGAAACAGGTCAAGATGAGCAGAAACGCCTATGGGCAATTCGGCACGACGGTTACCTCTTCGGGTCCGGATACTATGAACCCGCCTCCAAGGATGCCACAGCAGAGACGCATTAAATGGAACTGCGATTCGCCACCCATTGGCGAATCGCTCCCACCGCTGTCTCTGTATCTTGGAGGGATTTGTTCGACATCTCAGAAGCGAGTGCATTGGCGAGGTGCGCTTCTAAGCCGTCGAGTCTGCAACGACTCACAATGGAATGCTCTTCCATATACCGATAGACTTCATACCGCTTCGGGAGTCGCGTCTTTTCTTTTGACAGTATGAGAACAATAACTTTGCGTCCGCTGCTCGCCGCCTCACACACCATTGAGAAACTATCCGCGGTGACGATAAGCAGATCGCTTAAGGCGAGAATGGCTTGATACGGGTCTTCAAGTTCTGAAGACGTATCAGGCGTAATAAAGAGTGGGCACCAGTCGGCGTGCTTCACGGTTGATACCATAGACGCTGTTACATCCGATGGTGTGCGGCGGGAGGTCGTCACCAATATTTGAGCGTCCATCTTCTCTGCGGTCACCTGACAAATCTCGCTGAGCCATTCAGCCTCGTCTCTCGTGATCGTTTCATGCCGATCCGTTCCACCGAGCAGGACACCAATGCGTGGACAGTCCGATAGGTTCAGCTCACTCTCCAATTGTTTCTGTTTGGCATCCAGCGATTCTGGTGAAATAGGGTTTGGCACGCCGATGGTTCGGCAAATATTGTCCTTACGCGCTGCGTGGTGCCAAGAAATCATCGGTAGGATTGCGAGATCGAAATATCGGGTGCCTACCGGTGAAGGTCTTCGGCACGTAACCGTCATGGCACGGAGGATCCTACCGAGGAGTAGGTTCACCGCTGCCACAGATGAGCCTGTTGAGAGGATAATATCAGCGGCTTGGTGTTGGACCAGCGCGTTGTAAGATTCAGGGATAAGACTCCATCGCAAGAGCCTATGGATAAAGGATATGGGAAGCGGAACACCCCCGAACAGACACATAAAAACGCGCAGGAGGTTATCACGCCATTTGCACCGAAATTGTATCTCAAGCCATACCGTTCGGCACTCAGGCATTTTTTCAACGATGCCCAAGGATTGTTTATAGTGCCCCGGTTTCTGGTCGCTCAAGATAACAACTTTCATTAAAGTAGTAGGCACCCTCCGTGTGCCGTAACTTCACTTTTGGATTGCCTGCGTTAAGGAATACCCAATTAATTCCTTTAGACCGTGTTTGTCCTCGATTTTGACAATCCCCACATGCGGTGTGAACCATATCGTCTGCTGCCCTTGAATTGTCTCATCTGTCGAAAAAAGCGTATGCGTGACTTCGGTTTGGTATTCTATCCGATATGCTTTCTCAAAGTTCCCAGCAGGCGTTTCCAGTGGACTTTCCGCAACGATCTCCGCTTTGACATGTATATGTGCTTCAAAAGGTATTTGGAGCAGCACGAGATTTTGTAAAATGATGTTTCCGCTGACCTTTATGTTAAGTGCGTCCCACTGGAAATTGGGAACCAAGGGTATCTGAAAAAAAACGAGTTCAGGATGCGCGAACGGCTCTATTGCAACGGTCAATTCCAAACCGGCAAATTCGTCCTGCACGGTTTTCGGTAGCTCTGTTTGAAGGTAGTCCGTTACCTGTTGACTGACCGTGAAAATCACAGCGTTGGATGTAACCCGATAGTATGTAGAATTCAGGAAATCAAGGTCGGCTCTCGCAAGCGGTGGTGTGTCCTTGAAGATCCGATAGTCTTTTCCCTCAATATTCGCTTCGCCACTTACTTCCCGTGTCCATTGGGATCCATCGGAATTTCTGTAAATCCATCGGCTTCCAATAGCATCGGGAAAGTAGTTCGGCATCTCTTCTACTGGTGTAGATGTTTCATCTGAACCGCATCCGAATAGAATAAAAATAGCGCACAGAATCAAAGAAGTCGGTCGCATTTTATTTTTTCAGCATTCTCCTTCATCTATTCTAAAAGATGGTATAACACATCGTCAAGAAAGTCTACTATTTTTCAATCCAGTGTGGTATAAGGTGATTCGGACACGCTTGCTGCTATCGCCGGTCCGATTGCTGAGGCATTGCACGGTATTCCAGACAAACTTATAGAACGTGCTGAAAGCCTCTTTCTCATTGATGTCCCAGACATCCTTGATATATTGCAGGAAATGTATCAATTCGGGTAGAGTTTCCCAAGCGCACAGGTTCTCTGGTAGAAACAATCTCTGGAATTCAGTATACTTCCGCAGAGGTAGTTCTCTGGTCTCAATTCGTTCTTGATAAGTACAAACGAATGTATTATACTTTATATGTTGTGGCTATTGTGTTTCGCTTAAAAACCTTTAGATTTTAAAATTTTTCATGGATATAGGAGAGTAAAAGATGGGTCTTCCTTCTACCAACAAGATAATTGAGCCAGTTCTACAATATATCGCTGATGGTAAAGAGTATCGGCGTATAGATATTATTAACATGCTTACCAAACGCTTTTCACTTGATGATAATGAAAGGCAAGTGCTAAGTTATACCGGGTTGATGGAAAGATATTTAAGTAGTGTGGGATACATAGAACGAACTATCGTCGGGTATTATCGAATAACAGAGCATGGGCTTGGGTTTTTAAATCAAAACTCATAAAGTATTCTGGCACCTGATGGAAATACTGAGGCAGATGTAGTTCATTCTATTATTAATGAATTTATGGGTGCTTTGCGTTTAAAAGGTTTAGGGAAAGAGGTTATCATCACCACAGCGAGTTTTAGCAGCAACGCTAGGACATCTGCGGAAAGAAGTGATAATCCCAAAATTGTTCTTATTGATGGAAATCAACTTGCCCAATTTATGATTGACCACAACGTTGGCGTTTCCGTAGAGAAAACCTACGAAATCAAGCGCGTAGATTCTGACTACTTTGCTGAAAACGCTGAGTAATATGAGTTGTGCGAACCTCGGAAAATCCGTGATCCACACAACGAAGTCCTCAAACTACTTCCATCCAAACCCCGGGCACGAACCCTGGATACTCTCCTTCACTGAATGCAGGATAATAGACAGCCTCATCACGGAAATCGTGAACCATCTCGCCACCGCTGCTGTTCGGGATATGCACCCTACAGGTATATTCACTCTCACGGAAAAGTTGCTGCGCGGTCGGCGTGGCGGCATCGACGCGATACGTTGAGAGTGCCGTCTCATCTACGGTGATTCCCAAGCCGGGGGCATCCGACACCTGAATCGTCCCATCAACCACTGCGAGCCGCGTTTCGAGGAGATCCGATTCCCACAACTCGTGACACGTAATCGCTGGCAATTCCGCTTGCGATAACACCGCACCGAGATGCACCGAATACGCCGTTGTGATACCTGTGCCAACCATCTGGAGCCAATAAGGCTGTTCAAAAGACACACAGAGGGCGTTTGTCCGCAGGAGCGAGTTCACACCACCACCGACAACAAACCCCCCGCAACAGCGCGCATGCAAACACGATTCGTTGAAATGCTCGACGATTCGCTTCTGGACAGCTGCTTGCAACCTCGCCGCACCTGCTACGTCCGTGCCGAGATAGTAAGGACTCTCATATATAGCGACGTTCGGGTGTTCGTCTAATCGTTGCAATACGGGGATGGCGTTGTCTGCAGTCCGCAGAAACCCGTTGAAATCGATATCGAGCCGATAGTCTGCTGGCACGGCATTCCCCACCGCATCGACCTGCGCGAAGATGTCCCGCCACGGACGCGCTTTCAGTTTCGCAGACGTGTAACCTCGTTTAACCGATTCTTGGACCTCCGCAACCCAGTCTTCCGGGGGCATATCAATGTCCCACCACGAAATCGGACACCTCTCACGAACCTTCGGTCCGATGAGTTGATAGACAGGCACATCTACGGATTTACCGACTGCATCGAAAAGCGACATCTGGATGCCGAACCCGATGCTATCATCGTTCATACATGCAAACGCGTTCTGTCCAATGACCTGTTCAATGTTCGCCGATTCATCGGATAGATTCTCACCGTATCCGATAACGCCGTTACTGAGTTCGACGCGGTAAACGTAGACACGCTCGCCGTGTGTCAAGGCACGGTGCATGTGTCGACTGACCCGCTCGTGATAAAACGGCACGTTCAATGGAATCGCTTCGAGATGTTTGATGCTGAGCATGAGGGGCCTCCTCAATGGATATACTTTCGCTTACGTAGTTTGCTTTTCGCTTTCTGCTATATGTGTTTCCGAATTGTATCACATTTCCGAAATTGCGGGCAAAAATATTGTTATCGTGGACGCCGTGTAGGCAGGATCCACGAATCCCGACCGTTCCGCATAGCTTTCCTTGAAGAAAAACGACACCATTCGCAACGAAAGGTGTGAAAACAGGTAATCGTGAGTGCCATTGAACGTTGACACCTAAAAACGGATAACCGATAACTCACAACACAATTGACACCTCTGCTTTTTGTTGGTATAATATCTTTAACATGTCCGATATTAAAACACCACGGCGTTCATAAGCAAGGAGCACGTTATGGCAAGAATCGAACCCTTTTTTGTTTCAAATGAACTCTTAGATCACCCTGAAAAACTCCGAGAACGCGCACAGCAGGACGGTTACCTATTTTTTCGTGGCTTGATTGATGCCGATGCTATCTACGAAGTGCGTCGAGATTTCTTGGAGATCTGCCATCGTCACGGCTGGGCAAAAGGTGGAGATGCCCTGATGGACGGTATCCGCATCGGTGGTCCCTACATGGAAGGCGATGATGGCTATTGGCCCGTTTTGGATGCGTTCCAGAGCTTAGAATCCTTCCACGCGTTCGCGCACCATCCGGCGATCTTAGACGTGTGTGACAAACTCTTCGGCGAGAAAACCCTCGTGCATCCGCGGAATATTGGAAGAATTATGTTCCCGGAGAACACAAAATACACAACGCCTGCACATCAAGATTTCATCCACATCCGAGGGACAGAGGAAACCTATACCGGATGGATACCGCTTGGTCCCTGTCCAGAGGAGTTGGGTGGATTGTCAGTCCTCTCTGGTTCGCATCAAGGAGGGATTTATCCCGTCAAACCAGCATTCGGCGCAGGTGGACTCGGTATTGATACAGCACCCCTGGAAGCAGATGGCTTCTACTGGGTCGGCGGTGATTACGAGATTGGCGATGCCCTTTTCTTTCACAGCCATGCCGTCCACAAAGCGATGCCGAATCAGACCTCGGATCGGATACGCCTCTCGGTGGATTATCGCTATCAGGGAAACTCCAAACCTGTCACAGATGGATCACTGCTACCACACTTCAATCGGATGGTGTGGGACGAAATCTACAAAGATTGGACCTCCACGAAATATCAGTATTACTGGAATGCGTTCGATTTGAACAGGGTGAGCGGTGACAAGCGTCCTGTAGACCCTGTTGAGTAGTGATATCGGGTTTCGTTGCGTGCGCGACGTGAAACCTTAAAATTTAAAAGGTAGTAGACACCCTTCGTGGGTTTTCCGCTCATACAGCGTGATAGTTCCAAGGAAAACACAACCAATTGATTAAATTGCAACAACAAAAACCGAATACTACGAATGTTATCTGTTTTGTAGTGGTGTTAATCGGATGGATAGGGCTCGCTATTTTACCTGTCGCCGCTGAAAACTACACTGGAGATTTTTTGACGAATGGCGTT
>JAJEIP010000133.1 GCA_022827885.1 Candidatus Poribacteria bacterium
TCAAGATTGATGTTAACAACATCTTCACCGGCGAGTAAACTGGAACGAATCCGGGTATCATTTAAGGAGACGTGGATATTCAGCACATTTTGCATATCCGGATGTTCTCGCTTCAGTTCATCCAGCACTCGATCCAGTCGCTGTGCATCAAAAACCCTTACGGTTTCGATTTCTTTCTCAACAGCATCAAGAATCGTGTTTTCAGCGATTTTCCGCAGTTCTGCCCCCCGTTCTGCTCCCAAGGCGTGAAGGGCATTCATCTCATTTCGGACCCGAATGCTATCGAAAAAGTAAAACGCCACGAGGATTGCAATGACACAGAAATTAATAACAAGGGAGTACTTCCATTGGAGTCGCATGTTAACTCATCACTCGTTGCACTGCCTTTTTCCATTGCGCGAGTTTTTCGTTGCGTTGCGTTGCGTCTATTTGTGGGGAGAAGCGGCGCGCTTTAAAAGCGGACCCCTCACGTTCGGCTTGCGCGTTTCTATGTGCCTCAAGTTCTTCGACATCACGCCACACACCCGCTGTGATCCCCGCCAGATACGTGGCACCCAAGCCTGTCGATTCTATTTGTGCTGGACGTTCGACACTCATTCCTAAGATATCCGCTTGGAACTGCATGAGGAAGTTGTTGGCGGCTGCACCCCCGTCAACCCGTAATTGATCCAGTGTCATTCCGGCATCGGTCGACATTGCGACAACGACCTCCGCGGCTTGATACGCAATTGATTCCAATGTGGCACGGACGATTTGGTCACGGGTACTCCCGCGCGTTAAACCGAGGATCGCACCCCGCGCATCGGGGTCCCAATAGGGGGCACCGAGCCCGGTAAATGCGGGAACCACAAAGACGCCCCCGGTATCTGGTATACGAGCAGCCATTTCCTCCGTTTCCGAGGCGCTCTCAATGATTGAGATACCGTCCCGGAGCCATTGAACGGCAGCACCCGCGACGAATACACTTCCCTCCAATGCGTAAACAGGATTTTCGTCTAAACTACAAGCGAGTGTTGTCAGCAGTCCAGTTTTTGTTGATATTTTTTCAGTGCCTGTATTGAGCATGAGAAAACAACCCGTGCCGTAGGTGTTTTTCGCCATACCCGGTTCGAGACACAATTGACCGAAGAGCGCAGCTTGCTGATCCCCCGCGATGCCGGTGATTGGAATCCCATCCAGAGATATATTTTTCCCGAAGGTTTCGAGCCAAAAATTTCGGTAAAAACTCGCTGTGCCGAAGTTACTCGCAGAAGGACAGACCTCCGGCAAAATCGCTTTAGGGACGTTCAAGATTTTCAGAAGGGTTTCGTCCCATGAAAGTGTGTTGATATTAAAGAGCAGGGTCCGTGAGGCATTTGTGTAATCGGTTTTATGAACCGCCCCGTCCGTTAATTTCCAAAGGAGCCACGTATCTACAGTGCCGAAGGCGAGTTCGCCGCGTTCCGCACGTTCTCGAGCCCCACTCACATGATCCAGGATCCATGCGACCTTTGTGCCAGAAAAGTAAGCATCGAGGACGAGACCTGTCTTTGCCTGAATCTCTTCAGCAAATCCCTGTTTTTCGAGACGAGTGCATATATCTGCAGTACGACGGCACTGCCAGACGATAGCGGGATAAATCGGTTTCCCGGTTTTCCGGTCCCAAACAATTGTGGTTTCGCGTTGGTTTGCCATTCCGATAGCAACAATATTCAGGGCATTTTCTTTTGCGAAAAGTGCGTCTATTGCTTGTAAAGTGGCGTTCCAGATTTCCTCCGGATCGTGTTCTACCCACCCCGGATGCGGATAGTGTTGTGTGAATTCTTGGTATCCTTGTGCGATGATGTTGCCCTGCACATCAACGAGAAGGGCTGTCGTGCCTGTTGTTCCTTGGTCGATTGAAAGGATGCAAGGGGTATTCGGCATGCTATGCGTGCGACTCCTAAAGTGTTTTATTTAAAATAACACTGATGGCAAAAAAAATCAAGTGAAAATCAGGGGTTGCTCGCCTTCGGATTTTCACATTTTCCCTAATTCAGGTTGACATCGCGTCGGTTGTTTGGTATAATGCATTATTATGTTTTGACTGGACTTAAACATAAACAGATTTTCAACGGTTCAGAGAGGAGTAGATGTCGTGAAAAAGACTTTGCTTTGCGCGCTCGTGATATGCTGCGTGGCTACATATCAGAGTTATGCACAGATTGAGTGGGATGCTGAAAAATTTATGCCGTTGTCCGAAGTGAAACAGGGCATGAAAGGGAAAGGTTACACCATATTTTTCGGAACAACGGTGGAGGAATTTGAATGTGAAGTTGTCAGTGTCGAACACAACTTTATCCCAGGGTGGCACGTTGTATGGATGGAGGGATTGAGCGACAACTTTAAACGCACGGGTGTTGCAGGCGGAATGAGTGGTAGTCCAATATACATTGACGGACGTCTCATGGGCGCGATTTCTCTCGGTTTTTTTAGCCAGCGAGAACATTCCAACGGTTTTGGGGTTACCCCCTTTGAATTGATGGTGAAAGTCGCACAGCGTGGGATGGAGCCCGATTTAAGTTACGCAGGTGCTCAACTCTTTAATCTCGACGCTTCCGCAGCGATCCATCAACATGGATTGGATGCCGGGCAGTCTCTGCTCCGCGATGGTCAGGTTACACAGGCACCACGTGCTTTTGATGAAATGTGGCTGGACAGTGTTACCGATATGCCTTCCCAAATGAGATCCGCACAATTATCTATTCCTGTCGCACTTCCAACCCTTAATTCGGAGATGATACGATTTATCAAGCCGGTTTTTGATAAACTCAATTTTACGCCGGTCCAAGCATCAGGCGGTGGCGGTCCCGTTAAGGAATCGCCGGTTGAAGAGGGACAGATGATTGGGACGGAATTTGTCCGGGGTGATGTTTCATTTTTTGGTTATGGAACAATCACTCACGTAGATGGTAATGAACTCCTCGCTTACGGGCATTCTGCAGGCGGAGAAGGGAACGTCAATGTCCCGCTTTCTGGTGGGTATGTGCACTTTATCTTTCCGAGCCGTTCCCGCTCCTTCAAAGTAGCATCACCGACGCAGCCCATCGGGACTTTAGTGCAAGATCGGGATCCTGCGATTGCGGGTATCATCGGAAAACACCCGAGTTATATTCCTGTAAATGTCAATGTGCAGACCGCCGATAGTAAACGGCATCAGAGGTCCTACGAAGTGATCCGGCATCGGAGTTTCTCTCCGATTTATACAGGGATGGCGGCATGGATGCTCATGGACACACTTGAGTTTTATGTGGGAAACTACACCCTCAATATGGAAGCAACCATCACGCTGAAAGAACATCCCGACCTCAAGAACCGCGAATTAGTCTATAAGAATATATATTCTTCGAGAGGATCCCCCGGGTTTGGGGTCATGCAGACGCTCCTGATGCCGATGTTGCAGTTATCCCTCAACCAGTATACGAGTGTTCCGGTCGAAGATGTCACCATTGATGTGAGCATAGAGGATAAACGGCGAACGGCGCGGATTCAAAGCCTTCGGATGGATAAACTCCGCTATCGACCTGGGGATACCATTGAAGTGGAAATTACGTTGCAACCCTATTTTGAAAATCCCATCGTGCAGACTGGGACAATCACGATTCCCAAAGACGTTCCAGAAGGACTTGTCACACTTATCGCCACCAATGCCAGTTTTCACGAATCTTGGCAGCGTAACCGGGCACCCCTGAACTTTCGGCACAGGAACATCAATCAATTGGTCGAATTGCTGCAGCGGGGTGAAAATAACTCGGAAATTATTATGGAACTTTTTGTGCCTGAACCGGGACTCACTGTTCAAGGTGAAGAATTCGCACATCTACCGCCTTCAGTCATGTCAGTTATGAATACCGCAAAGCAGATTGGCAATAGCGGATATACGATGGGCACGACGCTCCACATTGATAAAATGCCAACAGACTATGTGGTTTATGGAAGCGGCATGATGCGGTTCGTCGTGGACAAAAACGCGGAATAACAGTTTTCAGATTTTATCGTTTTACAGGAGGATATTTTCAATGCGACGTGTCATCTCCTTTTGGAGTCTTATTTTAGCCATCTTTATTTACACAAGCCTCGCATCCGCAGTGAATACATCTCTATGGGAGCAAAAAAACCGTTCGGATTTTGAGGCAGGTAAACCCAAAAACCTTTCCCTGACAAGTACCGGAGATGTGATGTTATCTCCGAAAATTGATGCCTTTACGAAGCTGAAAGAGACGCAAGTCTGGGCACTTGTGGAAGATTCAGCGGGGAATCTCTATGCCGGGACGGGGAACGAAGGGAAAATCTATAAAATTGCTGCCGATGGCGACACCGCCGAGCTCTATTACAATTCACCCGAAGTTACGATTTACAGCCTCGCGATTGGACCCGACAATGCGCTCTACGCTGGTACTGGACCCGACGGATTGATTTATAAAATCACTGATGCGACAACGCCGCCGACAACCCTCCTCAACGAAGGGGACAAATATGTCTGGGCGTTGAAATTTGATGGGGCTGGGAATCTCTATGCCGCAACGGGGACTGACGGTAAAATTTACAAAATTACGCCAGATGGCGAATCCAGCGTCCTGTTTGATGCCGAAGAAAAGAATATCATGACGTTCCTTCTCCACGAAAACGGTTTCTATGCCGGCAGCAGCGACAACGGCATTATTTACCATATCACGGACGATGGCACTGCGAAAGTTATCTATCAAGCCAAAGAGAAAGAAGTCCGCGCCCTTGAAATGGATAGCCAAGGCAACCTCTATGCAGCAGTCGTTACATCCCAACCCGCTGAACCGTCACGGGGACGCCGCGGGGGTTCCAGTGGACCGCCAACCCCTTCCGGTCCGCCGCCGCCGGGCGGTAGCGCGCCGCAAGAAAACAGGTCCAGTATCTATAAAATTCGTCCCAATGGCACGGCCGTCTCCATCTGGAATTCACCCGAACCGCTTATCTTGGCTATCGTTCTCGAAAGCGACTCGCAAATTCTGGTAGGCACCGGAGATGACGGAAAACTCTATCGCGTCAACCCGATGAGCGGAGACGCTGTGGAACTCGGCAAATGCTCGGCGAACCAGGTCGTCGCCATACATCAGAAAAAAGGAAATGGCGATACCAAAACGCTCCTGGCGACGGGTAATCCAGGTAAACTTTTTAATCTCACCGCCACCTATGTTAAAGAGGGTACCCTTGAATCTGAAGTGCACGACACGAAAAGTTTGTCTCGCTGGGGGAAACTCTCTTGGGAAGGTGAAATGGGAGAGGAAACCGCGATTGCTTTCTCAACCCGTGCCGGTAATACGAAGAAACCCGATGATACTTGGAGCGACTGGTCCGATGAACTCACGACCGCGGAAGGCTCTCAGATTCCGAATGGAGATGGTCAGTACATCCAGTGGCGTGCGAAACTCACAACCAGTGACACGGCGCAGACCCCTGTTTTGAAGAAGGTTACCCTCGCCTCCGTGCAGACGAATGTTGAGCCACGCTTTACCAGTATCACGGTGGATGATGGTAGCGGTAGTGGGAACCAGGAAAGAGGACGCCGTGCTTCTGGCGGTAATTTACCGCCTCCAAGCGCACGCAGCGGCGATAGCGGCGGATCCGGCAACGCAGGCAACGCGCCTTCTAAAAAATGGAAGGTGAGTTGGAAAGTTGAAGATGCAAATGCCGATACGTTGCAGTATACGCTCTACTACAAAGCGACTGACGAGAGCAACTGGCGACTCCTCAAAAAGGAATTGGACAAAGCGACCTATGAATGGGATGTCACCACCGTTCCAGATGGACGCTACACCTTAAAGGTCGTTGCGACTGATAAACTCAGCAATCCCGTTGGATGGGCAAAATCCGCTGAGAAAGTGAGTATGCCGGTTCAGGTGGATAATACACAACCCGCTATCGGGGACATTCAGGTCACTGCGAATGGCGGCAGCACCTACAAAATTGCCTGTGACGTTACGGATATGACCACACCTATCCAGAAAGCCGTCTATAAGATTGACAGTGATGAACACTGGAAGGTTATCTTCCCTGACGATGGGATCTTCGATTCCAAAAAGGAGCAGCTCCTCCTCGAAACGGGTGAACTCTCCGAAGGGGCACACACGATTATCATTCAGGTGACAGATAGGGCACAAAATACGGCTGTCGGTCGGACAAGTTTCTAACCAATTTTAGTTTCAGGGCGGGTTTCAGACCCGCCCTATTTTTTTGTCCAAACGTTTTTCAATGGCTGGCGTCGTTTGTAACAATATCGATTGCGGTCCGAACGATGTCCAATAAAGTGTCTAACTCCGAAATTGAGATCTGTAGCGGGGGCATCAGCACGATGGTATTCACAAGCGGTCGAAGGATCGCGCCACGGGTGAGTGCCTCTTTGCAAACTCGGATACCCATCTTCTCTTCAAAGGGATAAGGTGTGTCGGTGTCGGAGTTCTTCATTAATTCTATACCGGCGGTGAAGCCACAGACGCGGACATCCCCGACGTGTGGCAGTGCATAGAATTCTTGAAGCCGATTTTTGAAGTGTTCAAGCGTCGGTTGGAGTCGGGACAGGAGATTTTCACGCTCGAAAATAGCGATATTTTCTAAGGCGACTGCGCATGCCAACGGGTTTCCGGTGAAGGTGTGTCCGTGGAAGAAGGTCTTGAGGTCTCGGTATTCACCGAGGAAGGCGTTATAGATTTCGTCGGTGGTTAACGTCGCCGCGAGTGGGAGATAACCGCCTGCGAGTCCTTTTGCGATACAGAAGAGGTCGGGTGTAACGGCCTCGTGTTCGCATGCCCACATTTTACCCGTGCGTCCGAACCCGGTCATCACCTCATCAACGATAAGCAGGGTTTTCCACCGTTTTGCGAGTGCGGCGAGTTCCTTTAAGAACCCGTTCGGTGCGAGCAGCATACCACCGGCACCTTGAATGAGGGGTTCTAAAATGATACCCGCAATGTGCCCGTCATGTTCGGAGAGGGCGCGCGCCACGGCATTGAGCCAACGCGTTTTAACCACAACTTCATTCGCATCCGAAGGTCGATAGACGTCAGAAGCCGCCACACGGATACCTTTGAAAAGGAGGGACGCAAAGGTCGTGTGGAAACTATCAATACCCCCGACACTCATTGCACCTATCGTGTCGCCGTGGTAGGCGTTATCGAAATGGATAAACAGTTTCCGTTGCGGTTCTTCCCTGTGTTGCCAATACTGATACGCTATCTTCAAGGCGACTTCGACTGCGGTTGAACCGTTGTCGGAGTAAAACACCTTGTTTAATCCCGCGGGTGTGAGTTCTACGAGTTTTTGTGCGAGCTGAATCGCGGGAACGTTGCTGTATCCCAGCAGTGTGGCGTGTGCGATCTTGTCAAGCTGCGCTTTGAGTGCGGTGTTCAATCCTGGATGATTATGCCCATGGACGTTTGTCCACATGGAAGCGATGCCATCAATATACCGATTTCCGGCGATATCGATGAGGTAGCATCCTTCACCCCTTTCAATGATGACAGGCGCTTCCGCCAGCCAGTCCTGCATTTGTGTGAACGGATGCCAGAGGTAACGCTTATCCCACTCGACAAGCGTTTCTTTATCAATCATGGCTCATCACTTGAAACTTCGCTATCCCTTCAGTTTGGCATAATGCGCTGTTGGTTCAAGTCCGAGGGATTCACAGGTGCCGCTTTTGGAGACGATGATCGTCAAGACTTTATTCCGATACGTTGCCTGAAAATCTTCTGGCTGCCCTGAGATCGGCATGATATTCGTGAAACCGTTCGGGAATGAACTGGTGCGACCGATAACATCGGCAAACCTCGGATCCTCCAATTGCGTCTGAACCGTTAAAATACTTTCAGGCGCAGGGGGTTCACCGGGGAAATAGGGTGAACTGAGTTGGATTTCGTAGGCGTAATCTGGCATTCTATCAGGGAGTTCATTCTCTTCTTTGGCGACTGAATTCGGGACCCACCTCGGAAATTCGATTTCGACTTCGTAGTGATCCGTCAGTTCTGTGACGCGATTGACCATACCGTAGCGTCTGTAACGCTCGCGTAGGTCGTCAGAATAGATCTCACCATTTGTGAGGACGGATCCGGGCACCGTTTTGCGTTCCTCTTCTCGCTGAACGGTGAGTGCTGAACGCCAGCCACTGAGCAGTGGGGTTGCGATGAGGGATGGGAACCATCCATAGAAAGCCGCCCCGTAGCGTGGTTGCTCCACTGTGGAATTGAACTCGTCTTTAAAGCGGTAGATGCCTTCAACAATAGCGATGATTATCCCCAAGAAAATCATCAGGTTGCCTTCACTCGTAAAGAGGTTCGCACTTTGTCCTTGGAGCCCAACGAAGAAGAGGATCAGCGGATAGAGCGTCAAGTTGATGAGGCTATTGATCCCTGTGGATACCGCAGAACTAAAGACAACAGGATTGCCAGCCATCTCTTCAAGCCGTGCTTTGAACTTCGCTGAAAAGGCGCCGAGCAGCGGTTGTGCAAGCAGCGTTAAGACGTTGTAGGGTGCGCGAAGTCTTGCGGCTGGGACCTCGGGTATTTGCGCAAATTCTTCTGGAATGCCTTGTTGCTTCCCTTGTGCGGCTTTTCCGGTGTCACCAGCACCTTCGTCCGTCGTCTCTGGTTTAACGAAGGTCTCAAAAAATTTACGGTTTATCTCAATAAACGGTTCCCATTCGCTGGGGACATCACTTTCCATGGAGATTGCGTCAACCGGACACGCAGGTTCGCATGCCGCGCAGTCGATACATTCGTCCGGGTTAATATAAAGTTGATTCTCGCCTTCGGTGGTGTGTATACAATCGACCGGACAGACATCAACACACGCTGTGTCCATTACATCGACACACGGTTCGCAAATTATGTAAGCCATCATTCCCTCCTTTTTGGTGCTTCACTCTTAAGTATACCACAATTAAGCACCTGTGGCAAGGATTTTTAACTTTATGCACATAGCACTCCGGAATCAACGGTATGAACGCCGTATGGCATTCCCCGGGAGTGCGGTCGCTTGTAGCATGCTTTTCTATAGACATATTGCTCCGCTGGAGCAAAGAACCCGCTTGACACGTAACAGATCTCTTCACGCCAGATGAGGTTTAATAAATAAATTGGGTAATTACATATTTTATACTTGTGTTTGATGCTGGTGGGTGCTATAATTACAGAAGGCATTCAACATAGGCTTATAAGTCATTCGCAGACATTCGATAGATACCTACTATGAAGTTTAGACAGGTCACTAAAATGATTCAAAATGATGGATGGTATCTGGACCGAACACGAGGGAGTCATAAACAGTATAAACATCCGAGCAAACCCGGAGTTGTGACGATTGCAGGAAAACCCAATGAAGATGTCTCCAAAGGGACACTCAATAACATTCTGAAACAAGCGAGTCTCAAGAGTTAAGGGAGAAATCTTATGGAATACGTCGTTATTTTTGAAAAGGGTGAGAACAATTATAGTGCTTATGCCCCGGATCTCCCAGGATGCGGTGTTGTGGGTGAAACGTTGGAAGAAGTCCGCACATTGATCGCCGAAGCCATCGAGTTTCATATTGAAGGACTACAGGCAGCGGGAGAGGTTGTTCCACAGCCCTTATTTACACGACCTGTCCAAAACCCACCAGATGCGTCGTCCGAATTGATTACGGCACAGGTTTAGTTTGCAGCGTCTAAACACTTCATTCGGTTGCTCGGTTAAGCGCCTAAGAAACTCTGGCTGCATCTTAGGCTGCAAACATAGCACTCCAGAATCAACGGTATGAATGCCATATGGCATTCCCCGGGAGTGCAGCTTGATGACCCTCAATATTCTATAGACATATTGCTCCGCTGGAGCAAAGAACTCTCTTGACACGCAACGGATCTCCTCACGCCAGAGGCTTGATATGTCTATAGAAATCTATGTCTTAAACCGAACTTAAAATTGTGATAAGAAGGGTTCGTAGAGAGGCGATTTATCGCCGCTCTCAAGATGCGTGAATTGCGCCATTATATCTGATGTACGTCCTCTCTGTCCTCATTTATGATGACGAGGCGTCCTATCTTCGTGCCGATGCCGTCTCCTCTATAAAAGGTGTTATTCGTCAGCCGTAAGTCTGTCGGTGCCTCGTTTAGATCGTTGATGAAGATGGTGTAGGGTTTCTCTAAACTCTCGTTCGTCTCTCTGTCGGTCTCCCGCACGGTTATCTCGTAACCCCATTGCACTTCGTAGTTGAAGATTTTGTTTGTCACTAACTTCGTGCCATCGGCTATGCTGAAGTCTCTATTGCCATCTACAACACTGTATGCCAAACGTTTTCCGACGGGAACGCTAAACGTGCCAACGATAGAACCGATCGGTTGGTTCTCGTCTATCCTGTTGCTTGAAAGGTGGATCGCATCTACGTCTATCTCTGAGGCAGTCACAGGCTCACCGAGCCGGTTGCCCTCAAGGTCCGAGGCAGTCTGCACACGGACGATAAACGGGTCAACGCTGACAGAGACTTTACAACGGATACTGGTAGCGCGCTTGCCCGGTTGGCACGTGCCACGCCAATGAACACCGCTTTCGGAAGTGCTATACCTTTTTTCGCCCTTGTTCGTGGTATAGGTAATCCGCAATGTGTCGTCAACCTTGACCGATTCATGGCACCCCTACGGGTGCAGCTCCTTGAATGTCCGATTTTCTATAGACATAACACCCCTACGGGGTTTGAAGAAACGCTTTGGGTTATGTTTAACCTAAAGAGGTATTCTCCCCGGGGCAGTGAACCCAACATTTTTCTTTTTCAGAGGCTACAAATAGGTCGGTATAACGTTGGGTTTCGCTATCTCCTTGATTAATATGAGGGGTAGGGTCCTGAAATGGGCTTGGCGTGTCCGTGTTGTCTTCCTCAGTTCCGCTCAACCCAACCTACGATGCTCTATGATTTTTTCTAAAATTGATGCCTATGGCGCGGTTTTAAACAGGACTGAGGCAACGTGTAAACGTAATTCTAAAATCTACTATATTTAGAATAAATTAGCGTCCTAACATGTAAAGTTTACCAGAATTGAGGGAATGCAGTTAAATTTTAATCGCCTGTCTGCGTAAGTTCTCTGTAAAAAAATAGGAAAGAGATATTTCCGTTTTCTACACGTTTGACAAATAGACTGATGATGACTACAATAGCATAGAGACTCAGGAACCGTAAAAGTTCATAACATCAAAAACCGAGCACGGAATGAAATGGAGTGCGACGCAAGATCAAAAACGCTCCAATAACAGATGACGAAACTTACCCGCAAGGTAAAATTAAAAAATGATTAAGAAACCTGAAGATTTTATTGTTGAGGAACTACCGCTCTACGAACCTGCCGGGACAGGAACACATACCTTTTTCGCGATTCGGAAACGGAATCTCAGCACCCTGGCGGCGATCAACCGAATTGCCCGCGATTTACAGATCCGCAGTCAGCAATTTGGGTATGCGGGTTTGAAGGATAAGAACGCGGTCACGACGCAAGTGCTATCCGTGGAAGGAGTGCCACCAGAACAGGTTTTGAGAATCGAGCAACCGGACATTGAAGTGCTTTGGGCGGAACGGCATCCCCATAAATTACGGGTAGGACACCTCCAAGGCAATCGGTTCCAGATAACGCTCCGCGATATTCCGCACGATGCCCTCCCTCTCATCGAATCGACGATGCAGCGGTTGGCAACCGAAGGCGTGCCGAATCGCTTTGGGGCACAACGATTTGGAAACAAAAACGATTCACACCTGATTGGCAAGGCACTCGTAAAGGCGGATTGGGATGCAGTGGTGCGTTACATGCTCACGGATGAGGCGCTACGGGTCGATGATACCGCACGTCGGCTGCAACGGGAATTGGCGAAGAAGTCCCCAGAAAAAGCCGTCCTGTGTATTCCACATCGGCTGCGTAAGTTGTTTTTGTCGGCGTATCAGGCGTTCCTATTTAACCGCGTCTTAGAAATGCGAACCCCGTGTTTGGGCACACTGCTTGATGGAGATATTGCTATAAAACACGAGAACGGCGCACCTTTTCTCGTCCCGGATGCTACCGTTGAGCAACCCCGCGCAGATGCCTTTGAAATTAGTCCTTCCGGTCCGATTTTCGGCTATAAGATGCGTCTGCCAACTGGCGACGTGCTCGCGCTGGAAACATCGCTCCTTTCAGATGAAGCGGTTCGATTTGAAGCCTTCCGTAAGGTCGTCGGTATCCGTTTACCGGGGACGCGTAGGCCGCTACGGATGCCGATGCAATTGCACGCCGTGTCTGCTGTCGATGGTGGTGGAGTCCGTCTCAGTTTTACGCTACCTGCGGGTGGATACGCGACGGTCGTATTGGAAGAACTTTTCTCTGAAAACATCTTGTGATTTTAAGATTCCGAGACAGCGCGCTTGGATTTTCGGAACCTAAAGAACGTCCATGCCCCTGATGCCAATAGGACGACCAACAACACAACCAAGCCGATATTCAAGAGATAGCGTCCACGATTCAGCTGCCAGAGCCGATCGCTTGCGAGTTTAGCGGCGGGACTCCCCTTTTCCGCTTTTACTTTCACCTCTTCCCAATACTTTTTGGCAAGCTCGGGCTGACCGTGCTGGTCGGCAAGTTTCGCTGTAACGACGAGGTAGGTGACATCCTGAACGTCCTGTTTCTCTACAGCGTCAGCGAAAGAACTGAGAAGTAAAACTGTTAAATCGGGAGACATTTGCGGAAAATCGCTTGTGCGTTCAATTCCGTTCTGAAACGCAGTGACAGCCCCTTGGTGGTTATGCCGGTCGAATTCGATTTGTGCCACTTCAAACCACGTTCGCTTCACAAGCTGCAAGGGTTGTTCTATATCGGTATAGCCGTCAAATGTGAAAGTTGCCAAACCGTAATTCAGGTCACCCTGTTTCACATAAAGCGCGTAAGTTTCACCGAGACGCAATACATCTGAATTTTTCCATTCATCAAAACGGTAGACACCAGCCGCTTCCACGACCTGTTGATGCGTGGTTCCATCAATCCAAACAACAGCGCCAGCAGGTGATTCATCCGAAACGCCTATAACAGTGCCGTGAATAGCAATAGGTTCAAGTGCCCACGCAACATGGGCGGATTCCCCAAGTTCTAATTGCAGTTCAACGGTTTTAGGCGGGGGAATGACGTATCCGGCTTTCTTCACGGTTACAGTGGAGGTGCCCTGTTGCAGATTTTCTGTGATGAGTTGGGGTGTGCTTCCGACCTCTACGGCGTTGATGGAAATATCCGCGCCTTCGGGAAATGTTGTAATCTTAAGCGCAGGACTGAGTTTGAGGAGCGCCATTTCGACATCACCCGTTGGCGCCAGAATTCCGTCCATGAACTCGGGGTGGGTTCGCAGCAATTCGTAGCTTTCTATAATACTGAGTTGTCGATTGTCGTTTGTATCGGTTGTATCCACGGTAAGCGTATCGTGGAGTTGCTGAAGGAGGACTGTTGTGTTTACTCTTTCTGCCGATTGGATCGAGTTGAGCGCAGCAGCACCGAGCGTCTCACGGTTGGCGTAGTAGGCGTTTAGGTTCCTATCCTCCGTGTAACCATCGATAATAACAACGGTGTCCTTTGTGTCTGTCTCTCTGAACCAGGCGTTGAGGGTGGCATCTTGGATACCTTGTTCATCTCCTGATGTCAGCAGATGCATGGCGTTCATGCCTCTCGGCTTGGTAACCCGCCCGTGATATAGAAAAAATAGAGTATCCTGAACGGTTGTTTGTCTCCCAATTTCCTGAAGCATGGCCTGGATCTCTTCAGAGGTAGCACTGTCCCCTTCCAGATGGTGAATCTGTTCACCCGGTACTTTCCCACGGGTCGTTAGGAGTTCAATCAGTGCATTGAGGACCTCATGTGCCCGCGCCTCGGGTGTTGCGTCCACAATTAGCCAGTATGTGTTGGAAGCAGCCGAGAGTCCCGGTGTAGACACGAAAATAGCCAATGCGACACAAATGGAAATGGGAATAAAAATAATTTTCTGCCTTGACATGTTTTCCGTCCCAAGTAGGTATTTTAGCACCTCTAATTTGGTAATAGTTTAACAGGAATTCTGGATAATTGCAAGAAAAAAGAACCTCTTTAGGGGTTAAAATGTCTAAACTTTTATCAAGAAACTGCGTCAAAATGTTATAAAGATATTTTTTTTGGCGTGCCTTGAAAGTTAAAATTTAAATGTTATAAAATTTTGGAGCCTGTCTCGTCTTAAAGCCCACTGTTAGAAATTCCGCTTACGGATTCGCAGCAGAAGCATTGGGCACAATTGGAGAGGCTCACAGAGATGCTGCAATTTATAATACGGTTTTGGCGAAACGCACGGGTTCCCAAAACTTCCTGTTAGAAAGTGTAAAAACCGACATCGGGCGTCCCCCGGGAAGCACGCCTACGAATGTTGAAACGGACAAGGAGACGTTAATGATTCACGGGAAAGTTATGTTCACTGTTTTGTCAAAGTTTAAAGAAACACACCGTTCAGGTTTCCGAAGTTTACTCTTAAAATTCATTCTCGCTGTTCAGTTTGCAGTCGTTTTTTCTCTGAGTGCCCAGGAACCTGCCACCGAAGTCGACCTAACCCAGGCTTTGACACTCGAACAATGTATCCAAGTCGGCTTAGAACAATCAACAAGTATGCGAAATGCGCGCTTGAATCTTGCTATCCAGGAACTTCGGGTAAACACTGCACGCGCTGACTATTTTCCACGTATTTTTTCAACCGGCGCTTACGATTTTTCTGACCGAGTCGACTTCGGCTTTGAGCCCGAAAACTACAATTTAGGATTGGGGGCACAATACACAATTTGGGACAATGGGCAACGCGAGGGCGGGTTCGCACAGGCAAAAGAATCACTGAACGCCACTGTAAGCCGCAATGAGGGGATCAAACAGAGTCTAATTTTGCAGATCACGGAAGCCTACTATGATGTCCTTCAGTATCAGGCGTTGGTTGAAGTGAGTGAGCAAAATTTGGCGAGAGCACAAGAGAATACGCAACGCACTAAGGATTTTGTAGAGGCAGGTTCACTCATTCCAGCAGATATAGCGACTGCAGAGGTGCGAGAGGGAAATAATAGGTTAACACTGCTAAATAACCAAAATTTACTTCAAGTCGCAAAAGCCAGGTTACCGCGTCTCCTCGGTTTAGACCCGGGTGTGCTAATTACCGTCGCGGCAGATGAGTCGTATCGGTTATATCAGCAACGTGGGACCATCGAAAGAATAGAGATACCCGTCGAGGAAGCTATCCAGATAGCACTCGACAATCGTCCGGAATTTAAAGAAACCGAATCGCAATTGAGATCACAAGAATGGGCACTAACGCTCGCGAAATTACAGCGCTGGCCCCGTCTGAATGCGGATGTTGACTACAACGTTAACCTCGACGATTACCTCCGTGAACGTGAGAATTTCTCTGACTTCCGCAGTTGGAGCGCAGGGGTCTCACTCAATTTCACGTTTTTTGACGGTGGGATTTTGGGAAATCGCGTCAAAGAGTTAGCGATGCAATTAGAACAAACCCGTGAAAACGCAAGCGACTTAGAACGTTCCGTCGCGTTAGATGTCCGGCAAACGTATCTAAACCTTAAGCGTAGTGAAGCCGCTGTGGATATTTCCAAAACACAGGTTGTAAACGCTCGGCTCAGTTTGGACGTGATCCAAGGACGTTTTGATGTTGACAAAGCCATCTTGCTTGAACTTCTTGATGCACAAACCAGCTACGCGCAGGCGTTGACGGACGAGGTGAATACGTTCTACGATTACAAAATCACACAAACCCGCTTACAGGATGCAATGGGAGTCTTACAGTAGCCATGAAGAACCGGAAAAAGTGGATCATCATCGGTGTCACTACCTTAGTTGTTATCGCTGTTGGGGCAATTGGTGCGACTCGGATGGACTTCAGTTTCGGTCAAAGTAAGAAGGAAACTGAGGAAAAACAGGAAATCGTGCGGCGTGGCGAATTTCTCGTTCGGGTACGTGAATCTGGAAATCTGCGTTCCTTCCTTGAAGTGGATGTCCGCTCGAACGTTGAAGGTGAAATCGTTGAGATTTTCATCGATGAAGGCGACAAAGTTGAACTCGGGGACCCGTTGCTGCGAATTGATGATGAGCAAATTTTGGAGCAACGGAAACAAGCTGCGGCAAATCGCGACGCTCGAAAAGCACAACTTCAACAGGCAGAACTCCAAATTCAGATTACCGAAAAACAACAAGAGAGCAGTCTCGCCCAAGCCGGCAACTCTGTCGCGGTCGCACAGGCAACTTTAGATTCATTCGTCGCAACAACACAACAACGGCTGACCGAAGCAGAAACGCAGGTCGCGACCACACAAATCGACCTCAACCGCGATCAGATCGGTTTAAAACAGGCTGAGATCGCGTTATCACAGGCAAACTTAATGCTGGATCGGGCAAAAACGAGTGTTGGCTCCGCGAAAGTAGCCCTCGAAACAGCGGAGTCGGAGTACAATCGAAACCAAGAACTGTTTGATAAAAAATTAGTTTCAAAACGAACATTAGAGGAATCACAAAATCAACTCGCTGGGGCGAAGTCGCAATATGAAAACGCACAAAAAGAGGTGGAATCCCAAGAGGAAACCATCAAGTCCCAAGAAGAAAATATCAATGTCCGGAAAGAAGCGATTTCGAGTCGAGAATCCACCCTTGAACTCAATAAAAAGAATGTTCTGACCCTTAAAGAATCGGAAGAGGCGCGGAAAAAGCAATTGGAAGCGGAGTTGGAGAACGCTCGCACCCGACTCCGTCAATTAGAGGAAACGACTGAAGAAGAGAAAGAACTCACCAGACATGCGAAAGTCGGCGCGGCGGCGAGTCTGCTTCAGGCACAAAGCCAACTGGAATCTCAACAAGAGCGCTACGAATGGACAACAGTCATAGCACCTATAGCGGGCACGGTTACGCGTCTGACCGTCGAAGAGGGTGAAATTATTACCTCGGGACGTTCCGCTTTTTCACGTGGCGATGCCATCATGCGTATTGCTGACCTCGATCAGATGATCGTCAGAACCCAGATTAATCAGGTAGAAATCGGGAAAATCAAGGAAGATCAACGCGCTGAAATCAGCGTTGATAGTTATCCGGGACAGGTCTTTCCGGGACGGGTCAGCGAGATTTCACCGAGTGCGACCCCCCGGGGTCCCCAGAATCAGAGCTCTGTCATCACCTTCGAGGTAGATGTAGAGGTTATCGGTTCGCCTCCGGAACTCCTACCGGGTATGTCTGCGGATGTCGACATCATTGTGTTTGAAGAATCCGATATCCTTCAACTGCCAATACCGGCTGTGCTGAGTCCCAAGGTTTTTACTGTTAAGGCGAAGGTGAATCCCACGGATCTTGGACAATTTCAGGAGAACCAAACCCTTAAAATCCGGAATTTGATCGGGAACGAGTTTGATGGACGCGTCGGCAAGATTGCGCCAGAGGAAACGCGCGGTAATCTCGAAATCTTACTCGAAGGGGCGCAGAAAGGCTTGAAGACCGGTCCAACTGAGATCTCTATTGTTATCTCTGAACAAAATGTGCTCTCCGATATAGAAGCCGAAGTCAGTAGCGAGCGGCAGTATTTTGTTATGTTAGATACAGGTGAATCTGACAAAGATAACAAAGCGCAAAAAGGTGTCAAAACACATATTACCATCGGACAACGCAATAACACCCACTTTCAAATCACTGGCGGTTTGAAGGAAGGCGACCGCGTTTTCGTGCCTTCTATGCAAGAACTGACAAAAGGACAAGAAGATCCCCTCGAGGAAGAAGAGGACAAATAGATCAACCTCAACGTGCTTAATTGTATTGTTTCTGTATTGCTTCACCTTCATAAGATTAAGGAGGAAACGCTGTGTTAATAGATGTACGAGATTTGACGAAGGTCTATCAAATGGGCGATGTGCAGGTACATGCCTTGCGAGGCGTAACCTTTACTGTAACACAAGGCGAATTTATTGCGATTATGGGACCCTCCGGTTCAGGGAAATCAACGATGATGGATATTCTCGGGTGTCTCGCAACACCGACATCGGGCGATTATTTCCTTGAAGGTGAAGAGGTAGGGCGCCTTTCCGATAATCGGCTGGCTGACATTCGGAACAAAAAGATCGGTTTTGTGTTTCAGTCGTTTAACCTGCTCCCCCGAACGAGTGCCCTCAACAATGTCGAATTACCGCTGATTTACTCGGGTTTGGGCAGAAAAGAGCGCAAACGGCGCGCATTTGAGTCTTTGGAGGCAGTCGGGTTAGCCGACCGCGTCGATCACAAGTCAACAGAATTGTCTGGTGGCCAAATTCAGCGTGTGGCGATCGCACGGGCTTTAGTCAATAGACCCTCAATGATCTTTGCTGATGAACCGACAGGTAACCTGGATACCCGTTCTGGCACCGAAATTATGGCGATTTTCAACCGTTTGAACGATGAGGGGAATACCATCATCATGGTAACACATGAACCTGAAGTCGCTGAACACGCCAAACGCGTCCTCCACATTCGTGACGGTTTAATCGAGCGAGATGTCAGACGAAATGGGGATAATGGCGAGGATATTGGCTAATCTACGGAAAGTCCGCACGGATCCGACACACCTATGCACGACGTCAAAATTACCACGCCGTCCCGATTACACTTTTCTCTGCTCGATTTGAACGGTGCGTTGGGACGGGTTGATGGTGGGTTCGGTCTTGCCATTGCTAAGCCCAATTTCCAAATTGTCGCTGAACAGGCAACCGGCATTCATCTCCCCTCTTCTGTATATCGTGATCGGACGGCTGCGGTCCTGAAGCGGTTGCAAGACAACTATCGGTTTCCCGGCATTAAATTAACATTTCACTCTGAAATCCCGATGCACTGCGGATTCGGGTCTGGAACGCAACTTTCTCTGGGTATTGCACAGGCAGTTAATCTGCTATACGAACTCGGGTTAGATGTGCAAGCATTGGCAAAAGTTGTCGGACGCGGTGGCACGTCAGGTATTGGTATTGCGGCATTTCAAACAGGCGGTTTCATTGTTGATGGCGGCCATCGTTTCCCAGAACAGAAAGCATCGTTCCTACCTTCTTCTGCCCTTGGCGATATTTCCCCCCCCCCGGTCTTACTCCGTTATTCGTTCCCAGAAGTGCCGTTACTCATTGTGATGCCGAACTGTTCGCGGATTTATGGTGACAAAGAGATCGAGTTGTTTCAAACCCTCTGTCCACAGCCGGAATGGGTGGCACAGAAACTTTCACATCTCCTGTTGATGCAAGTACTCCCTGCCCTAGTCGAAGGAGATATGTCCTCCTTCGGCAAAGCCTTAAATCAAATTCAAACGTTTGGGTGGAAAAAAGTGGAAATTGACGCACAAGGCACCGAACTTCAATTGACGCTTGATTTCCTACGCGAGAGTGGTGCGTTCGGCGCCGGTGTGAGCAGTTGGGGGTCGGCAATTTGCGTGGTAGGTGACGATATTGACGGGTTAAAGCGGGACACCGAAGCCTTCCTAAAAACACTTCCAGAGGGCGGTTCCTGTTTTGTTACGCATGCGAACAACGTCGGGGCACACGTTATATCAGGTTAAAAACAGAACGGGCGGATGGTAACATCCGCCCGTCATGTCGTGTCTGTTATTACCTACCTTCGGAATAGTACGGGTTATCTCCAGCAGCGTGATCAGTCGTGTCAATCACGTGTTTAATCTCAGGAAAGACCTCTTGAATCATCGCCTCAATACCGTGTTTGAGGGTAACATTTGCCATGCCGCAGCCTTGACAACCCCCACCCATGTGAATGTAGATAGCATCGTCCTCGACGTTCAAGAGTTCTATCTGCCCACCGTGTGCCGCTACAGCTGGATTAATCCGTTCGTCAATCAGCTTCTGAACCTCTTGTGCTTTTGGATTGTCCCACGTGGGTGTGTTTGGGTTTTCAATATTGAATCCACTCGAATTCAGGTCATCAACATAATCAATCACAGCGCCTTGAAGGTCAGGCGCGCTTTCGGCATCAACGAGTACATTGAAATGCTCACACGCAATAACAATGTCATCGGCTTGTGCTTCCGTCGCCAAGCCAAGACTATATTGGAAAGCGGTGGCTGTTTTGCCCTGAATACTGATGCGAAGTCCTTCAACTTCAACCTCTTCAGTTTCTATCACGGCCTGAATCTTCTCCTGTGCGGCTTCTGTGACTGTCAACAAAGGGGTTTCAGTGCCTTTGATCTTCTTCAATAAATTCTTCATAATTGCCTTCCATGCGGGGTGTTATGCGGCTCGATATTGAGGTTTTGACCGAAATTCGCCCATCTCATCGTAAAGAGCACACAAGCGTTTGATCGCATCTATTTCCAGTTGACGGACGCGTTCGCGGGTAACCTCCAAAGCCACACCGATTTCTCGGAGGGTCTTCCGTTCTCCGTCCTCAAGTCCGAAGCGCATTTTCAAGACTCTTTGTTCGCGCTCTGGGAGTCTTTTGAGGAATTGGGCGGTCAGGTCCTTATTAATCATTTCCGCGATGGGACCGTCTTCTCCACTCGTAATTGGGTCTTCGATTAAGTCGCCTAATGTCGCAGCAGACCGTTCGTCGCTCAAGGGTAAATCCATTGAGATGGTATCAGCGTTAAACGTTAGAATTTCTTCGACCTGTTTCACTGTCAAGTCCAAAGCGTCTGCGATTTCATCGCGCCGGGGCTCGCGTTGTAGTTCTTGACACAACGCTGCGTAGACGGCATCGAACTTGTTCATTTTCGCAACCACATAGGAAGGTAATCGAATCGAACGGGAAAAATTGTCGAGCGTCCGCATAATCGCCTGTTTAATCCACCAAATTGCGTACGTGCTGAATTTAAAGCCCTTCTGATAGTCGAACTTGCTGGCTGCTTTAATCAGTCCGATGTTTCCTTCTTGAATCAAATCTTCGAGTGGAACATTGTGACCTTGGTATTTAACTGCGATGGAAATAACGAGTCGTAGGTTGGCTTGGACAAGTTCATCTCTTGCATTGCGCGCTTCGCGCTCGGCAGCCCGAATCCGCTTCGCCAGTGCCTCTTTTCCTTTCTCAGATAATGCGTCACGTTTCACCAATGCGTCTTGTATTTCGCTTACCAGTGCTTTTCGTGCCTCGCTCCTGCCAGCTTCAATTTGTTCTGCCAGTTGCTTTTTCTGCTCACGAGATAATAGGTCTACTTCCACTAAGGCATCTAAGAGTTCGTCTAATGCTTCAGCCTCTGCAGCTTCAATCCGTTCTGCCGGTTGCTCTCTCTTCTCGCGAGATAATAGGTCTACTTCTACTAAGACATCTAAGAGTTCGTCTAATGCTTTAGCCTCTGCAGCTTCAATCCGTTTTGCTAATTGAACTTCTTCCTCACGGGTTAACAGACGGTGACCTGCCACGCTCCGAAGCCAACTCGTTAAAGCACTCTGATCGCTACCTTTATAACTTTCTGAGGGTTCTGTCTCATCTGGTGGATATGTTGCCTCCATGTATGGATCAACACTCTCAATACTTGCTGTTTCACCGAAATACTCGGCTTCCATCTTTCTCCTCTCCTTATTATAGAATTTTGATAAAACGAAAATTAATGATACATTATGTTAAAACGTTTTGTCAAGTAAAATGTTTAAAAAAAAGCGAAATTTCGCTAAAAAACCGATATAATACGATATTCTAACATACATTTTAGAAAAAAACAACAATAAATGTGGTCCCTTTTGGCGTTATAGCGCCTCTATTTTAATCCCAGTGCCATTATCCATAAAAGTTTATGCTACACTGAATTACAACATTTTCTTTCGGTAACCCACACTATATACACACCCTATTACGTTGCATGTCCAATCAAAAGCACGGATGTGGGTAGCGAAGTCTCTGCTGCCTGTTCAAATGCACTCGCGATGCACGGAACATCCGAATCGGTTTCAAGCATTTCATAAGGAAGATTCCACGCTTTCAACGTCGGTTCAAGGAAAGTCGCTACAGAATCCACCCATTGTCCATCTTCATCTCGATTGTGATAACCCCGATATCCAATGAATACAACCACTGGCACCTGCATATTGACAACAGTGCCTCGGATCGCATCGCCTGATTCCAAGAATCCAGTATTTTGGATGATGATAACAGGCTTTTTGCCACCCACGTATAACCCTGAGGCAATGGCAAAGGCTTCTCCTTCACGGGTGACCGTGATGACTTCAATACCAGGCGCTGCACGTAAGCGTTCATAAATCCGGGCACTGCCGTTATCCGGAACGCCAACAGCGTGGGTGATCCCCTGCTTTTTTAATTCATCTACTATCTTTTCTGCTGAAGCCAATTATCGTCTCCCTTCAACCAAATCATCAACCACCGTCGGATCGGCAAGGGTGGAAGTATCACCGAGGTCGGAGATGTCGCCTTCCGCGATTTTACGGAGGATCCGCCGCATAATCTTGCCCGATCGTGTCTTTGGCAATGCCGGGGTAAACTGAATCTTGTCAGGCGTGGCGATAGGTCCGATTTGTTGTCGAACCGCCTGTTTGATGCCCGTTTCCACGACATCAGATGCGGATTCGCCTGTCATGAGCGTAACATACGCATAGATGCCTTGTCCCTTGATGTCGTGTGGGTACCCGACGACTGCGGCTTCCGCGACTGCCTCGTGTTGCCCGATCGCGCCTTCGACCTCTGCCGTGCCTAATCGGTGTCCAGAGACGTTCAGAACATCGTCCACGCGCCCTGTAATCCAATAATAACCATCTTCATCGCGTAGGACCCCATCGCCTGTCATATAGTAGCCGGGGAACCTACGGAAATAGGTGTCCAAAAACCGTTCATGGTCGCCGTAGACGGTGCGCATGATACCGGGCCACGCCGTTTTAATGCACAGATACCCCGTTGCCGGATTCCCTTCTACTTCGTTACCCGCTTCATCAAGTATCACGGGTTCAACCGCAAAGAACGGGAAGGTCGCCGAGCCGGGTTTCAGGGGTGTTGCGGCAGGCAGCGGTGTCATCAAAATCCCACCCGTTTCGGTTTGCCACCATGTATCCACAATTGGACACCGCTCTTCACCGACGATATTGTAATACCACAGCCACTCCGGTTCTTTGATCGGTTCACCCACTGTGCCGAGGAGTCTGAGCGTGGATCTGTCATATTTTTCGACCCACGTATCGCCTTCTTTCATCAGCGCCCGCAGTGCTGTCGGGGCAGTGTAGAAGATGTTAATGTCATGCTTCTCAACAACCTGCCAAAAGCGTCCGAAGTCGGGATAGTTTGGCACGCCTTCAAACATCACACTGACCGCCCGATTCGCGAGTGGACCGTAGATAATGTAAGAATGCCCCGTAATCCAGCCTATATCGGCTGTGCACCAGTAGATATCGCCTTCGTGGTAGTCGAAAACCTGCTGATGGGTGTAAGACGTGTAGACAAGATATCCGCCTGTCGTATGCAAAACGCCTTTCGGTTTACCCGTCGAGCCGGAGGTGTAGAGAATAAAAAGCGGGTCTTCGGCATTCATAACAGCAGGTTCGCAGTCTGTATCGGCGTTCGCCATCGCTTCGTGCCACCAAATATCTCGCGATGCATCAAAATCGACAGCATCTCCAGTGCGCGCTACGACGACAACCTTTTCAATAGAGGGGCATTCTGCCACCGCAGCATCGGCATTCGCCTTCATCGGTATATCGCTACGGGGTCCCCGCATTGCGGTGTCCTGCGTAATCAACAATTTACATTCGGAGTCGTTAATCCTGTCTCGGAGGGATTCCGCTGAAAATGCACCGAAGACGATAGAATGCACAGCACCAATCCTTGCACAGGCTAACATCGCGATTGCCAACTCTGGCACCATCTGCAAGTAGATACAGACGCGATCGCCTTTTTCAATACCTTCTGCCTTCAGGACATTGGCAAACTTGTTGACCTCGGCGAGGAGTGCAGTGTAGCTGAAGGTCTTATCTTCGGACGGATCGTTCCCTTCCCAGATGATGGCGGTTGCATCCCCGTGCCCGGCTTCTATATGACGGTCGAGGCAATTATAGCAAGCGTTCAGTGTGCCGCCCTCGAACCATTTAATCTCGCCATTGACGAAATCGTAATCGCGAACCGTATCCCATTTCTGATACCACGTCAATCGTTCCGCGATTGTTGCCCAAAATGCCTCCGGATCTTGAATCGATTCGGCGTATTGCGCTTGATAGGTCTCTAAACTGTTGACATGCGCATTCTCTATGGGATAAGCAGTCTCTGTTGGTGGAAAAACGTTATTAGCCATTTATGTTATGATCTCCTCTCCAAATCAATCTGCGGTTCTCAAAACGCATCTACAAGTTGTATAGGATATATTTTATAGAAAAAGGGTGTGGATGTCAACTGCAATTATCTGCGCAATTCTGAAATGGGTTAAGCTTGGATGATTGGCTTCCGTTCAAGTTCTTCTATTCTCCGTCGGAGGGTCTCTATTTCTGCTTGTTGGTCGCGGAGTGCCTTAATTTCTGCTGCTTGTTGGTCGCGATTCCGGTTGTATTGATAAACAATAACCCCCATTGGCACCGCAACAAAGGCGATAATAGCAACGATGAGTGCAATGATTAAATGGCCTTGGAAGCCGATGCGCTCCCGTAAATCCGTAATACGGTCTCCTAAACCCGTAATACGTTTTCCTTGGTCTTCAATACGGATATCCAGTCCCTTCTTAACCTCATCGAGGCGTTTCCCCAACCGAACCTCAGACGCGTTGACAATCTGGCGAATTTTCTCTAAATCTTCAACGCTTAATTCAGCAGATATAGGCGGACCAGCACATAAAATTATCGCGATGATAAGAGATAGTCCTAAAATTTTCATCAGAGATCCCGCACATTTGACCTAATAGATACGCAATACCTTACGAATTATAGCACAATCGCTAAGCAACCGCAATGAAATTTTTATCCCCAGAAACGTGGAAAAGATACAGCCACGACATCCATCGTCATAGCGACGAGCCAGTGAATTACCGCGCCGTAGATGAACGAACGCGTTTCCAGTGCCAGTACACCGAGCAATACGCCCGCAATCACAGAACCGATTGCCTCCGGTAAGGGTTTTGAGTAATGCATCACCGCAAAAGGAATCGTCTGAATTAAGAGGGTGTAGTTCCCGAATTTTCGTTCAAGTCCGAAAAGCATAAACCCACGGAAGAAAAATTCCCACGAAAACATGTAAACACCGTAAGCGAGTTGATACGGGAGGAACGCCTGCCAACTGCTTGCGACTGCCTTACACAGTGGATACTTTGCTACGAAAGGTGGATACACGATAACGGCGAGAATCACCACGGGTATCATCAGGAACCACGCGATTCCTGTCACACCCCATCCAAGTTTCTGATGCCCGAGTTGGAATCCATAATCCTTCAACCGCTCCTTTGTTCCAAATTGCGCAACAAGGATAGGCGCGAGCAGTAAGGTGAGTGCCGTCGTCAGAAACCAGTAATAGTAGGAGTGGCTTTCTATCAATGGGAGGTCGATAAAGTATTCTGCGAAGTGTTGCCTGAAAAAACTCCGTCGGCTGTAATACCTGTGCAACGTCAGCAGGAGCCCAGAAGCAAGCAGAATCACAGTTGCTTGTTGCTCCCAACCGCGTAGATATTTTTCTTTCAAGTGTTGGAGATGGGAATACATACTTGACATCCAGTCTGTTTTGGGATATTATATCGTGAACAGCACAAATTTGCAAGAGCCAGCGAAGGAACAGGATGTTTGCCCCTAATCAGATTCATCGCATTTTAATCATCAGACTTGCGCCACTCGGAGAAACCGTTCTCACAACACCCGTCATTCGTGCCTTACGCCAACACTTTCGAGACGCCCATATCGCTTACATGGCAGCCCCGACACGAGAGGCGTTAGTGTCCGCAAATCCACATCTGAACGAGGTGCTTACGTATCAAACCGCCGTGCCGAAACTCATCTATCAGATGGCTCGACGAAAATTCCAAATGGCGGTTGTGCTGCAGCCGACGTTCCGTCTCGTTCTTCACACATTTCTTGCGAGAATCCCGTTCCGTGTCGGCTTCAAAACGAACGCTGGTGGAAAGAAATTGCTGAACCTCGCAGTTCCGAATAATACAGCGCAGCATGAAACGGAGCGGTATCTTGATGTAGTTCGTGCTTTGGGTATTGAAACAGTGAACACTGAACCGGAAGTATTTGTGGATAGGGCAGGCAAGGCGTGGGTGAACAATTTTCTTGAAGACCGAAAGCTGAATGACGGCAGCCCCATTATCGGTCTCAATCCTGGTGCTGCGACAGTCTATCGCCGATGGCAGGCATCAAACTTCGCGACCCTTGCGGATCGACTCTATGAAACATACAACGCTCATATTATTATCACGACTGGACCGCGCGAAGGTGAATTAGCGGATCAGGTGGCGGACGCGATGTCCCATTCACCCGTTATTGTCAATCAAGCAACCCCGATGCAACTTGCGGCACTGCTGCAACGGTGTAATCTCTACATCAGCAACGATACGGGACCGATGCATCTCAGTACCGCTGTAAAAACGCCGACGGTTGCCCTGTTTGGTGCCTCTAACCTTATCCAGTGGGCACCGCCGTGGGACCGACACGCCGTGGTCGCGCGCAAAGGATGTTCGTTTATGAAAACACTGTCGTCCAGAGAATGGGACGCATATCCCGATCGCGCACGCGAAAATCTTGAGGCGATCACACCAGATACGGTTATGGCAGCAGTTGAGGAACTCGCATGGTAAATTCTGAACACACCCCAGTCGAAGCATTAGATGCACAACGCCTCCAAAATTGTCTGACCGACATTCGGGGTAGAATGTATCGGCA
Organism: Candidatus Poribacteria bacterium; assembly: GCA_022827885.1. GTDB lineage: Bacteria > Poribacteria > WGA-4E > WGA-4E > WGA-3G > WGA-3G. The sequence continues at coordinate 26,821 of JAJEIP010000133.1, forward strand.
GGTGCTCCTGCAGACGATCACGTCCACGCTCCTCTGTGGGCTGCTGCTGCTTGTGGTGTTGTTCTTTCTGAACCGAGTGATTCCCCTACCCATCCGAATGCTGACTGTGAGCGGGGTCATCACTTTTATCGCGGTGGCTGTCGGTGTATGTCTCAGTGTTAAGCATCGTCCGGATTTAGACACCGTCGCACGGACTGTTGACGAAAAAATGGAACTCAGTGAGCGTCTCGGGACGGCGTTTGGATTGATGCGAACCGATCCCCAAAGTGAATTCGCACACCTCCAAATCCGAGATGCCGCAGAGACTGCGACCACCTTAGACGTTGTAAACGTAAGTCCGTATCGTCTCCCAAAGTTTCTGAAACTCTTTCCGATTCCGCTGCTGTTGATTGGGATATCCTTCACCATTTCCCCTTTCTATGAAGTGCCGCAACCCCTGACGCATTCGCAGCAACACGCGTTAGATAGAATCATTCAAAACCTTGAAGGAGAACACGTTGAGAATTCGGACTTAAAGCGTCAGGTTACCGATACGATGAACGCGTTGAAAGCGGCATCGAATCTCAACACAGCGCAAAAACATCTCAGCGACTTAAAAAAAGAGATCCGCACACAGCGATCCGAACAAACGGCTATTGCTGAAGCGACAGAAGCGAGTCAAAGCTTTCGCGGTATGGATGCCGACCAACTCGCTGCAGCACTGGAAACCCTCACTGAACAGGCTGCAATACCATCGGAACTCCAAGCGGAACTTATGGAACTCTTCGAACGTTTGGCTGAAAATCTACCAGAGGGCGCGCTCAATGATTCACTGAACCAGATTCAGGGGCAAGCCGTCACACCGGAGACATTGCAGGACATCATCGCTGCCCTTGCGCAGATGGAAAAGTCGTCCGATCTTGCGGAATTGGAGGCACACCTCACGGCAAGCCAAAAGGAACTCGCATTGGCGACGCTTGAAACGCAATCCGCAGGCGGTGGGATTGCGAATAGCGATGGCGGACCTGGACAAGACGCGGGGAGCAGTGAGGTTGAGGGGACCCGTGAAGGTTCATCAAATTCCGACCCATCCTCAGCATCACAGGCAGCCGAATCAGGCGACATGACGAGTGAAACAGACCGACCAGATGCTACCACACCGCTGACAGGTGCGGAAACACCCGCCTTTCAGGTTAACGGAGAAGAATTGACACTGACGACGGGTGCATCTATCAATTCGGAAAGCGTCTCTCGTGTCTTTACGGGTGCGGTAACCGACGACGCGCCTGACTATCTACCCTTTGCCGATGTCGTCCTCAACGCCTCGCGTGCGTATGCTGCAGCCGTAGAAAATAACCGTATCCCTGTCCGATATCAGACGCAGATTAAATCCTACTTAGAGGCAATTTCGACAAAAAATGAAAAAAAGCATCATTAAAATTCTCATTACGGTTGGGGTCGTTGCGACTGTCTATCTCGTGTTGAGAGCCTATGGCGTAACAGACGATATTCGCTTAGAAAACGTCCCGAAAATCAAAACATGGGTAGAAGGTTTTGGAAGAATTGCGCCCTTCGTCTACATCGGGCTTTATCTGGTATCCACTGTCTTTTTCCTCCCCGGTGCCCCCGTAACTATCTTGGCAGGTTTCGTCTTCGGACCCCTATGGGGCATCTTTTACGCGTCCGTCGCTTCGATTATCTCTGTCTCTGTTGCGTTTCTAATTGCCCGCTACGTTGCCCGCGACCTCGTTGAAGGTTGGGTCAAAGACAATGCACAATTCCGGAAAATAGATGAACAGGTTGAAGAACAGGGCTGGCGTATCGTGATGTTTACACGCGTGGTTCCGATTTTCCCATTCAATCTCCAAAACTATGCCTATGGGTTAACGAGTATCCGGTTCCCCACTTATGTGCTCGTCTCTGCTATCTTTATGTTGCCGGGGACGGCAGTGTTTGTACAGCTCGGTGGGGCGTTTGTGAGTGGTGAGGGCAATATTTGGAAGACGCTCCTCTATCTTGGAGTCGCTGGCGTGCTTCTGCTCTTGCTATCTTTGATTCCGAAACTCCTACGAAAATATCAAACGAAATTGTAACGCACAGAAACCGACGGAAGCGTTACGTTACGGATGCTTCTGAATTAACACCGCCACCGCAGCCAATGCCTCTGCACGGGTTCGGATCTCGCCATCAAATTGACGGTCCTCAATCTCCTTCAGCAGTGCTCCAATTTGCGTCCCTTCTTTCAAATGGAATTCCTGAATCAGATCGTCCCCTGTGATGAGTCGCCCCTGTTTGCGGATAGGTAGAATGTATTCATAGTAAGTATCAGCAATCTGTTTTAGAACCGCCGAATCCATCGGATACATTGCCGCTGCATATAGAAGGATACCCCACCAATCGGAGGCATGATTTCTCAGGAAGTGGTTTATCTGTTTCTGGGTCAATTGCGGGATCATATTTTTAAGGGTCTGGCTTCCTGAGATGAGGCATTCCATAAACTGCCCCGCCTTTCGGCTGAATCGAAGGCGTTTACCGATATCCGCCACATTGTCCCCGAAGAGTAGACTCAATTTGATGAGCGAGCGCCTATCGGTTTCTACACTGACTTCCTCTCGAAGATAGTGTTCAATTTCCTCGCGGTAAGTTTGCAGAAACGGCGGAATTGGATTTTCCTCGAAGCTCTTAAGGGCGGTCAACGTCCGAGGCGTCTCTCTGCAGCTCGGAACGACCTGTGTGAGGAGTCCGGATGCCTCCATTTGTTGTAAATAGGGGTGTGCCTTCTTAAGGTGAAAGATCTTCATCAGTTCGTCTCGACACCGTTCCCCTGCTACATCGGACAGCATCGACCTATAGGTTGTTACCAGATCGATTGCCTCTTGGGAAAGCTCAAAATCTAACTGTGCTGCGAATCTATAAATCCGTAGGAGCCGCACCGGATCCGCTATCACCACCCGCTCGCTCGGAAATCGGAGCATGCCCGTCTTCAGGTCTTTCATACCACCGCAGGGGTCAATTACCCGACAGAGAATTTGCTGGCGTGTCATACGTGTAAAAGTTCCCACATTTTCAAGCGCAATTGCCATAGCATTAATTGTCAGGTCCCGCAGACGTAAATCGTCAGTGAGTGATGTGGCTCGGAACTGTGCGAAATCCATACTGAGCTGCGGCGGTTGTGAAGTGCTGTCCGACTTAACAATCACGCGGGCTGTGGGCGGATTTTCTTCTAAGGCGATAGCGGTTGCTCTGGTAGTGGCTGCGAACGCTTTCGCGAACCGGATGGCATTAGAAGCCAACGTAAAATCAATATCTGTCGTCTGACGTCCGAGCAATAAATCCCGCACGCTACCGCCGACGAGATAGAGCTGCACACCTCGCTCTCTTGCGAAGGTTGTGAGTGCCCGCAGGATCGGGTTATCAAAGAATTCTTGGAAGGGTTGGGTCGTTGTGTTCATTTGTTAACTCGTGCCTTTCGGCGTTGCGCTTTCCGCGAACGAAATAAGATCCCATCCAGATGAAGATGCGTCGCGTACCCGATAAAACTTGCTACATAGAACGGAAAACCGCTGCGGATCGCCTCCATAAGTCCTTCCCACTCCCGCAAGGCAGTGAATGCGTCTATGAACGTCCCATTTGTCGCCCACTCTGGAGATGCGGCATAAATCGGGATTAACAGAAACACGCTGGGCAGCAAAATCATCGTAACTTTGGCATGTGTCCACCCCCGATGTTTGCTCATAATGGGGAGCATCGCGAATAAGCCCAGCAGTGCCGATTCCAGATACTTTTGAAAAAAAACAATCAAGACTACGTTCAGCGTGAAGAGGACGGTGTAAAATATTTTTTGACTCTTGCTCTTAATGTCGACATCCGGCCACAATCCGAACAGGACTGCTACAGCAAAACAGCCGATAATTTTTACAATATCTCTCACCGGCGGAATCGTTGGATTCCACGTCTGTGGCACAGTATCATAAAAGATTGGAACGGCGAAGGTGGTGATAAGTGAGACGGTGAAAAAAGCACTATAAGCGACTAACCCACCGATCCAGTGTTCGCGGAACATGCTCATGAAAAATAGTATAGCATATTTATCACGGGAATAAAAATTACTTTTCACCCTATCTATAGGCGTCGCACACTTGGATTTAATTTGACTTTCAGCACAGAATATGATACAATTATGTCATAATCTATGCGAAAGCCTTTAGATTTCCAAATTGGCTTGACGAAAAAAAGGAAAACGGGTATTATGTAACAATAGAGGTGGATGGGAAAGAATTGATACCCCGTTGCTTCGGCATCGGTAGGGTCGTAAAACGCAGTCCTTGGAATTCAGGTGAGGTCTTCGTCCTCGATTTATCTATTCCTATCATACTGTGTACTACGACATCACAGAAACCGCGAAAACCTCTATGATTGGGAGTATCGCGTTTTTTTATTTTTTATCTTATATGTTGGTATGACAGCAGCCGAGAAAAACTCCATTATTGAGATGTTAGCACCGATGCTTGACAGTGATGGTATCGAACTTGTGGACGTTGAAACACATTCCAAAACGCTGCGCCTCCTCATTTACAAAAGAGATGGGCTTTCGGTGGCGGATTGTCAAATGGTGAACCAAGTCGTCCGTCCGATTTTAGAGGTTCATGAGCATTTAGCGAACTATGCTCAGTTGGAAGTGGCTTCTCCCGGCATAGACCGACCCTTACGAACTGCTAAGGATTTTCAGCGAAATTGTGGGCGGACCGTTCAGATAGAAATCACCGCCCAAAATGACCACACGCGTCAGATACAAGGCACTGTTGTAGAGGTAAACCCTGAAGAAGTCGTCTTAACACAGGCTGATGGGACAGACATCTCCCTTAAAATTTCGCAAATTCTCAATGCCCGTATACACCTGAAATGGTAGAGAACAAGCGCCAGAGACACACTGCCACTATAAAAAAAGATGGAAAGGAGCACGCGGACTGTTGATACAGGACGACGCTTGCCACCCTGTATACTAAAAAGAGACCGCGGACATCAATTATTATGTTAGAGAACCTCCAAAACGCTATACGTCAATATACTGCCCAAACAGATTTACCTGAAGAGGTGATCGTTGAAGCGATAGAGGAGGCGTTGCATGCCGCCGCACGCCGCGTTTACGGGGCTGATGCCAACGTTTCTTTCGAAATTAATTTGGAGAAAAGCGATATACGGTGTTATGTTCCGAAAAAAGTCGTTAATATTATGCGCGATTACTCGACAGAGATTCCGATTGAGCAGGCATCGCAACTTCAAGCGGATGTCGAAGTCGGGGAGATACTGGATGTCCAAATTCCGCCAAGCGAGTTTGGACGGATTCAGGCGCAGTTAGGGCGGCAAATCCTTCTCCAAAAAATCAAGCAAGCGGAGCGAGAAAAGATTTATCAAGAGTTCGCGGAACGCGAAGGCGAAATTGTTACCGGATACGTTCAACGTTTTGAACGGGGTGGCGTTATTTTGGACCTCGAGCAGACGGAGGCATTCTTACCACCGCGCGAGACGCCGCGTTCTCACACCTATGAACGTGGTAAACGCTTACAATGTCTAATTCTATCTGTGAAGAATGAGATGCGGGGACCCCCGATTATTGTATCCCGGACGCATCGGGATTTGGTATCGATGTTATTTGAGCAGGAGGTTCCTGAAATTTATGAAGGTCAGGTTCAAATTATGGCGGTCGCACGGGATCCTGGGAACCGAGCGAAGGTAGCCGTCAGGGCAACAGAAGAAGGTATTGATGCCGTAGGCACGTGTGTCGGTGTTAAAGGGATACGGGTCCAGACGATCGTCGGTGAACTTGATGATGAGAAAATAGATTTACTGGAATGGAGTGAAGATCCCAGTATCTTTATTGCGAATGCACTGGGGGCCCGAGTTGGGGTGCGTAGGGTTGAGTTGAATGATGACAATAGGAGTGCTCTTGTAATTGTTCCGGACAATCAGTTGTCTTTAGCGATCGGACAGCGCGGACAGAATGCGCGACTCGCCGCGAAGTTGACGGGTTGGAAGGTGGACATAAAGGGTGAATCCGAAGATACTGTTTCGATTAACGAACTCTTTAAACCCGAAGGTTCTGATGAAACACCTGAGCAAGTTCCAGACAGTGAAGAAAAAGATAATCAAGAGGAGAATCTTGACCAAAGTCTGCAAGAACAGGAAACTACCGATGTGCCGGACGCAACAGAGGTTGAGCAGGATGCCGAGATAGACCCAGACGAGAATGCTTTTGATACTGAAGAGGCTTTTGATACTGAAGATACTTTTGATACCGAGGATACTTTTGATACTGAGTCTTAGAAGTAGGTGAAGTCATTGAGGGATATTATCCGCACTTGCATCGGATGCCGTGGGAAATTGCCCCAGAAAGCATTGGTTCGGTTTCTCTGTCAAGCGGATGGACAATTGCGAATCGACAGTCAAAAGAAGTTAGGTGGGCGCGGGGCTTATGTTTGTCTCTCTCAAGACTGTATTCAGAAGGCTTTCAAGTCTCCCAAACGGATTAATTCTTTATTACGTGTGCAACTACCAAGTGAGAATATAGCGCAGTTTGAACAGATGCTTCTTCAAGAAATCCAAAAGTCTATAGAGGATACATAAGGAAGAAAAGGAGGTATTACTTATGGGCAAAGCCCAACGCCGGCGGGGAAATCCCGCCAAACGGAGTCGAGAGGAAAACCAAGTCCCCGGTACGCGTGTTTATGAATTGGCAAAAGAATACAACCTAACAAACAAGGAGCTTATCGCTCTACTTGAGGAACATGGCGTTCGCGTTAAAAACGGGATGAGTGTTCTTGATCCGGACACCGTCTCTCTTCTTGAATCAGAATTGGCTGCCGAACCGGTCGAAGCCCGTGTCTCTGCGTCCGAAGACGCTGTTGAAAACGCAGGAGGACCGGAAGCCACTGCGACGCAAGTCGTGGACGGCACGACTGTTGCTGACCTGGCGGCAGTGTTAGCGTTGCAACCTTCAGCGCTAATTATGCGTCTCATGAAGTTGGGAGTGATGGCGAACATCAATCAGCGACTTGATTACGACGCACTTGTGACGCTATCGGAACATCTGAATTTTGAAGCGGTTAGGGGGAAAACGCTCGAAGAAGAACTATTGACTGAGATACCGGATGACCCGGAATCTTTACAACCTCGAGCCCCAGTGGTCACCATCATGGGACATGTGGACCACGGTAAAACATCTCTTTTAGACTCTATTCGTCAATCAAATATCAGTGAATCTGAAGCGGGTAACATAACACAACATATTGGAGCGTATCACGTAACATTAAAAGGGGGGAGCATTGTTTTCTTGGATACACCCGGGCACGCCGCTTTTACCGCAATGCGAGCGCGCGGGGCGCAAGTGACCGATATTGTCGTTCTCATTGTCGCAGCTGACGACGGTGTCATGCCTCAGACAATTGAAGCGATCAGCCACGCGAAAGCCGCAAAGGTTCCCATTGTCGTCGCCATTAACAAAATAGATGTCCCCGGGGCACGTTCAGACTACGTCAAGCAACAATTGGCAGAACAGGACCTCCTAACAGAGGACTGGGGTGGACAAACAATTTGTGTTGAGACTTCTGCTATAGATGGAACAGGCATCGACTTTTTGCTTGAAATGCTCCTATTGGAAGCAGCACTGTTGGAACTCAAAGCGAACCCCAATAAGCCAGCCCGCGGTGTTGTTATTGAAGCGCAGGTTGACAAAGGGCGCGGTGCCATTGCAACTGTGCTCGTCCAGTCGGGTACCCTGAGGGTTGGTGATGTTTTTGTTTCAGGTAGGTATTCCGGAAAAGTTAGGGCAATGATGGACGATTTCGGGAAGCGGATGAAAGAGAGTGGACCGTCATGTCCTGTTGAAGTGCTCGGTTTCACGGGTGTCCCAGAAGCAGGGGACCGATTCTATGTCGTTGAGTCCGATAAGGACGCACGTACCATCAGTGAAGCCCGTCAGGACCAATACCGCAATGAAAAACTCGGCGCAAATAGCCACGTCAGTTTGGATAACCTCTTCCAACAAATTCAGGAAGGCGAGATTAAAGAATTGAACGTCGTTCTTAAAGGCGATGTGCAAGGTTCCGTGCAAGCCGTTGCCTCATCACTGCTCGAGTTGAGTACCGATGAGGTTAAGATTAACATTATTCATGAGGCGGTCGGAGGGATCACTGAAACCGATATTTTGCTTGCCTCCGCTTCTGATGCAATTGTCGTCGGCTTCAACGTGCATCCTACGACGGAGGCGGTCCAAGCGAAAGAAACGGAGGGGATTGATGTCCGGACCTACAACATCATTTATAATCTCATCTCCTATATTCGTTCGGCTATGGAAGGTCTGCTGGATCCTGAGGTCCGAGAAGTCGTTATCGGACGGGCGGAGGTCCGTGAATTATTCAAAGTCCCACGCCTCGGTTTGGTTGCCGGTAGCTACGTCAATTGGGGACGCATCTCCTTTAATCAACCGCTGCGTATTCTTCGCGATAATCGATTGATTCACGAAGGTAAAGTCAATTCGCTTCGCCGGTTCAAAGATAACGTCAATGAGGTGCAAGCGAACTACGAATGTGGAATAGGGATTGAAACGTTCGATGATTTGAAAGTCGGTGATGTCCTTGAATGCTACGTTTACGAACAAGTGGCACGCTCGCTTTCCTAAATGGGTTCTCTCCCGATAGTCGCGTATTTTCATAAGGGCTGCGGTTGTGAACCGCACCCACAATTCACTGACACATTCATGCATATCGGTGTTTGTAAAATTCGTCTCCGAATCCCAGAAAGTCACTCGCTGAAAGCGAAACGTCGGGTTGTCAAAAGTCTCATTGCGAGACTTAAAAACCGCTTCAACATCGCCATCGCTGAAGTTGAAGCCTTGGAGGCACATCAGTTCGCCATATTAGCTGCCGTTTCAGTTTCCAACGATGTTGTCCATCTGAATAAGATCATCTCACATCTCATCACTTTTGTTGAGACGAATGTGGAGGCTGAATTAGTAGATTACGAAACGGAGTTTTTCTTTTGATAAAGTTTGCAAACCAAAATGTGCTGCAAGAGGTAGAACGCATATGATAGAGAATAGAAGACAAGATCGGGTAGGTGCCCTCATTCAGCGAGAATTAAGCGAGATTATCCAACGTTCTGTCAAGGACCCGCGCGTCGCGTTTTGCACTGTCACACAGGCATCCGTGTCCCCGGATCTGAAGTACGTGGATGTGAAGGTGAGCGTCATCGGCGATGAGGAGCAGAAAAGCAAGACGCTCGCTGGTTTAAAGAGTGCAGCGGGGTTCCTTAGGCGTGAGATCGGAAACCGTCTGACGCTTCGCCATTCACCGGAACTTCGGTTCGCTATAGATGAATCCGCTGACTATCTCTTTAAAATAGATGGGCTTCTCAAATCTGTAACGACCGAAGACGAAACGACCTAAGACACGCAGCAATGCTTCATGAACACCCTACAGATGGCTAATACACCGGACTACGACGCACTCCTTACCTTATTTGACCAATACCACACCTTCGCGCTTTCAACGCACATTCATCCCGATGGTGATGCAATCGGTTCCGAATTAGGGCTTTACTTTTTTTTGACGAGACTGGGTAAATCCGTAAAAATATTTAATACGGATGTCGTCCCACCTAACTATCGATTTCTCCCGTTTTGGGAGGGTATTGAGGGAGCGCACGCCCTAGGAACATATCGTCCTGAAGTGTTGATTGTATTGGACGCAAGCACACTGGAGCGAATTGGAAAGGGACTTTCCAAAACCTTGCTTCCGACACACAGCCTCGTTAATATTGACCATCACGCCACCGCAGAGGCATTCGGTGACGTTAACCTCATTATCCCTACCGCTTCTTCCACTTCAGAGATTGTTTACAAACTCATTAAACACCACGGATTCCCGATATGCAAAGCGTGTGCGCTGTGTCTTTATACAGGATTGATGTTTGATACCGGCTGTTTTCGACACAGTAATACCACAGCCGAGACCCATCAAATTGCCGCAGAATTAATTGGGATTGGCGACTTCACGCCGGATGAAGTCTATCGGAACGTCTATGAACAGGTCCCTGTTGCGAAGATGCACCTGTTGAGTGAGGTTCTCAGGACGTTAGAAATCACGGATGATGGAAAGATAGCCTCGGTGTATGCGACGCAAGCGATGTTTCGAAAAACCGGAACGACTGCTGATGCAGTAGAGGGCGTTGTGAACCAGATCCAAGCCATTGCGGGGGTTGAGGTGGCACTCTGTGTGTCTGAGATGACGGACCGAAGTACAAAAGTGAGCCTACGCAGTCAAGAATACGTTGACGTGAGTCAACTTGCCGCAGAGTTTCAAGGGGGCGGACACGCCCGCGCCGCTGGATGTCGGATTGCCATGCCCTATCCATTAGCCATTGCCGCGCTTGTTCAAGCTTCACAACGCTACATCGATCCAGATCATTTCAGATATGGTGATTGCCAGAAGGATTGAGCAACGTGGAAAATGCCTGTAGTGGGAGCGATTCACAGGTCGCCATCACACCTTATAGTCTGAACGATATTGTTGAATTTGGCAGAGAGACTGCTGTCACTTTTGGGGTGTTTGACGGTATCCACCTCGGACACCAAGCCGTTATTAACACACTTCTTCAACACGCTGCGCATGATAACTTGGCGAGTGTATTGGTCGGTTTTTACCCGCATCCACTTGCCTTCCTGGCACCAGAACGGTGCCCGCCTCTCCTGACCCCTCTCCCGAAGCGCGTCGAAATACTTCAACAATTTGGCGTTGACGAAATTGTTATGCTCAGTTTTGACGCACAGATCGCCTCGATGTCTCCCGAAGCCTTTGTAGCGCAAGTGCTCTTAGAGAAATGTCGAGCGAAACACGTCGTCGTTGGGTATGCCTGCCAATTTGGAAAAAATCGGGCAGGCAATGCAGAACGACTGGTGGAACTTAGCAAGGGATATGCATTTGATGTTTCTGTCGTGCCACCGACAGAAATCGATGGCACCCCGGTCCATAGCACTCGGATCCGAGAAGCACTCGCACAGGGCGATCTTCAGCAAAGCGCACAGTTATTGGGACGCCCGTATTCCTTGATCGGCAACGTCGTTCACGGTGACGGACGCGGCAGAGAAATTGGGTTTCCCACGGCGAATATAGAGACCCAGAATCAAGTGTATCCCCCTAATGGTGTTTATGCGATCCGGGCGAAGTTAGAGGAACGGTGGTTAGACGGCGTATTGAATATCGGCATGCGTCCTACGTTTAACGGTACAAATATTCAGGTGGAGGGACACTTCTTCAATTTTGATGAAATCATCTACGGTAAACTCGTGGAAATATTCTTCGTGAAGAAGATTCGGAGTGAAAGGAAATTCCCAAATATAGAATTTCTGATTCAACAGATACAGCGCGATATCGCAGCAGCGACAGAAATTCTCGCATCGCCTACTTCTCCCTAAGTAACACCGTTTAAACTTAGGTGGCACCAAGGGATTGTGAGTTTAATTTGAATTTTGCGTTGATTTGTGATATTATATATGTATGCAAATACAGGTAGAGAACGGAGCGATCTCCCGAATCTGCCTTCGTATTTATTCATATTTAATGTTTTCTAAAGCACAGATGTCTCGTAGTATTACCCTTATGAGATAATTCTTTTTGGACTTAGCAAGTGTCCTAAACTTGCTATCACAAAAGTTAGTTGTTCGACCAAAAGGAGGTGAACACAATTGGCAATTGATGCAGCAGAGAAGAAGGAATTAATCCAAAAGTACCAGACCCATCAACAAGACACTGGTTCCCCAGAGACGCAAGTGGCAATTTTGAATGCGCGTATAAAACAGTTGACTGCGCATTTTCAGACGCACCGAAAAGACTATCATTCGCGCCATGGGCTTTTCCGATTAGTTGGCAAACAGCGCCGCTTGTTACGCTATCTTTACAAGAAAGACGCAACACGCTATTACCGTTTAATTAATGAACTCGGAATTCGGGACACTATCGGATCGAGGAGGAGTTAGATTTTTACTGGTACCGATTTTTACTGTTTATACCTGGTGACACGACGAAATAAATAGGAAATACAGGAGTAGTATATAGAATGAAAGTTGAAATGCAACTTGGGAGCGAAAAGTTATCAATTGAAACCGGAAAAGTTGCGAAACAGGCAGATGGTGCCGTTTGGGTGCAATACGGTGGAACAGTTGTTTTAGTCACGGTGGTTGCCGATGATGCTGAACATGACCTTGATTTCTTTCCTTTAACCGTAGATTATCGTGAAAGGGCATACGCCACTGGAAGAATACCCACAGTTTACGGCCGACGTGAGCCGCGTCCCGGGACATCAGAACAGTTGGTCGCTCGTTTAATTGACCACTGTATTCGTCCACTCTTTCCAAAGGACTTTAAAGCTGAGGTGCAAATTTTATGTAACGTGTTTTCATCGGATGGCATTCATCCCGCAGATGTTCCTGCGCTTATCGGAACTTCTGCAGCATTGTCGATCTCGGATATACCCTTTAATGGACCCGTTGCCGCTGTCACCGTCGGAAAAGTTGAAGACAAGCTAATCATCAATCCTACTTACGAAGAACTGCATGCCTCCAGTATGGAATTGTTCGTCAGCGGCAAGTCGGACGCTGTTATGTCTGTTGAAGGCGGTGGACATGAAATCCCTGAAGATGAAGTCATTGACACAATTAGCGCTGCCCACGCACAGATACAAGAGATCATCAAACTCCAAGAAGGGTTAGCTGCCGGTTGTAGCACCGAAAAACGCGACTATGCCGCTAAAAGCGTCGAGTCGGACCTCAGCAGCCGTGTCCGACATCTCGCCACGTCCCGTATTCGAGAATCTATCGGCATGGCAGACAAAAAAGCACGTGAGGATTATCTCGAACAGGTGCAGGCAGAGGTACTCTCAGAAATTCTTGAGGATACACCAGAAGAAGTCGATCCGAATGCAACAAAAGATACCATCTCTATCTTGAGTGACATCGAAAAAGAAGAGATGCGTGAGGCAATTCTCACACAGGGGATACGTGTTGATGGTCGCGGCGTAACTGATATTCGTCCGATTTCAGGAGAAGTGGCATTACTCCCGCACACCCACGGTTCTTCTTTGTTTAGCAGAGGACAAACACAGGCACTCTGTGTAACAACACTCGGTACATCGGGTGATGAAGATGTCCAACGTGGACTTGATGGCGAAGCAAGACGCTCCTTCTTTTTGCACTATAACTTCCCGCCATTCAGTACCGGTGAAGTCAAACGCATGATGGGACCCGGGCGAAGGGAAATCGGACACGGTGCCCTCGCACAAAAAGCACTGGAACCGGTCATCCCGAATAAAGAGGACTTTCATTATACCATTCGGGTCGTCTCCGAGATTTTGGAATCTAATGCCTCCTCTTCAATGGCAACAGTCTGTGGTGCGACCCTCGCACTCTTAGATGCAGGGGTCCCCCTTAAAAGAGCAGTCGCGGGGATCGGTGTCGGCCTTATCAAGGAAGGTGAACAGGAAGCCATCCTTACCGATATGCTCGGAACTGAAGATTTTCTCGGTGATATGGACTTCAAAGTCGCTGGAACCAGTGAAGGTGTCACCGCTATACAGATGGACATCAAGATTGAGGGGGTCACGCCTGAGTTGATGCGTCGGGCAATTCATCAGGCAAGAGAGGCACGCCTTGCAGTCATCGAACAGATGAACGCTGTCATTGCCGAACCGCGTGAGGAATTGTCGCCCTACGCCCCTCGAATTTATTCCCTCCAAATTGCGCAGCAGAAGATTAAAGACCTCATCGGTCCACGTGGTAAAACTGTGCAGGGCATCCAGGAAGAAACAAGTACGACCATCAATATTGAAGATGATGGGACCGTCGAAATTGCCGCAACAAGCGCAGAGGACGTCAAACGTGCAGAAGAGAAAATTCGGGCAATCACGGCTATGCCTGAGATTGGCAAGGAATACACCGGTAAGGTCGTCCGAACAGCACCATTTGGCGCGTTTGTCGAAATCCTGCCCGGTAAGGATGGGCTCGTTCATATTTCACAGATGGGAGACGGGTACGTCCGTCGCGCTGAGGATGTTATGCAGGTCGGCGATGAGGTTACCGTCCGCATTCTCACGATTGACGAACAGGACCGTGTAGATCTGACACTTGTCGCCGCAGGGGGTGTCCCTGTTGCGGAACTGAATATCGGATCAGAGGAGAATCGTGAGTTCGGATCCGATTGGAATGCACCCAGAGACTCCCGCGACTCCGGACGCTCTAACTACCGCGATAATCGAGACTCTCGGGATTACCGGGACAGACGTTCTAATGACAATCGTGAACGACGCGGGAATCGCTATGACCAACGAGATAATTCTCGCGATTACCGGAATCAACGCTCACCACGCATTCCCAAAGGACGTTCTCGATAATGCGGGACACGTCGTAAAAACCATTCCATAGAACACGAAGTAGGGTGAAGGGCGGTTCCTTTACCCTATTTCTATGTTCAACCCCCAATATCACCAACCTTTAATAATTGAACTGGCAGTCAAAGCGAATTAAATATTTTGCACGTTCCCTGCGTTTGTGCTATAATATGAACACGACAAAGTAATCCGGTCTTTGACCAAGACAATACAGCCGCCCGTATAGACGCAGTAAAATACACAACTGAATGAGGCAAACCGATGAAATCTCGACGGAACCTAACGAAACACGCTTTTGATAAAGGCGATTTGCTCGATCAAAGATGGCTCACCTATTTTTTAGCCATTGTTCTCATACTCCTTGTGCTCGTCTTTGTTGTGCTATTGTCACCTACCTATAAACGATACGTTGTTGATACCGTTAAATCTGTGTTTTATGGTGGAAAACAGACAGCACCACGACCGAAAGCGGCGCCAGTCAATTTTCAGCGACCTGCACTCATGGATCGTTTAATATTTTAAACCGAACAGGCAGAACTTCGGCAGCACCAAACTCACTTTAGGATACCCGTCGGGTCCCATTTTCCGACAAAATTCGGGAGAGAAAAATGTCTAAAAGACTGTTCACTTTGGTAAGTTTACCGATTTGGCTAAGTTTAATCTCTGGATGCGGTTATGTTTCTAAATCAGAGTATTTAGAGCACATCTCAACCATTCGTATCACACCCATTGAAATCCTGGATGCAGATTTTGCTTACGATAACGCCTCCCAGCGTCCCAATGATGAAGTCATCCACGAGAAACTCACCCAACGCTTCAACCGGAAATGGCGAGACGGAAACGATGCCGAATTTACGATGACAATACAGGATTACAACGTAAAGGAGCACGGGTTTGGACCCAATGGTGAGGTTGAACTCGTGCGGATGACACTTCAGATAGAGTACCAATTTATAGATAGGGTCCGGGGTCAAATCATTGAGGAAAGTGATAACTACCTACAGGTTCACGACTTCTATATCGTCCCAAATCGGGCTGAACCGATGGAAACGGGTGAGGAAGCCAGAAGGCTTATTGTAGAAGAGTTGATCGAGGACCTCTATAACCAGCTTGCTGAACAGTGGTAGCAGAACACAGTGTGGGAGCCGCGCTCGAATGAAATGTAAGACAGAACGTCCTTTTCAAAGATGCCATCATTTCTCATTTGGTATGCTCCTGTTTTGCAGTTTGATG
>JAJEIP010000047.1 GCA_022827885.1 Candidatus Poribacteria bacterium
ATCAATCGCCAACTCCTCAAGCGTTTTTCCAGTTACCAGCATATCTATGCAGAGTCTATCAAATGCGAGATAGTAACCTATGAGGTCCCTCTCAAGATGCTCGTAACACTCGGCGATATCGTCAGCAACTTCGTAAGTGGGTCGATCTAACTGGTCAAGAACAACACTAAAGTTATCATCACCGCAACCCAACAGTATTACGGGAAGCACAATCACGCTAACAAGTAAAGTGAAAAGTTTCATATAGTTTCCTTAAAAGTCATTTTTTAATAGTATAGCATACCTTAAAAAAAGAATAGGTTTTTTTGCGCTAATTTCCAAACCCAGTTACACGCTTCACAAAAACCTGCCTAAAACGCAGAGGCAGGCAGGTCAGAAACTCGATAGGAGAGACAACATGGCAAACAGTCCAATCCTCAAGGGTGAGCCTTTCAACGAAGAGAAAACGGCACAGATTGCAGAACAATTCTTCCGTGATGGCTTTGTCTACATTCCGGGGGTGTTGACCGAGGGAGAGGTTACCGCACTACGCGAGAAAAGTGATGCACTTTTCGCGGATCCACAACTCGCGGAGATAACGAATCCTGAACTCGCGGATGTCAGATACATCCAGATGGGTGCACATGCCGAATCCCAGGAAACGCTACCCTTTATTTTACGAAACACGATCGAACTCGATCCGATTTTTCGGGATATGCTTCTCCGAGAACCGATTCTGAGTTTGGCAGAGGCGATCGTCGGTGAGAACTGCAAGTTTTGTGGGCAGAACGTGTTGCGAAACCTTCCCGGTCTCTCGATTGATCGGTGGCATGTTGACGGCTCGGTGCACTTCCCAGTAACCGAGGAAATGCCGCGCCATGATCCGCGTCTCCGGATGCCTGTGATGTGGTTCACTGTCCAGATGGCGTTGAACGATATTGATACGATTGAAGAGGGACCGACGCAATACGTCCGTGGCAGCCATTACTCCGGCAGACATCCCAACGATCAAGACAATCCTGAGTTTGAAGGGAATAAACCTGTTTCTATCTTATGTAAGGCGGGGGATATCTATCTACAGGATCCGCAGTGTTGGCATCGCGGTGCCCCGAACCTTTCGGGTAAGACGCGTTATATTTTGCAATCGCAGTATGCGGCATATTGGGCATATTGGCGGTTCAGTCTCTGCAACGGCGTGCCTGTTCCTAAAGACGCACTGGAAAATGCAGACGATCGTTTGATGAGCCTTTTAGGACGCCCGCGTGTGAGTGAATTAAATTAGTCACCTAAAGAGATGTTACAACAACAAATATTACCTGCCCTTTGGATTGCTGTAATGATGCTCTTCATCGGTTTTGTGCCGCAGATGATGGCAGATGTGAACACTAAGCCCGATGAGAACGACTGGATGCAAACCAATGGTCCATACGGTGGATCTATCTACATGCTCTATGCGACGCCTGAAGGCGTGCTTTTCGCTGGAACGGGCGGTGCAGGTATCTTCCGTTCAATGGACCTCGGCGATTCTTGGACACCCGTCAATACTGGATTGCGCGATGAACCCGGAGCAGGTTTATCTGCTTCAGCTTTCGCACAAAAGCGGAACATGCTTTATGCTGGTACAACTGATGGTTTATATGCCTCAATTGACGAAGGCGACAGATGGCATCACGTTCCGACCCTCTCAAAGTATGTATCGGTTAGTGGCATTGTGACGATTGGTGCGCGTGTATATATTGGAACTCTCGGTGACGGTGTCTGGTATTCAGATGATGGGGATTCTTGGATGCCCATAAACGATGGATTGGAGAACCGTTTAATCCGTGAGCTCTCGAAAATAGGGACAACGCTTGTTGCGGGGACGGAAGACGGAGCGTTCCGCAAAAGATTTAGCGATAATTCATGGACCCCCATCAATGCTGGTTTTGTTCCGCAATCGATGGACATGGCACCCATTAATAAAGCACGTCTCGAATCGGGGGGTACCCCCCTACCGCCGTACTCTCCAGCCACGATACGCGTTGACGCGTTCGCTGCTATGGAAAACCTGCTTTATATGGGCATACTTATGGGTGGAGATGATGGGCTTTTCCGTTCAGATGACGAAGGGGATTCATGGACACGTATCACCAGCAAAGAGATGACACATACTGTTGAGGCATTGACAGCGTTTGGGGGAACACTTTACGCGAGCACCTATGGTGGTGGCGTTTTCCGATCGGAAGATAGCGGTGATTCTTGGACAACAGTCAACAGTGGCTTAACAGATTGGACGGTTTCTGCATTGCTCGCAGTGAGTGAAGATATTGTCTTTGTTGGAACAACGGATGGTGGTATCTTTCGCACAACGGATGGTGGGGACTCTTGGACCGAAGCCAACACAGGGCTAACGAATACATCGGTCACCGAATTGGAAGTGCTTGGAAGAACAATTTACGCTGGAATAGGACATAGGCTTGTCTATTCAGTTAACGGTGGTGAGTTGTGGCAACCTGTCCAGATTCCTTCACTGCCTGTTTTATATCATTTTGCGGCTTTGTCTGAAGCGGGTGGAAAACTTTATGTCGCAGCTACCAAATATACCCCTGGCGATGTAGTCGGTGGAATTTTCCAATTGGATGAGGCGCGTAACTCGCTGATCGAACTGGCAACTGATGGTGAATTATATGGGATCGAATGCATGGAGATCGTCGGGTCAACCTTTTATGTCGGCACCCAAGGCAGAGGCGTTTTCCGCTGGGATCAGGATTCGGATTCGTGGACGAGTCTTGGCTTGGAAGGACATGTCGTCACGGCGTTGTCAGTGAATGGACAGAAAATCTATGCTGGCACCCAGCGCGGTGAGATTTTTCGGTTAGATAGTGCAGGAAAATCGTGGAAACTTATCAGTTCAGATATGGCGGGTAATTTCATATCCGATCTAAAGTGGTTTGGACCAATATTTTACGCAACTTCTTGGGAGAACGGCGTTTTCCGTTCTACTAACGACGGTAATTCTTGGACACCGCTAAACGACGGGTTGGAAGATCTATCAGTGATGACGATAGACGCAGATGATACTAACACTTACATAGGCACATATTATGACGGCGTTTTCCGATGGAGAGAAAATAGGAAGCAGTGGGAACGGATTGGTTCACTGCATCGCCGAGTTGATTCGTTGGTAATACACGACGGTTCTCTCTACGCAGGCACAGTCGGCGGTGGCGTGTTTCGGGTGTCGATTGGAAAATAAGTAAACCAGATTTAGTCAATTTTTATCGGGAGAAAGCACATGAATGAAACACCCCTTCACTTCAGAACGATTACCGAGATCTCGGAAGCGATCGCCTCAAAACAGGTATCGCCTGTAGAGATTACGACTGCGATGTTGCAGCGTATCGACGCACTTGACGGTCAATTGAAGAGCTACGCCACGGTGATGGCAGATTCCGCGATGGCTGCAGCACAAAAAGCAGAACGGGAGATTGAATCAGGGACGTATCGAGGTCCATTGCACGGTGTGCCGATTGCGGTGAAGGACCTCTGTTTCACGGAAGGTGTCCGCACGATGGGTGCTGCGAAAGTCCTCGCCGATCACGTTCCATTATTTGATGGCACTGTTATCGCAAAGCTGAAAGCAGCAGGTGCAGTGCTGCTTGGGAAACTCAACCTGACCGAAGGCGCGATGGGCGGTTACAATCCTGAATTCGATATTCCGAAAAATCCGTGGAATCCTGATCGGTGGACAGGCTCATCGTCGAGCGGTTCTGGGGTCGCGACAGCCGCAGGATTATGTTTCGGTTCACTCGGCAGCGATACAGGCGGTTCTATCCGTTTTCCTTCTGCGGCGTGTGGTATCGTCGGCATAAAACCGACGTGGGGGAGAGTTAGCCGTTACGGGGTGCTCGCGCTCGCTGAGTCGATGGACCATGTCGGTCCAATGACGCGGAGTGTCACGGATGCCGGGATTATGCTTGCAGCAATCGCTGGGTTCGACGAAAACGATCCGACTTCTCTGCCGACGCCTGTGCCGAATATGCTTGCGCGCATCGGACAGGATCTTCAGGGGGTTCGTATCGGGTTTGACGAGAACTATGCCACGAACGATATTGACGATGAACTTGCCGAAGCCGTCTGTGCTGGTGTGGAAATCTTGGGGGATCAAGGTGCTGAAATCGTTGAAGTGCAAGTGCCAGATGTCGATGAATACGTCTCCGCATGGCCCACACTGTGTTCAACAGAGGCAGTATTAGCACACGCAGCCACCTATCCGTCCCGCCGTGAGGATTACGGTCCTTGGTTCCAAGGCTGGCTGGATATGGGCGCGAAGGTGACAGGTGCCGAATACGCAAAGGCGAACAATTTGAGAGCCGCTTGCACAGGACATCTCAGGCGGGTGTTTGAGGGGATCGATGTGCTGGTGTGTCCGTCAATGTCAGCACCCCCACACCGCGTCACGCCAAAGATATTGTACGGACGGTATGATGCTCGGGACCCGAAATTCCAGCGGTTCACCGTGCCGTTTGACTACAACGGGGCACCGACGCTATCTGTGCCGTGTGGCATGAACAGCGAAGGGCTCCCGTTAAGCATTCAGTTTGTCGGAAAACACCTGTCAGAACCGTTGTTGTGTCAGGTTGGGCATGCCTATGAAAGTGCTACGCCGTGGCACAATCTCCATCCCGATGTTTAAGTAGACGCTGGGTTCCCCAGTTCCTACTTTTGCGGCAGGTGATACCCCTCTTTCAGCGTTTGGATGCTATAGAGGCAATTCTCTGCCGTGATATAGAGCGTCTTGCTCGTTTTGCCGCGTCCGAAGGCGACGTTCGTGGGTTTATCGGGGGTTTCGACGTATGCCAGTTCCTCCCCGTCAGGTGTGTAGACGCGGACTCCCGGACGGGTTTCATCGCGCACCGCTACGAAGAGATTTCCTTCCGCATCGACCACCATACCGTCTGGACCGTCTTGTGGGGCATAGTCAACCAGCACTTTTCGGAAAGTCGCTGTGCCTTCCGATGAGAGGTCGTAGGCGAGGAGTGCCATACGTCCGTTAAGGAGCGGCACATCCTCAGGAAAACTATCCATTGCACCGTTGTCATGGCTGATGACATAAAGCGTCTGTTGATCCGGAGAGACCGCTACGCCGTTGGGTTTGCCAGCATCCGTAACCACGAGATGCACAGAACCGTCTGGATCGATCCGATAGACCCCAAAGATGGGTTGTTCAACCGGCTCATGCCCGGCATATCGAGGATCCGTAAAATAGATGCGTCCCTGCTCATCAATCGACAGATCGTTTGGTGAATTAAAGGGTTTTCCGTTATAGAGACCCGCAATAATTTCGCACTTACCTGTCGTCAGGTCTGTTCGAGTAATCCGACGTCCCCCGAAATCCGCACCCTCTGCGACAACCAAACGACCCTGCGCATCAAACTTCGTCCCGTTAGACATGCCACTCGGAGAACGGAAAACAGTTGTTTCCCCAGTCTCTGGATTGTGTTTCCAGATGTTCCCAGCCTGCATATCCGTCTGATCGGTGAAGGTAATGTCGCTGAAATAGACTGTCCCGTCCGGCGCGACGGAGACCCCTTCCGTAAAATGTGCTTCGTTGAAGAGTTCTTTAAGTTCGGCATCCGGGGCAAAGATGGTATTGTGGCTGGCAGTGTTTCCAATCAAGGCAGGTGCTAACGCGAAACCTGCCGCAACGGCACATGCGAGCGTTTGTGACATATTTAGATTCGGCATATTCCTCTCCTTTGTTGCTAACCGTGAACAACGATCCCGGCGCGTGTGCAAAAAAATATACGTTATTTATGCATCCTTGTCAACAGAAATGCTGAAAAATTTGCATTTTAATCTAACTACCCAGTATAATATCAGTGTAGTATTATCCATGATAGAGTGATACGAAAGGAGACTACGAAAATGAAATTTAACGCAGTTTTCAAAAAAGTCCCAGAGGGTTACATCGGATTTGTCGAAGAACTGCCCGGTGCGAATACACAAGGTAAAACGCTTGAGGAAACGAGGGCGAATCTCCGAGAGGCAATCGAACTAACCCTTGAGGCGAATCGCGCACTTGCTGAAGAAGACATCATAGAGTTACAAGATGTTATTCGTGAGCCTATTTCCGTGCGTTTATGAACGGTATTAACCCATCGGATGCGGACCGTGGGTTATCACGTCCTGTCGGGCGTGCGCATAGACGGCATCTTGGACTTCAAGAATACGCACCGCATCTACAACTGTCGGTTCAAAGCTGCCCCCCTCGCGGATGGCATCAAAGGCAGCACCCATCACACCTTGAATCCTCGCGCCGTGAGAGATGTCCTCACTGAACTGGACCCCTTCGGTTGTATGCACTTCGATCAGCGGTTCACCGTTGCGACCGTACTGTTCAAAGACGGATGCCTTCGTTCCAATGAATCTAAAGAAGTGATCGCCACCGCGCGTCCCTGAGGGATAGTTATACCCCGACTCAATAATGCCCGTGATACCGTCTGCTGTTCGTAAGACACCGACACCACTGTCCTCTATAACGCGACTGTGCATGGAATTGGACATGACCGCACCAACGACTGTGATTTCCCGATCGCCAATAAATTGAAGGAATGTGTCGATACCGTGCGCCGCTTCGACTGCCCAACACCCACCGCCCGATATACTCGGCGTGCTATGCCAAGCCGAAGGGGTCGGATCGTAACGGGATGGAGGTCCGTTGTTCAGTCTGCTGCTATAGAGGACGAGGTCCCCTAAACTTCCATCAGCGATCATCTCTTTGACGACACTCACGATTCGACTCGCACGATTCGGTAGCACGAGCGCGCTGAAGACGCCATGCTTTTCAGAGGCTTCAGCGGCTGGACGTAACCGATCCGCACAATCGGCGAACGGCTTATCCAAAAGATAGGGGATACGTCGGTCTACGCATGCCTGCACATGATCGGGCATCTCAATGTGTTTCCCGGCGACGAGCGCCGCGTCCGGCTTGCTCGCATCAAGACAGGCTGCTGCTGTCTCATATCTGGGACATTCAAAATCGTCTGACAACTGCTGCCGAGGTCCTGCTTCGGCGTCCATGACCCCTACAATCTCGTGTCCGAGTCCATGTGCCGTGCGTGCCATACTGCGTCCGTGGTGACTATAGGAAAGAACAACAATCTTCATTTTTTAATTATTCCTTGCGGTTCGGTCAGGAAAGTTAGGGGTTTCACGTGCTATTCCGTTTTTCATCGATAAAAAGAATACATGGGCATTCCTGTAAAGAGGCGAATCAGTACCCATACGCCACCTACCATGAATTCGCCAAGTATCAGTCCTAAAAAGAGTGGATACGCTTTGCGATAGAGACGAATCCCGCCTATCTTCAGCAATATTGTTTTCACACCCCAACTGATCAGTATCGAAAACCACAACCGACCGATCGTTGATTTCTCACCAGCGACCATATACCCCGCAGGATGAAAGGGCCAGAACGGAAATATTGTGCGTAGCCACCAGAAGAAGCCGGTAAAAAGCGCGCCGATGCCGATAAAAATCACGGCAGGAATATCGGTATCGACCGGGTGATAGATCCAACTTTGCAAAAGGTTGTAACCACCCGTGCCGAGGTCGCTCACAACACCGATATTGTATCCGACAACAAGATACGCCCAAAAGGATGCCAGAATTCCGATCACCGCGGCGAACATCATCGCCACAATGAGCCTACCCGAGCGCATGCCTGTTTCCTCTGCGAGTTTGAAGCCTTCCAGTGTATGTGGCATCGGATGGGCGCGCGACCCACGATTGAAGGTGAGATAGAGACGCATCATCGTTAAACTACCGTGCGAAATCAATCGTGTGCCGAAAATATCTGTGAGGATATCGTGAGGCGTTGCATACGTCCGTATTGTCGGGGGTCCGACTTCAGCGCGGATCCGCGTCAGACTCATCGCTAACAGGTAATAGATTAAAAAGTAAAGCCCGATTGTCCAAAATTCCATGCCACCTTGTCGTGAGAAAGCGAATAGGAAAAACAAGCCGCACACCAACCCGATCGCCGCCCAGCGATAGCGCATCGGTTCTCTACTGTCGTCGAGATCACCGGGTGCCTTACGCCATCGAAAGATATACTTAAGAATCCTAAGAAAGTAGCGGCGTCCGCCCCACAGTGCGAGACACGCCAGCACAAGATACCCTCCCATGACCTGTTGCCAGTCATAGGGGAACCCCGGCATAACATCAAGCCCGATCGCGCTGCCCAGTATCCGTTGTGCTTTCCAGAACCAGTAGAAAAACCAAATTGAAAATGACATTTCCAATGGCATCAGATACGCGAGCCCAACGGCGAACGAGCGAATATAAACCGGTGTCCACCCCATTGAACTCCACGGTTTCTGTGTGAAGTATTGACCCAGTTCAGCATGCCGCACGGGGACTTCGGGAATCTCTGGGAACAGCACATGGAGACCGTTGATGAGGTTAATACCCCCTGCAATCGAAAACCCAAGCCACATCATCGGGGATCGGAAAAGCCGTCCGTCGAGCCTTGTCATTTCCAACGGTAATTGCACAATCGGGTACGTCAATCGTTCATGCTCGATCCACTGCCTTCGGAGAAAAACGTCCAAGCAGATCATCACCCAGATGAGGACGGTCAGGAAGACGGTCCACCAGAAAATCGGACGTAGCCATCCCCGCAGATGCGCCATTCTGTAGATAGTGCTCTCTCCGTCATAGAACGCCGGCAGGCTTGCCATATCGTTAGAGGTCAGCCACGCAGGGAGATACCGCCAAAACAGTTGTTTCCATTCGTTTTCAGGGGTCGCAAACCAGAAAGCATCGGTTATTGTCGGGATAACGGTTTGCATCATATCGTGCCCTGCGATCGCCGAAGAGAGCGACAGCATCACGAAGACCGTCAGGAGTTCACCCTGTCTCAGCGCAAACCGTGGTAGAAACCGATTTAGCAGGAGGTTAAACGGGATGAGCACCATCAACGTGATAATCACGTTATAGATGAGAGACATCGTCGTCGGGAGAGTACTCCAGAATTTGAGGTGGTTTGCCATGATGAAGTAGGTATTCACCGGAATCAGTAGCAAACCGAGTATGATGGCGCGAACCGTTACGCCGGGATGGAAATTTTGATTTTTTTGTGTTGCGTTTACCATATAGAAATTTGGGGTTGTGATTTGTAGTGATGGTATATTTTATGTACGACTTACGCAGTTGTTTTGACTTATGTAGCATAGGCTGTTAGCTTGTGCCATTAGTCCGTTTCACGATAACAATCAAAAATCTATCACATTACGCTAATTTTACGTAAGTCCAATTGTTGTGGACTGAACAGGCAATGAATATTATATTATTGCTTTGTCCATCTTAGAACTAAGGGGTATATCCATAATAAACGCAACTTCTGCTGTGGGAGCGAATTTTAATCACGATATCTGAACCACAAGATTAAAATGGACAGACCACTATGATTTTGGTTTCTTAAAAATTGCGGTTCTAATTTTTTCTCTAGCAACGCGTCCTCCACGGTGCAGATAATATCCAAGCCCCTTTTTCGAGTTTTCTTCCCTGTTTTTTGACGACTCCTGTTCCTTAATTTGAGGCGTGTCGCTATCCGTTACAGTAGAAGAATCGGGAGGCGTGGATAAAGTTTCACGATCAATTTCCGTTTCCGATGTTGGTTCCTGCGTAATATTACCTCGTTTTTCTGGGTCATATATTTCTGCTTTTAATTCTTGTATCTGCCTAAGGAGTATATCATCATACTCTTGGGGAGTTTTTTGGACATTGCTATTAACCGTTACTGGGGGTTCAGAAGTTATATCCGGTTCAAGTGTTGCTGGTTTAAGATTTTGTATCTGTGCCCTGCGAATTTCATCAGGATTTTGAAGTATTGGTGACTGATTATTGTCTACTGCTTGGACAGTTTCAGGCGTTATTGGATCTACTATCTCATACGAGCAATCTTTCTCGACTCCTAGAACAGACACGGTTTCTTCCACAGGAAGATTGGTTTCTTCCACTTCCTCTATTGGTGTGCCAGCTATTACCTCTGAAGATTCTTCGGGGATCGTCCCGTCAATTTTTGCTTTCTCTTCAAAAGGATTCTGCTGATATGATTTTATGCCTAACGCAATTCGCTTGGAATCTTTAGAAACTTTGAGAACTGTAACTTCAAGTTCATCATCCTTATTGAGGATATCTAATGCCAAGACGTTGTTTAAAACCAAGGGCATCTCTGAGACATGGACTAATCCTATGATTCCTTCCTCAAGTTGAACAAATGCTCCGTAGTCGACAATATTAACAACAACACCACTAACTTTAGAACCGATTGGATATTTAACTTCAACATCTTCCCATGGTTCGCTTGTCATTTGTTTCAAACTCAAGGAGATTTTCCCGTTTTCTTGATCGAATTCAATAACTTTGACTTCCACTTCTTCGCCTACTGAAACAACCTGGGATGGATGGTTTATACGTTCCCAAGCCATTTCGGATTTATGCAGTAAACCATCAACACCCCCAAGATCAACAAAAGCACCAAAATTGGTAATATTCTTTACAACACCTATGAGGCTTTGACCGACTTTAAGTGTGTTGAGAATTTTCAATCGCTTCTGGACACGTTCGACTTCCAACCAAGCACGTCGCGACAGAACAATATCATGCCGCCGTTTATTCAAGCTGATAACCTTCATTTCAAGCGTTTGCCCTACATACTGTCCAAGGTTCTGGATAGGGCGCAATTCAACTTGCGAAGTGGGTAAAAAACCTCGGAGGGATCCAACGCTAACCCGTAGCCCACCCTTAATCTGTTCGATGATACGCCCTATGACAGGTGTACCTGTTTCGTATGCGGTCGCAATTTCATCCCAAATGAGTGTTTGATCAGCGATCTTTTTCGAAAGGACTATCTGTCCTTCAGAGTCTTCACACTGCACAATATAGACATCAATCTCATTGCCCACCTGAACGGCAGGCAAATTGTCTCGTTCAGTATCAAATTCAGATGCTGGGATATAGCCTTTCGACTTAAAACCGATATCGATCATGACTTCATTGCGAGTAATATCTACGACGACCCCTTTCACAATTTCGCCATCTGTAAACTCGGTGTAAGAAGGTACAGACAGATCAACAGAAGGTTGTACCTGTTTGATTTTAGAGGACCTTGGATCCGCTTCTTTAGTTTGAGATTCAGACAGGTTTCTTGATTGTTCTATAATTTCCCACATACGTTTCCAAAAGTTGCGAAACTCATTGGTACACAGATGTATTCTTTCCTTTTCAGCGCAGTAGTCAACATAGCGTTTAAGCTGCATAACTTCCGCTACATTTTTAGAGGCAAATGAGCCTATTTCTTGAATTGCCTCATCTCCTAACTCTAATAGGTATTTTACCATTTTCTGTTTCACAGTATTCTTATTTATGTTGCTTAATTTGTACTTGTCTTTAAATGCGAATATTAGACGATCTAGATATATTTCAACAATCCGATCTAATCCAAAGGTTTCTACCAACTCTCTCTTTGTAGGAGGCACATTTTGGAATTCTGAAATAAATTGGCAATGTCTACCGAGCACGACCAGTTCTCGTTTTGCTCGAGTTATGGCGACGTAGAAAACCCGACGTTCCTCAATTATTTCGTTTCTGGTGTCAGGGAAACTTATGTAGGGAGTTCCATTATCCCATACATCTAATGTATTTACCATGAGAATGACCTTTTCCCATTCCTTGCCTTTTGCGTTATGAATCGTTGACACTTCAATAGGAAAAGGTTGGTCGTCAAACATTTCTTGAATTTTTTCGATTTCATAGTTAGTACGCGTTAAAATAACAGTTTCCTCCGATAATATTAGTTCGGGCAACAGAATAGTTTCTATAGTTCTCGGCGTAGATTCTATAATTTTTATTTCTTGCTGCCTTGGGTTTTGAGGACGGAGGTTTTTTGGGATTCTGGGTGTATTTTTCTCAATCAATGCTCTGGCGTGTGCAACAATAGTTGATGTGGAACGATAGTTACGCGTAATTTCATATTTACTCACCTTCTGCTGTTCAGCAAATTCTAACATAATCTTGGAGTCGCCCCCACGGAAACCATAAATCGCCTGGTCGTCATCACCAACAGCGAATATATTGTCTGATAACAACTTTAGCAGTCGGAAATCAGCAAGCGATATATCTTGGAATTCATCAATAAGCACATATGGATATTTATCGCAATAATATTGGCAGAGGGATGGACAACTTTCCAGTAGATGTGCTGAGTAAATAAGCATATCTTGAAAATCAACAGCGTCGGTTTTTTGTCTCGCAGCTTCGTACTTCTCGGCGAACGTGCGTACACGGCTGTCATTAATGGTGTTGGGTACGAATAATCCGGTTTCAACTTTACTTTTTTCTATCATCACTTCTTGCAGTATTTTTTTAAATTGTTCAATGTCGCGCGCATTGAAGAATTGACAGAGCAACTCAATCAGCAACTGATTACTATATTGTTGTCGTAGTGGATTAGTTGAGTTAAAGACACCCGAGGAATTTCTATAGTACTCCATCCAATGTGACTCACGTTCATTTGCTTCTGTTCCGCGCACCCGTTCAATAACTTGAAATATAAATTGGCTACTACCTTCGTTTTTAATAGCTTGCCGAAGGCGCGAGTTTGATGAATTACGAAAATGTTGTTCTTTCCTTCGTGTCGGATTGATAGACTGTCCGATATAACATTTACCGGTGGTCTGACTTTGAATTTTGTAGATAGCAACTATTGCGTCAGCCGCGTCTTTTTCAAGTCGTTTTCTTTCCTGTTTAAGAATAGGTTTAATTTCACCTCCCCAGACAGCAGGCGGGAAACTAAAACCTGCTTGTCTATGATTGTCAGTGATAATATCTTTTCCGAACCCGTGAAGGGTACGAATTTCAGGATATTCATGGTTTGAGTTCAGTTCTCCTAATATTCGTTCTTCTAGCTCAGTAACAGCAGCATTGGTAAAAGCAATCGCAAGAATCTGTTCTGGATTCACCTTGTGTTCACGAATTAGATGTAAAATTCGTTCTTTGATAACCGTAGTTTTCCCACTACCAGGACCTGCAACAACAAGGGCAGGTCCTTCAAAATGTTCAACGGCTTTTTGCTGATCTGTGTCTAATTTTATTTTTTTCATGAAAGCGATTTTGTGAGGGGGTCTAAAGGGATTTATGGTAAGTTAATGATACGCGTGCAGCACCGATTGGTGTGGATTAAAGGATTAATCACCGTACATGTCCTCATTCTCATTAGCGAATGCGTCAGAAATCTACCGAAAATGAAATTAAGTTCTCCTTCAGTTTGGGAAATTCGGAAACAATACACAGCCTCTTGAAATTGGTAGGAGGGAACTCCGATTCCCGAAGCATGCACAAGAACAACCTAACAGGCTATGCTACAAGGCGGACTGCATAAGGCCTGTTTATTTAAAAATGGCGACACTAATGGGGATAATCACGGCACCAAGGGCACATATAATGGTCATCCAGTTTCGTATTCCCACAATCTCATTTTGCTTGCCCTTGAGTTCCGATCTACCGTTTTCAACCGTGCGGAGACGGGTATCCATCCCATCTAACCGGGTCTCTACCCGATCCAGACGCTGATTAACCTGATCAAAGCCATCTTTCACCAATTGATAAAGTTCTTCGTTTGTCATTTCTGTGGTCCTTCTGTTTTTTAGCGATTCTGCCAATTCAAGTTCGCTTTTAGTAAAACTATACTACAATTCCTATTTTCTGTCACTTGCTTTCTTGATTTTCCTTCTGGCACGCCAATACGCAAACTGTCGGAGATAATAACTCATATTTTTCGGAATTTTTTCAAACTCTGGCACAAATGGACATGTCCCACCGAGCACGACTAATTTCTGCTTGGCACGCGTCATCGCGACGTAGAAGACACGACGCTCCTCTGCGAGTTTACTGTCACGCCGCGGGAAACGCCGCGCCAATGTGTTATGGACGAGAATTACCTTTTCCCATTCCCTGCCTTTGGCTTTGTGGATCGTCGTCACTTCAACAGAGGTCGCGCGCCTGGCGAGCATCTCTTGAATCTGGTGGGTTTCGTAGTTCGTGCGTGCCAAAACAGCGGTTTCCTGAGAGGACCCCAATTCACGACGTAAGAGGGTTTCTATAGTCTCAGGGTTCGTTTCGACAATCTTTATGTCCTGCTGGAATGGATTGTGGGCGCGGAGGTTCTTGCGAATCCGTTGCTGGTTTCGCTCAATCAAGGCTCTTGCGTGTTCAACAATCGTTGATGTGGAGCGATAGTTTCGCGTGATTTCGTATTTCGCGACATCCCGTCGACCCGTGAATTTCTGCATAATTTCGGAATCGCCGCCACGAAACCCGTAAATCGCTTGGTCGTCATCGCCGACAGCAAAGAGGTTCTCCGATAACAGTGAAATCAGCCGAAAATCGGCGGGGGAAATGTCTTGGAATTCATCAACGAGGAGATACGGATATGTGTCACGGTAGGTTTGCCGAAGATCTGGGCACGTTTCAAGCAGGTTCGCGGCGTGGATAATCATATCCTCGAAATCAATGGCGTTTGCCTCGGTTTTGAGCGTTTCATATTTTACGGCAAATGCCTGCGCTACGGGATCGTCAAGCGTCGTTGGGTCGAACAATCCGGTGGTGACCTGCCGTTTCGCTCGCATAACGGTCTCTTTTATGTCGTTGAATCGGTCGCGGAGATTCTCAAAATCAGGGTCTCTATCGAGGTGCGCTGTGTATGGAATCCCAAAATGCTGACAAAACATTTCGAGAATAAGTTGGTTGCTATACTGCACTCGCAACGGATCTGCACGATTAAACACACTTGTCTGGTTTTTGTAGAAGTCAATCCAGTGTGCCTCGCGGTGGTTCGCCTCCCGCCCTGGCACCCGTTCAAGCACTTCAAAACTGAATTCTGACGCGCCTTCGGATCGGATCGCTTGTCGGAGCCTGTCGTTCGATGAATGGTCGAAGTGTTCCGTCCGTCGTCGCTCTGGCTGTGTCGTTTGTCCGATATAGCACTTACCGGTGCTTTTGCTCTCTATTTTATAGATAGCAACCGAAACATTGGAGGCTTCTCGTTCAATCTGTGTCCGTTCGTGTGCGATGATCTCGTCTATCTGTCCCGTCCAGATCTCAGGATATTCGTTGAATCCCGCACGTTTATAGTTTCCAGTGATAATATCTTTACCGAATGCATGAAGCGTCCGAATTTCGGGTTTTCTGGACGTTGCAGTTCCATAAGAAGGTTTTGATGATGCGAGTTCCCGAAGGACTCGCGTCTCCATCTCTTCAACGGCTTTTCTATTAAAGGCGATAGCGAGGATGTGTGAAGGTGGGATGTTATGCGTCTGGATAAGTTTCAGAATCCGTGCCGTTACGACCGTCGTTTTGCCGCTACCGGGTCCCGCGATGACGATAGCAGGACCCGTGCCGTGATTCACGGCTTTTTCTTGGTTTCTATCAAGTCTCATATTTTTCAACGGTTTAAGTGAGAAATCTCCGAAGGGGTCGGAAGTATTCAAGAATCAGCACTCATCGATTGACAGCACTTCTGGGGTTTCTATAAAACCTCAAGTTTTATCAAGTTCCGGCGTGCTCGAATCGGTTGTTCAGCATTCATTAGGAGTATTTCGACTGTTGTCCGACCTATTGACGTTTGTCCTTCAATCTCTCCAGTCTCTCGATTTAAAAGAAAATGAACTGTCCAGTCATCAATCCGGGGGTTGAAAAGTCTAACATTCGTTCCCGTCAAGGGATCAGTCCCGTTTTCGCGCGTAGCTTTGTGTGCGTTACAATGTGAACAGGCAAGTGCCAGATTGGTAGGTTCTGTGAGACCGCCTCTTGATCTTGGCACAATATGCTCGACTTGAAAGGAGGAGGGAGAAAATTGTTCTGGATATTGACAATACTCACACCGCTCATTTGCGCGACTTGCTACAGGAGTGCGCAACGGATTACCTACACGCATATATCACGCCTTGCTTATGATAAAAGCCGTCTCTCCAGTGTTTCGAGATTTTGAATTTGGAGAGCTTGCTCTTCAGCGAGGAGTGCTTCCATTTCTTTTTTTGCTTCCGATTCTAAGACTTTTTCATTGTTCAAGGCAAGGAGTTCCGCCAAACGTTCCTGTTTTTCAACAGCGAGAGACTTAAACCCAAAACTCACATGTCCCTTCTTAATCATTTCAGTCACATCCACCTCTGCGTTTAAAACTTCGCCGGTGTTAGCATCAACGAATATCTCCCCAACTTCGACAGGAGGCGCGACGTTGGTGAAAATGGGAACTACCCAAGTAGGTGGTGTTGATTGTTTAAGAATAGGTTCTCTTACCGTCAAGCATCTACCGGCGCGCTTTTGTAAGAAGGTTAGGGCAGCACCTCTTGCCTCGTCGCGCTTGAGTTGAAACAACACAAGTTCTTCAAGGGAGGTTTGAGACACTTTAGCTTGTTGTGCCAGTTTTTTATAGAGGTAATCTGGTAGGGAAATTGTCAACAGACGCATGCTAAACTCTCCAATGCCGGCTTTGAGTCTGTTCATTTTACATAAAGTTTACCACATCTGAAACGATTTTTCAATTACTTGCCAATGTTTAAAACGACTATTTACTGTAAATTCACTTCGGCATGCGCCGCACCCACAGTAGCAGCGCCACATTCATCGCGCCGATAAAGCCGAAAACATAGGATTGGATGCCTACCAACGTATCAACGGATCGGATCAGGAAAGGACAAAGAATCGGTAAGCCGAGTGCCACGCAGGTGTAAAAGGTTAGAAGTTTCGCACCTTTCGCTTCCCAGAAGGTTATCTGCCGCCTTAAAACCTGCAGATACGATTGATCCCACAGACGAGATGTCCACTTCCCCTGCATGAAACCTAAACCGATGCCTAAACCGTAGCCGAAACTTGACCATCGGAGATCAATTCGCACGTCCTGTGAAACGATAAACGCCCAAAGCAGTTGTCCTAACACCGACAGAATTATAAACGCCCAGAAGACAGGCAATTTCATATAAAATGGGAGTAGACGTCTTTTAATCTTTCCTTGCGGTTCGGTGAGTATAATTTACACCCTGTTACTCGCCGTATATCCGCCCTCCACTACATTACGGACTTACATTTTTGGATCAAATCGAGAGTACGGATTTGCGCCTATAGCAGATTCGATTCAGCGTAATGAACCGCGTTTTTGAAGATAACCAATCCGTCGCCTTCTTCGGAACCGATCTTTTGGGTGTTCGTAGGGTTCCGTGTCCAACGCGGATGATTCCATTTCGTCAGGAACCGTTCTGGATGGGGCATTAATCCGAAAATTTTGCCCGTTGCATCACAGATACCCGCAATATCGCTATCGGAACCGTTCGGATTGTTAGGGTATCTATTCTCAGCATACCGAAACACGACTTGATTGTTCGCTTCCAATTCTGAGAGCACCTTCGCGGGGGCAGTAAATCTACCTTCAGCGTGCGCAACGGGGAGATACACACGCGTTTTAACTCCCTTTGTAAAGACGCACGGACTTTCTTGTGTTTCCAGGTCCACCCACCGACACTCGAATTTCGCTGAGGTATTCATCGCTAACGTCGCGCGCTGCCTCATCTCTGATGCTCCGTTACCGGGCAGTAAGCCTGTTCGCACAAGCACTTGAAATCCGTTGCAGATGCCGATTATTAACTTGCCCTCTTCAACAAATCGATGCAACGCGTCTGTCAGTTTGTGTTTCATCTCGACGGCTAACAGGATACCCGCCGCAATGTCATCGCCGTAGGAGAATCCACCGGGGATCGCGAGAATTTGGTAGTCGGCAAGGTTAACTTTGTCTGATATGAGGTGTTGGATATGGACTAATGCTGTCTCTGCACCCGCGAGTTGGAATGCCATATCCGTTTCGGCATCGCAGTTCGTGCCTGCAGTCCGTAAAATAAGTGCCTTTGGTTCCATATTTTTAATTTTCCTTGCGGTTCGATCAGGTCGATTGGAGGTTTCAATCGTCTTTCCATATAGCCGTACTCCACTTCGTTACGTACTGACGTACATCATTAAAAATCTTGCCAAGCAGATTTGAGAGTATGGATGGACGTTTCAATGATCGAGCGTCCAGTCTTTCCTTTGATAACGAATTCGGGGGTATCTGAAACCGTGCCAAGACAGCCAAACGGTATTCCCGCCATGTGGTTTTCGTAGGTATGTTGGTGCTGAGGTTCTATCTCTACGAGAAAGCGGCTATTTGATTCTGAAAACAGGAGGAAGTCATCAGCATCAATATGTTCGCCTGTAGGGACCGCATCAAGGCGCAGCGACATCCCGTAGCCACCCGCAAATGCCATTTCCGCAGCCGCTACACCGATACCGCCTTCAGAACAGTCATGACACGAGCGCACCCATCCACTGTTGATCGCAGCACTGAGACGTTCCATCGTCAACTTACCTTCACTTGGACGAATAGCGGGGGCAGTGTTCCCGACAAACCCGTGAATGTTGAAGTAGTGTGAACCGCCCAATTCAGCATAGGTATTCCCTACGACATAAATGAAATTGCCCGGCGTTTTCACATCCATCGTGACAGCGTTTTGGATGTCAGGCATAACGCAGATAGCAGATATAAGGAGGGTCGAAGGGATCGCGCGTTGTTCACCGGTTGTGGTATCCCTGTATTCGTTGTAGAGACTGTCTTTCCCGGAAATGAAGGGTGTGCCGTAAGCAGTAGCGATATCATAACACGCTCTCGCGGCACGGACGAGTTCACCGAGTCGGTCAGGTTTGTCCGGATTTCCCCAACAGAAATTGTCCAGTAATGCGGTCTTTTCTAAGGTTCCCCCGACAGCAACAACATTCCGTAACGCCTCATCAATTGCCGCAGCTGCACTGAGATACGGATCCACGTCGCTATATCTCGGATTGATACCGTTCGCAACGATGACCCCTTTTCGACTGCCTAAGACAGGAGTCGTTACGCAGGCATCGCTCGGTCCGTCGTTTTCGACACCGACCAGCGGATTGATAACCATCCCCCCTTGGACACCGTGATCGTATTGCCGGATAACAGATTCCTTGCTCGCGATGTTTGGACTTGCGAGGAGTTGTTTGAGGTCATGGGTATAATTCTCGGTTTCTCCATCTCGCGATGCCATATCCGGATGCTTCGGCGGCTCCCAAACTGCCTCCTTCACAGGCATCGGCAGCCCATGGTGCAAGAACTCCATCTCCAAGTCGGCAACTATAGTGCCTTCATAGAAAACCTGCAGTCTGTGCGTATCTGTGAAAGTCCCGAGGACCGTGGCTTCAACGACCTCTGCCGCACATATTTCCATGAGTTCATCCAAATTCTCAGGTGGCACAGCGATGACCATGCGCTCTTGTGCCTCGGAGAGCCAGATTTCCCACGGGGCGAGTCCTTCGTATTTCAAAGAAACACGTTCGAGATGCACTTCTGCCCCTATCTCTTCCCCCATCTCTCCGACAGCGGACGAGAATCCGCCAGCCCCACAATCGGTTATGGAGCGATACAGATTCTGATCTCGTGCCTGCAACAACGCATCCACGATCTTCTTTTCCATAATCGGGTTGCCGATCTGTACTACACTGCCGAGACTTTCAGAAGTATCGTCCAATTCTGCGGAAGAGAAGGTCGCGCCATGGATTCCATCGCGCCCGGTTTGTCCACCGATCGCAACGACCAGATCACCGGGTTCAACGGATTTCTCGCACCTGTTTCTCGGTATTAAACCGACATTTCCACAAAAGACGAGTGGGTTTGCGGTATAACGGGCATCAAAAAGAATAGCACCGTTCGCGGTAGGGATACCCATCCGGTTGCCGTAATCGCGCACACCAGCAACGACACCTTTAAAGACCCGTTTTGGGTGAAGGGTGCCTTTTGGCAGTTGTGCATAAGGCGTATCCGGCATCCCAAAACAGAAGACATCGGTATTCAGGATCGGCTTTGCCCCCAGTCCGGTGCCGAGGGAGTCGCGAATCACACCGCCAATACCGGTTCCTGCTCCACCGTAGGGTTCAATCGCTGATGGGTGGTTGTGCGTCTCTACTTTGAAAACGAGATTGAATTGCTCGTCAAACTCGATGATGCCGGCGTTGTCTGAAAAGACGGAGACACACCACGGTTTTGCTATCTCCTCAGTCGCACGTTGAATGAAGGTTGGAAATAAACCCTCAATCTGTTCTGGTGCTTTGCCTTCCTCGGAATAGAGGATGGTGCTTTTGAATGTTTTGTGAACGCAATGTTCAGACCACGTCTGGGCGATGGTCTCTATTTCCACATCGGTGGGATTGCGTCCAAGGGTTCCGAAGTGTGTCTGAATCGTTTGCATCTCGTTCAGACTTAAGGACAGCGTTCCTTCTCGACTGATACGCATCAACTCGGCATCATCGGCAGTTAAAATCTCTATTTCTTTGACCATTTTTAAACTATTAAATCTGGGCATCGCTCCACTTCGTTTCACGATGGTTTTTGGTTAGATCTTAAAGGTTCGGGGTTATCAACGATTTTTTTAGCGATTAGAATACTGCCTTCTCATTCCCATCAGCAACTCAGAAGCAATCGCTCATAAGACTTACACAGCACCTTATAGTTACTGGCAAGGATTTCCTTTCTCGTCCAGTGTTTCAACGGCACGCATCCCAATTTTTCAGGAGTCCTGACTCAGAAAGTCCTATGTGGTTAAGTCCAACGGTTTTAGTGCTAATCTATTCCTTAAAGGAAGCCGTAACCCGCGGGATACTCTCTTCACAGGCGAACCGTTCGATGCTGGAGGCACCTACGAAACCAACGGTGTCTGTTTTCTCGTTGATAAATGCTGCCTCTGGTGCTTTCGAGATGGGACCGCCGTGTGCCAAGCATAAGACATCTGGGTTCACGGCTCTCGCGGCATCACAAATCTCTTGGACCCGCACAGCCGCATCTTGG
>JAJEIP010000136.1 GCA_022827885.1 Candidatus Poribacteria bacterium
TCCGGACAACGCTTGCCCCCTACGTATTACCGCAGCTGCTGGCACGTAGTTAGCTGGGGCTTTCTACTACGGTAACGTCAAAAACGCTGCGTTATCAGCAACGCTCAATTCATCCCGTAACACAGAGGTTTACAACCCGAAGGCCTTCATCCCCCACGCGGCGTCGCATCGTCAGGGTTTCCCCCATTGCGAAATATTCTCGACTGCAGCCTCCCGTAGGAGTTTGGGCAGTGTCTCAGTCCCAATGTGGCTGATCATCCTCTCAGACCAGCTACCCATCGTTGCCTTGGTGAGCCGTTACCTCACCAACAAGCTAATAGGACGCGGGCTTATCTCCGAGCGGCAGCCGAAGCCACCTTTCATTCGGCCGACCGAAGTCAACCGAATCGTATTTGGTATTAGCAGTCTTTTCAGACTGTTATCCCCATCTCAGAGGCAAATTACCCACGCGTTACTCACCCTTTCGCCACTTTCCATCGAGCCGAAGCTCGATTTCTCGTTCGGCTTGCATGCCTAATCCACGCCGCCAGCGTTCGTCCTGAGCCGGTATCATACTCTCCACAAAAGTTTTGAAGTACATCTTCAGAAAACTGAAGTGCACTCACAAGTATTGAAATGCATCTCCGAAAAATCGAAGTGCACTCACAAGCTATTAATAGGCACGTCACGTTCACTATTTAACTTTCAAAGAACAAATTCACCTTTCTTGTCAAAAGGTAATGTTAATTATACACCCTAACGAAAGGTTTGTCAAATAAAATTGTAAAAAAAATGTATAATTTAACCCGAAAAGTCCATTTTTATAACAATTTTATCTCTTTTTTCTATAAAAACGTCTCTTTTAGAGGTCTTCGGTAGTCTGGCGTAATTTTTACGCGATTTCGCGCTTCAGACGCACCCTTTGTTCCATATACTCACCAGTATGTTATGCTTTTCCCAATTGTCTCCGATGCATCAACGTATTTAGCCAGATCGCGCAACGCAATAACAGTGCAACCCGTGTCACGAAGATAATCCATGTAGGTCTTAAACAGTTCGGGTGAGACATCGACCCACGGATGTTCAAGTGCAGGCACGCCGTGAAACGTCAGGACGGCGATTTTTCCGTCCTTTGCCTGTTCAACCGCCCAGACTAAATCCTCGAATCCGTAGTTTGGGCCGGGAACACCTGTTGACGGAATGACCAACGGATGATGGACATTCGGATCATAAATCGGTCCACGTCCACCCTCTGGATGAAATGGAAACTCCGGTCCAATGCCACGCCGCGCGAAACGGTACCCTTTTTCTGTCAGCACTTCTAACGCTTCGGGTCCGCGACAATCCGCAGGATAACCAAAGGTCTCAGGGATAGGAATACCGTATGCCTCGCATCGTTTATCAATGTGTATCAAGTCTGCCAGAAACTCTTCTTTCGACTGTGTAGTGGTGTGTTTGTCAGTGTACCCCGTGCTAAAGCATTGGAGACCTGTTAAGAGGTTACCCCCAACAAGCCTGATGTAGCAAAGGATTTCTCGTTTCAGTGAGGATGGCATCCCATACCTCTCCACGAAGGGCACAAGCCGCCCTGTGTAAAATGTTCAACGCCGCGTTGTGGTCGCGATCAAGTTTCAAACCACACGATTTACAATCGAACAGACGCTCAGACAACTTCAGTTTGATAGCCGATTTCTGACAGCATTCCGAACACGTTTGACTTGTGTAGTGTGGTGGCACTTGATGGAAATGTTTACCATCGCGTTTTGCCACATAGTGACACCAATCAAAGAACATACCCCAAGACGCATCCGAAATAGATTTTGCAAGGTGTCTGTTCTTGACCATATTGATAGGTTTGAGTTTCTCCGCAACAACGGCATCAAACCCTTTGTGGTGAAAAAGTTTATAGATGGTCTTGGCAATAAAGTCAAGACGTTGACACGCTATAATATCGTGTTGTTTTGCCAAAGCGTCTTTTGCTTTATACCAGCGTTTACTTCGGTATTGCTTACGCGAAAAGTCGCGATGCAAGCGTATCAACTTCTGTTCGGCTTGGCGATAAAAGCGAGGGTTCTCCTCTTTTTCACCGTCAGAAGTCGTCAGAAAGTCGTGTGTGCCAACGTCTACACCACACGCAGATTTCGGAACACAAGGGACCGTATCAGGCACTTCGCAAACGATAAAGACATACCAGCCGCGCGCCGTCTTTTTCAGCGTGACCTCTTTCGGATCTCCGATGAACGGACGGTGCTGGCGGATTTTCACTTCACCTATTTTTGGCACTTTCAAACGGTTATACCGAGTGCCGGTTTCACGAATCGGAGTTTGACGAACACGGATACCCGTCTTGAGTTTGTGTTTTCGCAGACTCCACGTTAGAGAACGGACGGAACGCTTGAACTTCGGATACCCCTTCTTCTCCGCGCCTTCCCGGCAATGACGTTGAAAATGCTCATGTGCAGCGGTGACGCGTTTGATCGTGGAAACTTGCATATCCTGCGGATGTTCAGAATAGTGAGAAGTGGTCGCGCGGAGGTTCCTCAGATGGTTGATCTGGTCATACATCGACACAGACTTGCGACCATAGTCCCACATCTGATTCCGCATCTGGAGCATATAGTTCTGCAACTGCTTTTGATGGCGCAACTCCGCAAAGAGCCACTGCTCCTCTGTTTTCGTAGGATACGCACGATATTTAAAGGTTTGTTTCATGGGCTATCACACATCACACTTTTAACCCCTTACGAGTGGGTAGGAAACCGACACGTAACCCTGCGGTTACGCTCGTAATGTCGGTTTCCAGTGTGATACATATATTAAACCACAATTTACTGAGACTGTCAAGTGTTTTTTCAAAAAACGCTATGGCCTAACAGACGAGGGTGGATTTTCCTCCCCCGAATGAATCCAGGGGTTTCCAATCCGTAAACTTTGATGAGAACGGCTGCCATAGAGTTTCGCACAAAAGACAGTCATAATTTCCATGACGTCACCGGTGAGTTCTTCTTCAAAAGACGGTGGCTCACCTTCAGGCTTAAATCAGAAAACACACGTGTCCGGTCAAAATGTTTTGAAAAGTTATAGAGGTTCAGTTAGAGGGTTCTGCGACACCGCCGCCGATGGCAGGGAGGAAATGAATTTCTGCGTCCGCGTCAACGCGTTCGAGGAGGGATCCCCGACTCAGGAGACCGTTGATATATATGGCGATACCGGGCTTAAGACGGTCTTCTTCACATAGCCGTGCTTTGATACCCGGATGGCGACTTTCCAAATTGTCAATCACTTCACGGACAGTCGCACCGGGGAGCGTAATGTTCGCTTCGCCGCCTGTAAACTTACGCATGAGGGGAGGAATAACTACGGTTGGCATTTTTAGTGGTTATCGGTTATGGGTTGTCAGTTAAGAGAGAAAGGCGCGCTCGGAAAGCGCGCCTCCCCGTGTTTGAGTGTTAGATCTTGCCCATGGCTTTCAGAAGCCGATCAGGCGACATCGGGAGCTCTGTCATTCGAATGCCGATAGCGTCGTAGATAGCATTGGCGATGGCAGCCATCGGTGGCACAATGGGTACTTCACCGACCCCACGCACACCATACGGATGCCCCGGATTCGGGACTTCAACGATGACGGCATCAATCATAGGTAAATCTAAGCAGGTTGGCATCCGGTAATCGAGGAAACTGGCGTTGGTCATAGTGCCTTCGTCATTGTAGATGTATTCCTCATTCAATGCCCATCCGATACCCTGAACAGCACCACCCTGTATTTGCCCTTCAACGTAGCTCGGATGGATGGCTCTTCCTGCGTCCTGGACTGCGGTATAACGGAGGATCTCGACCTTACCCGTCTCCTCGTCCACTGCTACATCTACAATGTGCGTTGCGTAGGCACCTCCTGCACCACCGGGATTCACTGTTCCACTGCCTACCACCGGACCCCCAGTTTGACCGAGCCGTCCACAGAGGTCGCGGAAACTAATCTGCTCCTCTTTGCCGTTGATGCATGAAAATTCGCCATCTGCAAACTGCACGTTGGCTTCGTCAACTTCCCAGAGTTTCGCGGCGCGTGCGATCATCTTCCGCTTGACATCCTGTGCGGCTTCATAAGCGGCGTAACCCGTTGCGTAGGTTGTGCGGCTACCGCCCGTTACAGCGGTGTAACCGACAGAATTGGTATCAACAACGCTTGGGTTGACCGACTCGGCGGGGATACCGAGGACTTCTGCCGCCTGCATAGCGATCGAAGAACGAGTACCACCGATATCTGTGGAACCTTCAATGAGGTTAATTGTGCCATCGGAGTTGACATTAATCGTAACGCTCGACTCCAAGCCGATATTGAACCAGTAACCCGAAGCGACACCGCGCCCGTGGTGCTTCTGCCCATTCGGTGCGGTATAGTGGGGATGCGCTTTCGCGGTTTCAACTGTCTCAATACAGCCGATGCGGGGGTGAACGGGTCCATCTGCGCGTCGGTCGCCCTCTTTTGCTCCGTTGAGCAATCGGAATTCAAGCGGATCGATGCCGAGTTTCTCGGCGAGTTCGTCAACAACTGTCTCTGAACCGAAAGCGGCGTTTGGCGCTCCGGGGGCGCGATAGGGTGCGGTTTTCGGTTTATTGACAACGACATCGTAGCCGTCAATGACGACGTTTTCAATGTTGTAGGGTGCAAAGA
Organism: Candidatus Poribacteria bacterium; assembly: GCA_022827885.1. Classification (GTDB taxonomy): domain Bacteria; phylum Poribacteria; class WGA-4E; order WGA-4E; family WGA-3G; genus WGA-3G. The sequence continues at coordinate 4,652 of JAJEIP010000136.1, forward strand.
TACACATTGCGCCGGGACCAACGGGGGCACCCGGGTACGCACCGCCTTCGAAAGCGAGATACGCTTCAGCGGCGGTTATCTTACCTTCTTTGGTCGCACCCATCTTGACCCGGACGTAGGAGGCAGGTGTCGGGCCTGTGCCTTCAAATACATCCGCACGGTTCATGAGCACCTTAACCGGCTTACCTGTTTTCTTTGCCAGCAACGCAGCGACCGGTTTGATGTAAACGCTAATCTTACCGCCAAACCCGCCGCCAATCTCCATCGGAACCACCTTAATTTTGGAAATAGGGTATTGGAGAATTTCGGCGACCTGTTCACGAACAGTAAACGCGCCCTGTGTGCTACACCATATCGTGAGTTGACCATCTTGGTTAAAATGCGCCGTGGCGTTGTGAGGTTCAATATAACCTTGGTGAACAGTGCCTGTAACGAAATCACGTTCAACAACGATATCGGCTTCGGCGAATCCTTTTTCAGGGTCACCCAACTGATGTTGGATATGACTTGCGACGTTGCTGGGTTCATCAGCCGTCTCGCCCATTGAGGTGGTTTTCAGGGTTTCGTGCAGGAGGGGTGCGTCTGCTTCCATTGCTTGGCGCACCTCTAAGACGGGTGGCAGCACCTCGTATTCGACATCAATGAGTGTGCACGCTTCTTCTGCGATATGCGGACTTGTCGCGGCGACAGCAGCAACGGCGTGTCCCTGGTATAGCACCTTATCGCTTGCCAAGATATTGTCGCAGAGATACTTGAGATTGACTGCACCTTCGCCTAAGTCTGCGATTCTGTCCTCAGCGTCAGGCAAGTCCTGCGCGGTGGCAACGCCTTTAACGCCGGGATAGGCTTCGGCACGACTGGTGTCAATCGATACGATTCTCGCGTGGGCGTGTGGGCTCCGCAGGACCCTCCCATGCAGGAGTCCGGTCATTTGGAAATCTGCCCCGTAAAGTGCGCGACCGGTAACTTTGTCGACGCCGTCATGGCGGATGGGGCGGGTGCCGATGACTTTATATTCTTTCTTTTCAGTCATTACGCATATACCTCCGATTTATGAGATTGCGTTTGTATGAACTTAAGCAGAGGTTTCCTTAGCGGCATCCATCACCGCTTTGACGATTTTATCATAGCCGGTACAGCGACACAGGTTCCCCGCTAACCAGTACCGAATTTCGTGTTCGGTTGGATTCGGGTTGCTATCCAGGAGCGCCTTGGCACTCATAATAAAGCCGGGTGTGCAAATACCGCACTGGAGTGCAGCGTTTTCCAAGAATGCGTCTTGGATCGGGTGCAGCTTGTCGGGGTCCGCGAGACCTTCTATGGTTTCGACAGATTTGCCTTCAGTTTCTACGCCGAGGACGAGACATGAATTGACGAGTCTGCCGTCGAGGATGACACTGCAAGCACCGCAATTTCCGTTGTTGCATCCCTCTTTAGCACCTGTAAGGTAGAGTTCATCCCTGAGAACTTCGAGGAGGCTTTGCCGGGATTCGCAGAGAAATTCTACTGTTTCGCCATTGATAGTGGTTTGAACGTGCGATTTTCTCGCCATAGTATGGTTCCTTTCATTTTTTTAATCTCGGATTCTCTGGATTGCGCCGTTGAGTGCGCGTCGCGTCAGCACACCGACGAGGTGTGTCCGCTGCTCGGCAGTCCCACGCATATCGCTAATCGGGCGTGCGATGGCTTGTGCAGCTTGTGCGGCATCATCAATCGCGGCATCAGAAACCTCGCGACCTGCGAGGAGTGTGCTGGCTTCCTCAGCAAAGAGCGGGGTGGGGGCGACAGCAGCGAGTGCGATACGTGCAGAGACGATTGTCTCTTTGGCATCATCAAGTGTCACAGAAGCACCGGCACCGACGACAGCGATATCCATTTCATTGCGCGGGATAAACCGGAGATAGAAGGAACTGGAATTGCTTGCGGGTGCTGGTATCTTTAGAGAGACGAGCATCTCGCCGTTTTCCAGAGCGGTTTGCCCGGGGGCTGTACAGAACTGTTCGACGGGGAGTTCACGCTCGCCGTTTGGACCGGCAATGACACAGGTCGTATTCAGTACAATTAGCGGCGGTATGCAATCCGCAGCGGGTGAGGCATTACATAGATTACCTCCAACGCCGGCGCGTCCTTGGATGGCAGTGCCACCAATAATTTTGGTTGCGTCGATTAAACCGGGATAGGCATCGCAGATGGCATCAACGGCATAAATTTTATAACATTCGACCGCGGCACCGAGCGTTAAGCCGGTGTTTGCATCGTAATCTAAGACGTTCACCTCAGGGACAGATTTGACATCAATCATCAAGTCAACGTCTCGACGTCCCTCTCGGACATTAACGATGAGGTCGGTGCCACCCGCCAAGATGCGCGCTTTTTCTCCGTTTTCATCAAGCAGGGCAACGGCTTCCGATAGCGTTTGCGCGGCAACATACGAAAAATCTTGCATAAACGGAATCTCCTTTCATTCCTATCAGTAATTTTATACTTCGTAAAAAGTCGGGACTGAGGCGCGGAAACCCCGCCACAGAAATTGGTATTTATAAGACAGGTTTTAGAAATATTTATTTTAAACGGTAGTATAGCAAAAATTCGGTTTTAAGGCAAGTTTTTTATGTCTTGGAGGGGCATATTTCAGCAATCAACGTATCCAAACTCATAAACTTAACTTGGATGCCGTTGTAGGTGTTTGTGAAAGCGCGATCTACATCGTGTGCCACGACGAAGTTTTCGCCATATAGTGTACTATTTGTCAAGTCCGTTTGCATATAGTTCTACTATTTGTCAAGTCCACTTGCATATGGTAGCAATTTAAGGATCGCCTTCGAGGGACCCGCGCCGAATATTGTCCAATTCTTCAGCACTGAAGACACCCGCTTGATAGAGATTCCGATATTCCTCGGAGACGCTCTGACCGAATATCATCAGATCGTCTGTATTAATTGTCACGCGGACGCCGTTATCGAATAAGATGCGAATCGGATGTGAGGTGAGATTCGGCACAGCATCTAACATCACGTTGCTTGTTGGACACACGTTCAATTGTATCCGATTCTCCGAAAGCCACCGCATGACTTCAACCGATTCTGCGGCACCAATGCCGTGTTGAACCTCGTTTAAGTCAAGGACTTCGACAGTCCGCCGGACTTCTTCTGCACCCCCAAACTCTCCAACGTGTGCCTTGAGCTTCATCCCCGCTTCGCGTGCCTTTTTGTACAAAGGCTTCACGGCTTCAGGAGCACACGCTTCTTCATAACTATACAGGTCGATGGATTGAAATATACCCAATTCTACGGCTTCGTGTGCCAATGCCACCAACTTCGGATCGTCAGCATGTGTTCGAGGAAAACCGAGTTCTGGATGCAGACCAATCTGCGCCCCATATTCTTCAGCTAACGCCTCAAGAAACATCTGCGCTCCAACTAATGCATCTGGATAGTATTCAGCCATCCGAATGTCAAAACTCATCTCAAGCACAACAACGCCATCTTGTATTGCATCGCGCACGCCTGAGGATACGACAAACTTAAAACTCTCGGGGGTTATTATGTGATGGGATAAGACTTCGTTTATGTATTCCATCATCCCCTCAAGTCCTTTCATCTTAGAAGGAGGGTGCTTTAGGGGCTGCCCCAGCCAGCGTTCCAGATTCTCCAATCGTGTACTTAAGAACGCATGGGAGTGAACGTCAGTTTTAGGGGCTGCTCTTATGGAGGTTAAGTTATCTGTAGAGAGTGCTTCAATGAAATCCATATACAAACAGTACCTAACTATATTTTCTAAACCTTAGACAATTTTCAATAGACCGAGACACATAGCACGCCGCTGGAGTGCGGGAGTTTGGGAACACCGATTTCTATAGACATAGCACTCCGCTGGAGTGCGGGAGTTTTCTATGCGTTCGATCAGTGTATAAGACTCAAAGAAAAACAAATAGACGTTTGAAACTCAACTTACACATGACACGAATTGCCCAAACTTTAGTATATCTGTGCCTATGCCCAGTAACGGGTGAGCCCTTTCGTCAATGGAGAAACGAGCCGACTAAATCTGTTCAACGCTCAAGGTTGCGGGTTCGCCGTTCAGTTTTTGGGCAAGGGTGAAGGCGTTTTCACCCGGTGTATCTACGACTGCTGTCGTAAGGGTCTCGCGGAGGATATAGTCTCGATGTGCTTGAAACGCCTCATCCAGAAGTGGAGACGTATTACAGAGACTGAGTTTAATCCGATCGGAGACGTTAAAATCGGCATCCTTGCGCATATTCTGGATCTTATTGACGAACTCGCGCGCCAAGCCTTCCAACGTCAACGCGTGCGTCAATTCCGTTGACAATGCGACGAATTTCTTGGTGTCGGCTTCCACAAAGAAACCCTCCCGATTCTGGGTCTGCACATCAACCTCAGACGGCTCAAGGGTGTAAGTTTCTCCTGACGCTTCAACCTGTAAACTGCCCGCGGCTTCCAACTCTGCTTTCAAGGCGACTGCGTCTGCGGCGGCGAATGCTTTGGCGATGGCTTGCACACCCTTACCGTATTTGGGTCCCAATACCTTGAAGTTGGGTTTGAGTGTCACCTGTGCGAAAGCGTCCAAGCTCTCTGTGAAGTCGATCGTTTTGACGTTAAGCTCATCGTGGATGAGGTCTGCCAAACGTTTCACAGTCGCTTTCTCGGCGTCGGAGAGTCCACCGAGGGTGATCTCCGCCAAGGGTTGGCGCGTCTTAATGCCGGAACGGTTGCGAGCGGCATGTCCCATGCTAATGACTTCGCGTGTGAAATCCATATCGGCTTCTAACTGGAGGTCTTTGCGTGCGGCATCCGCAACTGGATATTCCGCGAGGTGCACACTGAGGGGTGCCTTAGTATCCAGTGAACATACCAAGTTCCGATAGAGTTCATCCGCCAAAAACGGAACGAAGGGGGCGGCGAGTTTCGCAACGGTTACGAGTACCTCATAAAGCGTGGCGTAGGCGGCATGCTTGTCGGGTCCGGCTTCTGCACCCCAGAAGCGGTCGCGGGAGCGGCGGACATACCAGTTGCTGAGGTCGTCCACAAACGCCTCAATGGCGCGCGGTGCATTCGTGAGATGATAATTTTCCATCTCGTCGCGCACGCTGTCAGTGAGGGTGTGGAGACGAGACAAGATCCACCTGTCTATCGTGGCGCGTTCTGAAACAGGCGGTGCGTCTTGTAAGACATCGATCTGCTCAAGGTTGGCATACATGACGAAGAAACTATAGACGTTCTGGAGCGTTCCCATGAACTTCTTCATTGCTTCATCAATGCCCTCTATTTTGAAAGCGCGGGGGGTCCACGGCGTGGTTGCGGTGAACATATACCAGCGCATCGCATCGGCGCCTTGTCCGTTCAGAATTGTCCACGGATCCACTGTGTTGCCTCGGCTCTTGCTCATCTTTTGGCCGTCGGGTCCCATAATTAACTCAAGACAGAGGCAGTTTTTGTAGGCGGGTTTGTCGTAGAGGAGTGTCCCTGTCGCTAAGAGACTGTAGAACCAGCCACGGGTCTGATCGATGGCTTCGGAGATGAAATCTGCCGGATACGCCTGCTCCAGCATCTCCTTATTCTCAAAAGGATAGTGCCACTGTGCAGTATGTGCACAACCCGAGTCGAACCAGCAATCAATGACATCTTGGACGCGATGCATCGTGCCACCGCATTTCTCGCACGCGAGGACAACGTCGTCTACATAAGGACGGTGGAGTTCAATATCATCTGGCACATCCGTCCTGAGTTCCTGCAATTCGGCGATACTGCCGACACAGTGCGTATGTCCGCAGTCGTCACACACCCAGACCGGCAAGGGAGTGCCCCAATAGCGTTCACGACTCAATCCCCAGTCGATATTGTTTTCCAGCCAATTGCCGAAACGTCCGTCTTTGATATGCTCGGGATACCAGTTGATTTGCTGATTGTGCTGATGCATCTGATCCCGGATGGCGGTCGTCTTGATGAACCACGATTCACGGGCATAGTAGAGCAAGGGGTTATCACACCGCCAACAGAACGGATATTGGTGCGTATACTCGGCAGCCTTAAATAAGAGTCCGCGTCCGTCCAAGTTTTCGATGATCTTTGGATCGGCGTCTTTGACGTATTCACCCGCCCACGCATCTTTAACTTCCGGGACAAACCTGCCGTCGGGACCGACCAATTGCACGAGCGGCAGCCCATATTTCTGTCCGATCTCGTAGTCGTCCTGTCCGAAAGCCGGAGCGATATGGACCAAGCCACTCCCTTCTGTCGTCGTCACGAAATCACCGGGGACAATGTAGTGGGATCTTTCCGGATGCTGTCCGCCATCGAACAAGGGTTCGTAGTCCCAGTCTTGGAGGTCCCTGCCTTTATAGTTTTCGACGATTTTCGGGGGATCCTCTCCGAATAAACTGGATATACACTCCTTTGCGAGAATGAGATGTCGTCCATCGGCTTCTTCAACAGAAACGTAATCGTAATCCTCACCGACAGCGACAGCGACATTAGAGGGCAGCGTCCATGGGGTCGTCGTCCAGACGAGTAGGTAGGTATGCTCCCTGTTTTTCAGCGGGAAGCGGACGAAGATAGACGGGTCGGAGACTTCTTGGTAACCCTGCGCGACTTCGTGGCTCGCTAAGGTTGTGCCGCACCGATAGCAATACGGTTGGACCTTATACCCTTGATACAGGAGTTCTTTATCCCACGCTTGTCGGAGGACCCACCAGACGCTTTCAATGTAATCGTTCGACAGCGTGATGTAAGCATCATCCAGATCAACCCAATATCCGATGCGTTCTGTCATCTGTCGCCAATCCTGTTCGTATTGGAAGACGTTCTCCTTACATTTTTCGATGAAGTTCTGAACGCCGTACGCCTCGAGTTCGGCTTTGTTTGTAATATTGAGTTGCTTTTCGACCTGATATTCAACGGGAAGTCCGTGTGTGTCCCAACCGGCTTTTCGGTGGACGTAATGCCCCGTCATCGTCTTGTAACGGCAGACGGCATCTTTCATGATACGTGCGAGGACGTGATGCACGCCGGGCGGTGCATTCGCAAACGGGGGTCCTTCGAGAAAAACAAACGGCGGCGCGTCTTTATACATCTCCATACTTTTCTGAAAGATGTCGTTTTCACGCCAGAATTCCAATATCTGTTTTTCCCTTTCAGCAAACGTGAATTGGGATGATACCTCTTCAAACATTTTTTTACTATTCGCCTCCTGGACCTGTTTCGTTAGAATAATTTAGAAGTCGGGAATCGGAGTTCCCTCCTACAGAAAAGTTAAAGGTTCCGATCTGCTATCTCGTTAAAAAAGAAAACACCCTCACTGAAATCGTCTGCTTCAGCGATGGGCGTTGTAATAGAAACTTCTTTTCTGCGCGTGATTAGCCCACCACAGCACGACGAATAGCAATAATAATAATGGATATGGCGCGCGAACCCGAGACAGCCCGAAGGTTGTCTTGGTGTGGGGCGTTGTAGCGCACAAGCTCCTTATATTGCAATGTCGGTGTCGTAAGCATTTTTCTGTCCGTGTCCGGTTTGAACGATGCCTGCTATTGTTGTAAATGCTATGCAAGTCTCGTCAAACTTGATTAAAACTTATTTTAGGGATTTACTTATTAATTATAATACCATATTGCACGGGGGATGTCAAATATTTCTTTACGCAGCGTGAGATTTGGTAGACAACCAATAGAGTAGAATTTTTACCGAAGATTCTTGAATCCCAGCGAAACAAAAGATATATAACTTGCGATGGGATACTAATACACTATAGATCAACGAGGTTAGGAGGAAAACCCCCAAGCAACACCTCACCTATCGAGAGGTATTGTAACAAGTCTTTCGGTAGACACTGAACTCAAGGATATGAATCTATGCAACTGAATAGAAAAGGTTTACTCACGCTATTCACTGTGGTGCTCCTCTTCTCATGTGCGAAAACGGAGCAGCAGAACCTTTCGGAAAAACTTCCAACGCTCACAGCAGACCTCGTAACCCAGAAAGGAAAAGCGTCTGTCGTCCGTATTACAGGCGGTAGTCTGTTTACAGACGCAAGAAATTGGTTGAATATAGGGGCAGGGAGCGGTTTTTTTGTGGCGCCCGATAAGATTGTGACGAACATGCACGTTGTTTCAAGTCCCGGTATTATTTTCGCAAAACTCAGCGACAATGAAGCAATCTGGACTGTTGAAGGGGTCACCGCATTTGACATAGAAAACGATCTCGTCATTTTACAAATCGCGGGTGAAGGTGTACCGCTCCGCCTTGGTAATAGTGGTGCTGTTACGAAAGGTGAGACTGTTTACGCCATAGGCTATCCGGGGGGTGGGGACTATAAACTAACGGAAGGGATTGTATGGAACAGTCGATATAAAGATAGATGGATACAAACAACAGCAGACACTGCCAGAGGGAACAGCGGGGGACCTGTCCTAAACGATAGAGGCGAAGTCATCGGCATCAGTTCCCGCGTCGGTGACTTCTACAGTTACGCTGTTCCTTCAGACGCGCTTAAGGCACTGCTTTCTCAACCCGCCCAAAGTGAACCATTGGTGAAGTGGTATCAACAGAAACGGGTACGTGCCTATACCTATTACGCACGAGGCGAAAATAAATATCAAGACAATGACGATAGGGCCGCAATACTTGAACTCAATAAGTCCATTGAATCGGACCCAGAGTTTGCTTATGCCTACAGAGTGCGCGGGTATGTGATGTCCCACTATGGTGAAGCTATCGGCAAGTACGAGCGGAACATCATTAAAGCTCGGAGACAGCATCAAGCCGCTATAAAGAACCATACCAAAGCCATCGAATTAGATTCTGAAAATGATGAAAACTACCACGGGCGCGGGCATGCGCGGTCTCAATACGGTAAATATGAAGTCGAGCAAGCCAATGCAGCAGAAGCCCACAAACAGTATCAAGCGGCGATAGAGGATTATACCAAAGCCATTAAGTTAGACCCGAACGATAGCATGAATTATAGCAGGCGTGGACAGGTAAAGCACCGTTTTGGACAATTGAACATGAAACAAGGGGAATTTAGTAAAGCCCGTAAACAGTATAAAACTGCGATAAAAGATTATACCAAAGCCATCAAGTTAGATCCGAACGATAGCTCACATTACAACGGACGCGGATGGACGCAATACCTTCTTGGTCAACTCAAAACGGAACAAGGGAAAATCTCTGAAGCGCAGAAACACTATTATGAAGCGATCTCGGACAGTGATAAAGCCATTCAACTAAAAATAGATAACGCTTCCGCCTATCACACTCGCGGTGTTGCAAAGGCGGCACTTGCTGCGTATAACGGCGCAATAGAAGATTTTAATACAGCCATCGAACACAACTCTGGTTTCACCGCAGCCTATGAGAGTCGTGGAAAAGCAAAAGAAGGACTCGGACACCATAAAGCAGCAGCCATAGACTTCACGCGCGCACTGCAGTCTTTAGGGCATGGCACTGTATCAGCACAGGAATTGGAAAAAGCTGCTACTGAAATGGTAAAGATTCCTGCAGGCGAGTTTCAGATGGGTAGCAAAGAACTCATGTATGCAACGCCTATGCACACCGTTTATCTTGACGAGTTTTATATTGATGCTTATGAGGTAACTAACGCCCAATTCAAGGCGTTCATTGATGCGAACCCAGAGTGGAGCAAAGAAAACATCCCCGGCAAATACCATAACGGTAACTATCTTCAACTCTGGAATGGAAATGACTATCCCGATGAGAAAGCCAATCATCCGGTTGTCTATGTGAGTTGGTACGCAGCGATGGCTTATGCGAAGTGGAAAGGTAAGCGACTCCCAACGGAGGCGGAATGGGAGAAAGCGGCGCGCGGTGGTGTAGCAGGTAAACGCTATGTATGGGGCGATTCGCGAGATCCGAGTAAGGCAAACTACGGGTATTATGGACGACAGTCCTCGCCTGTCGGCAGTTATTTACCGAATGGATACGGCTTGTATGACATGGGTGGGAACGTATGGGAACACTGCTTGGACGAGTTTGACGAGGACTTTTATAGAAATTCTCCGAAGAAAAATCCGATCGCTGGTGTTTCCGATATTGAGGCGTCGCTGGAAAACTTTACGAGTGTTGAGACGGCGCACGTGTCGCGTGGCGGTTCTTGGAATACACCTGGACCTGCCCATGTAGCAAGTCGCGGCAGCGATACCCCGATAAACACGAACAGTTGGCTCGGATTTCGCTGTGCAAGAAGTATTCCACCGAAACAGAATGCCCAAACAGTTACTATGCCCAACATCCCCGATTAGAAAGTCTTATCCGTCATCGCTGTCCAAATTTATGAGATGAAAAGGTGTTCCGTCTGCTCTCGCCTTGGCATTCCTTTTATGAAACTCAAATACCTCGTTCTTGCATGAGATTAACACTATGAGATATTAATTAACACAAATCGTATAAAATGTTACGTTTTTATAACATTTTTAAATCGGAATTTCTGTAGGGTTTTCGGTTGTAAACCCAGTGGGGGCGTGGGGTTCTTGGGTGTTTCTCGGTTTCGATTCTTTGTTAGGAAAAAAAATAATTTGGTGAAAAGTGTAACATTTTATTCGTGAACGCTAATTGTGCTTCTGATGATTCATTTGTGAACAGGTATAATACATTATAGCATTTTCGCTAACTGATGTCAAGTAGAGAATCAATTTTTAGGGGAAGCCTAAGCCTTATTCACATTCAAAAGCGTTCAAATTTCTGTTACGGCCTATACATATATCCCCCGCTGGGACTGCCGATCTATATATTTCGATGGATTCTTTGGGTATTGCTGGGTGCGGTTGGGAAACCGCACCTACCGCGGTTATGGATAAATCGAGGTTAGGAAACCTCGCCAGCAGAGAACGAGGACCACGCGTCGGTGGAAGAGAGTTTTGGATATCTATAGACCTGAGAGACGGGCAATGAATTGCCCTACTACAAACTCGGTTTACTGTCCGTCTCAGGTGAAAAGTTGGGATTTGGAGATCCCTGTTATGGGAAACAAACGCTTTACATTCCGCTAAATCGCGTGTATAATTGAAAAAAATAACGATGAAGGGGTGGGGTTCTCTCCGCTCTCATGGAGAATATTTTATGGAACTTTTTGAAGCCGTCAGTCCGCTGGATTTTAGGTACTATGGCGGTGATGATACTTTTATGAAACGGTTGCTACCGTATGTCTCTGAGGCAGGATATGTTACATATCAGGCGAAGGTGGAGGCGGCGTTGGTGCGCACTTTGGCAAATTATGGGGTGTGTTCTGCTGCGATCGCTGATGAAGTAGAGGCAGCTGTAGACAGGGTAACGGCGGAAGAGGTCTACGAGGAACAGTCGCGTATTCGACACAATATCCGTTCACTCGTCAATGTGATTCGGCGGAACATTAGTCCGGAAGCGCGCCCGTATGTCCATCTGTTCGCGACTTCTGCGGACATTCTGGATACGGCTACTGCTTTGCGGTTCAAAGCCCTCACGGAAAACGTCATCATTCCTGATTTGGTTGCGCTGGAACAGCAATTGATTGGTCTGGCGCGTGAGCACGCAGAGACGGTGCAAATCGGTAGGACACACGGTCAACACGCGGAGCCGACGACGTTCGGTTATGCACTGGCACTTTATGTGAGTCGTCTCGGCACCCGAATCGAAGAGATTCACAGAGCAGGACAAAACCTTCGAGGTCAATTCTCGGGGGCGGTCGGGGCGTTCAACGGACTCACGCTGATCCATGAACATCCAGAGCAGATTGAGGCGGATTTTCTCGCACTGCTTGGTTTGAAACCGTCCGATACACATACGTCAACACAGTGTGTGGAGCCGGAGTTTATCTCGGATCTGGCGTATCAGATTACGGCGGCGTATACAGTGCTTGCGAACTTCGCAGACGATATGCGACACCTCTACCGGACTGAAATCGCTGAAGTGGGTAGGAAATACAATCCGCAGTTGGTCGGCTCCTCGACGATGCCGCATAAAGTGAATCCAGAGACATATGAGAACATCAAAAGTTTGTGGAAGGCGTTTGTGCCGCGTATGCAGACTGTCTTTATGGATAGTATCTTGGAACATCAACGCGATTTGACGAATTCGGCATCAAGCCGTTTTGTGACGGAACTGTTCACGGCGTTCGATTACGCGATCTATCGACTCCGGCGTGCGTTGGAGGAGATGGACGTGAAAGCGGATAACATGCGGCGCAACCTCGCACTGAGTGCGGAGGATACGATTGCGGAACCTATCTATCTGTTGATGGCGTATTACGGGTTTCCCGATGCTTATGACCATACCCGGAAGTTGATCGGACAGGTGCATGAGACTGGAAAGAGTTTGACGCGGTTGTTGTGGGAAGATGAAACGTTTCGTCCGTTCCTTGATAAGTTGACGGAACCGCAGCGCGAAGCACTGGGTGATCCGACGAATTATATCGGCGCCTCGGTGCGGCGCACACACGCAACCTGCGACGAATGGGAAAAACGGATTTCTAACTTACCTTGCGGTTAAACTTCGTGCGTTTAGACTTTTACGGGCGTTCCTTAAATCCGCACTCCACTTCGTTACGTGCTACGGGTTTTGAAGTTTTGTAGATAGGATTCACACAACATCACAGACTATTACCACGCGATGGGTCTTTCCTGGAAGCCACACCTACTCAGGCATTCTGTAAGTCCTATTTATTATCAGTGTTGGTCTTGAAGTAACACCTACATTATCCAACTTTTAAGGAATCTTCAACCTAATCGCGTAGTCCGTAACGTAGTGGAGGTGTTTTTGCTTGGGGTGTTTTTGCTTGGGTATTTCTGCGTATTGATTGGGTGTTTCTGCGGATTTCCGCAGATATACGGAAATGAACGCCAAATCCCAGATCCCACCTCACCGAACCGCAAGGAATAATTAAAAAATGTTTGATATTACGTATTTAGGGCGGCGGTGCTTCCGTTTTATCAGACGCTACCCACGCACGTGGACAATAATCGGCTTTTTGCTGATCTTCAGTATCGGGATTCGACTGGGGCAGACGGGATCCGTCAACAAAATAATCGATTACTTCCGCTCCTTTACGGATCGTGAGCGGATGGATGTAACAAAATCGGTTGCGCGGGGAATTGTGCATCGACAGATACAAGACAAGGGTATGTTAACGAACATCCTTGCGGTGTCGCCAGAGGCTGTAGACATCCGTCCATACCGAGCGTTGAGTGCGGGGATCGGGACGGAAACATTGGTGTCGCTTGCGCGACGGCACAAGGCACTCGCTGCAATAAACGGTGGTTTCTTTGAGATGGTGGGGACGTTCCGTGGTGAGTCCGTCGGGGCATTGAAGATTGACGGTGAATGGGTCAGTGAGCCGGAACAGGGCAGAGCGGTGATCGGGTTCCGAAGGGTTGACGGAAAAATCGAAGCTTACATCGACAGGATTGCGCTGCGGCAGGAACTCGTTCTACCGAGCGGAGAGGCGTTGCGAATTGACGGTATGAATCGGAACCGCGGTAGAAACGAATTGGTCCTTTACCGTCCACATTTCCACATCGTGACCTTGACGATGCCGGATGGCGTAGAAGTCGTTGTGAGAAATGGGGAAGTGGTCGGTATCCACGAGGGGCAAGGGAGTTTGCGGATTCCGGCGGACGGTTACGTTTTATCTGCAAGCGGTAAGAAACGTGGTGAACTCTTATCACATATCGCTGAAGGTGATGGCGTTCAAATTCGTGAGACAATCATTCCTGAACGCGTCGGGGATAGTAATTTATGGGCAAGTTTCGTGCATATTGTCGGCGGAGGTCCGTTACTGCTGCAGGACGGGACCACGTCTTCCACACAGGCATACGAGCGAGAGGGTTTCGATCGGGCATTTCACAGTTTCTGGCATCCACGGACAGCCGTCGGTAAAAAGGCGGACGGCACCCTCCTTTTTGTGACGATAACGGCGGCAGAGGCAGGCGTTCGACGTGGTGTCATGTTGACACGGCTGGCGGAACTGTTTCTGGAATGGGGTGCGACGGATGCGCTGAATCTTGACGGCGGCAATTCATCGATGTTAGTTATCCGAGATGAGGTCGTGAGCGTCAAACAGAAAGCGGCTGCGTCTGATACCTCGCGTGATGCATCGGAAGGGGAAAAGACACAAGTAAAGAAAAAAGCGCGAGTAGAGAAGAACGCGAAGACTGCCCGCGGGAATCGTCGGATACGTCCGATGCCGAGACAACAGGGACGCGCCATTTCGGATGCAATCTTGATTTTTTCACGTTTTTAAGTTATAATAGAGCAAAGAGATATCCTATAGCAGGTATCGGAAGAAACACACGTTACTTTAAGTCGAAAGAAACAAATCAGAGACGGAAGACTTGCAAACTGACACTCAATTCTGGAAAATCTATCTTGATACCTGCTGTTTGGGCCGCTTTTTTGACGATCAAACGCAAGACCGAGTTCGACGTGAAACTGAAGCCGTTGGTACAATCCTTGAAACCTTTCGCCAAGGGGAATGGAGATGGCTCGTTAGTACAGTCTTAGAAATTGAAGTTAACAGGAACCTTAATTTTAGCCAACGTCTCCGAGTAAGATCCTTACTCGCGCGTGCTAACCAATTTATTTTACTCACGGAAGCAGAGATATCACGAGCCACTACGCTTGAATCCTTGGGTTTTAAATCCTTTGATGCCCTACATATTGCCTCCGCTGAAAGTGGTCCTGCAGATATTTTGTTGACAACTGACGACCGATTCGTGAGAAGAGCGAAACGTGTTTCTGAACAACTTCATGTCCGAGTTGAAAATCCACACACGTGGTTACAGGAGATTATTAGAAATGGACGCTCACAAGATGACGGATCTTGAGATCTATGAACTTGGCATTGAACTCCTTATTGATAAATTCGGTCCCACTGGAATGATGCGTTTTTTTTCAAAAGGTGATCTGGGTAAGGGTGATTATTCTGTAGATCGACACAAACTTCCCCAACCAGATATGGATACAATTGTAAAGGAGATTCAAAGTGCTCAAGGGGCAGAGCAGCCATGTATGAAAGCATGGGGAACCGCTCCCTGTCAAGTGGATACCCAAAAAATGACAGATATTGAGGTTTATGAAGTTGGGGTTAAGTATCTTAAAGATGAACTCGGTCCGATTGGTTTTTCTCGGTTTCTTTCACAATGTGAACCTTTGGCTGGCGACTACTTTCCAGATCGGGACAAACGTTCAATGCCAAGTATTGATACAATCATTAAGGAAACTGAACAGGAAAATTAAAATCCTAAATCCTGTCTCTGGCTACGAACACATCGAACAGTAAGAAAATAAGCGGAATGAGAGGAGGAAAGGTCATGTCAAACATTAATAGACGCCCGGAACCTCGGAAGAGATCGGATGTTGATAACAAACACCGGGAACTTATATCCAGCGCAGCATCGAAACTGGAAACCAAAAGACTGTCGCGACGTTCCTTTTTCAAAGGTTCCGTTGGACTGGCTGCCGCTGCACTTGCCGCCGATACGTTGATTTTGCCAGCAGATGCCCAGTGGCGGTTCCGAGAATATCTCCCTTATGACGCAGCAGGAGATTATCACTACGGACGATACGGGCGGATTGAACATCACTATCCTGAGATGAATCCGACGGGTGAAAAGTTTACGTTTGTTCGACTCAAGTACCCCGGTGGCGATTGGTATACGAATATTGTCAATTACTATTACTGGCAATCGGATTTGCAATTTGCTAAGGTCCTCGCCGCCAATACAACAATCAATGTGGAGGTGCGTGAGCATCCGCAATATGTTGACATTGACGATGAAGGTTTATTCGCCTATCCGTTCCTCTATATGACAGGACATGTCGGGATTCGGCTTTCTCCGCAACAGGTCCGCAAGTTGCGGGAATATTTTGAACGGGGTGGTTTCCTCCACGTCGAAGATTGCGATGCACGCTTGAACAACTACCGCGGCGGCTTGCGTCCGCATATCTATGACATGATGCGGCAGGTCTATCCGGAAAAGAATTTTGAACGACTGGAGATGAGTCATCCGATTTACCATACCCTCTACGAGCACGATGAGTACCTCGGGGGTGACAAACTTATCCGTGATGTCTGCGACTATGACGAGGCAATCATGGACGATGACCGTGTGATTGCCTATTTCTCTCCGAGCGACCTGAATTGCGCATGGGAAGGTAGACCGTGTGAACCGGGTGGTGAGGAGCAGCGGAAGTGGGCATTTGAACAGGGGATGAACGTGGTTGCATACGCACTGACGCGATAATTTTTTAATTTACCTTGCGGTCAGCAGTTCAGAAGCGTCGCGAGCACAGCTCGCTCCTACAAATGGCATTTCTGTTCTCAGTGCCGTTATCCCTTCGCGCGCGTCGCGAGCACAGTTCGCTCCTACAGATGGGAGAGTAGTTTTTCTCGGAGGCGTTCATAGGCAAGATTCGCGCCAGCGATGTTGCCTGAAGCCGGGCCGATTTGAAGTTGCGCGATGGTGCCAGATCCGAATAGGTTCTCAATCGGATGGAGTTGTAAATCGGTATCAAGTTGCGGGAGTCCGCAGACAAGCGGGATTTGGTGCTGCGCAAGTAATTCCGTTAAAAATCCGTAACGACGCAGATCAAATCTATACCCTGTGGCAAAGATGACACGAGACACATCCGTCATAACACTACACGTGGTTTCAACCCGCAGCCTTCGGGTAGGCAGACCTTCCTTTTCGGTCGTGATGTTATGGATACGGGTTTCGGGATAGATGTCAACCTTCGGCGTATTCAACAAAGCCGCCATAATATCGGGCGTGATGCTTCCTTCGCCTCTGTTCTGTTGAATTATCTCATAACGCCGCTGAAAATCTGTTTCGCTTGCAAATTTAGCGAGTGCTTTGGGACCTAACCATACCGGCGGAAAATCGAACTGCTCCGTCTTTAACCCCTTCCGAGCAATCAGTGCTACATCATGCCCGCGTTCACTGAGACTTTTTGCAAGTGTCCCTGCTGTCAATCCACCGCCAACGATAACGATTCGGCTTCCCTTATCGTCTCGCTTATCCGCACCATCCACCGAAAATTCGGAGGCGTGTAAAATCTGATCGGGGTATCGGCGTTGCCATTGGACCAACTCAGGTGGAACGTAAGCGCAGTCATCGCTCCCGATGGCGAGGACAACACAACCGCTCCGAAAGCCTTCACTGTTTGTCGAGATGAGTCGGAACGGAAATCTACCTGCCCCTTTGTCCCACCGCAATTTCGCCACATCAAACTGATAATACACCCGATGTTCTCTGAGTTCAGCGAGCGTACTTTTGCAGAAATCCCAAAAAAGTTGCGTGGAGGGTTGAGAATACGGAGGTGCCAACGCATTCGTTCGGTTGTGACGTTCAGCGTATTCAACGATACCGAGCGCATCGGGTGTAATGTGATGAACAGCGGGAGAGCGGAGAAACGTCATGCCTTGGCGTTCGGTTTTAGACCGCCATTGGGTGAGGGGGTGTGAATGCCGATCGACAACCGCGAGGTGTTTCGCTGCTGCGGGTATATCGCGGAGCAGCCGGAGTGCGATAGACACACCGTGTATCCCGCCACCGATGATGGTAATTGGGATATTCCGATGTGATAAGTAGCTATTCATTTTTTGGAACCCTAATCCGCATTCGGTGCTGGCAGATGCACGCTCTTTAACGCGAAGGTTTGTGACAACGGTTCATCAACGGCACGATAGCGACTGTAACGATACTGGACGACCCCAACGGCGGGTGCGATCCAATAAATTGCGGGTGGACTAATTAAGAACACCGAGGGTTCTGGACTATCTCCGTAAACGACCTCTTCGTGAACGACATACGTTGTGTAACTACCAGCGGGAACGGTAACCCGCTCGTTGTCGCTCACTACATAGCGCGTGACTGTGACAGGTATTCCAGCGGTCTTCTCAAAAACCACCCACTCTTTCCCGACTTCCAATGGAAAATCCCAGAGACGGCGCGGCGGAAAATGCTTTCGGTGAGATATGCTCAGAAAACCCGGATTATCAAAATCTGGAAGGTACATGTCAAACGCGGATTCCGTCAACGCTCGATGGGTCTTAGAAAAATAGGTCGCAAAAATTGGGAACGAGAATCCGTCAAAAAATTCGGTTTCTATCCGCAAATAATACGCGTTCGCCGCTAAGTGGTCAACAGCCTCAACACTGAATTGGTCGGGTTCTCCGGTGGTCAGTTCACTGATGGTGAGTTGTCGATGCGTTGTGCCACTGATATCGCGTGTGCCTTCGACGCGCACGGTGAATTCCTGATTGGTGTCAACATTGCGGTATGTCCATGCGGAACCCGGAGCCGTTGGGAGATCGATAGCTTGGAAGCCTCTTGTTTCAGGGGGTGGGAGCGTCGTCTCGCCGTGGGGGTCAATGAGCCCTTCATCTCCACAACTACAGAGAAGCAGCAAAAAAAATATAATGGTTTTCGGTAAAAAGATCCTACTGCGCATCAGACTCCTCTTTAACTGACAACTTTTATTACTTTATCACACTGAATTTGCCGGTGCTCTGGAATCCGTTTCCATCGGTTGCCCGGAAAAAGTATAATCCAGTGCAGACCATTTCGCCGCGTGCGTTCGTGCAGTCCCATTCGGAGGCACCCTCCAGCACTTTAATTAAGTTTCCCAAAGCATCGTAGATTTCAACGGTTAATCCCTTCGGATAGAAGGTGAGGTGTTTACCTTGTCCTGTGTAAAGCGGGTTCGGTGCGACGATGACATTTCGGTTCTGGCTGTTTGCGACATAATTGAAGGTCCTGCCTTGCCAGATCCGAGTGCCTGTTACGCCAGCAGCGGTTTGCCCACGAATCTTATAGAGATAGATACCCGTTGCGGGAAATCCGTTTGTGCGGAGTGTTCCAAACCATCTCGTCTCGGTTGCTTGGGTCAAAAAGACGGTGTATTCATTTCTATTCGGACCCTCCACTATGAGGTGGGGTGCAGCCTGTAACGGGGATGTGCTTTGGACTTCAACATTCCACTCGCCTGTCCCGTGCGGCTGCGTCCGAATGAAGAAGGCAGGTGCTCCGCTCACGGTATCCACACTCGGTGTGATACTGTTTGGAACGATGCTCGGTGTTCCCATAAGTCCCATCGCGTCAACAGGCACAACGGCATAGTAATAATGGAGGTCGTTCGGATCAAAGAATTCGTTGTTGACATCAATTCCGTCAAAGACGGTGGGGTCCGCGAACCGCGTTTGTGTAACATTAACACGTCCAACGATGGCTATATCGTCTTCGGGAATACCGTTGCCATCGCGGTCGGCAGCGGTGAGCACTTCATCAGGATTCTGAAAAGGCAACGGGACATCCGTTTCATTCTGTAAGATATGGCGTTTTCGCACGATTGCGATTTCTCGAATTCCCGACGGATCGTCAACAGTCCACGTCACAAGGGGTCCGTTAGAACCTTGGACGACCTGTGCATTTGAGAGCACGCCTACCGGTGGCGCGCCCGCCATATAACTGACAGAGCCCCCAAAACTCCCACCCGGAATTACGACGCGTTCAACATCGGGGTGCATATTAATTAAGATGAGCGCGATCTCCTGAATATCGCCGCCGAAATCTTTGAAGGTTATCTGTGCTTCTTGGGAACGGTGATAGGTAAACGCCTCCCTGAGTTCAGTGGTCCCATTTCGCTTCTTGACGATGAATTTGGCAGCCCATCCCCGCAAACCGGTGCCTGCGTGCCTTTGCAGTTCACTCTGAATGTTCTCCCGATCATCCGGTGCGAGGTGTTGGAGGCTGATCGGCGCGAGATCCGCACCATCGATTTTGACTGCGAATTCCGGCATAATACCTGTGGGTTGGAAAACGATATAACGTGCTGAGAAATGCTCTGGCATTGATTCCGAGTCGAAATCGGTACGAACTGGGTAACTGGCGTGGATATCGTTGGGATGAATAGCGATCGGTGGAAAGCGGTGTGCGTTTCTATAGCCCGACATTCCGGTTGCTGTGTTCGCACGGGTATGCGTGAAATAGTTCCATACCGTGAAGGTCTTGAACGCCTCAGCCAGCGTAGTGCCGTTATTCGTAAAAACTTCGTAGAAATTGCCCATCTCGCGATAACTGCCATCGGTGGCATTCCGGTAAAATTGGCGGACGATGTCGTATCCGAACCGTTCTGACATATACAATGCCCAGATAACGGAGCCGTATTCGTGGTCGCCGATGCGGCTATCGAGGGAAATATCGGGGATAAGAAACCAGCGGCGGAGTTGATGGATATAATAGTTATAGGAATTGGTTTCGTTGGGTTCATCGGGATCTGGGAGTGTATCGCCATCATCAATAACACCGCCATCGTAAGTCATGACTTCTATCCACGTCGCGGACGCTTCCATGAACCATGTCGGCATGTAGGCATTATATCCGAACTGGACGCCGTGCAGGAATTCATGGGTGCAGGTTGTCTCAAGGTAACGGATCCCTTCGGCTTTTCCGACGTAATCGTAGATACGGGAGTTAATCATGAAATAGGGAGCGACGGTCAGTGCGGTGGATAAAACGCGTCCTTCAAACCAGTCTGCGGTCGTGATACCGAGTGCGGGAAAGGTAAAGAGGTAGACATCATATTTATGATTGCCCCCGTTTTGTGCTGCCCAAAAGTCGATGTAAGGGATTTTGAAGCCCATCAGGTCGATTTGGACGTGATATGCCCGTTCCATCGCATCGGCACAGAGATCAATATAATCGGGAACGCCATTGCGCGGGTGGAAATCCTCAAGCGGTGGGGCATGCGGACCGATACGCGTGTAATGGAATCTAAAATGCGGTGTGTCGAATCTCTCTGGGAGTTCTATTTCACCGAAGAAACTCCCCGGAAGTCCGGGTCGAAGGAAAAGACCTTTCAGTTTCTGCCGATGCACAGAGGGCAAGTTTCGCCAATTCTTAGCGAGGGTGACAAAACTATCGGTTACACACTCGGTTATTTCGCTTGCGGTATATCTCGGTTTGAGATTGGCGAACTGTTGCGCCGTTTGGATCGCGCTTTGGAGTTCGGGATCCGGTGGCAGCGCGTGTGCGACAGGTAAGAATGCTATAAAGAGGGTAACGAGGGTTATAAACGATATTTTCATATTTTTAACGATTGGGTTTTCGATCGGTTTTTGCTGATGAACAGATACCCTCACCTCTTTAGATCGGTGCGGTTGGAATGCAGATCGCATGAATCAACGGTATGAAGGTTCTCCGTGTGGCATTCCAAATCAACGGTATGAAGCCCGTGTGGGCTTCACCGGGGGCGAGTACGCCGCAAAACCGCACCTACCTCGGTTGAGGATCGACCTAAGTTGCTAAGCGAAACGGGTTGGTTTTCCATCGAGGCTGGTGTGGTTGGTCTCTTTCCAATATGTTTTTACGCCGTCTTCGCCCTTTTTCGCTGCCCATGCGTTCAGTTGTTCCCGCTCACCGACATACTCATAAACCGGGACAGCCATCCCACACGAGGTTTGCACGAGGTCGACGTTGAGGTCAAAGATCTGCCTTGCCCCTGGGAGCGGCGTGAATAACCGGAAGAGCATTTGCCATTCGGCATCGTCTTTGTGTATCGCCTTCGCAGTGCCGTAGAGTCGGAGGATCAGCGGATTATCCTGAAAGGCGGTAAACATGAGCGTCATTCGCGGGTTTTCTTGAACATGTGCGGCGGTTTCATTTCCACTACCGGTTACATTTAACCAAGCGACGCGATTTGGCGCCAAGATCCGCAATGAATCCATACCTTTCGGGGACAGGTTGATTCTGCTATCGGCGGTTGCGGTTGCGACGAAGAAAATTTTTTGGTTTTCGATGAACGTCTGTAGTTTTTTCGGAATTTCAGTGTACAATTTTGCCATAGTCTTAAATTTCCCCGCTTAGGAAAGCGGTCAGATATGAAATGTGATACATCCGACCGCCCATCCAAAGAATTTAGCGCGTTTTGAGGGCACCCCATGTGAGCGCGAGTTTCCCTGCCGGTTCAACATCAAAGGCGATCTGGTAATTTTCCATGACCTCTTTTTTATCTAAGGCACGATGATAGACAGCGACATCGTCAATCAGGCCGTCAAAATAGAACGGTTTGATAAAGGCGTTACGGTCGTGTCCGACTGCAACAACAACATGGCTACGCGTGTCGCGACTGTTTATCTTTCCATCCGCCTCGGCATCGAGTTCACCGTTGATATAGAGGAACTTTTTCTCGTCCGCACCTGCAGCAACAAACGTGACGTGCGTCCATTCGCCCGCTTCGACAGCCGTCTCGGTTTTGAAAACACCGAATCCATCGCCACCTCTCTGCGTCTGTATCGTGCCATCGGCTAAGAGTTCCAGCCACGAATCGCCACCCCCCTGTGGATCATCGTCCCAGATAATAACTTTAGGGCCCTCCGGTAGGGCTGTGGGTTTAATCCACATTGCGTAGGTAAGATCTTGCCCTGTGGTAGCGGCGCCCATGACAACATAATCTTCTTCACCGTTAAAACTGAGTGCGTCTCCGACAATGCCTTCTACAATTTTCGGGGCACCCTTAATCTCCCCATCGTTTTCACCGAGAGCATCTTTAGCGATTTTGGCATCGGTATCAGCCTTATCAAAGGTCCAATGTCCGCCTAATCCGTCTTCAAGAGATTGTGCGTGTGCTACTTCTGTATACGCGGACGCGAAAACAATGACTGCCGCGCAGAAGAGCGTAAAGAATAAATCAAGTTTCATCGGTTCACCTCCTGGGTTTGTAAACCCATGATGTGCAATGTGTTCTTCTGGTAGAAGCAAAGTGCTTACCACTTTTATTTAACCCTGGCGTATATTATATATCGTTTTGGCGGTATATGCAAGGGAAACCTCTCTTTGGTCCAAAGCCTTTCAGTTACTGGAGATATGTCAGTGAAGAAGAGATACGTCACGATCAGAAGAGCGTTTCTACAAATCTTTGAGGGTTGCCCATGTGGTTGCCAACTTATTGGTGGGTTCAACGGGGTGTGGTTCGGCACCTTCAATGTCGTTGACGAATTCGCCTTCATAAAGACGGATGTGGTCGAGCCAGACATCGACTTTTTGTCCGCCCATGATGATGCCGGCGCGCGAACTGACGTCATCTGCGGGCATTTTGAAGGTGATGAAGAATTCCGTCCACACCTCAGACAGATTGATTGTCTGCCGCGCGTATTCATTCCACGGGTCACCTTGATGTAGGATGCGCATGACGACAGTTCTCGGTTTTTCGCTCTTTGCCCACAAACTGTAGGTATAGGTGGTGCCTTTCTCCAGCGTGAAGGGTTGCTGGTAGAACTGGACGTGCCACACGGCATTACCTGCCTTACTGATTTTGACATAAACAACTTTTTTTCCGACGACCGGTTCGGCTTTTTTGCCCTCGATTTGGAAAAGCGTAGCGGCATCGGCGTGTGTCCAGTGGTGCCACCCTTCAAGATTGAGGTCGAAATCACCGTTGTTAAGAATGTTTTCAGGGGGTTTTGCTGCGTATGATAGGGTTGTAACCCCGAACAGCAATACTAATGTGAGGAGTGAAGTGTAATATCGTTCTGAGGTGTGATATTGCATTAATTTCATAGATGTACCTCTTTTTGAAAGACAGGAACTGTAAAGTCTATTTTTTCAGAATCGGTTAAGGTCGGTATAGAAAAAAGGGAGCAATTGGTGTATTGCCCCCTTTCCTCATCGAAGCGCTTGGCTTAATTACCGCCACCTTCAGGTCCTTCGCCGTCGGCACCTTGTCCGTGTTCGCCGCCTTCAGCACCGGCTTCGGGTCCTTCAGCCCCACCTTCACCGCTGCCGCCACTCATTGGACCGACTTCGGGATGCGCCGTCCACATGTCAAAGGGTGGACCTTCTGCCATCAGCACAATGGGGATTTGCTCACCGGGTGCGAGGTCGATTGGTGTTGTCGGTCCGAGTTCCGCTGTTGTAGCGTCGCCTTTTGATAAATGGATTTCGACGCGAACTTGTGGTAAAATGGCATCGGTCGTATTTTTAACAGTGCCTTTAAAGGAATTGGTGGCTGCATCGTAGTTCAGAATCAGATGTGCACCGGCTCGGATACTATCATAAGTATCGGTAAGGGCGAGTTGCACTGCCGATTCTTCGTCACCTGCGTCAACTGTGACTGGATTTGCTGTAGCGAGATGTTCTTCTGGTCCCTCGGACGTTTCATCGCTACCTGAACATCCGATCATACTGGCTATCAATACGGAAACAATTGCTATGAGGATTCCGCAATAGGGTTTCATGGGTGTGCTCCTTTTTGAAAAATATATGCTGTATAAGAGGATTATAATTGAAAACTGTAATTTTACGTGATTGCTTTTAGCCGTCTAACAATGGTTACATCGATTTTATGCATCTGTCTAACGATGACTAACTAAATTTGGTTTACATTTTTTTCTCTTGGGAATAAAAAAGAAAAAAGGCAGGTGATGAACCTGCCTTTCGAGAGGATTCCCGGCAACGACCTACTTTCCCGCGGGGTCGCCCCCGAAGTATCATCAGCGCTGAAGGGCTTAACTACCGTGTTCGGGATGGGTACGGGTGGGTCCCCTTCGCTATAGCCACCGGAAAACTGTTTGTATGGCTCGGTGTGATGTCCGAGCCGTTACAAGAATATTTGACAATTGTATATGTATATGAGGGGTCGGTAGAGTAAGAAAAAGTTATCAAGCCCTCGGCTTATTAGTACCAGTTAGCTGAACCGCTCGCACGGCGTACACATCTGGCCTATCAACCTTCTTATCTCGAAGGAGCCTTACCAACTTAACGTTGTGGGATATCTTATCTTGAGGCGGGTTTCACGCTTAGATGCATTCAGCGTTTCTCCGCTCTGCACATAACTACCCAGCGGTGCCACTGGCGTGACAACTGGTGCACTAGAGGTACATCCACTCCGGTCTTCTCATACTAGGAGCAGCATCTCTCAAATATCCTACGCCCATACCAGATAGGGACCGAACTGTCTTACGACGTTCTAAACCCAGCTCGCGTGCCACTTTAATCGGCGGACAGCCGAACCCTTGGGACATGCTTCTGCCCCAGGATGTGACGAGCCGACATCGAGGTGCCGAACCGCCCCGTTTATGTGAGCTATCGGGGGCGACTAGCCTGTTATCCCCGGAGTACCTTTTATCCAATGAGTTACGGCCTTTCCACACAGCACCGTAAGATCACTAAGCCCTGCTTTCGCATCTGCTTGACGTGTCCGTCTCGCAGTTAAGCTCCCTTTTGCCTTTACACTCTACGCGCGGTTTCCAATCGCACTGAGGGAACCTTAGGGTGCCTCCGTTACATTTTGGGAGGCGACCGTCCCAGTCAAACTACCCATCTGACACTGTCCTCGGCACGGATTCACGTGCCGGAGTTAGAATTCCAATGCAACAAGAGTGGTATTTCAAGTGCGACTCCACTGAAGCTAGCGCCCCAGTTTCACAGTCTCCCACCTATCCTACACATGCAACATTAAAACCCAATATCAAACTATAGTAAAGGTTCACGGGGTCTTTCCGTCTTGGTATGGGTAACCGGCATCTTCACCGGTATTACAATTTCACCGAGTCTCTCGCCGAGACAGCGCCCATGTCGTTACGCCATTCGTGCAGGTCGGAACTTACCCGACAAGGAATTTCGCTACCTTAGGACCGTTATAGTTACGGCCGCCGTTTACCAGAGCTTCAGTTCGGAGCTTCCGGTTACCCTTGACTCCTCACCTTAACTTTTTGGCACCGGGCAGGCGTCAGTCCCTATACATCATCTTGCGATTTAGCAGAGACCTGTGTTTTTAGTAAACAGTCGCATGGGCCATTTCACTGCGGCTTTTTTCAGAAACCCTACTCAAAGCACCCCTTCTCCCGAAGTTACGGGGTAATTTTGCCGAGTTCCTTAGCGAGAGTTCTCTCGAGCGCCTTAGGATTCTCTCCTCGCCTACCTGTGTCGGTTTGCGGTACGGTCACCACGAGTTGTCCACTCGAGGTTCTTTTCTTGGCAGACAGCGGGGACAGTTTGCATCCTTACGGAATCCTGTTCACCCTGGGGAGTGTGTTGCACCGGATTTGCCTGGTGCACTCCGACGGGCTTAACCCAGCATCCATCAGCTGGTAGTCCTTAATGTCTGCGTCGCCCCTAGTTTCATACGTGTCATGGTGGTGCAGGAATATTAGGCCTGCTTCCCATCGCCTACGCCTTTCGGCCTCGGCTTAGGATCCGACTAACCCTGAGAGGATTTGCCTTGCTCAGGAATCCTTAGGCTTTCGGCGAACAAGCTTCTAACTTGTTTTATCGCTACTCATGCCGGCATAATCACTTCTAATTCGTCCAGAGCGTCTCACGATTCTCCTTCAGTCCTACTATAGAACGCTCCCCTACCACATCCCTTACGGGACATCCATAGCTTCGGTAGCACGCTTAGCCCCGGAAATTTTCGGTGCAAAGTCGCTCAACCAGTGAGTTATTACACACTCTTTAAATGATTGCCACTTCTACGCCAACATCCTGGCTGTCTCAGCAACAAAACATCCTTTACCACTTAGCGCGCATTTAGGGACCTTAGCTGATGGTCTGGGCTGTTTCCCTTTCGTCAATAGAGCTTATCCCCTACTGACTGACTCCCATGCTTAAGACAATGGCATTTGCAGTTTAACTGGAGTTGCTAACCTGGTGGGGCCGCGAGTCCAATTAGAGCTCTACCGCCACTGCCGAACACATAAGGCTAGCCCTAAAGCTATTTCGGGGAGAACCAGCTATCACCAGGTTTGATTAGCCTTTCACTCCGATCCACGGGTCATCCCCCAAGTTTTCAGCCTTGGTGGGTTCAGGCCTCCACACACTTTTACGTGTGCTTCACCTTGCCTATGGATAGATCACCTGGTTTCGGGTCTACTCCATGCAACTGTGCGCCCTATTCAGACTCGCTTTCGCTACGACTCCGCATCAGAGATGCTTAATCTTGCTACACAGAGTAAGTCACCGGCTCATTATGCAAAAGGCACGCGGTCATGCGTGTCACTTACGTGACTTAGCACTACCACAGCTTGTAAGCTATACGGTTTCAAGGACTTTTCACTTCCCTAATGGGGGAACTTTTCACCACTTCCTTCACAGTACTTCGTTCACTATCGGTCGCCAGGGAGTATTTAGCCTTAGGAGGTGGTCCTCCTGGATTCCTACAGGTTTGCCTATCCCGTAGTACTTGGGGTACCCGTTGAGAAGTGCGCCACCGCTTTCGCTCACGGGACTTTTACCCGCTCCGGTTGCTCTTTCCAGAGGCATTAAGCTAGCGGCACGGTCACTTCCGGCGTGTCTGAACCCACACCCAACGAACCCCGCAACACCCGACATACAACGCGTTCAGGCTTGAACATATACCGGGTTTGGGCTGTTCCCTTTTCGCTCGCCGCTACTGGGGGAATCGAGGTTTTCTTTCTTTTCCTCAGGGTACTGAGATGTTTCACTTCTCCTGGTTGTCCCTCGTGTAAACACGAGTAGCAGGGATTAACCTGCTCGGTTGCCCGATTCGGGAATCTCCGGATCAAAGCCTATTAAGCGGCTCCCCGAAGCTTATCGCAG
>JAJEIP010000012.1 GCA_022827885.1 Candidatus Poribacteria bacterium
ATACGGAATGCCGTAAGTCGGAAATGTTTCAGCGATGCGCTGCTGATACTGTCCTATGTTATAATAGGCAACGCAGATGTCACTGAGTTTGCAGTCTCCATCCGAGACATGTTTCTGTATTAGATGCGCGATCTGCTCCACTTCTTCCGACCTGTCGGTGGGTTTCAACACTTTAATGTGAGGCACGGCAATTGGGGTTACGCAAGGGTTATCCGTTTGGAACAGGTTATTGGCGTAATGTTGATGCAGTTCGGTTTCTCGCTTGTAGTCGGTGTCAATATTCACACCTACCGCTTCAAATTGTCTAACGAGGCCAGCAATATTTCTGTAAAGATTTTTGTTTCCTTCAACATAGTCGGTACGGAACCACATCTCGATATTAGGAATCCCGGCAATGCCCGTGAGGATTTTGATGTCGGCTTTCGAAAGGACAGTGAATCCTTCAACGACCACAAGGTTAACTTGTAGAAATGCGTTCCGCATGAATTCCGGATTGAGATTGTTCGCAAGATACAGATGTTTGCCCTGCTCATCTATCCAACGATCTGCGAGTTTCGCCCCATAGTTTTCATAAATATGAACGAAGTCCATCTTGGTTGGATTGTCGACCACAATGTTTCCAGCAGTCTCGCCGCGTTCCGTGAGATGGTTAATGGTATTTACGACGTGGGAGAGCGTGCTATCCGGCACGGGAATATTTTGGCTGGGTCGAAATGCATCATAACGATAGCCATCAGCGGTATCCGGTTGAAGATTCGCGATTTCATGCAGCCAGAGGTTTTGGAGACCTTGCGAAATGTGTTGTCTGGAGGGAAGCACTTGGTCATAGAGCCTTTGAATAAAACTGCCAAGCGTATAGACGCGCAAATTCGCAACTGCTCGGTTCGGGTGATGACCGACCAATTCGCGCTGACGCTTCAAGCGCGCGGAATCGGTCGGTACAATGATAACAAAGGTATTTGCTCTATCCTTCTGAATGCGGGTCTTAAGAATGTTTTCTATATCTTGCATCTGTTTCGCATCGGGATGTTTTGCTTGGATATTTCCCAACCCCCTCCATTGGAACGACTACCTGACCTGTGTGCCGAGAGGCATTTCTGTGTCAAGGGTTGCCAAAACGACAGTATCACCACTCCCCGCGAGAATCATGCCGTGTGATTCAACACCGCGAATTGTCGCGGGTTCTAAATTCGCGACGACGATCACCTGTTTACCTACCAAGGCTTCAGGTTTATAGTGTTCGGCAATTCCAGCCACCAGTTGTCGTTTTTCAGTGCCGAGGTCTACCTGCAATTTGAGAAGTCGGTCAGCGCCTTCAATCGATTCGGCACTGAGGATACGCGCCACTTGCAGATCCAATTTTTGGAAATCAGCGAAGGAAATGAGACTTGAGGTTTCTTGCGTCTTCTTCTGTTTGGGAGGTGCCGTTTCTTTTCGCTGGGGCTGTTTCTGTTTTTTCACATCGATACGCGGGAAAATGGGTTCCCCTCTGCTGACTGTCAGGCCCACAGGTAAGCGTCCCCACGCTGCGACGGTATCAAATTCCGCTAAACCGATCTGTTTCTGAATCTTCTCAGCCGTGTCTGGAACAAAAGGTGAGATCAGGACAGAGATGAATCGCAAGGCCTCTAAACTATTGTAGAGGATCGTGCCCATTCTCGGTTTCGTCTCAGGAGACCTCGCAAGCGTCCAGACCTGCGTCTGTTGAATATACCGATTGATACGCCGGACAAACTCCCATATGGTTTCCAATGCCGCATCAAACGCAAACACTTTTATGTGTTCCTCTAATGTATTCACTGTCGTCTGCGCCATCGCCGTAATTTCATCATCAAATTCACCGGGTGTTGTCGGTGCGGGAATCCGTTCAAAGTTTTTGTTCACTAAACCGAGAACGCGATTGAGGAGGTTACCGAGATCATTCGCGAGATCTGCAGTGTAACGGGCGTGCAAACGAGCGGGACGGTAATCGCCATCGTTTCCGAAACTGAATTCGCGTAGGAGGTAATAACGGAACGCATCCAATCCGTATTTCGTGATGTCTGCATCCAGATCAACGAAAATACCTCGCGTTTTACTCAACGCTTCGCCATCTTTTGTCAAAAAACCGTGTGCAATGATCTGTTTGGGCAGTGGTAAATCAACAGCCATCAACATTGCGGGCCAAATCAGCGCATGGAAGCGGGTGATGTCCTTCCCCATCATGTGGATGTCAGCGGGCCAAAAAGTGCGATACTGCTCACTATCGGTTTCATAACCGAGTGCCGTCATATAATTCATCAACGCTTCAATCCAGACATAGACGATATGCTCAGGATCGAACGGTAAAGAAATCCCCCACGAGACGGAGGAACGCGATATACTTATATCTTCCAATCCAGACTCGAGGACGCTCAGGAGTTCATTACGCCGAGCTGCGGGGTAGACAAAGTCTGGATGCTCGCGGAAATGGGCGAGCAAGCGATCTTGATACTTGGAGAGTCTAAAGAAATAGTTATCTTCCTCAAGCCACTCCAGGGGCAATTTATGAATCGGGCAGATCTTTTCGTCTGTCAACTCTTTTTCTGGAACAAATCGCTCGCAGGGAAGACAGTAGTATCCTTCATAAGTCCCTTTGTAGACATCCCCACTGGCGTAGAGGGCGGTGAGGAATTTTTCCGCCCCGCGCTTGTGCATATCGCTTGTTGTCCGCATGAAGATGTCGTGTGAGATATTCAGCCGTTCCCAAAATTTGATAAATGTGGGTGCTATTTTATCGCAATAATCTTGTGGGGTCAGTCCTGCCTCTTCAGCGGCTTTATGTATCTTTGCACCGTGTTCATCAACACCGGTCAAAAAGAACACTTCATTGCCTTTGAGGCGATGATAGCGCGCCAAAGTATCTGCGACAATGGTACTATAACCGTGGCCTGCATGCGGTTCGTCGTTGACGTAGTAGATAGGTGTGGTGATGTAAAATGCGCTCATCGTATTTCTTTTTTGGCACTCCTATTTTTTGTTGAAAAGTATACCACAAGATAGCTGAGTTGTCAAGGGCATTGTTCAAATAGGGCAGAGCCATTCAATTGTCACAAATCTCTCTTGTGGGAGGGGTTTGTAACCCCGATTTGTGCGTTATTTGAGTAGTTTTAAACACATCACCTCTAAAGCTAAAGTCGCGTTTGTGTTTGTATTTTCAAGAAGGGATTTGGTGTCAAAAATGGTTTGGATGGCTTGTTGTATACGTAGGCGGGAATAATAGGGAACAATAGTTCGGAGTTCCTCAACGGAATAAATGTGCGTTATCAATTCCCTGGGCGCGCCTTGTTGTAAAAAGAGTAGGTCTCTATACCATGTGACTAACTCGCCTAAAGTGTCGGGGTTATTTTTAAAGTCTTCGGCAAGTCGGAAGGCGGCTAATCGATCCGTCTCTCTGAGGATTTCCGGCACTTGTTCTGTGAGTGGATCACCGTTTTCAAGCTGCGTGAGCGCCTTCCCAACGGATCCGCCCGCTGCAATTGCGAGTGCTGTTGCTTGCTTTGGCACTACTGAAAACCTATCTACTAAGATTTCTGCTAATTCTTGTGTGGGCATCGGACGAAACTGGAGAATTTGGCATCGGGAACGGGTCGTCGGCAGCAAGGCTTGGACGTTTGACGTGAGTAAAATTAAAACGGATGCCGCGGGGGGTTCTTCCAGCGTCTTGAGTAGGCAGTTTTCGGCCTCTGGGTTCATCCGATCCACGTCTGTCAAAATATAGATTTTCCGACTTGCTTCGAGGGGCTCGTAGATAACCTGCCTTTGCAACTCTCGAATCTGTCCTATTTTCAACAGGCTGCCCTCAGGTCGAATGAGCTGTAGGTCAGGATGGTTCCCCGAATTTACCTTTCGACAGGCGAGGCATGTGCCGCACACCGTCGGAGATTGTGTTTCTTGTTGACAAAAGATTAATTGCGCGAAATAGTGAGCGACCGTTTCCTTGCCGACTCCCGTTGGACCCACGAAAAGATAGGCACCCGCAATTCGTCCCGATGCGACAGTGTGCTGAAGTTGATCAATAATTTGTTGGTGTCCAATAATCGGATGCTGCACTTTTTCCTCCAAGACAAGAAAAGCTGTCGTGATTTAAAGATCGCTCCTATACTAATAGGCAGACGCCTTTAATTTTGCCGATATGAACAGTTGCGGTTCGTAGACCTCCACCTACCATGCGTAGTCTTGATATTCGGCGAAGACCTCGGCGTGAATAGCATCTGGCGACTGTGTAGCGTCTATCAGTTTGATGCGATGCGGGTTCGCGTTCGCGACGGATAGGTACCCCTCACGAACCTTACGATGCGATTCTAATGACTCTCTGTCCAGCCGATCGCGATGTGCCCCACTTTGCTGTTGGCGCGAGAGGCCGATCTCTGGGGACAGGTCGAGGATAAAGGTGATATCAGGGGTCAACCCACCCGTGGCAATGTGATTTAATTGGTGGATGAACGTAAGGTCAATGCCGCCGCGATAGCCTTGATACGCCACAGTGGCATCAATAAACCTATCGCAGATGACAGTCCGATTTGCGTGTAACGCTGGGCGTATCCGTTCATCTACGTGTTGTGCGCGTGCGGCGGCAATGAGAAACAGTTCTGTCATGGAGGTTATGTTGTCTGATGTGAGAAAAATGTCGCGTATCCGTTCAGAAATGTGGGTGCCACCGGGTTCACGGGTGAGTACAACGTCCAGTCCCAAGGCAGCTGCTAAACGTTCTGATTGCGTCGTCTTACCCGATCCTTCTATACCTTCAAATGTAATAAAAATTCCGCGTCGTGCCATATATTTCCTTTTTTATAGGAAAAGCACCCACATCGGACTTTCCCCGACCGTATAGTTGCCAATTGGTGCCAACGCTCCGCTTTCCCGATTGATGCGGTAGGTAGCGAGTTTGCCTGATCCTTGACCACCGACAAAGAGAAGGGTGCCGGTTGCATCAATGTTGAAAACACGCGGCGTAGGTTCGGTTAACCGATGCCCCACAACACTGAGTTTCCCACTCTCTGCGTCGATTGCGAATGCTGCGATACTGTCATGCCCCCGATTGGAAACATAAAGAAATGTTCCCTGTGGATCGATATGAATCTGAGCACAGGTGTTATCTCCATCAAAATCCGCGGGGAGTGTAGACAAATCTTCCTGTAAATCCATCAAGATTCCTGGGTGTTCTCCTTCTTCAAGGGTGTATGCGGAAACGCTCGATCCTTGTTCGTTTGAAAAATAAAGGATCGGTTTGTTCGGGTGAAAGCAGAAGTGCCGTGGTCCGATCGGGGCACCCGGATTGAGGTTTCCCACCGGATTTTCTGTGAGTGTGCCCGCTTTCTCATCGAATTGAAATTGATAGATAGCGTTTCGAGGCACGGTATGCGGCACAAAGGCAAATCGGTTTGTGGCATCCGTTTCGATGCAGTGTGCGTGTATATCCGTCTCGATAGTCTGAAGAGGTTCACCTTGGACGGTCTTATCGTCGCCGATGGTATGCACAGTAACCTTGCCGGCACCGTAATAGGCGGAAAGCAGGAAATTTCCAGTTTTGTCTGTCGCAATATAACACGTATCCGCGTCCAACTGGACTGTCCGCAGATGTGAAAGGTGTTTGCTCGCTTCGTCAATACGGAAACTTGCGATTTCCCGACTGGATCGGAGACCAGCATAGAGATAGTTACCACACGGTGAGAGTGCTAACGGACCGGGAGAACCACTGACACCAATATTTTCCTGAAATTCGATGCCGCCGCTGGAGACATCCAGTGTGTAAATGGCGATTCTGTTTTCTCCTGCTATGGAGAGATAAACGTGCGTTTGCATTTTTTTAATTTTCCTTCTCCTTTTTTTATTTTGGATTTAGGAAGATACCAGCAGCACCCATACCCCCGCCGACACACATTGTTACCATGCCATATCGGTGATTTTGCCGCCGCATTTCGTTAATCAAACTTACGGTGAGTTTGGTACCTGTACAACCGAGTGGATGTCCCAAGGCAACTGCACCGCCGTTGATGTTCACCTTTTCAGGTGTTAATTCCGCCTCTTGGATCACAGCGAGGGCTTGCACGGCAAATGCTTCATTCAACTCTATGACATCTATATCGGCTAAAGTTAATCCGGCAGTCGCCAGTGCTTTTGGGATTGCGGGAACCGGTCCGATCCCCATGATTTCAGGAGAGACACCTGCTGTGGCGTAACTGACGAAACGGACTAACGGGGTGTAACCTTCAGTTTCTGCGCGCCCTTCGGACATCAAAACAACCGCAGCAGCACCATCGCTCATTTGAGAGGCATTACCAGCTGTCACAGTCCCATCTACATGGAAAACAGGTTTCAGGGATGCC
Source organism: Candidatus Poribacteria bacterium (assembly GCA_022827885.1). Taxonomy (GTDB): domain Bacteria; phylum Poribacteria; class WGA-4E; order WGA-4E; family WGA-3G; genus WGA-3G. Next base: position 6,348 of record JAJEIP010000012.1, read on the forward strand.
AATGCTTCTGGAGATGTATCTCGACGCGGTCCTTCATCCGTATCAAAGACAGAACAGGTCGTTTCAGATGTCGTATTTTCCGAATTGAAGTACGTCTCTTCTATGGTCAGCGGCACGATCTCTGCTTTGAATTTGCCTGCGTCGATCGCTGCGATCGCCTTGTGGTGGCTCTGGTATGCATAGGCATCTTGCGCACTGCGGGGTATATCATACTTTCGCGCCAAATTTTCAGCAGTCAATCCCATACTCAGGTAGGCCTCAGGGGCGTGTTCTATGAGTGTAGGGTTCGGCGAGAGATTGACCCCGAACGGCACTTGGCTCATACTCTCCACACCCCCAGCAACGACGACTTCGGCACGTCCGGATAGAATCTGCTCCGCCCCCATCGCTATTGTCTCTAAACCCGATGCACAGAATCGGTTGATTGTCAGTGCCGGAACGGAAACGGGAAAGCCAGCGCGTAAACTGGCAATACGGGCGACGTTGTACCCCTGCGGTCCCTCATGTGTAGCACATCCGATGATGACATCGTCTACGGCATCGGGATCGAAGAGTGGAAGTCGCTCAACTGCACCGCGGAGGGCAGCCGCAGCGAGTTCATCTGGACGTGTGTTTTTGAGTGTCCCTCTCCCCGCTCTACCTACAGCTGTTCGTGCCGCAGATACAATAACCACGTCTGGGGTCGTTGCCATTACTTTTTACCTCTCTGGAGCGTCGCTTCTATTCTTGAATGGGTTCCCTCCTGTCCACAAAGACTGAGAAATACTTCATGCTCCAAGTCGAGCAGGTATTGTTCGGTGACGAATTGTGGGACTGAAAGTTTGCCGCCACAGAGGACATAAGCCAATTTATTAGCAAGATACTGTGTATAGTCATCGATCGTACCCGCTTCCCGAAGGAGATGTGTTTGCAGATTGAGTCGAGCGATACCCTCTTCGCCAAGTACAAGTATCTGTGGAGGATCAGGTGGACAATAATCTGCCTTGTGCAATGAGAACACAAGTCGCTTGGCATCCGCAAAATGCGCCTCTTGATCTAATGAAACGGCATCGGTGCCACGAAGGTAACCGAGTTCCACCGCATCCGCAGCGTTCTGTGAAACTTTCGATTCACGAAGCGTATCAAAAGTCCTATTCACATGAGGAAATAAAGTCTGAATCGGTGTGGTCGGAGACTGCCCTTCCAGACATCGAAATGCCATCTCTTTAGTGCCACCGCCACCCGGAATTAGGCCCACGCGGAGTTCAACGAGACCGAGATAACTCTCAGTGAAGGCTTGCACCGCATCAGCACCGAATGCGAGTTCGCATCCTCCACCGAGTGCCATACCAGCTGTCGCTGCCACCACCGGCTTTGATGCCGTCCGAAGCCGTGTGCAGACGGCTTGTAGTTTTCGGAGTGTTGCCGAAATAGCGTCCCAATTTTTGCTCTTGGCACGCTCCAACAGAAGAATAAGGTTGAGTCCCACCGAAAAATTCTTCGCTTCTGTGGCGACAATCATACCTGTCCAATTGGTTTCTACCTCATCCAACGCGGCATCAAACATCTCCAGCATGCCGTCCCCTATGATGTTCAACTTGCTATGCAGTTCAAGCCGGGCGATGCCATCACCGGTGTCCGTCAGACTGGCATCTGCGTTGGAGATGATAGGTTTAGGGGTTGTCATTTTTAAGGTTGACCTCTCAATAATTTACCTGAGTGGAGTTCGGAAACTGCCTGCCAACTGAAGATTACGCATCGAAATGGTAGACAATTTCGTCGAACCGATCTGCTGCGAACGTGAATAGGAAAACCAAGTTCTCGATGCCTGTGCAACGGAGCGAATGCTTCGCATTAGCGGGTATAAAGACGGATGCTCCCGGACTGAGTGATGCCTCTTGATCACCTACTGTTACATACCCATGACCGCTGATGACGTAGTATGTCTCCGCTGGGGCATGGTGATGAAGGGGGAGAAGGGTACCCGGGATCATTTCTGCTATTCCGGTAGAGAGTTGACTGCTGGGTCCGCGTTCACCCGATATGAGAATTTTCCAACGGACTGGACTTTTGACAGCGAGGTCTGGGTCGTCCCAAGTTTCCCAGTCAAGTGCTGCTTGATTGAGGATAATGGGTTTTTGTGTATTCATAGGGATATTCTAACAAATTGAGGGAGATTTTACAACATTATTTTAGACGAAATGGACCCGGAGCCAACTCGGATAAAAAGAAAGAGGGCAAGCACAGAGGCCTGCCCCTACAAATAAAAAATAAAATCGTTTCTATCCCGTCACAGCGCCTTCGGAAGCAGAAGAAACCGAATTGGCATACTTCGCCATTACTCCACGAGCATAACGCGGCTCAGGCGGAGTCCACTGTTCAAAACGCTCTTGGATTTCAGTGTCGGAGAGATTAACGTCGAGGCGTCGTTCCTTAGCATCAATCACGATTTCGTCTCCCTCTTGGAGGATAGCGATGGGACCCCCTCTTGCGGCTTCAGGGGCAACGTGACAGATCATGAACCCGTGTGTTGCACCAGAGAATCTACCGTCAGTTAAGAGAGCGACATCTTCGCTTAAGCCCGCACCGACGATGGCTGCCGTTACACCTAACATCTCACGCATACCGGGACCACCAGTAGGTCCTTCATAACGGATAACCACGACATCCCCGGGCTGAATCTTTCCGCCTTTGATAGCCGCAAAAGTATCTTCTTCACGTTCAAAAATACGGGCGGGACCCCGATGGAGCGTTTTATCCTGACCGGCTAACTTGATAACACACCCATCTGGTGACAGGTTACCCCTCAAGATGGCAAAGCCACCCGTCGGTTTCAGCGGAGCATCAACGGGTCTTACGACTTGTTGTCCCTCCGTTTCGGTCGATGCATTTGCCTCTTCTCCAATGGATTTGCCTGTAACGGTGAGTTCATCGGTGTGGAGCAAGCCTGCCTCTGCCAAACGCTTCGCTAAGAACGGGATGCCACCTGCCTCATAGAGATCCGTCGCCACGAACTGTCCGCCGGGCTTCAGATCCGCCAATACAGGAGTCTTTTGACTAATGGCGTGAAAATCCTCAAGCGTCAACGGAATCTGTGCCTCGTGCGCGATAGCCAGTAGGTGGAGGACACCGTTGGTGGAGCCACCGGTCGCGGCGACAGACGTAATCGCATTCTCAAGCGACTTGCGGGTGATAATTTGACTCGGTCTCCGGTCGGCGGCGAGCATGTCCATAACGAGTTGTCCGGCTCTGTATGCCTCTTGGTCCTTGTCTTCCGCGACGGCAGGGACACTGCCACTTCCCAGCGGAGCAATGCCTAACATTTCAACGGCTGTTGCCATAGTATTGGCGGTAAATTGACCCCCGCATGCACCGGGACCTGGACACCCTTTACTAATCAGATCGTCCAGTTCTTCGACGGTTATTGTACCCTCAGCATGCTGCCCGACGGCTTCAAACACATCTTGGATGGTGACATCACGTCCCTGAAATTTGCCCGGCATGATCGATCCACCGTAAAGCGTGAGCGATGGAATATCTAACCGTGCGAGTGCCATGACAGTGCCGGGGACGGTCTTATCGCATCCACAGAGTGCAACAACAGCATCAAACATGTTACCGATGGACACTAACTCAATCGAGTCGGCGATGATTTCCCGACTGATAAGCGAGGTTTTCATGCCTTCGGTGCCCATAGTGATGCCATCAGAGATACTAACAGTATTGAATTCAAGTGGTGTTCCACCTGCCTCACGGATACCTTCTTTAACCTTGGCGGCGAGTCGTCTCAGGTGGAAGTTACAAGGCCCTATTTCGATCCATGTATTAGCAACCCCGATAATCGGTTTGTCAAGATCTTCAGGTGATAAGCCGCCATCGCCGAACATGAGCATTGTGCGTGCGGCGGCGCGGTCAGGTCCGTCAGTAATCGCATAACTTCGGGGTTTCAACGTATTGGACATTTTTCTCTGTTCTCCTACAAAAGGATTTTAATTTATTGAATCTGGACACTGCTCCATTTCATTACGCAGTGGTTTTGGTTAATTCCAACCCGTTTTAGGTACTGAAGGATTTGCTGACCTTGCTGGATACTATCGTGGAGCGATGCTCAGAATGCCCTCGCGCGCTGACTATTTTCCTATATACCCAACCAACTGCTAAATACGCCACCATATTTCGCGATGAGACCAGCAAACACGACAGACACCATGGACATCAACTTAATCAGGATGTTAAGCGAGGGACCAGAAGTATCTTTGAACGGATCCCCAACGGTATCACCAACAACAGTGGCTTTGTGCGGTTCTGAGCCTTTTTCACCGTATTCATCTTTGTGTTTGCCTTCTTCGATAAACTTCTTGGCGTTATCCCAGGCGCCGCCAGCGTTTGCCATCATAATCGCGAGAACAAAACCGGTCGCTAAGCCTCCTGCCAGCAACCCTAATACACCCGCAACATCAAAAATCAAACCGACTGCGACAGGAACAACGATAGCGATGAGTGATGGAAAGATCATCTCTCGCTGTGCACCCACCGTCGAGATTTCGACACATCGTGCGTAATCCGGTTTCTCTTCGCCTTTCATGATACCCGGTCTCTCACGAAATTGGCGGCGGACCTCTTCTACCATAGCACCGGCGGCACGTCCAACCGCTTTCATCGTCAACGCACAGAAATAGAACGCCATCACCGCACCAATGAACAATCCGATGAGGACTTGCGGGTTCATCAGGGTAACATCGTAGTAATCCATAAATTGACTGACCGAAACCTTGAGTGTATCAACACTACCCTCACCGGGTATCACGAGTGTGTCCTTATGTGCTAAGTGGATTAATCCGTATCGAATTTCTTCCAAATAGGCAGCCAAGAGTGCGAGTGCTGTCAGTGCTGCGGATCCGATGGCAAACCCTTTGCCGGTTGCGGCTGTTGTGTTGCCGAGAGCATCTAACTGATCGGTGCGTTCTCGCACACTTTTATCAAGTTCTGCCATTTCGGCGTTTCCGCCGGCGTTGTCTGCGATGGGTCCGTAGGCATCTGTGGCGAGGGTGATGCCGAGCGTCGCCAGCATACCAACAGCGGCAATGCCGACCCCGTATAACCCCATCAGCGGTTCGGTTGCCCCACCGGGGAGGTAGTAACTAACAGCGACTGCGGCGACAATGGTTACCACCGGAATCGCCGTTGATTCCATACCGACAGCAATGCCTTCAATAATTACGGTTGCAGGTCCCGTCTGTGCCTGTTTCGCAATGGCACGGGTCGGTGAATAGTCGTGGGAGGTAAAGATCTCAGTGACTTTCCCAATAATCAAACCTGCTACAAGCCCAGCGATAATTGCCCCCCAAATCTGCCACATGTTCGGGAGTCCCAAATAAATGAGGACGGGGAGTGAAACAACCGCGATGCCGACGGCACTCCCGTTGATGCCCAAGTTCAGAGAACCCATCAACTGTTTCATCGTCGCGCCTTCTTTCGTCCGCACCATGTAGATACCTAAAATGGAAAGAATTACGCCGATGCCCGCAATAATCATGGGGGCTGAGAGATATTTCAGCTGGAGGGCGAGGTTACTGTGATCTTTGGCAGCAACAGCAGCGACCCCAAGGGCGGCTGTGGCTAAGATGGAGCCTGCATAGGATTCGTAAAGGTCTGCTCCCATGCCTGCGACATCCCCGACGTTATCACCGACGTTATCTGCGATGGCTGCAGGGTTCCGCGGGTCGTCTTCTGCAAGTCCTGTTTCAACTTTTCCGACCAGATCCGCGCCAACATCCGCTGCTTTGGTATAGATACCACCCCCAACACGGGCGAAGAGTGCCTGCGTTGAGGCACCCATGCCGAAACTCAGCATAATCACAGTAATCTGTGGGAGTGGGTTTACTTCTAAGAATCCGGGCAATATCTTGGGGAATAGGTAATAGAGGATAAGGAACCATCCAGTGATATCAAGAAGGGCAAATCCAACAACTATTAATCCCATGACTGCTCCGGCACGGAATGAGACCTTTAATCCTGCATTGAGTCCCTCCATGGCGGCACTTGTCGTGCGAGCGGAAGCGTTAGTTGCGGTCTTCATGCCGAGGAAACCGCAGAGTCCTGAGAAAAAGCCACCCGTGAGAAAGGCAAACGGTATGACTCTATTTTGGGCATCAAGGACAAAAGCCATGAATATAAAGATGAGACAGAGTATAGCAAAAACGATGCCCACCACTTTGTATTGTTGCCTGAGATATGCCATCGCGCCTTCTCGCACGGATTGTGCGATGTCGCGCATCCTTTCAGTACCCTCGTCCTGTTTCATCACAGCGCGGTAGAAGTGGTAGGCAAAACCTAAGGCGATGAGTGCACCAATTGGGGCAATCCACCACACCGGCGGTACAGTCGGTGGGGCATCTGTTTGGGCAAAAGCCACGGTGGCTAAATTTAGAACGGGCAGGGAGATCAGAAATGTCTTCCAATTTAGCCACCGTCGCTGGTAAGCGATATCACGCATTTTTTTAATTTTCCTTGCGATTCGATGAAATGGGTTTGAGCATTGAAGTTCCTTTCCGTAAAGTCGCCCTCCATTTCATTACGGGCTTACGATCTTTCGCTAAGAAAGCGGAATTCCAATTTTTTTTAATTTTCCTTGTGGTTCGATGAAATAGGTCTGAATATTTCGAGTGCCTGACCGACGAGATAGAGTGAACCTGTAACGCAGATTAAATCTGTTGGTGATGCGTCGGATACTGCCTTTGTGATTGCTGCTTCCAGCGTCGGACACGCAGTAATATTTTTACACACATTCTCCCAAGAATTCTGTAAGTCTTCAGCACACAGCACGCGCGGATTGTCGGAAATTTGTGTGGCAATCACGACGTCTGCTATCTGTGAAACAACTGTGCCAATTGCTATAAGATTTTTGTCTTTCATCAAACTAACGATAAAAGTTACCCGACTGTAACGAAAACTCTGACGGAGCGTGCGGCAAAGAGCCTCCATTGAGGCGGGAGAATGCGCGCCATCAACGACAACAATTGGCGAAGACCTAATTCGTTGGATCCGGCCTGGCCACGCCACGTTCTTAAATCCGGCATACACACTCACTTTCGGAATTTTGTAGCCTTCCTGTTTTAGACACGCAATCGCTGCGACAGCGGTCGTCGCGTTTATAAACTGATGGTGTCCAAGGAGCGGTATACGAAGCTGCGAATAACGCTCCGAATCCATTTCCACGTCAAATTCCTGTGCTATCGGTAAACCCTCAGCATTTTCGATGAGACGTGGGACTGATACGCACGAATCTTGTTCTGCCTTTTGAAGACGCGGCTTGCACACTGCATCAAGGACTTCGGGTTCAACAATCCGGGCATTACGCGTGTTTGCCACTTCCTCAAATACCGCTCGCGCTTCTAAGTGTTGCGGGGCGAGTGCCAACGGGCGTTCCTGTTTAATGATTTCGGCTTTCTCTCTTGCTATCTCAGCATAACTTTCTCCCAATATTGCGGTGTGCTCTAAACCGATCGGCGTGATAACGGTCGCGACTGGCGTAACAACGTTAGTCGCATCGAGTCTCCCACCCAAACCGACTTCAATAACAGCAAAGTCTGTGCCTCTATCGGCGAAATAGGAAAAAGCAAGCGCAGTGTATATTTCAAAAAATGAGACACGTCCGAACGCAGAGGCGGAAACAGTCTCAATTGCAGGCTTGAGTTTCTCAATATAGAAAGCAACTTCTACTTCTGAGATGAGGACCCCATCAATACGGCACCGTTCTCGCGGTGTAATGAGATGCGGAGATGTAAACAAACCCGTTTTGTAGCCTGCATGCGTAAGCACTGATGCTATGAGTGCGGCAGTGGAGCCTTTCCCTTTGCTACCTGCGATATGAACAACCTGTAGTCTATCGTGTGGATTGCCGAGCAGCGCCAGCAATAGGGAAATCCTGTCTAAATTGTAAAGCCGTGCCTGCCGTGAAAAATCAGGACTCCTTTCATAGTCAATAAACCCTTCAATATAGGCGAGTGCCGCTTTGTAGTTCATAGTTTACTGATAACTGGCAACTATTTTAGGTATTCGTAAATCGGGAATTGCCCACAAAGTTCCTTGACTTTCCCTCGGATTTGCCGTTTGATAGCGGATTTCTGCCTATTTTCGAGCGTCTCTGCGATGAAATCGGCGACGAGAACCATCTCATCCTCTTTCATACCGCGTGTTGTAAGCATCGGGGTCCCAAGGCGTAGACCGCTCGTGGTTCTCGGTTTCCTTTTGTCGTAAGGAATCGTATTTTTATTCACAATAATTCCGGCATCTTCCAAATGATCGGCGGCTTGCCGTCCACTAAGTTTCTCATATTGGGAAGTGAGATCTATCAGCATCAGGTGGTTGTCAGTGCCACCGCTCACCAATCGGAACCCGTTTTCGATTAACCGTGCCGCGAGTGCCTTAGCGTTTTTAACGATCTGTGCCTGATATGTCTTAAAAGCAGGTTCGCTTGCTTCTTTGAAGGCAACAGCTCTGGCAGCGATTGTGTGCAGGAAGGGTCCCCCTTGTAAGCCGGGAAACACAGCGCGGTCAATCTTGTCTGCATATTCGGCTCTACACATAATCATCGCACCGCGAGGTCCCCTTAAGGTCTTATGCGTTGTTGTCGTAATCACATCACTGTATGGAACGGGATCCGGATGAGCACCACCGGCGATAAGTCCCGCGATATGGGCTATATCTGCCAGCAGATAGGCGCCTACGGAATCAGCGACCTGCCGCCACGCCGCAAAGTCGAAGTGCCGAGGATAAGCCGTTGCACCAACGACGATAAGTTTCGGACGGTGCGCTTTGGCAAGACGTGCGATTTCTGCCATGTCGATCCGCTCGGTATCGGCATCGACACCGTAAGCAGCAATATTGTAAAGGTTTCCGGAGAAATTGACCCCGGCACCATGCGTGAGATGCCCACCTTGGCTGAGAGACATACCGAGAATCGTGTCGCCGGGTTCCAGCAAGGCGTGATAGACTGCCATGTTCGCTTGGGAACCGGCGTGCGGCTGGACGTTGACATGCTCAGCGCCGAAGAGTGATTTTGCGCGTTCAATGGCGAGTGATTCAACATCGTCCATAAATTGGCAGCCGTTATAGTAACGCTCACCGGGGTAACCCTCAGCGTATTTATTCGCGAGGATGCTGCTCTGGGCTTCCATGACGGCGCGGCTTGCATAATTCTCGGACGGGATCAGCATGAGAGCGTCTTGCTGGCGTGTTAAGTCTTTAGCGGCGATTTCAACGATCTGTGGATCGACTTCACCTAATTTAGATTCTAATGTATTCATCAAATTTACCGCTTGCAATTAAAGTATGAGATGGTATCTTACCTGTAGAAGTTAAATTTTAACACAGATTTGCCACAAATTCAAATTTTTCGCGATTTTTTAAGGGAATTTCGTTTTCCAATTAATACCTTTTACGGAGTTTATCAAGAAAAAGGTTGATAACATTTCAGTTGCATTATATTCAGGTTTGTGCTAAACTGATACGCATCAGAATTTTGTAGAAAGGCATTTGTTTGTGTATATTATTAAGCGATTGTGGCAGCAGAAATACCGAATTGTGCTCGTGTTGCTGCTTGTGTGGGGATGTGATTCACAACAGAAAGAGCAGCCCCAGCAGCCGAGGGGCCAGCAGTCAGCCGCCCCTGAAGCAACGGAACCCTTTGTGCCTCCTCGTGCTGAAGATTGGCATACCTTCATGCACGATTTAGGCTTTTCTGGGGTGAGTCCCGACAAAAGTATTACGCCGCCGCTGGAACTCCTATGGAAATTCAAAACCGGTGGACCGCTCCACGCGTCACCCGTAATTGCAAACGGCATTTTGTATATCGGATCGACGGACGGTAAATTGTACGCCTTGGACGCGAAACAGTGGGGGATCCGGTGGGTCTTTGACGCGGGGGATGCCATCCGCTATGCCGCGACAGTCCTCGGGAATCGCGTCTACTTTAGCGCGCGGAACAACAAAGTTTACGCCTTGGACGCGAAAACGGGTGAAAAGCTGTGGGAGTTCAAATCGAAAAGCTGGATGGACGCGCCGCCGATCGTTTCGGACAACAAGGTTTATATGGGTGCGTTTCCTTCTAAAATCTATCTCCTCAACGCGAGGACCGGGACGCTCGAAGCAATGCGTGAACGGACAGTTCGTATTCAGGGTATCGAATACGGATGTGCGAAGGGAGTGTTCCGGCCTATCTTTCCAGAACACAACGCGGATGTGTGGCGGGGGCGGACAAATGGCAGTGAGAGTTATCCTGTGACGGCGAATGGCGTCGTCTATATCGGGGCTCGTAATGGAAAGCTTCACGCGTTCGATGCGGGATCCAAGTCTGAAACGTGGACATATCAACTTGGTAGCTTTGTGGACGCTGCCCCCGCAATTTCCGATGGTATTCTCTATGCTGCATCTGGTGATGGCAATGTCTACGCCTTTACAAACGCAACAGAAAACGTTCGTGAACAGGAGACGCGACGGCAAGGTGTTGTAACACACGACGCAGCACCGGTTTATACAGCGAAAGAGGGAACAGCCGTGTTGTTACAACTCAACGACGGTGTGCGTTTGCCGATTCTGCAAGTTTCGGAGGGATGGTATGAGGTTGAACTGCCGAACGGGGTCCGAGGGTGGATGAACAAGTTCGCCTTTGGTGAGTTCAAAGAGGTAGACGGTATTCTGTTCAATACGACTTTCTGTCGTCCGGAAGATAACGCAATGACAGATCCGTATAGGGTGCAATTGATTGAAGGCGCAGAGTTTCCGCGCTGGAGCCCGGATGGGGAGTTCATCGCATTTTTAAAAAGAGAGGATTTGGGAGGCAGATACTGGCGCGCAAATGAACTGTGGATTATGGATCGGAAGGGGGAACGCGCACGGAAGTTCTATACCGGAAACTTTTACAACCCATATCTCTCTTGGTCGCTTGACAGTAGGCTGGTCGCATTTGAAGTTGACGAAAACGGTGAACGCTTTATTTATACCGTCGATTGGAAATTCGGACGGATCAAACAGTTAGTGCGTGGAGATGGACCTGCGTTTTCACCGACCTCTAACCGTTTGGTGTTCAGAAGACGCGACTTTTCTCAATCCGGGGGATTAGACATCATTTACCGAATCAACAGCGATGGTAGCGGTTTGAGTGCTATTGCCCGCGTCCCAATTGAACGCCGACAGCGGACTTATACCTATCTGTCCGCACCCGCTTGGGCACCCGATGGCACCCGGGTGGCTTTCGGCGTAAACAACGCAAAATATATTGGTGTCCGTATCCAAGACATAGAAGGGCAACGCATAAAAGAGATCCTGACGCAACATCAACAGGTCCATCAACTGGATTGGTCGGCGGATAGCACGCATCTGGCTTATGTCTTATCCGGTAGTAACCGTCCCGGACAACTGATCGATAAGCAGCTACACGTATCGGAGACGGTGGCCACTTTCACACAGAGCCAGATTTTGAAACACACATCACCTGCGTGGTCGCCAACAGGTAAACGGTTAGCATATATGGAACGTGAGGACTGTGCCGGCATACGTTGGAAGGTCTGGGTTTATGATCTTGAGAGTGGTAAGAAATTTCCTATTGCTCGCACGCCGATGAAGTTGACCTCGGTCGTTTGGATGTCGGATGGCAAGCATCTCTGTTTGTGGCAAACGTCAGATTACTTGCGCGATAATGCCTATAAACCCGCACTGACGAAAGGCTGGGTTGTGCCTATTGATATTCCTTAGAACGCCGCCTCAAATAAATCCACCATATCTTTTTCTGTACACACCCTCGGATTGAATTTATGGCAGTGATCAAGCATCGCATCCGCGCCGAGTTTCGGAATTTTTCCCCGATCCAAACCGGCTTCTCCGAGTCCTGTGGGCATATTCAACTCTGTGTTGTATGCTCTAATTTTATCGATGGCAGCACGTCCGGCTTCGTCAAGGCCCATGTTACTTGTGTCTATACCTAAGGCACGCGCGATTTCCGCATATTTCTCGGTCGCATGTGAAAAGTTGAATTCCATGACAGGCGGGAGGAGAATGGCGTTTGCCACACCATGCGGTATGGGAGCATCTGTAGAGAGTTGGTGTGCCAGCGAATGGACCGCACCGAGTCCCTTCTGGAACGAGAATGCTGCCATGCAGGATCCAAGAAGCATTTCCCCACGTGCGGTTACATCTTCACCCTTGTGATAGACCTGTTGGATGTTCGCGCTCAGCATTCTGAGTGCCTGCAATGCAACACCCTCAGCAATAGGGTGGTATTTCGTAGCTACATACGCCTCAATACCGTGTGTGATGGCATCCATACCCGTCGCGGCAGTAAGCGCAGGTGGCATGCCGAGGGTTATTCCCGGATCAAGAAGTGCGATGTTCGACATGTTGAAAGGCGTAACGATGGCACGCTTCCGCCATCGATCGGTTGTCTGTAGGGATGTATCCGTAATGATGGAGCCTTGCGATACCTCACTGCCTGTGCCAGCCGTCGTCGGTACGCATATTAGCGGTGGCATATCACCGCGGATCCGCTCGACACCCCCAACATCCGCGTAATAGGGTTCCAAAGGGGGAGTGTGGGTCGTCAAGAGACGAATGGCTTTGGCGGCATCCATTACACTTCCGCCGCCGACAGCGATGACGACATCACACGCCTCAGTTTTGTAAACATCTACACCGTGTATAACACTTATGTCCGTAGGATTCGGTTCAATATCTGAATACGTAGCATAAGACAGGTTTCCGCTTGCTTCCAAAGCATCTGTCGCTTTCGCGAGGATACCCGCACTGATAACACCAGCATCGCTCACTAAGAACGGTTTTTTTCCATCAAATGCCTTGACATGTTCGCCTAAATTCTGGATTGCCCCGTCTCCAAATTCGATTTGCGGGGGCAAAAAATAGTTTAGCATCTATTGTCAGTTCCTATAAAAGTGAACGCGAGGTCTCGAGACCTCGCGTTCCAATTCACAACAATGTTCAAAAACTACTTCACGGACTTAAGATGTGCCCACGTCGTCGCGAGTTTGTTCTTCGCGTCAACTGCTAACGAGGGACCGTCAGGTCCGTAAACCACGACATCGTCATACTTCGCAACAGTGCTCCACGTTGCTAAGCCGATGCGTCCGACACCGCCTTCGGTATCATCGGGGACTTCTGCGACTTCTTCATCGTTGAGGATAACCGTGTAACTATCGGGCGTGTTGACAATCTTGATGTTATACCAATCCTTCTCATCAATGGTGTGAGCACTGTTGGCACCCCCTATGCCGCCCCAAGATTCGACTTGCGAGCGTGAGTTTCCCCATCCACCGAGGTTCCACCAGTATTCCAACGAGGGCTTGAGTTTCTCCATACGCGGCGGATGATCCTCAAGTGCCTGTCCGCGTGCTTGCATCAAACCTTGGCACCGAAACATAATCAGGAACCCCTCGGCACCACTGACTTTACTCCCTCGAACCTCAAAGGTGTAATCATTCCAGTCGTCCTCCCAGAATTCGTCAGCGACGACACTCATACAGTTGGGAGAATTTTGGAGCTGATGGTATTCATCGTCCTTGAGTTCCCATTCCCCGAAGAGAGCGACCCACTTCTTTTCAGATTCTTTCGGATCGTCGAAATTATCCTCAAAATAGGTTTGCGACATCGCAAGCGCAGCAATGCCAAACGTAATTATGCAAATAGCAATGAACAGGTTACGGCTGCTCATAATAGAATTCTCCTTTTATGG
>JAJEIP010000102.1 GCA_022827885.1 Candidatus Poribacteria bacterium
GAATGCCCGATGTATCAACCAGATGTCCTTGCAGCTGCGTATGCCATCGGTGCTTATGTTGAGGCTTACGAGTCGACAGCGGAAAAAGAACATCTCAAACGCGCAACGTATTGGGCGACAACAGCACTCCCCTTCCTCTACCATTGGCATCTCCCAGACCGACCCGGTATGCAGTTCGCCTCCATCCCCGTCTTCGGGACCTCTTTTTACACGCATCCATGGTTCGGTGTCCCTGTTCAATGGAACGGCTTAGTTCTCGCTTATTACTTACAACGCTTGAACCGACACACTCCAAATGACAGATGGCTTCAAATCGCTGAAGGTATTACGGTAAGTGCAATGTATCAACAGTGGGAAGACGGTGCGCTCAAAGGCACCTATCCGGATGGATTTTATGGGTTCTGCACCGAAGGTAAGGGACCCCACTTGAATCCCGAAGATATTATGGTGAATGTTTATACGCTTCGAGGGGTCGATCCCGGAATTAAAACCGCTATCGTCGGGGAGATACACCTCAGTTCCGGTGCGATAGTAGATGAACCTACCTTAACGGATAAGGGTCAACTGAACTGGCAACTCAGCTATGCCGAAAACGAAACGAGCTACACGCTTATTGTTGGTTATGGACGTGTGCCACAAGCCCTTCGAGTACGCTATCAGTTTTTATCACCAGTGGACGAGCATCCCATTACTGATGAAGATACACCTGCTGACGCTTCTGAACCCATCAACATACCGGACAAATATGCAGAGATCGAGATTGCAAATGTGCAAACGCTCGAAGACGTTGAATCCGGATGGCTTTATATCGAAGATAAGGACGCTATAGTGGTAAAATATCTGCACACTACCACGGACGTTAAGTTTGAAATTTTTTAATTATACCTTGCGGTTCGGTCAGGTGGGTTAAGATATTCTCGTTTCTTTGCGTTACCTAGGGGAAATACCCTATCAAAAACCCTGCGCCGTTGTTGTAGGCTACGCGATTTGGACTGATGGCACTGCGGGCGCGGCGACCTGTCCGCTACGCAGTTTATGCCACTTGAAGATGCACAGGAGACCAACAGTTTCCTATGCTACAGAAAGGGTTTCGTCTCACTGAAGTCTCTTGTAACTGAAAATTGAAAACTGAAAACTGAAAACTAAAGAAGGAGGCTATTAAAATGGCTAAGAAGATTGTATTCACCACGCTCAGCCTGGTTACTGTCGCAATGACCGCCTTTGTCCTATTTTCACATAACGCCGTTGCCCAATCCGATGCGGCTGCATCTGGAGACGTTCCGATGATAGACTTCAAAGTCTTGGGTGGTTTTATCATTGAAGGCATTGTCTTCAGTATCGTCGGTTTAATCATCTTGATGGTAGGCTACAAAGTCTTCGACATGGCGACCCCTTACGACTTAAACCGTCAGATCGCCGAAGAGAACAACACCGCTGCGGGTATCGCGGTTGCGGGTGTCCTCATCTC
Organism: Candidatus Poribacteria bacterium; assembly: GCA_022827885.1. Taxonomy (GTDB): domain Bacteria; phylum Poribacteria; class WGA-4E; order WGA-4E; family WGA-3G; genus WGA-3G. The sequence continues at coordinate 1,469 of JAJEIP010000102.1, forward strand.
ACTCGGGATTATCGTCGCTGCAGCGATGGGTTAGCAAGAATTATCAGTCATCAGTAAGAATCGCTGTGCTGTCGGTTCCCGTAGGAATTCGTTAGTAACAGATCGGTAGGTGTGGTTGTAACCGCACCTGCCCTCTTTGCTGATCGCTTCTTTTCCGTAACAAGTTACCGATCCACTCGCTATCTTCGCGAACACCTGCCCGAAACATTATCCGGCAAGTCTCTACAGGAGACTTGTGCAAGGGGGCAGCGCGAAAACTTAACAATTTGAAAAAGGGTGAGAACAATGGCACAAACAACCTACTTGGCAGACCAGGCTGTCAGCGAAGCACAAATCCAGGAATGGGTAGAGACGTTCCACGAGCGGGGTTGTCTGTTTTTGCAAAACGTCTTGCCGCCTGATTTATGTGCGCAACTTCGACAAGATTTAGAGTGGGCACTCGAAAACGATCCGAATGACTTAAATGGTGGAAGTCCCGCAAGTCGCATGCACTTAAGCCATCGAATGTTTGAACACAGTGAAGCCAACCGGCGATTGTTTGACCTTGAACCGATCGTCTCCTTCGCTGAGGCACTCGTCGCTGAAAACTGTCACGTCATTCACAATAACTCATTCCAGACGTTTCCCGGCGGTGGAATTACGTCGTGGCATCAAGATGATGCCCCACACTACATTGTAACGGATGGTGAACCCCCAAAGAACGTTAGGCTGCCGGTGCTGCTCTTCACGGCAAATTACTACCTCACCGATGTCACTGAAATTGAACACGGTGGCACAGAAGTTGTTCCAGGCTCACATCTTTTCGGCGCGTCGCCTCCGAATCCGATAGAAGGAACGGAGTGGGAGGACAAAGTTCAGTACAACCTTGGAAAAGCGGGCAGCGTTATCATGTTCAACAATCAGGTCTGGCATCGCGGGGGTCCGAATCAGAGCCAGCGGACCCGATATATTACACAGGTGACCTACGGTCGCCGCCTTGTTGGGCATAAATACTATCCGTTTATGAACTACACTATGCCCGAATCTGTTTACAAAGAGGCAAGTCCTCGTTTGCGCCGACTTCTCGGCTTCCTTAACCACGGTGCTTACGGATAAATTTTCGCGCCACACCGACAAACACAAAATGCCTGAGCAATTTGTTGTAAAGGATTGGAAATGCACCAAGAATACCTGAAGGCATTCGCAGATAAAGCAGCGTCAGATTCCCATATTTTGGCAGCGTGGCTTGAAGGGAGTTTCGCAAAAGGCACTGCCGACAGATATTCAGATATTGACATTCACCTATTGGTCGCCGAAGAGAAGAAAGAAACTTTCCAACAGGAATTAGAATCTTGGCTATCCGATATTCAGTCGTTGGTCCTCTTCAAAGACACGTTCCCTGGACAGATGATGACCTGCATTACAATAGCGGGCTTGCGAGTTGATGTTTGGTTACATCCCGCGGATACAATCACCCTTGAACGCGCTAAAGTTCATCTACTGTCTGCTGCCGAAGGATGTATTCAATTCAAGGAAGCGTGCAGAGACCAAGAATCAAAAGATGTTAGTTCGGTACTAAATCAGCATTTCAACGAGTTTTGGCGTGTGCTTTCTATTCTTCCCACAGCTTTAGGACGTGAGGAGTATATCTCAGGATTTATGGGAACTACATTTGCTGTGATGTCACTGATAGAAATTCTTATCATAGGGAGTGGAAATCAAAGAGACAGAGGCATAAAAAATATTAATGCGTTTCTCCCACAAGTTCTCAGAGAAGAAATCGAAGAGGCATTAACAATGCCGGGTATCAACAGAGAAGACATTGCAAAAGCACCACTCCGGTTAACAGCGATTATGCAACGGTATGGACCGGATATTGCTAAACAACACGGCGTAGTTTATCCGTTGGCATTGGAAAAAGCTGTCCTTAATTATATCTCCAAAGAATTACAGATATTAGGGCTTTCCGGTTGCTTAGACGAGTTACATAGGTTTTAAACCGCTAATCATAGCGTGAATCAGGAAGTTGCTCTATCTATTGCCTGTCTTCCTGTCCACCTCCCAATGAAAAATATGAAAGCAATTGTTTTTTCAGAACAGGGTAGCGCAGAGGTCCTTCAGTACACGGATGTACCGAAGCCGATGCTTGATACTCATGAAGTGCTGGTTAAAGTCGAAGCCTGTGCGGTGAACTATCTGGATATTCACGCCCGGCGGAACCGCCCGGAGATAGAAGCGAAACTCCGTCGGGAGGGTACACCACACATACTCGGTTCCGACATCGCTGGGACAATCGCCGAAATTGGTGACGCAGCCCGCGGTGTTACAGTCGGGGATCGCGTTGTTCTCGCACCCTGCATTCCGTGTGGTATCTGTAGCGACTGCCATCGTGGTGCCGAAAACTTGTGTGACACGCAAGAACTCATTGGTTTCCAAACAAATGGTGGATACGCGGAATACGTGAAAGCGCCTGCCCAAAACGCTATTCAGATGTCAGCGGAAACCCTGTCATTTGTTAACGCCGCCGCGATACCGATAGCGTATCTCACAGCATGGCATATGCTCATGACGCGTGCCCAACTTCGTCCAGAGGACGATGTCTTAATTCTCGGTGTAGGAGGCGGGGTCGGAAGCGCGGGACTCCAAATCGCAAAATTAACGGGTGCCAGAGTTTTTGCGACAGCGAGCAGCAATGAGAAACTGGAACGCGCACGACAGATGGGGGCTGATGTTACGATTAACTACAAAGACACAGATTTTTCAAAGATTGTGCTTGAGGTAACCAATGGACGCGGTGTGGACGTTGTCCTTGAGCATGTTGGTGCTGCAACATGGGATCAGAGCATCGCGAGTCTTGCTAAAAATGGGAGGCTTGTTTCGTGTGGTGTGACAACAGGCAACATTGGCACCATTAACATCCGAAAGATGTACCAAAAGCAGCTAACCCTGATGGGCTCTGCCCTCGGCACAGTCGCTGAGCTGCGAACGCTTGTCCATCTCGCTGGCCAAGGAAAACTGGAACCTATTATTGACAGGATTTTACCGCTTCATCGTGCCGGTGAGGCACACCTACTCTTAGAGAACCGCCAAAATTTCGGGAAAATTTGCCTCTGTCCAAGAGAAACTGAGCCTTAAAGTCTGAACATGATTTAACGGGTTGAAGGACTACCTCAATGATCGGAGGTCTCATCATAGCAAATCACAATAATCACTGTTTCGCTTTCATCCTAAGGAATTCATAGAACTCGTAGAGCGTCTCCTTATCTTTTTCCGTAAATTCCATCATCCCCTTGAACATAGCACTAATCTTTGGGTCGGCCAAGAGGTCATCGTAACTTTTGTCGGCTTTTCCAAGTAGGTAATCGGTAGTGACTTTTAAAGCATCGGAAAGACTTGAAAGTGTTTTAAACGACGGTTTTCGGGCGCCTGATTCAAATTGAGAGATCGCAGCAGGTGTGAGATTTGCCACCCTCGCAAGTTCTGTTTGTGTCAACCTCAGTTCATGACGACGTAGTTTTATACGTGAGACGACTTTGTCTATATTCGAGTCTCTTGATTCTTTGCCCACGTTTGGCTCCTTATCAGGCAGCAAAATTACAGTTGAATTGCTGCTGATTTTTTTACATTTTTTAGTATTGCTGCAGTATTGCAGTGAAATGTAGTTTGAAGAGGGTTCTACTTCGATGAGAAGCAAAAGCGTGAAATATATTTTAACCTAAAAAAGCCTTAAATGCAAATTTTTTTAATTTGACAAAAATTGCAATAATAATATACAATATAAATATTGCCTCCTAAAATTCGGGATGCATTCTCTTCGCGCGCTGTTTTTTCGCGTATTCTCAGAGGAATACCCAAATGCCCGCTGAGGAGAAAATCTGAAAAACCAGAAAAAGGCGGGAGACTTCACAAGATGAAAATTCATAGTAGACACGAGTACCGAGAGCGGCACTTCAGTGCACTAACAAATGTATTAATGTTTTTTCTTTCGGTTTTGCTTGTTGCTGGGCAACTTTCCGATACCGTATACGCACAAGCGGTTTCCAGTACCGGCATGCAATCTGCAGCCATTCAGATTCGGGATGATCTCTCTATCGGCAATCTTCGAAAGGATATCGCACGCCTCTCAAGTCTCGACAGTCGCGTAACGGGTTATCCTCAAGCTGCGAGTGGGAGCAAATACATTTTCGATCGTTTCGTCGAAACCGGTTTGCAGAACGTAGAAAGTCGTGAATTTTCTGTCACTGTGCCGATTGACCAAGGTGATAGTATCATTGAAGTCCTCTCACCAGAAGCCGACGTGTTACACGCCTTTAAACTCACCCCCCTTTGGCCCAACCTCGTGCGGACCTCGCTATTAGCAGACGGCATTAAACACACTGTATTACCGGGCGAAACGCTTAAAGACATCGCAGAAAGCTACCAAATTGACGAGACGGCTATCCTGGCAGACGATCGGAACAAATTTCTGGCGACCCCGGTTGTCGAAGGCAGCACAGTATTTATTCCAACAGGAGGTTTATCTGGTCCCCTCCTTGATGGCGACGATGCTGAACTCGCTGATTTCAATGGCACTAACATTGGTGGATTTTGGTATAAACTCCAAGATGGGGATACACTCACAACGCTCGCCCGACGGTATCGCATCACCGAAGCCAGCATTACCGATGATATACTTAATGAGCATTTGCAAAAAGCGTCCGATGGCATTGACAATGACGAGGATGGCACTACTGATGAATACGGTGAAATCCCGTTGCTCTCTGAAATTTTAGGATGGGGAACAGATGGCATTGATAATGATGCCGATGGTTGGACAGATGAAACGCCGGGGAATGACACTGATGGCATCGATAACAACAACGATGGAGAAGTCGATGAATCCGGTGAGTTTGTCGCTGCGAGTGAATCTCACATCTTTATTCCGAAAGGGGCAATAGTTCTTCTCGATTTTAACTCCAGCACTCGCTATATCAATGCAGCAATGCTCGGTGGCACTGCTGTCATCTTTATCGAACCCGACACAACCATTCGCGGAGAAGCAGAAAATAAGTTCGGGACCGTCCCTGCGAACATACCACGATTTTGGATATCCCAAGAAGATGCCGCTGCCCTCTCCAATTTGATGGCGGATCAGCAGGCACAAGGTAATCAAGTTAATGTCCGTGTGAGAGGGAAAATGACGTGGGAACGCCGCGTCGGGCAAAATATACGCGGATTTTTGGAAGGCGGAGACCCAACGTTACGCGATGAACTCATCGTTCTCACGGCTTATTACGACTCCATGTCGGTTGTTCCCGCAATGGCACCGGGTGCTGATCCAACCTGCGGTATCGCGACCCTCATGGAACTTGCGCGTCTCTTCAGTCAACCGCAATATCGACCCGGCTATTCTGTTCTCTTTGTTGCGGTCGATGGACACTTCCAAGGGCTTGCGGGCATGCGTGCCTTTATGGAAGGTATTGGACAAGATATCGTCGGCTCCGACACCGATTCACCCGGTACACCAACAATGCACGGACTTCGCCGTGGACTCTCTACAGATGTCCTTGAATTTGAAGAGTTGGGTAGAAGGCTTGTACTCTCAATTGATCGGAGCGTTCTTGTCGATCTCCCTGCTGACTTTTTCCACGGTATCCACAACGTAAAGTCTGACTTGGACTCCCTGACAACTACACTGAATGGCTTGGCAGAAACACGGTCTGAGATTGAATCCCTTACGGAGCAGCAGCGGGACTTTTCAGAACGACAGAAGAAGCAGGCAGATAGGAATCGAAAACGTGAAAAGCAAGGCTTCACGGGTGAAGAAAAGAGTCGTCTGTTAGCAAATCTTGCCCGCTCGAAGAAAGAAGCTTTGCAAACGACACATTTCCTCCGAGATATTGTCGGTAGATTAGCTGCGGTTCGTGCCGTTGCACTCAGCACGAGCCGAGTCGCACAGCGCGAATTGATTGAAACGCTTGGACTACCGATTGCGCGTCTCGATATATGGGCGGTAGAGAAACTCATTCACGCGATAGAGACGGGTAGTATCGACGAATACAGTACGCATCCCAATGATGCCTATCTTATTCCAGTACAACAGGGTTCAGATTGGCAAGTCCCAATACCGGACGACCTCCCACAAGAACTCATCCCTGATATTGAGAGGCTTAACAAAACTCTCGCAAACTGGGAGATGAGCGACAAACGCAAATTTGCGCTGATGTGGACACCCGAGAAGATAGTCGACCGGCATCTCGACCTACACTCACTCAATACAGCAAAAGATGCACGCAGTGTTCTGCGCGATGCCAACGACACCCAAGCAGTAGCAATTCAACGGGAAGTGCAGCTACTTGAAAAGGTTCTCGCACAAATACCCGATAGCCAACCGGTTGAAAATGAGATTAAAGCGAGCATCCGGCGACTCAAGGAAACGCCGATGGGAAAACCGAGTGGCGATTCTTTGATTTATGACGGACAGTTTTTGTCTAAAGCCGGGATAGAACGTCTCAACACTATTGATACGCAGCTTCGACAGCGATTAGCTGAATCTGGAGACACTACTGATGTTGCTGTATTGATAGCGGATCTTCTCAAAGATAAACAAGGTATCTTTGAAATTGCACTCCGGAACGCCCGATTGGAACGAACACGTATCCAGAATTTGATCGCAACAGCTGAGACTTTGGGACGGGAATACTTGGATGAAGAACGTCTCATTTTGGAAAACTATCTATCAGATGATGAAATCGAACAAGCACTGTCTTTGCGCTCCCGCATCGCATCACAGATTATCGAAAAAGAATTGTTAGCGATCGTCAAAAAACGTGCGGACACGGATATCGTAGCACTCGAAAACCTGATTGAACGGTTACCTACATTAGATACCGATTTGAATGAAGAGACGAAAGTGCTTCTACGCGATAACATGTTGACCCTCCGTAACGCGCGTTTCCGTAACATCCAGAGTCGTATTGAAAAGATGTTGCGCATTGATACCGATGAATACAACCGAAAACTTGGACAGATCGAGGCGGCAATCGCACTACAAGACCTGTTCAACCGGTATTATACCTCTCTCTATATTAGCGTCGACCTCTCCTCACAGTCGAATCAGTTCGGGGTATTCAACAAGGGATGGTTCTACGATCAGCAACCCGAATTTGTATTGCGTCGCGAGTTTGCAAGCATCGGTAATAAACTTGCCTCCTACGCTGAAGATGCCGATTTCGGGGTCCGTGTTCGGAAACTCTGGCAGTGGACAGACGATCAAATCCGCCAAGCCGTTATGGCACGCCAATGGACAGTTGCAAACGGGATTTCTGACAAAGCCGCCCTCGAAGGCAAGACGCTTGAAACGTTACTGAGTTCGCACTTCAACAAACTCACCGACCTCAGCGGTGTAAGCCGACTGATGAAGATGCAGTTTGAACAGTGGCGCAATCAAGGTGAACCCTCTGAGGATATGCTCAAAGATATGGATTACATCCGCAAAGAGGTTGAGCGTTTCATCCGCAATGATGTCCGCACTGCAAAGAAGAATCGGAAGAATAACATCCGGACACGTGAGCAGTTGGACGCAATGCTCCGACTTCGACACGAAGATCCGGACACTTTCTCCGATGAAGAAATAGAGGATATTAAAACTCTTATTTCGATTGCAGGCCTCGGCGGTGAGTCAAACTTTGTTAACGCCATCTCCGCAAGCGGCGGAAAGACATGGAAGACCTATATCCCAGGTAAAATCGCTTTTGACAGCGAGGTCGCTACGCTTGTCGGAAAGACCGGAATCGCTTTTGCAACTATTGAAGACGCCCGCGTCTTAACGGACACCCCGCTCGATACGATTGAACGCGTTGATTTACGAGAAGGCGGTAATCTCCATCAACAAGCACAGACATTGGCATCCTTACTCATCCAAGCACTTCGGGACGAAGAAATGCCCACGGCCGCACGGGTCGGGAATTTCTACTGTAACCTCTTCGGTGATGTCGTCGAATTTGACGCACGGGAGTCCGCACTCCCGAATAAACCGGTGCCTTACCCGATTTTGACGCTCCGCAGGAAACACAAAACCATGATGGGTGTGCGCGGAGATCTGTTCGTGATGGGCGATAATAAGGGCAACTTTGAGGTGGCTGGATTAGCGATGGAAGGTAGAGCTACACGGCGTCTCAGTGGTGTCCAAGAAGTTGAAGCATACATTCTGGACAAAGATTCAGGAGACATCGTCTATGCCCCCGATCTGGGGAATTATGGTGCGAAATTACTTCCTAATAAAATTCCGATCAACACCCGTAGGCGGGGTTGTCGTGTTGTTACATTTCCGTGTGTATCTACAACTATCTACGACTTGGTCGATCAGCGATATCTGCGAACCCTGCGGGAACTCGAAGTCTACGATGCACTCACGGATAGCGCACCGGAGAAGTTCGGGATGTCTAAACCGTGGCAGCAGGAAGGTGTGTCCGCAGCCGAACCCATTGCCCTCGTGTATAGCGAACCTAACACGCGTATCAAAGTTGGAATGGCATACGGCCAGATTGGCAAACGTCTCCTTCTCATCAAAGCAACAAAAAGCGGTATGAAGAATCCGACGCTCTATACGGGTGAGGGTTTTGTCGTCCGCGAAAATGGGCAAATTCGCCTCACGCCTTACGTCGTTGTCCGAGATATGTGGTGGCTCGACGAGAACCGTTCACGACTTTATAAACGGTTTGGTATCTCCAGCGACCGCCTTGACAAACTCCACCAATTTGCGAACGATTATCTTGCCCGCGCGGAGACGGAATTACTCCAAAGCGACTATCAACAGGCACTCAAACTCGCTCGTGCAGCGTGGGGTTATGAATCACGCGCATATCCCGATGTCAAACAGACGGGTAACGATGTCGTTAACGGTGTGATGTTCTATCTTGCACTGCTGATGCCGTTCGCCTACTTCATGGAACGGCTCATTTTCGGCTTCCCGAACATCCACAAACAGATTTTGGGTTCATTCGGCATCTTTTTACTTGTATTCTTCTTCCTCAGCCAGGTTCACCCCGCATTCCAGATTACTACCACACCTGTGATTATTCTAATCGCATTTGTTGTGCTTGCCTTGACGGTTATCGTCATCAGTATTATTGTCCGAAAATTTGAGGAACAACTCGAAAAGATCCGACAAGAGGGTAGTAAAGTTTATAAAGCCGATGTCGGTCGGTTGAGTGCGAGTGCTGCTGCATTTAGTTTGGGTATTTCCAACATGCGGAAACGGAAAGGACGGACGATTCTGACATGCTGTACGTTGGTAATCCTTACTTTTACTGTTATATCGTTTACCTCTGTGCGGACGTTTATGCATCCGAATCGAACGAGTCTTCCGCAAGTGACACCGCGTTATACCGGACTTCTTATTCGCGACCAGTATTGGCGTCCACTTGAGGAGCCAGTGCTTACCTCCGTGCTGAACGACATGCAAAAGACGCAAATCACACTTACCGCCTTAGAACGGCTTTTGGAACGCAAGAACGAACTCTTGGTTAAACAAGGACAACAGCCGGTTGAGATCACGGAAGCACGTAGGGCTTTAGAAGAAGGTGGGTTTATTGAACAGGTAGACGAAGAATCCGTCTTAATCGTTCGGAACGTCGTCGCACCGCGCGCATGGTATCAATCTTCAGGAACTGGCGACCAATCGTTTGTCCAACTCACACGCACGGCAAACACAGCAGATCCATCGCCGCCGACGCACCAACTCACGGGTGAAGCGTTGACCTTCGCGGCAAACATGCTCGTGGGTATGAATGAATCAGAACCCGGTGTTAGTGGTATTGATAGATACCTCCAATACGGAAAATGGTTTGACCCAGCAGATGCCAATGAATGGCCGACGGAGTGGCCTTACGCCATTGTGCTGCCCAAAGGAATGGCAGAATTGCTCAAGATCACCGAAAGCGATATGGGTAAAGCCACCGTCTCTGTTTACGGCGCCGACTTTACTGTCGTTGGTGTCCTCGGTATCGGTTTCAAGGATCTTACTGATAACGATGGCGAAGAACTGACACCTGTCGATTATCAGTTGATGCAACAGCAGCGGAGCCGGGGAGCAACGGGTGATGAAACGCTTGAAGGTGAATTACAGAAATACCTCCATCTCACGCCAGACAGTGTCGCCATCCTTCCGTATCAGGTGGTTATGAATCAAGGGGGTACCCTCCGGAGTGTTGCTGTTAACATGGAGCCCCAAGAGGATGATCCGAAGTTGTTAGGCGCGATCGATAAGTTAGACCTCATTATGGCACCGCTCATGAACCGCATTGCCCTTGACTTCTTTGTCGGACGCGATAAAGACACATATCTCTACAGCAGTATCGGAATGACGAGTTTCAGCGGTATGGGTAATCTGTTCGTACCGATCTTGATCGCCGCGCTTATCGTTCTTAACACCATGTTGGGAGCCGTTTATGAACGGGTCCGTGAAATCGGCATCTACAGTTCCGTCGGACTCGCCCCTGTGCATATCGCTTTCCTCTTCCTTGCGGAGGCATGCGTATACGCTATCGTCGGTGCGGTGTTAGGCTATCTCATGGGACAAGCAATCGCAACAACCCTCGTGCATTTTGGTTGGCTCGCTGGGCTGACGCTTAACTATTCGTCAATGTCAACCGTTGTCGCAACAATTATTGTCATGCTTGTCGTTCTACTCAGTACCATGTATCCGGCAATCAAGGCTTCACGGATGGCGGTTCCCGATATCGAACGTAAATGGAAACTCCCAGAACCTGAAGGGGATGTATGGCACTTCAACTTACCCTTTACCGTTCTTGAAGAAGAAGCGCTCGGACTGAACGTGTTTATGCGAGACTATTTCGAGGCACACGCAGATGAATCCGCCAGCGACTTCTACACAGATCAGGTTGCGTTCAGTCAAGTGGAGGCTGAAGATTCCTATCAGATCGGGATGATGGTATGGTTGGCGCCTTACGACTTAGGTGTGAGCCAGTCTATCCAGTTTATTACATCTCCGGTAGGTGGTGAAGAAGAGGATCTCTACAAAATCACGTTGGATGTCCATCGTGAGAGTGGTGAGATTGCCTCTTGGAAACGGGTCAATCGACGTTTCCTCAACCTGCTGCGGAAACAACTTCTGATTTGGCGGACTTTCAGTGTAGATATCCGAGCAGAGTTCCATGAACGCGGCAGAACCGAAGGTATGGACACATCGGAAACCGAAGAAGCAGGACAGCTGGATCCAGTACCGACCCCAGCGGACTAAAGCCTAAACTATGGCTGTGATGAGATGCTCTCGTAATCAGGGTCCGTCACATAAATCAGAGGAATCCCGGTCAAAAAATGGAAAAATTAGCAAGTCTTATTATCATCATTGGCACCTTCTTATGGCTGTTTAGTATTTTCGCTCTCGAAGGACGTTGGCAATGGCAGATGTTCTCAGCTCTTGTGCTGACGGTTGGTATTTTCTGCGCACATTTCTGGGAAGAGCTACGAGACACCGAAGACTCAGGTGAGGAGAAGGATTAGTTGTCAGTTTTAGCAGTTATCAGTTAGTTTTTTCGCAAGAAAAAGCCGAACCGACAACTATTAAAACTAATGGAAGGAGAACATTCAATTTGGCGAGAGAAAGAGTATCACAAGCAGATGAATGGCAAGCGTGGGCACAGCGATACGACATTGAAGGTGGTATTCGGACCTTTGAGTCGGGACTAACGGTCAAGGTGTTTGTTGGAGCACTTTTCGTTGGCTTGCTGATGATGCCAGGTTCCATTTATCTCAGTTATGTATCCGGTGAATCCGGTGCTGGTGCAGCACCTTGGGTTGCCGTTATTCTATTCACTGAGCTCGCGCGGCGTTCTTTTACGACTGCCCGACGACAGGAGCTTTACATGCTCCTCGGATTAACAGGTGCAGCCGTGGGAAGTGGACTTCAGTACCGAAACTTTATTTGGTACGCCTACTTTATTAACACGCCACAAGCAGCTTCCTATGAAATCGCCGACAAAATCCCAGAGTGGATTGTGCCAGCAGGCGATTCCGTTGGCGTGCTCACGCGAAGCCTCATACATCCAGACTGGTTTCTGCCTATCGGCATCTACCTGATAGGAAAACTGCTGGGAACCTTGCGTTTTGTCAGCGGACAATATATTCTGTTCCGACTCACGGCAGATCTTGAACGACTTCCATACCCAATGGCACCGATTAGCGCGCAGGGTGCAACAGCGCTCGCAGAAACGACAGGTAAAGAAGAAACTTGGCGATGGCGTGTTTTTTCCATTGGTTCTATGGCAGGACTCATTTGGGGGTTCCTCTATATCGGTGTGCCTTCACTCACCGGTGTCATGATGAGCCAGCCGATTCAGATTCTGAAGATCCCGTGGATAGATTTCACACAGAGCATAGAAGGTTTCGCACCTACTGGTGTTTTCGCCTTCCGAACCGACTTCGGACAGATGCTCTTCGGGTTCGTGCTGCCGTTCCCGATTGTGGTGACAGAATTTATCGCAGCAATGGCAACACAATTTATCCTGAACCCGCAGATTCTGTACCGGTATGAGATTCTCCACCAGTGGACTCCAGGTTTAGATGTCCGCGGTGTTGAGTTGTTCAATAGACTGGATTTCTGGCAGAGTGGCGGCATGGGAAAATCCTTTAGCTTCGCAGTTGTAGGGATGGCGGCTTCGGTGCCGATGCTCTTTAAAATGCGGAGAGCCCAGAAAACCGCAGGCGAACGCGGCTCCTTCGCACCGCCGCCGAATCGTGGTGATTTCCCAATCTGGTTGATGGGATTAATGTGGCTCATCGGTATGGGTGGATTTGTATGGCTCATTCACTGGATGGTCCCGAATTTCCCGTTGAGTTTCCTGTTAGGTTATGCTTTCCTATATACACCGATCAATTCGTATATTACTGCCCGAACCTTTGGCGTGTTGGGACGTGACCTTTTTGAGATACCGTATCTACATGAAATTACCTTTATTTTAAGTCGCTATGAAGAGATAGATATCTGGTTCGCGCCACTCCCAGACGAGGACTATGGACGCGGCACGCAGAGTTGGCGAGTCCTTGAATTGACAGGAACGACTTTCACGTCAAATCTCGCGGGTACACTGCTGATTATGCCGATTCTACTTGTCAGTGGAATTGTGGTGCTTCACTTTATCTGGAAGATTGCGCCTATCCCCAGTGCACAGTATCCATTCGCACAGATGATGTGGCCCATTAACGCCACAAATGAGTGTCTCTGGAAAACGTCGCTGCGGGACGGAAATAGTCAGATGCTTCAAGCAATCCGGGGGGATTACATCGCTGCTGGATTTACGGGAAGTCTCGCAATCTATGGAATGTTGTGGGTATTTAAACTTCCGTCAATGTGGTTCTACGGTATTGTCGGTGGCATCGGTGCGGATCCAGGAAGTATCGTTACACGGCTACTCGGTGCGATTATTGGACGGTTCTATATGATCAAGCGATTTGGGATGCGGCGTTGGTATATGTACAACCCGGTACTCGCTGCTGGCTTTGCCTGCGGCGTGGGTCTTATCGGTATGGGAACTGTTGCAATTGCACTTGTCTCTAAAGCCGTAATCGTCAAACCGTTTTAATTTTTTTTAACTATGGGCCTCTGGTCACTGCTCCATTACATTACGCAGTGGTGTCTGGTTGATTCTGACGTGACTCGGAAAATGTGCGGTTTTAAGAAAATCACGCGTTAGAACTCGCTCCTACAAACGTACATGTCCTTAATTGCGTTGGGATTAACCAAAAACCATTGTGGAACGTAGTGGAACAATGCCCAGGAGTAATAAATTAAAAAATGGAATGGACTGTTTTTGGGTGGGCAGGTATAGAACTGGAAATTCCCACGACATGGGAACTGAGTGGACTGAGCGGAGATCAGAAAACAGGATATCTCCGACTTGATGATCCAGAGATGCCTCGCCTTGAACTCAAATGGGCACATACCCGACGCAAAAAGCCGGATCTCCACGCAACGCTCGACGAATACTTCAAGCTGATCCGCAAAACTTATAAGAAGGGTGCTGAACTCTCCTTCCGTCGGAACGTTAATTTCATTAAAGAAGAGGAATTCTTTGAGGGACGCACCGTTCTCGGTTTTAGTTGGAAGGGGAGTATCCGGGCAAGTGGGCTGATTTTTCACACTGGGAAACGGATTACGATCGTGCAGGTGATGGGACGGCTCAAAGAGAATTGGCGACCTACGGTCCTTCGGGTTTTTGAATCAATTACAGATCGTGGGAACGCACCCCTAACGTTGTGGAGTGCTTACGGGCTGAAGTTAGGGGTTCCAAAAGAATACAAGCTGGAACGTCAGAAACTGCTCAGTGGCTACCTGTTGTTCGCCTTCGTTGCAAAACCTGTTCGCTTTCAGAGTGCGGTACGGCTTGCGAAACTGGCAAGCAACCGTCTACGAAATAATGGTTCTTTAGAAGATCAAGATCGTAGGAGTGGGAGAACCCTGGGGAAACACCCAAGCAAAAATCCCGTACCCGATAAAGGGAGTCTGAGTGTGGAGCGATACGGACCAGCAGAGGTGATGCTGAGCGACTATAAAAATGACCCAAACCCATTAGAGGCATGGTTTCGCGCCAAATACGCAAAAGCGATTCGTGGCTACGGGTTTGAAGTAACATCCGACACAGATTCGGCGGATGAACGTCTGACACTTATCGGGGAACAAACACGACTCTATGATGGTGTGCCGTTCAGGCCCGTGTTGATGCTTGATAAGTTATCCAAGAGGACAGCCCTTGTGTTTCATCTATGGCGATGCAATCAATCTAACCGTATCTATGTCATCCAGTCCATCGGCAGTACCGATGCGCGTTCGACCGTTCAAAAGGTTGCTGAAAGTATTAAATGCCACGAGTAGTTGTCAGTACGGATTTTTTCAAAAGGCGAACCGAAAACCATTATGCTAAACAGAATTCTATACGCCCTCAAACTTAAGAAACGTCCGAATATGGATCGGACCCGGCTCATGAAGTCGTTCCCCGTTCGGAACAAGTTGATCAACTGGGAGATAGACGACAAAGGCGAAGCCTCACTCGTTGTTCCACAGAAAGACCAACTCTGGATCCGACTCGCCAGTAAACTCTTTATGCTCCCCGATAAAAGGGTTATTGTCTTAGACTCTATCGGAACTTATGTGTGGCAGATGTGCGACGGTAAGCATACCCTTTCACAGATTATAAAGGGGGTCCAAAAACAGTACCAGTTGACTCGGAAAGAAGCGGAAACGTCCCTCTTTACGTTTATGCAGCAGCTTGGCAAACGGAATTTCATAGGGTTCGCCATTCCGGACCCTCAACAGAATGCCCCTGTAACGCCGGAACCCGAACCCCAAAAACAGGGCATTTTTGGATTCCTACAGAGACGGTTTTTCTAATTATGAGTCTCTGGACTGCACTCCATTCCACTATGCGCCAGTTTCTGAGAACTTGGTTTTAACGGAATTGTAGCCTGCAACAATACGCAGGGTTTTTGCTTGGGGTCTTTGATAGGGTGTTTCTGCGGATTTCCCCTAGATATACGGAGAGGATAGTTGGCCATCCAACCCACCTCACCGAACCGTAAGGAATAATTGAAATCTGAGAACTTGTAGCATAATCTGTTAGATTGTGCAGTTTTAACGGAATTGTAGCCTGCAACAACGGCGCAGGCGGATATACGGAGAGGATAGTTGGTCATCCAACCCACCTCACCGAACCGTAAGGAATAATCAAAAAATGAATACACCAACAGAAATAGGCGATGTTGCCGCAATTCTCGCCGAAACACCAGAGAAGTTCCAACGCATCCTCCCGAAGGAAAACACAGTTCGCGTCCGGAACCTTATCAAGCGATATGAGATGGGAACGCAGACCGTGGATGCCCTCCGCGGTGTCAATTTTCAAATCCAGCGGGGTGAGTACATCTCTATCATGGGTCCCTCGGGTTCAGGGAAATCGACCCTTTTCAACATGATCGGTGGCTTAGACAAACCGACTGAGGGAAGAGTCTACATTGACGAGGTGGACATCGCACAACTTGACGCGTATGAACTCGCATGGCTCCGCTGTCGAAAGATCGGCTATATCTTTCAATCGTTCAATCTCATTCCAGTTATGACGGCACTCGAAAACGTTTCACTTCCGATGATCTTCGCGGGTATGAGTGCAGACGAAAGCAGAGAGAAAGGCGTTGACCTTCTTACACTCGTCGGACTCGGTGACCGCGTGCAACACAAGCCGTTAGAGCTCTCCGGTGGACAACAACAGCGTGTCGCAATTGCACGTTCGCTTGCAAATGATCCCGCAATTGTTCTCGCCGATGAGCCGACCGGAAACTTGGACACCAAAACCGGACTCGAAATCATTGCCTTACTCCGTCGACTCAATGCTGAAAACGGCGTAACCATCATCACCGCAACACACGATCACAAGATGTTAGATGTCTCCGATCGCATCTTCCACATGGCGGATGGTAAAGTGGATAAGATTGAGTCGCGCGATGAGATCGATCTCCACGTCGGTAAATTGGACGGCGAAGAAGTCGGGTAAATAGCTTTCAGAGGGAATGGTTCTCGGTTCCGATTTTTTTCAAAAATCCATTAAAAAATGAACATCTACAAACGCTTAGGCATTCGCACAGTCATCAACGGCAACGCGACGCTCACACGACTCGGTGGCTCAATCATGCCAACTGAGGTTGTCGCTGCGATGGCGGACGCTGCCAAGCATTTTGTAAACATCATCGAACTCCAAAAACGGGTCGGGGAAGAGATTGCGAAACTCACCCACAACGAAGCAGCGTATGTCTCCTGCGGTGCTGCCGCTGCCTTGACCCTCAGCACTGCCGCATGTATCACCGGACTTGACCCTGACAAGCGTGAAAAATTGCCTCACCTTGATCCCTCAATGAAAAGTGAAGTCATTGTGCATCGCCACGGTCGTGTCGGATACGATTACGCCGTTCGGCAGGTCGGTGTCACTTTCGTAGAGATAGGCGATGAAAACGGAACAAAGCCCGACGAGTTAGAAAACGCCATTACGGAAAAGACCGCCGCAATCTTCTACTTCGCGAACCCCAGTAGAGAACACCTCTGGGTGCCTTATGAAGAAGCCATCTCGATTGCGAAAAGACACGATGTTCCTCTCATCGTTGATGCTGCCGCACAACTACCACCCCCTGAAAACTTATGGCGTTTCACGCAGATGGGTGCTGATTTGGCACTCTTTAGCGGCGGGAAAGGCTTGTGCGGACCACAGAGTAGCGGGTTAATTGTCGGAAAAAAATCCTTGATTGAGGCTATTGCTTTCAACGGACCCCCACATCCTTTTATCGGCAGGGGAATGAAGGTGGGAAAAGAAGAGTTGGTAGGACTCCTTACCGCTGTCGAATTGTATCTTAATCAAGACCACGACAAATTACAGCAATCCTACGAGGATCAGGTTACCTACTACGACGAAGCGTTCTCGGACATCCAAGGCGTTACAGTGTATCGTATCTTCCCTTCCGAAGCCGGACAGCCGATGCCCCGCACTGAAATCCGATTTGATGCAGAACACCTCGGTATCACACGAAACGAAATCCTTCAGCAACTCGCAGAAGGTGAGCCCTCGATTGACCTTCCAGGATCAGGAGGAAACAGTATTATTATCAACGGACAAACACTAATGCCCGGAGAGGTAGAAATCATAGCTGAAAGACTAAAGGCAATTCTCCTTGGGAAACCATCGAAGGAATAATTAAAAATGAAACTTGACAACGGTATCCGCCTGACATGGCTCGGACACTCCACCTTTAAAATCGAAGCAGATGGACAAACACTCCTCATAGATCCATGGGTAACCAACAACCCAGTATGTCCGGATGCACTCAAGACCTTTGATCGTCTTGATGCTATCCTCATCACCCACGGACACGCGGATCACATTAGCGATGCAGTGCCACTGGCGAAAAAACACACACCGACAATTGTGTCTATCGTTGAAATTGCAGGATGGCTTGGTAATCAGGGGGTCAAGAACACGATCGGTATGAATAAGGGTGGCACTGTCACTGTCGGCGGCGTGAAAGCAACGATGGTCTCAGCAAACCATAGTAGCAGCTTCACAGAGGAAGACGGCACAACGGTTTATCTGGGTGAACCCGCAGGCTACGTGCTTGAATTCGGGAATGGCTACAAAATTTATCACGCCGGGGATACGAACGTGTTCGGGGATATGCGGATTATCGGCGAGATTTACCAACCCGACCTCGCATTACTTCCCATTGGTGACCATTTCACGATGGGACCGCGTGAAGCCGCTTACGCCGCACAATTGCTCAATGTTCCAGCGATTCTGCCCATCCATTATGGCACTTTCCCACTCTTGACAGGAACGCCTGAAGAACTCCAACAATTGACAGCATCTCAGAATGTAGAAATTGTTTCGTTAGAGGTTGGGGCAACATTAGACTAAGACATTCCGATAGGGACCGTGGAGACCAAAAGCATTCACAGTCTTGAGCAGGTCCTGTGGGTTTCCCGTATCGTAACGCTTACCTGCGACGCGATACCCGGACATGCCTTCCCGTTTTATCATTTCCGACATTGCATCCCGCAGTTGAATCTCTCCGTGCGTCACAATTCGGTGCTTGTAGTTGTAGTCCAGAATGTCAAAGAGGAGGGGGTTGAGGAGATCGATGCCGAAGTTGCAGAGATACTGTTGATTAGGAACACCCGCAACACGGAGGTGCTCCTGCGCGAACTCGACCGTCGGCTTTTCGGAGATCTGTGCTAACGTAAAAATTCTTGGAGATTCAGGAGAAGGACTTCCCTGAATGATGCCGTTGAGCGAGAGTTCACTCTCATGACAGAAATCCAGACTCGTGACAGATTGCCCAACTTGTGCGTAGACATCCGCCAGTTGTTTCGCGCAA
Organism: Candidatus Poribacteria bacterium; assembly: GCA_022827885.1. Classification (GTDB taxonomy): domain Bacteria; phylum Poribacteria; class WGA-4E; order WGA-4E; family WGA-3G; genus WGA-3G. The sequence continues at coordinate 20,354 of JAJEIP010000102.1, forward strand.
GAGACATCTGATTCGGAAATATAGAGGTGATCCCCGAGCAGAATCATGACAGGTTCACCAGCGGCGAAATCCTTTGCACAATAGATGGCGTGTCCAAAACCCTCCGGCACTGCTTGAATCGCGAAATGCAATCTTTCACCTATTTCCGCTAACCGATCCGCCTGCGCTGCTAATTCCGCCTTTTCGCGAATCGCATCCGCAACGGTGCCAGAAAAATAGTCGGCAATCGGCTCGACCTGCTGGGGTTGGGCAACGAGACACACCTCCTCCACACCAGCCGTTAGCGCCTCCTCAATAATCAGCTGAATGATCGGCTTTGCGATACCATCCTGAGCGATAATTGGAAAGAGTGCTTTTGGCACGGCTTTCGTCGCGGGGAAAAGGCGTGTCCCGTATCCGGCAATAGGAATAACTGCCTTCTGAATGCGCAGAGACATCGGGATTACAAATCCCTCCCTCTATAGACATGACGCTCCGCTGGAGAACTTCAGCGGAAGCACACCTGAATCTATTAATTTCTCAATGCTTTGAGGTAACCCCAAGTGGCTGAGAGTTTGCCAGCGGGTTCCACGGGCAATTGATCGCTCTGCGACTCAAAATTCTGTGCAACCTCGTCTTCGTCAAGGATCCGGTCATAAATACGGACGTTATCAATCATACCGATCAGGAATCTACCGTCGTGTTCGCTACCGATACGGCGTTCGTCCATCAGTTCAGGGGTCCCGCCGGCGTTCCCTTCGTCCACCAATTCACCATCAACATAGAGTTTCAACTCATTGTCTTTGGTATTGCTGGTGTAAATGATGTGATACCACCGCTCCTCCTCAGCATTTAGGCGGATTTTCACACCATCGTTCTTATGAACTTGGATTTGGTTGCCCTCAAATTTGAAGTGGACTTTGCCAGCCGCCCATTGCCATGTAGATACGATGCCTTGAATGCCGCCGAACTGTCCTTCAAGCGCATAGCATTCAATACTTACATGCTCAAACTCACCCATCGCTGGGATTTCGATGTAACTATCCCCTTCAAATTCCAACGCTTCTCCCGTGCCATCAGCCGCACCTTCAACAGATTTAAGGGTGCCTTCGATCTTCGCATCTTTGCCACCAAAGACATCTTTGACAGTTTTACCGTCGATATCCGCTTCATTGAGCGTATACATGGCAACGAGTCCATCTATTACGAAATCTTGTGCATCCGCCGCTGTCACATAACAGAAAATTGTGAGGAGTGCAGCGAGTGCACAGACTATTCTGATATTCCTTAGACGCATTTTTAATTGCTCCTTTTGGTTATAGAAATTAGGGTTCGTGAAAACTATCATATATTTTACCTTATAGATTTTCGGTTTGTCAAGTCAATCCGATCGTGCGTCTGGAGATATCGGCTCTGTCAATTTACATTCACGTGTGAAGTTCTTCGCGTAATATAAAAACCGTAGCCTGCAACAACGGCGCAGGGTGTTTTTGATAGGGGATTTCTGTGTATTGCTTGGGTGTTTCTTCAGATTTAAGAAAGACACGTCAAATCCGTAACTCACGTCGTTTCTCCGCAAGGTAAAATTAAAGAGTTGTCCTCATAAACGGTTTTTATCAACTCCTCAATATCAGGTTCCTGGACGGATATGTCTATAATCTTGAATTTCTGAAGGATTGCACCAATGAGATCTGCCGTGCTGATTTCTTCAGGAGAGAATCGATACTGCACGCGGGCACCTTCCTGATAGGTAACATGGGCACTGGGAATGCTGATGTCCGGATAGACTTCAGCGTAATCAACAGTCAAGAGTCGTTCCGTTGATAGCAACCGCCGAAGCCTGGCGAGTTCTCCGTCAAAACAGAGACGTGCGTTGTCAATAAGAATCACACGCTTGCAGAGTTTTTCGACATCATCTAAATCGTGTGTTGTCAACACAATTGTGACCTGCCGTTCGGCGTTAATTTTCTGAATAAATTGTCGAATACGTGCCTTGGCAACAACATCTAAACCGATCGTGGGTTCATCAAGAAATAGAATATCTGGATTGTGGAGCAGTGCGGCCGCGATGTCAGCACGCATCCGTTGACCGAGACTCAACTGGCGCACAGGTGTCTGAAAAAAATCGCCAAGGCTGAGCAATTCGTCAAACATCTCGACATTGTAGCGGTATTGTGTCTCTGGGATCCGATAGATACGCTGCAACAACTCAAATGATTCTTGGACAGGTAAATCGAACCACAGATGCGATCTTTGCCCAAACACGACCCCAATGTGCTTGGCATTTTCTTTTCGTTGACGATGTGGGATATATCCATTCACGGTCACACTGCCCGATGTGGGCACCAAAATGCCAGTCAGCATTTTGATAGTCGTTGACTTTCCGGCACCATTTGGTCCCAAATATCCCACAATTTCGCCGCGTTTGACGGTGAAGGAAACCTTGTCTACCGCTTGGACAATGCGGTGTTTGCGCGAAAAGAGATTCGCAAAACTCCCGAAAAATCCCTTGCGGTGATGATAGATCTTGAAAATTTTGCTAAGGTTGTCAACTTCAATCATTTTTTTAACTTACCTTGCGGAGAAATAGCGGTCATTGTGTCTTTGTAGTCCGTTTCTCAAATCCAGTCGCGAATTAACCGAAAACCCGCAAGAACAACGGACGCAGGGGCCCAGAAGCAATAAATTAAAAACCTGTGCTTTGGTAGTGCAAGACCCCCCATCTCCAAAATAGCACAGTGATACCGAGAAACAGGAACCCCGCGAAGGGTGCTAAGTGTACACCGATGGCTGAAACACCTGATGCTCCAATTTTTTCAAGCAGAAATAGGGACGGAAAATAGTTGACACACGCCAATGGGACAATAAAGGTGAAAAAATGCCGAAACCACCATCGATAAATAGAAAACGGGTAACTTCCCATGAAAACGCCGCCGTTCGTGAAGATATTAATAATCTCGATGGATTGGACAGTCCAAAAACAACTTGTCGCGCCGATGACGAAGAGCCCCACAAAAAAACAGGTGCCGCCTACCAATGAAATGAACAGATACCCCACCTTGGTAAGTGACCAAGCCACAGTCAACTGCGAATTAGCAATGAGAAATACAACGAGGGCTTGCACTATCCTCCCTAATCGACGGAGTAGAAATTCATGTGCAAAAACTTGAAAGAAGGTGCCAAGCGGGCGGATGAGGACCGTATCGAAGTCCCCACGCACAATATTTCTCTGAAAGACATCAAATCCCCTCCCTACCATCTCGGCGACAGCAAAACAGATACCAATCATGCCGTAGAGGAATCCGACTTCCCAAAGACTCCATCCCGCTAATTCCTTAAAACGGTTAAAGAGAAGGGCAATCATGAAAAAGTCGATGACAGAGATGCTCGCCTGCGCACATACGTCAAAGATAAAGGAGAGTCGGTACTCCATCTGCGATCGGATACGAAGTTTGACGAAATGGAAGTAGAGTGAAAGATGGTGCATTTTTTGGGGAATCCGTCGTACGGGCGAGGTTACCTTGGGGAAATCCGCAAAAACCCCCTACCCGCCTTGTATAACGAGCCGCGAAAAACCACGGGTTAAGAAAAGTCGTCCCAACCCAATAAAAAAGAGGTTCCACACCATTTGTTTGCCGATGGCAATCCAGACCGCAATACCCGTAATCTTGCCTAAATAGATACTAAAGGGGATATCAATTAAACCTTCAAAGGGCAGCCACCTGGCGATGTGTGCCAACCATTCGGGCCATAGCGCGATCGGAACCAACATTCCAGAAAATAGGGTAATTATGGAATAAGACATCCCAGAAATTCCTGTTGTATCCAACGTCCAGAACCCCGAGCTAAAGATTGTTATCGTGATAGCATTACTCATGAAAACAGCGAGTATCATTGAAACTGTAAACGCCATAAAAACGGTGGGCTGCTGCGGGATTGTAACCTTGAAGAAGAGAAGGCTAATAAGAAAAGTCGGCAATCCCCGCATGAGTAAGTAATACAGGGCTCTACCACACTCATCGGCAAACCAATACGCTTGGAAGTCGACCGGCTTGGTTAATTGAAGGGCAACGCTGCCGTCTTTAATAGCACTCGTCACTTCGGAGCGCGTCCCCCAAAACGGCATGAGCATGAAAGAGACCTGACACAGAACGAAATATGTGATAATTTCATCCAGACTCAGGGGTTGGGGAGCCGGACGCGCTGCGTAGAAAGCGGTATAGACAAAGATATGCACCAGCAGAAAGAAGAAATTGGTCGTCAAACCTGCGAGGTTTGCCACCCGATATTGCATCCGCCTCTGAAACGATTTCTTTGCAAACGCCAGATAGACCTGGAATGCGAAACAGAGGGATCTCATCCGGTCAAGGCACTCAGATCTGCGATAGGCACAGACCGTCCCTTTTCTGCAGATTCGTAGATACCATCAAGCATCTGCATCAGCATGATACCCTGTTCGGCTGAGGAGATCGGTTCTTTGCCATCAACAATACATGCCACGAAGTGCTTTACCTCTTCGTCGAATCCGTTAATCGGAGGCGCGCTAAGCGGTTTATCCAAGTCCTTGCCATCTTCTTCTGTGTAAAGGGTGAACGGACTGAGCGTCGCGCCTGCTTTCGTTCCTGCGACTTTAATGTAGTTGTCGCCAGGGAGGTTCAAAGCCCACGTTGTTTCAAGGATAATCGTCGCGCCATTCTCAAATCGGATGTGTGCAAAGGTCGCATCGTCAACATCGTA
>JAJEIP010000105.1 GCA_022827885.1 Candidatus Poribacteria bacterium
GCCCGTCGGTAGACCTGCTCGTAGCGAGTGTCACCGGTGACAACGATCTCGTGCGTGGGTGAACACAGTTCTTGAAAGCGTGCCGCATCCCCTTCCGAAATCGCACAATGCACTCGGATGTGCCGATGCACACTCCGAAAAAACGGTTTCGCGAAACGAGATAACCGTTTCGATTCGGCGTGCAGCGTCCCGGCAACCACAATAATCGGAATACCGTATTGAGAGGCTTTCCAAACGAGATTGGGCCAGATGTCGAATTTGGAAAATACGATCAACGTCGGTGCGATGAGACGTATCAAGCGTTTCGCGTTGCGGGGTGTATCCAGCGGAAGGTAAACAGCGGCATCGGCGTAGGGATAGGACTTCGCATTTGGCGCGACTGACGGTGAGAAGTAGGTTAAAACAATTCGGGTCTCGGCATGAATCGCTTCAATGAGCGGTTTCGCTTGTTCAAATTCGCCGACAGACGTAAAGTGAAACCATGCTGTTTTCTTCAGAGATCGAGCCGTCTGCAGTTGATCCGTCAGTTCCGCAAACACGCGTTTGCGTCCCTGAATCCCTTCCTGAATCTTAGGAATGTAGCACCCCGCACTGTAAAAACCGATAAACATAATGGGGACAGCGAACAGGTTATAGACGACTTGCCAAAACATAGTAAACCTTGAAGGGAAGAAGGATGGGAAGGTGGGAGAATGGAAGGACAGGTCTGATTTACAAGCCTTCCATTCGCCAGAGGTGTGATTATGAACCGGACGGTTTATAGGATGTCTAAGATTTTCTTCTTAAGTGCATCTTTGGGCATCGCGCCGACAATCTGTCCATTCGGGACGACTTTACCGTCTTTGAACACAAGCAATGTTGGGATGCTCCGAACACCGTATTGCATCGCCGTCTGACGGTTGTCATCAACGTTGACTTTTCCAACTTTAAAGGTCTCGGAGTTCTCACCCGCGAGTTCCTCTAAGATCGGGGCAATCATTTTGCAAGGACCGCACCATTCTGCCCAAAAGTCGACAACGACGGGTGTGTCGGATTGAAGCACCATTCCTTCAAATGTATCGTCACTAATTTCAAATGTGTTTCCAGCCATGAGAGCTCCTTTTTTTTAGAATCTGGTAGGTGAACGCTACCTTCCTAATATTATGCTTCCGAATTAGTCTTATGAGTGCATTAATTATGATACCCTATTCTCACAAAAATTGCCAATCAATTTTTCGTATATTCTACGTTTATTTTTTTCTTGATAAAAAATGTGAGATATAATATACTGAGAGAAATTGATAATGAATTTTCTAATCAACGCGATAAATATAACGTTAATCCGAACTCACAATTGAAGGAGGTACCGCATGCCTGAGAAAGATAAAAAGCAGGGGACGAACATCTCGCGCAGGAACTTCTTGAAAGGCGTAGGTACAGGTACCGTTGCCGCAACTGTCGCGCCGAGCGTCTTGATCGGAAGTGAAAAAGCCGCCGAGGCCCAAGCGGGCGACGCTATCGCCAATGCGACAATCGAACTCAATATCAACGGTAAGTCGTATCAAGTCGAGGTTGAAGCGCGCACAACACTTCTGACCGTTTTACGCGACGGAATTGATACCGGCGGGAACAACATCGACTTAACCGGTGCTAAACTAATTTGCGATCGCGGGGAGTGTGGTGGCTGTACCGTCATGGTGGATGGAAAGTCGGTCTACGCTTGCATGATGCTCGCAATTGATGCACAAGGCAAGCAGATAACAACCGTCGAGGGATTAGCAGACGGCGACGATTTGCACCCTGTTCAGGAAGCATTCATCCAACACGACGCGCTGATGTGTGGATTCTGCACACCCGGTTTCATCGTCTCATCCGCAGCACTGTTGAACGAGAACGCGAATCCGACGATGGAAGAAATTAAAGTCGGCTTGTCTGGAAACACATGTCGCTGTGGAACCTATCCATTCATCTTTGATGCCGTCAAAACCGCATCACGGAAGGTGTGATTTGAAAGCAAGGATTGGCTTGCGAGACGCAAGAGCCTATCGCGCCAATGGGGCAGTTGGCTATAGGAGGAAAACACATGGCATCATGGGGAGAAGCAAGTGAATCTCGCCTCATCGGAAAACGGGTAACCCGTTTGTCCGGTAAGGATAAAGTCACTGGAAAAGCGAAGTATACTTTTGATATCAATGAACCGGGGATGCTTTACGGACGCATCTTGCGTTCTGAAACCGCACACGCCACCGTTATCGGGATTGACCTGAGCGAGGCAGAAGCATTACCGGGCGTCAAGGCTGTTATCCCGCTCATTGAGGTGGGGAATAAACTCCGGTACCAAGGGCAAGAGATTGCCGCTGTTGCCGCTGAAACGGATGACATCGCTAAGGACGCGATCCGCCGCATTCATGTTGACTTGGAGGAATTGCCGCACGTCGTCACAGAGGATGACGCGATGGTAGAAGGCGCGCCACAAATCCGAGAGGATTGGGCGGGTAATCAGAGCGAACCGAATGTCAGAGAAGATGGCGACATCAATGCCGGATTTGATGAAGCTGCTGTTGAGGTCGAGGCGACCTATCACACGCCTGTTCAGACGCACGTTTGTTTGGAAACGCATGGACACGTCGCAAAATGGGAAGATGAACAGAATCTTACCGTTTGGGCATCTACGCAAGGCGTTTTTGGCGTTCGTAACGATTTCGCGCAGCACTTTGAATTGCCAGCAAACCAGGTGCGGGTCATTACAGAACACATGGGGGGCGGATTTGGGAGCAAATTCGGACCCGGTATAGAGGGACGCACTGCGGTTGAATTGGCACGTATTACGGGTAAAGCCGTCAAATTAATGCTGACCCGGAAAGCCGAGCATCTTGTTGCTGGCAATAGACCCTCAATGACACAGCAAGTCCGCGCCGGGGCGACAAGCGACGGACGGCTTATTGCTTACGATATGAAGGGCTACGGCACAGGCGGTATCTCCAGCGGGGCGGGTTTCACAGGACCTTACGTCTACCACGTCCCGAACAGTCGGGCGGAACGCGTTAACGTGGCTGTCAACGCTGGCAATCAACGCGCCATGCGCGCACCCGGACACCCGCAGGGGGCGTTCGCAATGGACTCTCTGATGGATGAACTTGCCGAAAAACTCGGTATGGATCCAGTGGAGTTTCGGCGTATCAATGATCCGAATGAAGTGCGTCAGGCGCAATACACCCTCGGTGCACAAGAGATAGGGTGGCACCGCCGTAACACTGTACCCGGCGCCGGCACAAGCGTGAAAAAGCGCGGCATGGGAGTTGGCAGCGGACAATGGGGTGGCGGTGGCGGACGCGGTACAGAAGCGCGCGTCACTATCAATGCAGACGGCACCGTTGAAGCCGTCACAGGTACACAAGACATTGGAACCGGTATCCGCACTGTTATTGCGATGATTGTCGCTGAAGAATTCGGGCTTGAGACGACCGATGTCCGTGTGAAGGTCGGCGATAGCCAACCCGGATTGCCCTCTGGGGGCAGTGGTGGTAGTCAAACAACGCCGTCCGTGGCACCTGTTATCAAAACCGCAGCAGCGGCAGCGAAACAGAAATTGTTTGAACGCATCGCACCTTTACTTGATGCACCTGTGGGAGACCTGCGTGTCGGCACTGGTACTATCTACGTTGTTTCTGACAGAACCAAGACAATTACGTGGAAACAGGCAACTGGACAACTCGGCATGGAAAGCATTAGCGAAGGTGGAACGTGGGAGGAGGACCTCCGCCAAAACGGTGCCGCAGGCACTCAGTTCGCTGAAGTTGAAATTGATACGCAGACGGGGGCTATCAGGGTTATCAAAATTGTCGCCGTTCAGGATTGCGGATTGGCGATTAATCGGTTGACGACGGAAAGCCAGGTTAATGGCGGTGTTATCATGGGATTAGGTCAGGCAATCCTTGAAGAGCGATTCATGGACCCGGTGACAGGACGGATGCTCAATGCCAACCTTGAGGATTACAAGGTGCCTGGAACGCTCGAGATCCCTGAAATTAAATCCATCGTTTTCGATACGCACCGCAAAGTTACAGGTGTTGGGGAACCGCCGTGTATTCCGACACCCGGAGCTATCGCGAATGCCGTTTACAATGCGATTGGCGTTCGGATTCGGTCGTTACCGATAACACCCGATAAGATCCTTGACGCACTTGCCGAGAAGGCATAAGGAGGTAAGCAATGGAAAAGTTCAGTTACGTTAACGCTACCAGTCTGGAGCAGGTCACGTCACTCCTGAGTGAAAGCGGTTGGGGTGAAGTTATGCTTATCGCCGGCGGAACGGATCTGCTCGCAGAACTCAAAGAGTACATTGAGACCCCTAAGACGCTCGTTAATCTCAAAACGTTACCCGGAATGGATAGCATTGAAGTGGATGCATCCGGCTTGAAAATCGGTGCGTTGGCCACTGTTGCTGACATCGCTATGCATCCGACTATCCAGCATCACTATACTGTCCTATCTCAGGCTGCCGGTTCTGTGGCAACGCCACAGATTCGGAACGTCGGGACACTCGGCGGAAATCTCTGCCAACGTCCGCGGTGTTGGTATTACCGAGATGAATCCACCGATTGCCTGAAAAAAGGTGGAGACATCTGTTATGCAGTTGATGGTTTGAGCAAATATCATGCGATCCTCGGTGGTGATCCTGTCTACATTGTACATCCTTCGGATCTCGCACCAGCGTTGATCGCCTTGGGCGCCTCGATCAAAATCGTCGGACCTGCGGGTGAGAAAACCATGTCGCTTGAGGAATTCTTCACCTTACCGGCTGCGAATCCGTTCAGGGAAAACGTGTTGGAACCTAACGAAATTGTTGTTGAGGTCAGCGTCCCCGTACCGAAGCCGAATACAAAGAGTTTCTATTTGAAGGCGCGTGAGAAGGGTGCCCCTGACTTCGCATTATCGAGCGTTGCTGGCGTTTTTGAGATGGACGGGAAGACCTGTAAAACCGCCAGTATCGTTCTCGGGGGTGTCGCTCCCGCGCCTTGGCGTTCTAAAGAAGCTGAAGCCGCAGTCACCGGCAAAATGATCGACGAATCGGTGAGCCAGCAGGCGGGTGCTGATGCTGTCAAGGACGCAGAACCCTTGAACGACAACATGTATAAGGTGACCTTAACACGGAATCTCGTCAGCCGCGCCGCGATGATGGCTGCAAGTTAAAGGAGCAGTGATATGTTACAAGGAAAAGCACTTCCAATCTTTAATCGCCCGATATGTCAGTATCTGCGGACAAAGGCGATTTACATTCCGGGCGGTAACTTGCAGAACCTCGTTGAAAACAATCCCGGTTCACATTATTGGTGCAATTGCACTATGCAAGACGTAGGTCCCGATGACCAATTTGTGTCGCCAGACGCTTGTAAGCAAGCGCGTCCCTGTTTTAACCCCATTGGTGGTAAGCCAGTGGTATAATAGTTATCGGTTATCGGAGGAATGGTTGTCGGTTCGGATTTTTCTCACGAAGAATCCGAACCGATAACTACTCCCAACTGACAACTGATAATTCTAAAAAAATGTTTTTGAAATCGTTAATGCAATGGGTACATGTCGGTTCTGTTGTTCTCATGATAGGAGGATTCTTTTTTTTTCGCGTTGTTTTACTCCCGATTGCCAAACGGTTTCCTAAACCGGAAGCGTTAATTTCATCCGCATTGAGGCGTTTCAGCGGTGTTGTCTGGACAGCATTATTGACTGTCCTCATATCGGGATTATATAATTTCATCACCTTCTTTCGCACGGCCCGCTCTGTCTCCGCTACTGGAACGTTTATATCGGATTACTCCCTCTACATTCTCGTCTTGGGTGTCAAACTGTTTATCGTCTTTTTGATATTCACATTGGCAATCGTTCTGACGTTCCCCTATCCTGTCTTTGATATATTTCAGAAGAAACCAGCCCCATGGCTCAACCTCACTGTGATTTTAGGATTGATCGTTATTTTTCTTTCTGCTTTTTTGCGCCGGTTAGGGTAAAATATTGATAACATCCCAATCTCCTGACCGAGGACTTTCCGTACAATACAATTGGAGGAAAAAAATGGCTGCTTTGAGTTCGTCGGAGGCACACCATCACGATGATCGTGATCGCGTGATCTCCGAAAAAGACCGCGCGTTCTGGGAGGAAAACGGTTATGTTGTCATCCACGATGCGGTACCCCCAGAATTAATACGGGATACGGCGCGAGCCGTCTGGAATTTCCTTGAGATGGATGCTGACGACCCGAATACTTGGTATCCCGATCCGCCTCGCAAAGGCATCATGGTAGAAATCTATCAGCACCCGGCGCTGTGGGCAACTCGGCAATACCCGCGTGTCCATCAGGCGTTCTCAGAGATTTGGGGGACTCAGAAATTATGGGTGAGTTTTGACCGTGCGAGCATGAGCCCACCGAATCTTCCTGGAAAATTTGAACGGACAAACTTAGGACTTCACTGGGATACATCTGTAGACCTTCCTTTCCGGTTCCACGTCCAAGGTGTGCTTTATCTGACCGATACTGCCGCCGATCAAGGGGCATTTACGTGTGTCCCTGGATTCCACAATAAGATTGAGGCGTGGATAAAGAGTCTGCCAGAGGGTGCCGATCCGAGGCAACAAGATTTAGTAGCACTCGGCGCAGTACCAGTGCCCGGAAAAGCCGGGGATCTCGTTATTTGGCACAGTGCATTGCCGCATAGTGCAGGTATCAATACTGCGGATGCCCCACGCGTCGCGCAATACATCACGATGTCCCCAACAGGGGAAACGAATCCGGAGGCACGCGAACGCCGGGTCAATGCCTGGAAAGAACGTATGGCGGGTTTCAGCGGCGAACGCGCAGAGAAGGAGAATGCATCAGGCGAGACTGCGTATCTGACTGAACTCGGCAAAAAGTTGTTGGGACTTGAAACGTGGGGATGAACCTGCCTCTCAATGCTCTTGTTCGAGGCTACCTCCGATGGTGTCCAATTACTGACGGTAAGCGTTTGCTGTTAAACTTAACAAGGCATTTGATTACGCCTGACGACCCGATTGCTGTTTTTGACACCAAATACGGGTTCCAGTTGAAAGCCAATCTTGCGAATCCCGAACACCAATATCTCTATTTTTACGGCACGCATGATGAGCGGCATGTCGTTACCAAACTCTTGAAGATGATTCAGCCGGGAGACATCTGTTGGGACATCGGAGCAAACATCGGATTTTATACGTGCCTCCTCGCCTCGCGGGTTGAAGCGTCTGGGGCTGTCGTCGCATTTGAACCCGCCTTACGTACCTGTGGCTACCTTCATGAGAATGTCTCTCTGAATCGGTTCGCGAATGTTACTGTTCTCAATAAGGGACTCAGCGACAGAATGGAACAACGGCGCCTCTACTACACTGAGGCAGGACTTGCCGAAGGCACGGCTTCCTTGAAGTATGCCAACGGACGAATGGCATCGGAACGCGTAACGCTTGACACGATTGACAACCTCACTCGTGAACTCCCAGTTCCGAATTTCATCAAAATTGATGTGGAGGGGTATCAGTTAGAGGTATTGCGCGGCGGAGAGCACTGCTTAAAGACGCACGCACCGCTCTTAATGGCGGAGTTGAAAGATGTTGGTGAAACAAACCAGACCATGTTTGCAGAGATAGAAAATTACGTTGCCGATTTAGGGTATCACCTTTATGAGATCAGGAAATATTCTATCCGGCGATGTCAAAAACTTTCTGACGCACCCAAAAGAAATTTCTTCCTCGTCAAAGAGCGTTCCGCTGCCTTTTCCAGAATCTTACCGTGGTTGCGGTAAGCGAAGGATTTCTCTGAATCGCGGTAACGTTTGCAGATAGTGCTCGCGAAATTACGCCCGACGCGTCATTTTATTCTAAAGTCCGAAAATATGTGGACATTTGCTTAGTTTTCAACATCCCTGTTGCTGGCGAGGTTTCCTAACCTCGCCTACTGCCAATGTCCAGGTAATTATGGACTTTACTATAATTCAATTCTGAAATCTACTCTAATTACTTCCCGGTGTGCCTCCACTCATGGCGACGATAAGCAGACAAACCGTGGCTGCCAAGGTTGATGTCCCCACAAAACACCCAGCAACGCTGGCATCCACCCTGGATCGTTTCATGCCCTTCTGATACGCTTGGGTATAAGCGTTTACCCACTCAGGCGATTTCCCTAAAAGGCGGTCTGCTGGAGGAACTGGTGAGTGGATCAAGGCAAACACTGTTGTAAGCGCGGAGATTCCGTATGTGGCAGCGCAACAGCTCAAAACAAGATTCTCACTATCAAACGGACCACTATATAAATTGAATTCTTCTATGACCCAAATACCCGATAGTAACAATGTTGATGAGGCATGGATGGTAAGATAGTTTGCAGTAAACCATTTCCAGTCGAAACCTTTCGTGTCATTTTCGCCCGCGATCCGTGCCTCTTCGATCTCACTTGTAGGCGCCACAATTGGTACTATGCTTGCAGAAAATAAAATACAAGCGACACATACTGCGGTTTTCCTCATGAAAGTGTCCTTATCTGAACCGTCCCAGCACCGGGTACGCCGGATCGTTATACCCTTTGCCGGTATGTTCACCCGGCGGGACCAATTCATTGATAGTTGCCTCGTCAGCTTCCGTTAGCGTGCAATCCAAACACCCCAAGTTATCCTCTAATTGTTTCATCGTGCGCGGTCCGATGATAGCAGAGGTAATTATCGGATTTGCCAGCACCCACGCCAATGAAAATTGCGTCAAGGTTTTACCGTGCGCATCTGCCAGAGGTTTGAGTTCTTGTGCGACTTCATAACTCTCCTCACGAAGTTCCGTCTGCAAAATACGCCTATCCTTACGTGCTGCTCGTGAACCCGCAGGCGGCTTTTTACCGGACAGATATTTCCCAGCCAGCACACCTCGCGCCAACGGACTATACGGCACAACCCCCACACCGTACTGCTCACAGAACGGCAACAACTCTACCTCAGGATCTCGGTTAACGATGTTATAGAGCGGTTGGACGCACACAAATTCTTCCAGTCCCTGTTTTTCGCTCGTCCAGAGTGCTTCGCAAATACGCCACGCCTGAAAGTTGGAACACGCAATATAACGCACTTTCCCCTGTCTCACACAATCGTCCAAAGCCCGCAACGATTCCGCAATTCGCGTTGAGGCATCCCAGCGGTGCAAGTAATAGACATCGATGTGGTCTGTGTCAAGGCGTTTCAGACTCGCTTCAACTGCCGACATGATATGAAAACGGTGTGAACCCGCTGCATTCACATCCTCTCCCATATTGCCGTGAACTTTCGTGGCGATGACCCAGTTCTCTCGATTATCGCGGACGGCTTTCCCAATTATCCGTTCCGATTCGCCATCGTTATAGACGTTGGCGGTGTCCATAAAATTAATGCCGGCGTCCAATGCTTTGTGGATAATCCGAATCGAATCCTTTTCATTCGTCGGTCCACCGAACATCATAGTCCCGAGGCAAAGCGGTGAGACTTTCACACCTGCACGTCCGAGTGTTCTATATTCCATATTTTTCTCCTTTTTATGCCATCCGTATTCCGCCGTTGACATCAAGCGTCGCGCCCGTCACATACTGCCCCTCTTCCGAAGCGAGAAAAAGGATAGTACTCGCAATCTCTGAGGCATCCGCGACGCGTCCTAACGGGATTTGGTCTGTCATGTCGGGATGATTCTTTGCCATTTCCGTTGCTGCTACCCCCGGCGCGATAGAATTCACCGTGATGCCATACTCTCCAAGCACACGTGCTAACGATTTTGTCAGACACATGACACCCGCTTTTGAGGCGGAATACGGGGCAGAAGCGACCAAACCGCCGACCTGTCCCGCCAATGAACCCAGGTTAATGATCCGGCCGGAGCGTTGTGTTTTCATCGTTTCCATGACTGCCTGTGAACAGAGGAATGGACCCTTGAGGTTCACAGCCATCATCCGATCCCATTCCGCTTCCGTGCATGCATCGATACGCGTGTAGCTAAAAATACCAGCATTATTGACTAAAATATCGATCCGTCCGAAGGTGTCAAGTGTTTCCTGAACCATCTTACGCACGGAGTCGCCATCGGCTACATCCGTTTCAATCACACGACACTGCCTACCGAGCGCAGTTATTTCCGTTGAAGCCGCTTCCGCATTCGCTAAGTTCACCTCAGGGATTACGATATCCGCACCTTCCTTGGCGAACGCGAGACATGTTGCTTTCCCGATACCCCCGCCACCCCCTGTAACAATCGCAACCTGTCCTTCTAAACGCATCTATGTTCTCCTTTTACTGTTTTTTTTGAGAGGCACGCAGTCAGGTCGGCACTGCGCTCTTTTCTTTTCTTGCAAAATTGCAACAGATATAGTAATATACTCGTATTATCACACGAAGCTTGGAAAAAGTCAACAGGATAGGTCGCGTTGATAGGGCTATTTAGTTTTCCGTTTTTTTACGCGTTTTTGATCCCCGGCCTGGTAGGTGCGGTTTCCAACCGCACCGGTTTTTGTTCTGAAAATTGGTATGAGGAGAATTGAAATATGAAGGGCATAGTCTCACAATCCCACTGCTTTAGCTGTGGGTCCAATGGATTTATCTTCTTCCGCAGTCAAAAAAAGTGTTGACATTTTCTGTAAAAAAGTGGTATGATAAGAGTATCACGTAGGCAGGCATTCTTAGCGTTACCGCCTCTGGTAACGTGCCTGCCTCCCACTAAGAAGGGGATAAACGCGTGATACGTGATATACCATGTCACATAGATCACATAAGATAGCTTTGGACCCAAGTAGCATTCAAGAACGCTGGTTTTATAGCCAATGCGGCTATGCTCGTTTCACATTTAACAATGCGCTATCAGATTTCAAGGCAGGTTTAGAAACGAACGATTTTCGATCAGAAGTTGACCTAAACAATCGTTGGAATGCCCGCAAGAAGTCTTATGGAGACTGGGTACGTAAACAAGACCAGAGAGCAGGCTTATACGCTATCAAGGGCTTAGCGAATGGGATAAGTCGTTGGAAGGATAAAATCAGCGGATTCCCGAAGTTCAAAAAGCGTGGGCATCGGAAACCTTCCTATACGACAGACGAACAATCGGTAAAGGTAGACGGAAAGCGTATCCGGTTACCCAAAATCGGTTGGATAAAGATGTTTCAAGAGTTGCGTTTTGAAGGTGAGATTATCCGTGTTACCATATCCAAGATGGCACAGAGGTGGTTTGTCTCTATCACCGTTGACACAGGAACACCCCATACTCCCCGTGATACACGTGGACTCCCTGTTATCGGCGTAGACGTAGGTATCAACTCACTTGCGACACTGGATACAGGTAAGCACTATGAGAACCCCAGACCTTTGAAACGCTATGAGAGAAAACTTGCCCGTGAGCACCGCAAGTTAAGTCGTAAGAAGTTTCTATCTAATAACTGGTATAAGCAAAAAGAAAGAGTGGCAAAACTACACTATAAGATTGCTTGTATCCGACATGACGCACACCACCAAGCGACGACAGAGATAGTCAACATGGCAAGTGCGATTGGGATAGAAACGCTGAAAGTTACGAATCTGCTCAAGAACAGGAAACTTGCCAAAGCCTTATCAGATTCAGCCCTTGGCGGTTTTCTCTCTAAACTCAAATCCAAAGCAAAAGTGCTTGGAATCCCTGTTAGAGAGGCTCCACAATTCTTCGCATCGAGTAAAACGTGTAGCAGTTGTGGGTATGTAAAAGACGAACTATCATTATCGGAGCGTGTGTTTCATTGTGATTGGTGCAACACGAAAATAGACAGGGACCAAAACGCTGCGATAAATCTTAAGAAACTCGCCGTGGGCTACACGGAGAGTTAAAACGCTTGTGGAGTTTGTGTAAGACCTCCACAGGGAGGCAACGAATGAAGAAGCAAGAATCCCACTCCTTTAGGTGTCGGAGTATCAAAAAGACGACATTTCTACGGTGGCTCAAACCAACTTTGGTCTTGAGTTTCACTTATGTCTTTGTGTTTGGAGCAACCGCACAAAATTATTATCCCGCAGACGTCGGAAATACGTGGGTTTTAGAGAGTATTGATGGTGAAGAACAAATCACCTATACACTTGACGGACCCGAAACGATTGACGGTGAAGAGCGTATTCTACTGAAGATTAGAAATGAGGAATTCAGCACTGGCGAGGTTGACACGGACACGTATTTTTTGACTGTTGGTGCCGAAGCGATTGAACTCCATAAAACTATCTTTGAATTAAAAGAGCCGCCTGCTATGGTGACTGCGGATTTTCCAACACCTGTTACGTTTTTCCCTTTACAGTTGGAACTCGGAGATAAATGGCAGATAGCGGGAGAGGCAGAAGTGAAAGTCGAAATCCTACCTAACCCCATACTTGGGGAAAGTATCACTGATTTTGAAGTTGTTGGATTTGAGGAGGTCGTTACACCCGCTGGAACATTCCAGAACTGTGCCAAGGTGCAGATAGATTTGAATTTCACTGCTGGCGGATTCTTAAATCTTGATTCAAATACTCACCAATGGTTCGCTCCTGATATAGGTCCCATCCAGTACGAAAACAGCGACGGCTTACTTTTTGGTTTGGTGAGTTCCAATCTGCTAACCGAGCCTGCAGAACCTGATACCACAGAGGAAGATACCACAACCGAACCCGCCTCTGTGGAGGATGCTATGCCCGAATCCGCGCCTGAGGAGGACACTGTGACTGAACAACCTTCTAAGGAAGAGACTACGCCTGAACCACTCCCTTACGACGTAACAGGAGATGGGGTCGTGAATATCTTGGATCTCACTTTCGTGGCTACGCGTTTCGGTGGAAATGATGCTGACGCAGATGTTACAGGTGATGGGGTTGTTAACATTCTGGATTTGGTCCGTATCACACAAAATTTCAGCAATTGACCTTAAAAATCCTGTAATCAGTATCCGCATACGATGTTTTTTCTTGAAAACCTTTGAGGCGTGTGATAATATTGGCGTATTATTACACAGCGTTTGGAAAAATCTGCATGGTAAATTGGAAAGTTGCATTAGTTGTTGTTATCATTGTCGCTTCGGTGATAGCGATCGGAATGTGGTTTGGCTATCGATACGTCTCAGAACACGATGACATCTCACCGGAGGGATGGCGTGAGCGTTCCAACAGGACGGATTCGCGTATTGATGAACCACTTGTGCATCTATCCTCTCGGGCAAAAGTTTCGTAGAAACAATATTATCCATTGTAAACATTATTCAAATTGGTATCTGTTAAAAAAAGGAGAATCTAAATTATGAAACCTACCAAATTTGTGTTCTGGTTGATGCCGTTCCTGGTATTAAGCCTTGTGTGTCACTTCACAACGACAGCGATGGCACAAAATTATTACCCTTCGGAAGTCGGCAATACATGGGTCTTCTTGAGTGCCGATGGCGCGGAGCAACGCACCTATACACTTGAGAAACCGGAAAACGTTGACAATGAAGAACTGATTGTCCTGAAAATATCTACTGGAGTACTCGGTGGCGACCCAAGCGATATTGACAAGTACTTTGTGTCTGTTCACGACGCGGGACTTCTACTACATCAAACTATTACGGATGAAGGTGCCTTCGGCATCGCAGAAGCGACTTTTGATCCTCCCGTTACTTTCTTCCCGGCGCTATTACCCCTCGGACATGCATGGGAAATTGTGTCGGAGACAGTACTGCAGCTCGCGGGACCAGCAACCAGCACCAGTGCTATAGAAGTTGTCGCGATTGAGGACGTTGAAACCCCAGCGGGAACATTTAAAGACTGCGTCAAAATAGAGATCCGGCGGAGAAGTGTTACCGCACTCATAGTCGTGCGTTCGACTTCTTATCAGTGGTTGGCACCTGATGTGGGGCCTGTCAAATATCAGGATGATCAAGAGATCGTGTATGAATTGGAAAGTTACAGCCTTGTTGAGGCACCAACTGCGGATGAGGTGTCTACAGTAGAAGACGTAGCTACAGTCGAAGATGCACCAGCTGCTGAAGAACCTGCTGTTGAGGAGGAAGCTGCCGAAGAACCTGCTGCTGAAGAGCCCGCTGTTGAGGAAGAAACCCCCGCCGAGGAGGTTGCTCCTGAAATGCCAGTGAGCCAGATGTTCGAGATTACCCTCACGAACCTTACCACCGGCGATCCCGGAATGGGCGGACAAATCCTCTCACCCCCGATTTTTGTGGCGCACGCTGCGGGGATAAATCTCGCACCCGTCGGGCAAGCCGCAACTCCCGCACTTGTCGCCTTGGCTGAGAATGGAGATACCTCAGGTCTGGCTACCCTCGCAGCCGCTGCGGGTGCGAACGCCATACCGACGGCGGATGTCGTTCCACCGGGTGGCTCTGTTACCGTCACCGTGACGGCTGATATGGTAAACTCTTCACTTTCTGTCGGTTCCATGCTCGTTTCAACAAATGACGCATTCATCGCTGCTACGGATGTTGCGCTCTTTGATGAAGATGGTATGCCTATTTCAGCGAGTCTTGATTTGATGGCGTATGACGCTGGGAGTGAAGATAACACAGAGATGGCTTCGGATATCCCGGGTCCTCTGGGTTTAGATGAAGCGACGGATCCACCGATGAGCAATGAACGTGTTCCGACAGAAGGTGGCGTCATAGCAGCCCACGAAGGTATCCAAGGTGTTGGTGATGTGACTGAAGCGTTTGCGTGGGAAGAACCGACCGCAATGTTGGCGATCACGCCAGTTGACGCGCCTGCGGAACCAATGCCCGAGGAACCGATGCCTGAACCGGTCGTGGAAGGTCCTGGTTTTGATGTGACGCTTGAAGCGGGTTTGAATATGATTTCGATTCCGCTGATGCCAGCAGAACCCTACACGGCGAAATCACTCGCAGAAATGCTGGGTGCGACGGCCGTTATTCAACTCGATGCAGCAACGCAGAGTTTCGTAGGTTATACGGTAGCCGATGAAGGTGATGGCTTCGGCATTACGGGGGACAAAGGTTATATCGTGAATACGCCTGCTGGCGGTATGGTAAAGTTCACGGGGGATGCATGGGATAACCAGCCCGAACAACCCGAGCCTGAGCCGGTGTCCGAGGAACCCGTTGCTGAAGACGCGCCCACCGAAGACGCTCCTGCCGAGGAAGTTGCTGAGGAACCCGCTGCTGAAGAGGAAGTCGCAGAGGAAGAGGTTGCAGAGGAACCGGCTGCTGAGGAGGAAGAAGTTGTTGAGGAACCCGCTGCTGAAGAAGAGGTTCCCGCTGCACCTTCACTCGCGACCTATAAAACTGCATGGGCGTTCATCGTTACCAGCGACATTCAGGGCATGGAAACTGGAACCGCATATACCCTCGTCGCTGAGAACCTTCGCACTGGCACGATCGCCACGGAAAACGTTACAATCGCAACGAGACGGTCCTCTGCCGTCTGGGCAGACCTGAATCGCAAGAGCGTCGTTGAAGCGGGTGATAAACTCAAAGTCGCCCTTTACGACGACACCAACAGAATCGTCTCAGGTCCGTTCCAACGCACGGTGACGACGAGTGACATTCGCAACGCCTTCTTGAGTCTACAACTCCGGGTCGGAGATGTGCAGCCGCAAGACACGTTACTTGCGCAGAACTTCCCGAATCCGTTCAATCCGGAGACGTGGATCCCGTATCAGTTGAGCGAATCGACGGAAGTGAAGATTTCGATCTATGATGTATCGGGTCGTTTGGTTCGTTCATTAGATTTGGGTTGGCAGCCGACGGGTTCGTATATGACGCCGTCGAGTGCTGCGTATTGGGATGGTAGGAACGCCGTAGGTGAGCGTGTTGCGAGTGGTATCTACTTCTATACGCTGCAGACGTCAGATTTCGCTGCGACCCGACGGATGGTTATCCTCAAATAGGGACGCAGTAAACATAATTCACTCAAACGCCTTGGTGTTTTCATCAAGGCGTTTTTTTTGCGCACCTTGCTATCTTGGTGGTATAATTGTAACCGCACCAACTTCGAAAAAGGGGAATCAAATGATTAGAAATACCGTCCTGTTTATTGTCCTGCTCTGTGCTTTTGCCAACATAACGAATGCTCAAAATTATTACCCTGTTGATATCGGGAATACTTGGGTTTTGGAGAGCACAGACGGTGCTGAGCGCATCACTTACAAAATTATTGCGACCGATGAACCTGTCAACGACGCGCAGGTCCGTATCCTTGACATCACAACAGAAGTATTAGGCACAAGTGCTGTCAGAACGAGTACTTTCCTTGTGGAGGTAGGCGCGGAAGGTATGAAGCTCCATAGAATTGTCTCCGAGTTGGGGGATGTTTTCGGTGTGGCGCGTGTAGAGTTTTCACCGCCTGCCGTATTTTTCCCGCCGACGCTTCAAGTGGGTGAGATATGGGAAACACACGGGGAAACGGAAGTCAGTATAGTCGGTGCCGTTACGGTCTCGAGTGTGAACGAAGTTGTCGCTGTTGAGAATGTTGTCACACCAGCGGGGACCTTTGAAGAGTGCTTAAAAATTCGAGTACGCACCAAAATCGATGCTGCTTTAGGAATAAATCGCTCTACCTCCTACCAGTGGCTCGCACCAGATCACGGACCTGTTAAATTTGAAACGGATCAGGATATTGTTTTTGAATTGGTCGACTCAAATCTGCACACGACTGAGAGACCTTGTGACGTGAATGCCGATGGCACGATTAATATTTTGGACCTTGTCTTTGTAGCTTCTCGCTTTGGACAGACGGATCCGGAAGCTGATATAAACGCCGATGGCACGGTTAATATTCTCGATTTGACGCATATTGCTCAGAAGTTTGGGAATTAAGAACTTCACAAAATTAGATCGAGTGCTGTTTCATTTCGCCTGCACTGAGCGTTATTGTATCCCATACATCCGCTGCCCCGGTTCGCAATCGCCATGAAAATGTCAGCGGCGTGTCACCGCCGTTGTAGAAGACGACTTCTGCGCTCTTTTCTGTTCCAAGAAGAGGTCGCACTAAAGAGAGAAGCGTCGGTGGATGGTTGTGTCTCTCACCGTGTCGAACCTCCAAAAGTTGTGTGACTTCACTCTGAACCTCGCATGTGCCGAGAAGTAGGGGACCGTAGCACCCTGTGACCGCGCCTTGTCCCCAGTTCCGTCCGTGTCCAGCCGCAACCGAGCACACCGCACCACCCATATCGGCGTGTTCCCGTCCACCGCGTAACACACGCCTCGCAATCTTTAAGCGCGTCGCAGCATTTCGCAACGCACGCATCGCGTAACCGATCTCACCTGTTACTTGATAGGCGAGCGTTAGCGTGGCAGTTGAGGGTTCCTGAATCGGTTTCACGGATCCATTGTCCGACCATTCACCCCAATACGCCATATCCGCCCGTTTACCGACACCGGGTTCCCGACGACGTACCTCCTGTGGGAAGATCAACGCCAACAGTTCTGGGGATTCGTCAGGAAGTTCCGCTAATCCGGCACGGATCTGTTCATCAAATCCAGTATCTTCAAAAGTCCAACGGTAGTAGCTGAGTGCTGCTGCCGCGGGATCATTAAACGGGTCGCTCAACGATGTCACTAACGGTTCTACAATCCGCTGTGCCGCCGTTTTGAAAATTTCTTCTCCAGAGAGTTGATACAGATCACCCAATGCGTAGATGGCACCAGAAGCCAACAATACCTCAATACCCACCAGTGGGTCACCTATGATGTGGTGTGTACTTGCCACGAGTCGGTGTAGATTCTTCGCGTTGACAGCGGCTTCGTCAAGACCCTTTCCGTCAAGCGTCCACAGCATCGGCATCGGGTCGGGGGCATCCACAAGCCGTTCGGCGCGTTTTCTGCCATACCGCAACGCCCACGCCAGATAGCGTTCTTCACCTGTCACACGATACGCCGCAATCGAGATGTGGATGAATCGGAAATGTTCCGCCAGTTCGTATGCGTCCTTTTCATCGTTCGTCACATCTCGGCTGCCGATGTTGTACCCGATAAACGTATCGCGGTCATAATCATACCAAGGCGGGATCTCTGGGACCCAATTCCCGATGTGTTCTGCTGCATCTGTCAAAAGCGATGTCGCTTCCGTATCTTCTGGCACTATACCGATGTAACGCGGCAGGAACAGGAGGAAAGGCTCCGGTCCGTGATGTGCCTCTGCCTTCGGTTCATAGCCGTGAACGCAATCCCGTTTCACCCAACCGAGCAGTGCTGCCTTCAGTGCCTCGAAGTGCTGTAGGACGGTCGCATCACCTGTGATTAAATAGTGCGGAAACCATGCGAGCGCATAGTTCGCCTCGT
>JAJEIP010000057.1 GCA_022827885.1 Candidatus Poribacteria bacterium
ACAAGTTCTCCATTGCGTGGATCCGGTTTCCCAACCTCTACACAGTAGTCCTTACCGTGCTTCTGATAAGCAACACTGAAAATACGCCGATCTGAGACCTCCCAGTCCAGCGTTTCTTCAGCAAACTTCTTGACAGATGCCCAGACCTCTTGTGCCTGGGTATCATCTTTGGCTTTAGGGATAAAAAATTTTATTTCCCTAGTCATCTTAATTCCTCTTGAAAGATCGGTTAGAACGGGGTAGGTATAAGACAATCCTTCACCTTAAAATTGAATCAACACACGATCCGCAAACAAAGCGATTTAACAATTCTGAAGTGGTATGACCTATTTATCGGTTAAGCCGCTATTTCATCAGTAAGGAAGCCACCTAATAATTCCTCCGAAGTACACAAAGCCTCATTGAACTGCACAGGTTCGGTATTCATCTCCTTAATAAGGCAATCCAACAATTCTGAAGTAATAATAGTATTATCCAAATCAAACAGATAATGATTCAATTGGACAAAATCTGCGTTCATGCTATCCTTAAAGACTATTTTCGGTTTTGTAGCGTTGATGCTATTTTCAATTTCCATCATAAACAATCGTTTTAGTGCACTCTCTGTTACTTCCTCAAAGATACCTTCTTCCTTAAGAAAATCTTCAAAGCTGCCGCCTTCATACTTATTCATGTGAATATCCTCCATCCTGCCATAATCTTCTTCGATTCCGTGCCAAATTCAAATCCCTCTGCGGAGTGTTCCGAGATTTTTTGATGAAGCCATGCAGAAGAATCATTTTGTTACCTTCAACCGTAAAAAGAATTCGCGCAGTACGTCCTTTGCTAAGATGACTGCGAATTTCCCACAGATGTTCTTCCATTTTCCTGACCAGAGGCATACCTAAGGGCCAACCAAATTGCACCAGTCTTATATCTTCACCAATCACCTTTCTTGCTGTCTTATCAAGTGCTCTGAGCCATTGCTGGACAGGTAGGCGTCCGGCATCAGTCCGAAAAAAACTAACACTAAGGACGGGGGGTCTGCTCATCAAAATAAACCAAAGTTTGAAATAATCTATCCGCAAAATGTGCTTACGATGATAAACCTTCAGCTGCCGCAAAGAAATCGACATTCGATGTGCTGAACCCGTACTGCTGTTCTACCTCCCGAATCGCGATTTCTGTTGTGAACAGGTTATCATAAGTATCGGGAAACTCCACACCCGTCGTGGCATCGCGAAGTAGCACGATGTTATAGCCATACCTCGCCATAGAGCGGATACCGTAATCCCTACCCAATACACACCAATTCGTCGCAAAACCAGCAAAGAGCAGATGTAAGATACCTCGCTCCTCCATGAGTTCATGCAACTGCTGTCCCGTCGCGATAACAAAATCTTCCGGTCTCACATCAATCGCCGGGGAGACAGAAAGCTGCGATGCGAGTTTGTTCCAATGGATATCGATACTGGGAGGTTGACTCCGAGGACCACGATAAACGGCGTAGTCCCCCTCTCGACTTCGGAAATCGGAGGGGGGCCACGCTGAAGGCGTAGATGGCTCGGGCGGTTTGTGCCGTTCGAGTTGCGGATATTGTGCCGCTACCGACGGAGACGGGGCATGAACAATCGTTAATCCCGCTTCCCGTGCAGCATTTATCACAGGCACGACACACTCCTTCGTTACCTGTGCCGCGCGTTCTATCCAACTTTCGATGAAATGCACATTCCACAAGTCGACGAGGACCAAAGCGGTCTCCTCGACAGGCAACGGCATATCAAACTCACGCCGGATGAAAGCGGTTTCACGGCACGGCACATCTGCTGGCGTGCTATCTTGAAAGTAGCGAACGCGTAAATTTAACGTTTTCACTTTGGCTCCTGAAACAGCGAATCGTCGAGTTCTGCGTTCAACATGACACTGTTTAAACGCGTTTCGGTAAAGAGTTCACCTTCTACATTCTGTTGAATATGATGTGGGACTTTGACACCATCCACGTCGCGATAATCGTCCAAAATCACTTCTTTATTGACGGCAACGCCCTGTTCCGTCTCACGGAAGCTCATTTTCACGATATAGTGTGTCTCTTCACTGATGAAAATTTTGAGGACTTCACCTGAAGGTTGTGGCGCAAGCACAATTGCAACGGATGTGCCCATGACCTCTTCTGTCCCAGCATATTGAATTGCGTCATCATCCTTCATGAGACTCGCGAGCAGCCAAACGGGTTGTCTGAAGATGTCATCTTTCATGAAAGCTGTCATTTCTGGGGGTAAAGGTTGCGTCCCCATAGGTGTCAGCGCGAACCCAGAAGTCCCGTTGAAGGCGTAACTCATTTCGCCTTGGGGCATCTTGAGATCCTGCCTGAGTTTGTCGGGATAGATTAGATATTCCTTTATATCCAGGTTCATCGGTCCCATCGGTGAATTGGCGGTCGCGCGCCCTTCGGCGACAATATTCTTGACGGTTTGCAGCTTCTCAAGCCCACCATAAGCATCGACTGCCGCCGCGACGACCTCTTTGGCTTTCGCCATGTCGCCTTCACTCGCTTCAGGCATCGGTTCCGCAGGGGGCGGAGCTGGTTGCTTTATTTCGATTTCGTTGACCTCACCGAATTCATCAAGCGATCGATCGAAATTGGCTTTATTCCCTACAGTGACGATCGTGAGTGCGTCGGGATGGAGATACTTTTGTGCGACTGCCTGCACATCCGCCGCCGTGACCTTCGCGATATTATCGGTATAGGTTTCAAGGAAATCGGGTGCATAACCGCGATACGCAAGCATCATCTGTTGGAAAGCAATTTGTGAACTGCTCTCAAACCCAAAGACAAACGAATTGATGAGTGAATCTTTGGTGCGCTGCAACTCATCCTCCGGGACAGGTGTATCTCGGAGACCTTTGACGACATCAATGATGAGGGAGATCGCCTCTGCCGTCTTTTCCGTCCGAGTCTGCGAATAAGCGAACCATTCCCCTGGATTCGTATAGTAACTCGTTGGCATGATGCTGCCGACCATATAAGCGAGACCGTGTTTCTCACGCACTTCCTTCATGAGCCGAGAGGCGAAACCGCCTTCTCCGAGAATATCGTTCATCACACGGAGCGCGAAGAAATCGGGAAAATCGGGGGTGCGCTTGATACCGAAATGCCCGATTAACATCACCGACTGCGGGAGATCCTTGAAGATGTAATTAACGGACGCTTCCGGAATGGGATCCACAGTTGGAATATCAGGGAAAGCAATATCTGCGGATTCCCAACCTTCAAACACTTTTTCCAGTTGCGCGATTAGAGTTTCCGTATCAAAATCGCCAGTAATCGCGAGCATCAGGTTGTTGGGATGATAATATTTTGCGTGGAACGCTTTGAGATCGTCAACTGTGATGCTTTCTATCCCCTCAATTTCGGTATACCACCCGAAGGGATGATCGGTTCCATAGAGCAGCGCGGAGAAGTTACGCCACGCCAGTTGGATAGGGTTATCGTTGCGTCGGCGGATACGTTCGATTGACTGCTGCTTACGGAGTTCTAATTTATCTTCCCGAAATGCAGGATTCCTGAGCACATCGGCAAAAATTTCCAACCCTGTTTCGATATCTTCGGCGAGCGTTGAGAGGTTAATTGTCCCGTATTCACGCGACATCCCGACCTCAACGGAGGCCGCCATTGATTCCAATTCCTCGTTCAGCGCGTCCGGTTCACGCGACACCGTGCCGCCGGTTCGCATAACAGAGGCAAATATGGATGATAAGCCGACCTTATCCGCTGGATCGTAGATGTCACCTGTTTTGATCAAGCCGCTGATGTTAAACAAGGGTAACTCATGGTCCTCAATGAGGTAGAGCGTCATCCCGTTTGAGAGGATTCGCTTCTCTGGAACGGGCGGTTTAAACTCGATCGGTTCAAAAGTCAGTTCTTCGTGGGGTCTGGCAAATGTAGAGGGGATACCCCACACAATGAGACAGGCGACCAGTGTCGCGAAGACAATTCCAGTAAAGGCTCGTTTCTTCATTATTCGCTGCCCTCCGTCCCTTCACCGGCGGGTGCGACTGCTGCTTTCTTAACGAGTGTGCCGACGGTGCGGTTGCTTTTCGTGAAATAGGTTTTTGCGACTCTCATGATGTCCTCTGGCGTGACTTTATATATGTTTTCCCGCCATTGTAGGATATAACGCCAATCGCCAGCAATTCCTTCATAGAAAGTGAGTTGTCGTGCCATTCCAGCGTTCGAGCTGAGGCCTCGGATAAAACTGGCATCTACCTGTTTGAGGATACGTTTAAATTCTTTTTCTGCGACAGGTTCGGTTTTGAGCCTTTCGAGCTCGGCGTAAATCGCTGCTTCAAGGTCCGCGGTTGTGTGTGGAGACCGTGGCGCGCCATCTAAAACAAAAAGATTGTTGTAACGCGCCCCCGGGTATCCATTCAACGAATCCACAGAGATGGCGATCCCCTTCTCAACGATGTTTTTGTAGAACCGAGAGGTGCGTCCATCGGAAAGGATCGCACTGATAAAATCCAACACATAGTCGTCGAAGTGTGGGAGTGTCGGTTTATGGTATCCAATCATGAGTTGCGGTTCGGCATCAAATTCGACATCTACACGACGTTCACCTTCCTGCGGCAGTTCTTCGGTTGTAACTTCCGGTGGGAGCGGTTGCGAGGGTATATCACCGAAATGCTTTTCGATGAGTGCGATGGTTTCATCTATGTCTATATTCCCGATGATAGCCATGACAGAGTTATTCGGGGCATAATGGACACGGAAAAATTCTTCTGCCTTGCGTCGATTTAGCATCGCAATATCCGAGGGCCATCCGATAATCGGTATCCCGTAAGGATGTGCAGTGAAGGCAGCAGCCATGAACTGTTCATAGAGTTTACCGCCCGGTCGGGTGTCAACACGCATCCGCCGTTCCTCTTTGACAGCCTCGCGTTCAACATAAAATTCGCGTAGGACAGCGTTCTTAATCCGATCAGACTCAAGTATTGCCCACAACTCTAATTTATTAGACGGCAATTCCACCGTGTAAATCGTATAGTCAACAGAAGTGCCAGCGTTGAATCCGGTACTCCCGTGTTGCGTGTAGATTTCGCTATATTCGCCGGTAACGATCCACTCTTTGGCGAGCTCCTGTTGCGTTTTAAGTGCTTCTTCCAATTCCGCTATTTTGTCGGTATCCGCTCTGGAACCTTTTGCACGTTCCATGTCAAGGGCATCGCCGATTCGGTCGATTTCAGCGAGCACGACCTTTTCCTTTTCATAGTCTTTTGTACCGATGGTTTCTGTGCCTTTGAATAGCATGTGTTCGAGCATGTGTGCGATACCGCGTGTGTCATCTGATTCATCAACGGACCCTGCTTTAAAGAGGATGTAGGGAGCGATGGTCGGGGAGGTATCGCGTTTAATCATCAACAACTTCAGACCGTTGGGAAAGATGTGCTCCACCACCCGGTCTGAGAGATCCTGTGCTGATGCTATCCCGTGCAAGGCAATGAGGCATAGAACCAGCAGATAACGTATCTGTTTCATCCTTCATTTTGCGGCACTCTATCCAGTAGAGCACCCGATATTGGGCAACGCCGCTTCCTTTCTATATCAGTTATTAGTTATCAGTCGTCAGCCATCAGTGAAGAGGATTCCCGTCACAACGAACGTTTGCTGAGATTTCTCCAAGGCAAAGTGAATTGTTACAAGTCCCCTCTTTAACTGATAACCGATGACTGACTGCTGACAACTATTTATCCTTTCTCAAGATCACCGAGTAACCCGACGAGGGCAAATCTGATGTGAGACGAGAGTGCTGAGTTCTCTGCGCGGAGGTCAGCCCCTTCTTCGTCTGGGTACATGACATGTGCCGCGACAGCGCGCTTGACCCAACGTTCCGCCCTGTCATCGTAAGGGATGTATTTTTCTTTCGGTGCTGTGCATGCAGGACACTCATCTGGTGGGCTATCCGCTTCCTTCCACAAATAGCCGCAAGCTACACAAACAAACATTACAAAATCCTTTCTCTGTGCCTCAAGAAGATTAATATTTTTGTGAGCAAAATGCCAAAATCATTAACCTTCAAGGGATCGAAATTA
This sequence comes from Candidatus Poribacteria bacterium, assembly GCA_022827885.1. Taxonomy (GTDB): domain Bacteria; phylum Poribacteria; class WGA-4E; order WGA-4E; family WGA-3G; genus WGA-3G. Next base: position 6,070 of record JAJEIP010000057.1, read on the forward strand.
CAGGTTTTAATATTCACAATCAACTACTGCATTTTAGCAGATTACACTTCAAGATACAAGTGTTAAATTGCTGTATCTTCTTCGGAGATAGGACACGCTATATAGGCTATTAAGCGGACTGTTCCGTTGATTGCGCTTTCAGTTCAGCGATCTGGTCGCGTAAGGCTGCGGCTTCCTCATAATCAAGGTCCAACGCCGCTTTTCGCATCCGTCGCGTTAAGTCCGTAATCATCGCGTCAATATCCTGGGGTTCAATCCGTTCCGGGAGGATCGCAGGCTTGTCAGGTTTTTCCGTCTTATACTCGTTTGTCGATTCAGCGATCAGTTCCTGGATTGCCTTTTCAATCGTCGCGGGGGTGATATTGTGATCCGTGTTATATTGGAGTTGAATCTCGCGGCGTCGCCGTGTTTCCTTGATCGCTTCGTCCATTGCTTCGGTGATGTTGTCCCCATATAAGAGGACTTCACCATCAACATTTCGGGCAGCACGTCCAGCGGTTTGGACGAGAGACCTGACAGAGCGAAGGAAACCGGGACGGTCAGCGTCAAGGATTGCCACGAGAGAGACTTCAGGAAGATCGAGCCCCTCGCGAAGTAGGTTGATACCGACCAGCACATCAAAAACGCCTTCGCGAAGTTCACGTAGAATGCGGGCACGGTCAAATACATCAATTTCAGAATGCATATAGTCAGCACGGATACCCGCTTCCGTCAAATACTCGGTTAAGTCCTCCGACATCCGTTTGGTAAGCGTCGTGACGAGGACGCGTTGTTTGCTCCTGACGCGTTCTTGGATCTTGCCGATGAGGTGGTCTATTTGTCCTCTCACGGGATGTATCGTAATTTCGGGATCGATGAGTCCCGTAGGTCGGATAATTTGCTCAACAACTTGTGCGCTGTTTTCCATTTCATAGGGACCCGGTGTCGCGGAGACAAAGATAACTTGGTTGACGCGCGCCTCCACTTCATCGAACCGGAGCGGACGGTTATCCAAAGCGGAGGGCAGACGGAAACCATACGCAACAAGCGTTTGCTTTCGGGAGCGGTCCCCCCGATACATACCTCGCAGCTGCGGAATCGTTACGTGAGATTCATCAATAAAAAGCAAGAAATCATCCGGAAAGTAGTGCATCAGGCAATACGGGGGATCACCGGGTTGCAATCCTGAAAGGTGCCGTGAGTAATTCTCAATACCGGAGCAGTAACCCACCTCCCGTAACATCTCCAGGTCAAATCGAGTGCGCTGCTCAATGCGTTGCGCTTCCAGCAATTTCGTCTCTTTCTCAAACGTCAAAATTCGGTCTTGGAGTTCCAGTTCAATATTAATTAACGCCTGATCGAAGATTTCACCATCGGTCATGAAATGTTTAGCGGGATAAATTTCAAGGAAATCCCGTTGTGCCAACACCTCTCCAGTCGTGGTATCTATTTCGTTAATACGATCAATCTCATCACCAAAAAGCTCAATACGATACGCGTGCTCACTGTAAGCAGGAAAGACTTCAACGACATCACCACGGGCGCGGAACACACCTTGCCAGAACTCAATATCGTTGCGGACATACTGAATATCGACTAACGCGCGTAGGAGTGCGTCGCGCCGAACGACATCGCCAACGGTTACCTGAACCCTCTGATTTTCAAATTCATCTGGAGAACCGAGACCGTAAAGGCAGGAAACACTCGCGACCACGATAACATCGCGACGCGATATCAGGGACGCTGTTGACGCAAGCCGCATCCGTGTAATCTCTTCGTTAATGCGGACATCCTTTTCAATAAAGGTATCCGTGGATGGGATATATGCTTCGGGTTGATAGTACTCGTAATCGCTGACGAAATAGTGGACGGCGTTGTTTGGGAAAAAGGTCCGAAATTCGTTGTAAAGCTGGGCAGCGAGGGTTTTATTGGGTGAGATGACGAGCGTCGGCAATTGGACGGTTTGAATCACATTCGCCATCGTATAGGTTTTGCCTGAGCCTGTCACACCGAGGAGTGTCTGGGCTTTGTCTCCACGGTGGAGTCCTTCTGTGAGTTTCTCAATGGCTTCAGGTTGATCGCCTTGCGGTGAAAAGTCTGAGATGAGTTCAAATTGCGGGTTATCCGGTTCGGAAACCTCATCTTCTAAATCATCAATCTTGGTCAGCAATTCCCAATTCTCTCTCATTTTGGCTTCCTGCTCCGTGTTAAGTTGCAATATGGGGTTGGCGACAGTGGTTACATTAAGACTACAAGAAATTTGTATGGTTTGTGTTGTATTTTAGGTCTTATATAGTATACCACACTACACCAAAGATGTGTAGAGAGATTTGCACTATCTAATGGAGCGTGCAAAGTTTCTCAGGCTGCTGCCCTTCAATGAAAGGTTCTCGGCTAATGTTCTCCTCAGGACATCTCCCAATCTTTCTCAGAAGTCCACTCTTTTTATCTATCTCCCGAAAAACAATACCATTAGGAACCGGGAACGGCTTTTCTGGACCGCGAGCGGCATCAATCATAAATTGTGCCCAGATTGGCAGCGCTGCTTTCGCGCCTTCCTGATTGTAGTTACGGCGACTCAATCGATTCTTATCGAACCCGACCCAAACACCGACGACAAGATCGGCGGTGTAACCGACAAACCAGGCATCTACGTTGTCATTGGTAGTACCTGTTTTACCCGCTGCTGGTCGCGTCAATCCCATCCGTGTTGCCCGCCTCCCTGTTCCATCCTGAATCACACTCTCCATAAACGAGGTAATCTGATATGCGACCTTTTCATCTAAGACGCGGGTCCGCTCATCTTGAGAGTTATCAGAAGAATAAATAATTCTCCCTGCTGTGTCCAACACATACTGAATATTAACCGGTTTCGTCTGGATACCACCGTTTGCGAAGATACCATACGCCGAGGTGAGTTCAAGGACTGTTACGCCAGACGCACCTAAAGAGAGTGCCGGGACTGGAACCAATGGGCTTTTAATCCCCATTCTTTTGCTTAAATCCACAACACGGTTCAGCCCTTCCCATTTACCGTTTTCGGCTATCGGCGTTTCCAACATCGCTTTCGCTGTTGGCACGTTAATTGAACTCGCGAGCACATCGCGCACGGTAACTTTGCCCTTAAACCACTCACTATAATTGCGCGGATACCATATCGGTTGTCCAGGGAACGGAAGTATGCCCCATGCCTCATCAATAATAATCGTTGTCGGTGTCACAATTGCAGGGTCTTCTAACAATGCCGCAAAAACAATCGGCTTAAATGCGGAACCGGGTTGTCGTCTGGCACTGCCAATCGCTCGATTATAGAAATTAATCTTATCTCCTATAATGTTGTAATTCCTACCACCTACCATCGCCTTAATGTGTCCCGTCTTGGATTCATAAGCAATCAGTGCCGCCTGCAAGTAATCATCAATCGGATGGAGGCGTGGACTCCGCTTATTGGTATCGTAATCGGGAAGACGCGAACCCCCATAAGTTCTGTCCATCACACGGAGATGCTTTGCGACCTCTCTCTCCGCAACGGTTTGCATGGACATATCTATTGTGGTGTAAACCTTCAAGCCACCACTATACAAATTATCTTTGAGTTCAGGCAGTCGACCGAGTGCTTCATGAACGTAGTCAAGGAAGTGTCCAGCCTCTTTCAGTGCTGTTCTGGTCCCTTTTCTGGGGAGATTTTGTGGGAGGAGTGGGGCATCTCGGCTTGCCTGCCATTCAGATACAGCCGGTATATACCCCTGTTCAAACATCTGGTCGAGTACGATATTCCGCCGATGCAGGGCTCTTTCTGGGTTGGAAAAGGGTGAAAACGCGTAAGGACCTTTCGGAAGAGCGGCGAGCAATGCACACTCGTGATAGTTGAGTTCCGAGACCTCCTTCCCGAAATATCCGAGTGCCGCTTGCTGCACCCCGTGATACGTTTTTCCGCCATATCTTGATCTCCCTAAATCAACGTGGTTGAGGTAGCGTTCAAAAATCTCGTCTTTAGAGAAAGCCTTCTCAATTTTTACAGCGAGGAGTATCTCTCTCGCCTTCCGAATGACGCTTCTGTCGGATCGTTGATCGAAAAGATAGATATTTCGTGCCAACTGTTGGGTCAACGTGCTGGTCCCAGCCAAACGACTGCCGTGCAACAGGTTGTTTTTGAATGCCCCGGCGAGACGTATCAGATCGATGCCCCAATGTTCAGAAAATCGTCGATCCTCAATAGCAGTGAACGCGCTTGTGAGTTTGTCCGGCATTTGCAGTAACGGAATCAGACGACGTGTGGAACCCTCATCGTCAGCAAATTCACCGATTTTCTCCGGTTCCAGATAAAAATTATGGCGCACAGAATTATCCGAGTTCTGGATGCCAGCAATTTTCCCGTCCTTAACTGAAATCCGAAGGTATCCCGCCTTCACATCGAGATTCGGGTATTCAAAATCCCGCAGATGAATGCGAACGGTTCCGTCCGTTGCGATCGCATACTCTCCCGGCCCACTCAACCTCGGAATGAGTTCCGCGACCTTCTTGTATTCCAAACGTTCCAATTTATCGATCAGAAACGCGACCTTATCTGTTTCTTGGACTTCACAGACCGAAGAGTAGACCTCCAGATGCTGCCGCCATGTCTGGATATCGGCATCGTATTCAAGGCGATATAGATCAATATCGCGGACATCTTCCCAACACGCCAGCAACATACCACCTGCAAACCCGATGGCAGCAAACATCGCCAGAAATATGCCTATCCCCGCAATCCAAAGTAGCGTTAGCACTGCCTGAAAAAGATGATAAAAAAATCGAAGCATTTATTTATTTGCCCCCTCTGTGAGGCGCAACGAAGAGATTCAAGGGTTATGGTGGAATTTAGGGTGTCCTATCTACATCCGTTTTCCGAACTCGCTTAATCGTACATCCAACGGCTCTTGTCTTCTTAGATGATTTTGGAATATCCTTCCCCGTGATTACTAAATCCAAAGCGTCTCGGAGATAGTGTTTCGTCGGTTCCTTCGGGCTGTTATCAAACGCGCCTGTGTAACGCAGGACACGTTCCGCGTCGAGAAGAAAGACTTCTGGTGTTCTTCTCGCTCCGAAATAATCGGCGATTTTGTTCTCCGAGTCCTTTAGCACAGGAAATTCAAAACCGTGTGCCTCACTGTATTCCCGAATCTCTTTGACCTTCTCCTGTTTATTTGAATTTATTCCGACAAATTGCACGCCCTTTTCATCGTAAACCTTGACTAACGCAACGATTCGTTCCGCATAGTCCGTTGCGATCGGACATTGCGTAGCGAGAAATAGAACGACTGTAGCGGGTTTCTCTTCACTGAGGGCATACAGTTCATGAGGGGTACCGACAGCATCCTCGAGCGTAAAGTCTTTAACGCGGGTATCAAGTTCAACCTTCTTTGTTTTCTCTTTGGTGAACCCTACCTCTATAGCACTGATAACTGAGACAATTATCAAAACAACAAGGCTCTGTTTAACGAAAAAACGCGCAAAACAATTTAGACTTCGCATTTTCCAAATTCTTCCTTTAATTCTTCAATTAAGACGTTAACAACGCTATTCGGTTTCAATTCTCTAATGATCCGCCAATTTCAAGCGAAAAATAAAAAATTGATTTTTTTCTTGCATTTTAAAACTGAATATAGGATAATATATAAATATAAACTAATGCTTACTTGGGAGACAACTCATGGCAAAGACTTTGACAGGTAGACAACGCGAAATTTTCAACTATATTCAGTCGCGTATTAAGGAAGGCTACCCACCAACAATTCGCGAGATAGGGCGCCACTTCGGTTTTTCCGAAAAGGCGGCACATGACCATCTCAATGCTCTTGAGAAGAAAAAGTATATTAACCGGGAAGATGGTAAACCTCGCGCAATTTCCATTTTGAAAGAGGCGGATCCGAAACTCGCAACCAGCAGATGGCTGGAAGGACAAAACGCAAATCTGGCGTTGGCGGAAGTATCGCGAGATGTTATAGAGATCCCCATCTTTGGACGTGTGGCAGCCGGCGAGCCTCTCCTCGCATCGCAGAATATTGAAGGAACACTTCCAATGCCGACGCGCATGCTTAATGATTATGAGTGCTTCGCGCTCCGCATCATGGGCTCGAGCATGATCGGTGTCGGAATTCTGAATGGTGATTTTGTTATTGTTAGAAGACAATCAAATGCAGATCCAGGTGATATTGTCGTCGCACTGGTTGAGGATGAAGCAACCGTGAAACGCTTCTTTATTGATGGCGATCAAGTCCGGTTGCAACCAGAAAATCCAGCGATTGAACCGAACTTTTTTCATTTCAAAGATGTAATGATACTCGGTAAAGTCATCGGTCTGCATCGAGAAATGTAACAACGTCGGGTATCCCGATACCCTAATCTAATGGGCAGAACGGAGTGTCTGCCCATTCCTCTCAAAAAATTTTATTTTTCCTCCAGAAAACCGGTCAATTCGTGCAGATGAGAGAGCCGAACATCTACCATAGAAGCGTCTGAACACGGTTTCATCTGATCCCCAACGAGCCACGCCGTCCATAAGCCTGCGTTCTTACCGCCAACCATATCTGCAGAATAACTATCCCCGACGTAGATCGCTTGATTCGGGGCAACGCCCAATGCCGACAGAGCCGCCTCAAATATGCGAGCGTCCGGCTTCGCTATTCCCAAAACCGTTGAATCTATAATCACATCCAGTAGGGGTGATAGTCCATAGTCATCGCACCACCCGCGCGTGTTCCCGAAGTTATTACTAATCACAGCGAGTCGATAAGTGCCGTGAAGTGTTTCGAGCCATTTCCGATTCTCCGCGAGACTTTTAGCAGCTCCGGCGCAAAACCATTCAACATATTCATCTTTCATTTTCTCGCTTAACCCAAGTCGTTGGTAAATCCCCACTGCAATCGCCTCAGTCGTCTCTCGTAAATTACAGCGCGCAGCATACTCAGAGGCGACCGCACCGATCGGTAGCATGGAACCATCTTGGTAAGACCACTTAATAGGAGAATCCTGCTTTTGCAAACGCGCTGCCGCGGTGCTCACAGCGTCTTCGTAAGACCACTCAATGGAGGAATCACCAAATGCGAATTCTGTGATTGATGCTCTATCCGCTTTGTCAAACGCTTCACGTGTAATTTCAGGATGCCGTTCGTGGATAAACTGATATGCCCGCTCCAGCCAGTGGACACCATTTCCATCTAAAGTTCCGCCGAAATCGAATACCAATGCGCGGATGTCCTTCATTAAATCTCCTTTTTTATGTTTAAACGACACGTTCCATCTAATACAGTCTTGATTCAACCGCTTTTACGACTTCATCTGTTCGGATTTCTTGCATGCACAGGTGTGGCGTGTCTTGTCGATGACACGTCCGTTTGTAGCACGGACGACACGAGACTGCCTTCTCAATGACCGTATGCCCAACGCCATAAGGACGGTGTCGCATCGGATCTGTTGGACCGAAGAGGGCTACCGTCGGCGTGCCGACAGCCGCGGCGATGTGCATGGGACCGCTATCGCAGGTTAAACACACATCACACCTCTCTAACAGCGCACCGAGCTGCAGAACCGATGTCCTTCCGACGAGATTAATTATCGGGCACGCGTCAGATAATACTTCTGTCAATGTCTGTTCAGCGTATGAACCTGTTAGGACGAGTTTCGCTTCGGGGACGAGGTGTGTAATTTGCTGGATAACCTCGGCGAAATTTACGACCTCCCAGCGTTTCGTCGTCCACGTTGTGCCTAAATTAACAGCGATCATCCGATCATCCCGTGAAACACCTTCAGCACGCAAGAGATTTTCAATGAAATGCCGGTCAGCGTCTGTATGCCAGAATTCCAAAGCGTCCGAGGGCGTATCAATATCCAGCAGCTGCAGCACCCGTAGATACCGATGGACCTCATGGATACTTGTATCATCTCGACAAGACTTCGTTAGCAGCATCCCACGTCCGCTGACCTCCGTTCCAACGCGAATTGGAATTCGCGCCAGAAAGGGTAGCAGAGCGTTTCGGAATGAGGTCGGATGCAACACTACAGCAAAATCAAAAGATGTATTTCGGACCTGACGAGCTAATCTTGTGAGGGATCGGACGCGTCCTCCCGTTTTTTCATCAACGATGCAGGCATCAACATAAGGGTGCGATTCCATTAAATCTGCGACGCGGGGACGCAATAGCAGCGCCAGACGGGATTCGCGGAACGTCTGCTTCAGAGTGCGCAACGCCGGGGTTAGCAGCACCATATCACCGATCCAACCACCTGTCTGGCACACCAGAATGTTTTGCATCACAGCACCCATGAAAACATCAAGATGTCCTGTCTTAGAAGAAAAACGGGTTCGACCAAGCTTTCTTACCTGTTCCGTCTGTTACTTCAACCCGGACGTATTTCACACCTTTCGGAACGCTGTACGTTGCCTCGGTCAACAGTTCACCCGCTGGTGGCAGAATTCGGCGACCGCGACTGCACTCGGATTTGAAGACAATTGATTGCGCCTCTGAACATTTAACCGTTACTTCGTTACCCTCCAATGTCATATCCACAATTTCGGGGCCGAGCGTAGAATAGAACGCGCCTGTCCGGAGTGCTTCCATGATACTTTCAATCGTCAGTTCTTGTGCCTTCACCATAATCCAGCCATGGAAGCAGTCGTGTTCGGTGCCGTGTGCGTCGTCCGAGGCGATTCCAAGCACGGGACCCCCTCTATCCAGCAGATCATCCCATGCCTGCTCCGAAAAGCCTTTGCCGATGCCCATACAGGTATCGTTGTAGACTTCAATCGCGAAATAACCCTGCAAGGGTAGATAATCTGTGATCGTATGCCCGGACCAATAGGGATGACACAAAACGGCTTCGCCGCCCTGTGCTTTAATTTCATCAAGCACTGCGTTCGGGTGCATCTTCGCACAATTCAGGGTCTCATGAATATTAATGGCGACAAAATGATACGTCGAGCCACCATACGGATTCGAGGGATGCACTTCGCTGCCTGAGATTGCCAAAAAATCTGATGTGCTGTAGGCACTCACATCGTTGACTTTACGATGGTCTGTCAACACCAGAAAATCATAACCCGCTTCACGGTATGCGCCGAACCGCTCCGACATGGGGAGCTGCCCATCGGACTCTGTGCTGTGACTATGTGTATTGCCTCGGTACCATTGCCCTGGCTGCTGGAAAGGATTCGCGTTGAACATGATGACTCCTTATTCGGTAATGGTGTGTTCAAGTTTTAGGGATAAGGCATATCAATAGGATGAACTTCGGACATCCACATCTATTTTAGCATGTCTGTTGTCCGTTTGTCAATTTTTTCGTTGTGAGTTATTAATGGTGAGTCGGAAGGGATGTTAAAAATAAAACATTGACAATATCGCGCCATTATGATATAATTGTGCAAGGGCAAGAGACAAAGACTTATGGAACAAGAATATGAAACCCGGATCTTCATATCCCTTTTCCGCAGGAGAAAAATTTCATGAAATCTTATAGGCAAATCGTTGAGGAAGCGAAAACAGAAATCCCGGAGTTAACCGTTGACGAAGTAAAAAGCGAACAGGACAAAGACAGCGATTTCGTGCTCCTCGATGTCCGTGATGAAGACGAATATCGCGCGGGCTATATTCCGAATGCCGTGCACGTCACACGAGGTATGCTGGAATTCTCGGTTGAAAACTACATTCCCGATCGAAACCAAAAAGTTATCGTCTATTGTGCAGCAGGACTCCGTTCGCTCCTCGCTGCCAAATCCCTACGTGAAATGGGTTACACCGATACCATCTCTCTTGCGGGTGGATATCGCGATTGGATGGCGGCAGGTTACCCAACTGCACAAGATAAGCCGATGAGCCATGAGCAGCTCGATCGCTACAGTCGCCACTTTATGCTCACTGAAGTTGGGGAACAGGGGCAAGCGAAACTCCTCGATGCTAAAGTCTTAATGGTCGGGGCAGGTGGCTTAGGTTCACCCGCCGGCGTGTATCTCGGTGCCGCCGGTGTTGGACACCTCGGTATTATCGATTCCGATGTTGTAGAACTCAGCAACCTCCAGCGTCAGATACTTCACCGCACAGAATCGGTCGGCACACCGAAGGTTCAATCCGCAACGACGACAATCAAGTCACTGAACCCTGATATCGATATCACACCCTATAATCTCCGCTTGACTGCGGATAACGTCGAAGAAATCTTCTCGGAATACGACCTGATTGTTGACGGATGTGATAACTTCGCGACCCGTTATCTCGTCAATGATGCCGCTGTCTTGATGAACAAACCGATTGTTCACGGCAGTATTTTCCAATTTGAGGGACAGGTATCGCTCTTTAAACCGCACGAGGGACCGTGCTACCGATGCATGTATCCGACACCGCCCCCGCCGGGCATGGTGCCCAGCTGAAGCGAAGCGGGTGTCCTGGGCGTGCTCCCAGGCGTAATTGGTGTTATGATGGCAACCGAAGCGATTAAATACATTATCGGTATCGGTGAACCGCTTATCGGGCGGCTCATCCTATACGAAGCACTCGGCATGACGTATCGCGAAATGAAAATCAGCCGAGATGAAAACTGCCCACTTTGTGGGGAGAATCCCGTCATTACGAAATTAATTGATGATTACGATGCCGCAGCGGAGAATCCTGACACCTTTGCCCCCGCTGCCGATTAACCCTTAGTACTCGATCCTGTGATCGAAATGACTCCGAGGAGAAACGCATATGTTACCTTGTCCTGATTGTAATAATCCGTTGACGCAGTTTCCAATCGAAAAAGACGATGTAGACCTCGTCAGTTGTGATGGCTGTTACGGTGTATGGCTTGTGTATCCGGGTGATGATCTCGATCGTGTAGATAACATCACTTTTGATGACCTCGTTGAAGCCTACGGCACTGAGTATCCGATTGATGTTGACCCTGGGACAGTCGAACTCCCTGAAGAGGTCGAAGACGCATTGATGTAGAGGGACGACGTATTTTCTTTCAGATTTTTTTAACGAAAAAAAGTAGCACGTTTTTTTCTAATGTGCTATAATAATTTCAATCCATTCTTCTAAGGAGGTTTGTTAATGCGAACTATCATTTTATTGGCGATGCTGAGTCTCATTGTCTCACCTGCATTCGCACAGAAATATATCAGCTGGGAAGCCGAGAACTTCAACGATTCAAACGGCACAAAATTTGAAGTCTTTGAGGTCCCAACCGATCACCCTGGGAACGCTGCTGAAGGTGTAGACGATTACACCGTCACAGAGGCATCCGGTGGTGCTTACATCGGTTCACACAATGGTGTCACAAACGATGGTGGCGACTGGGTGAAATATGAGTTCACAGTCGAGGCAGACGATTGGCACTTCTGGGGACGCGTCATTGCCCCATCAGTCGGCGATAACTCTGCCTACTGGGTATTCGATGCCGCCGATGGTGATGTCGAATCTGCCAATAATGCCACTATGAACATCTGGGATTTCTTTGAAGTAGAGTCACTCCGAGTTAACTATACAACTGACTGGGTCTGGTTCCGATTGAACACGCGCGACGGTCCTTTTGAGGGAACTGAACTCGTCCAGCACGGTGACGATCCTGTTCCCGTGGAACTGGATGATGGCGACCACACACTGCACATCGCCCATCGCGAGGACGGTACATACATCGATAAAATTTTCGCGACAACGGATGTCGAATTCAATCCGAATGAAACCGATCCGCAGACCGCTGTTGAAGCGCAAAACAAACTGACGACAACTTGGGGTGCGCTCAAAGGCGGATTCTAAGGTGAACAAACACTTAAAAGCACCCACCCACTGGGTGCTTTTATTTTTTTAAGTGCTACCAACAACGCGGGATATACGGAAAAATTGAAAAACGACTGTTATCTCTCGCCCGATACCAACAAAATAGGAACCCTTCTACTCATTTCCCTGATACTTATCTGCCGTGCTGTGATACCGTCCACTGCTGAAACGAGACCTCGCTTCACAGACCAGACGCAGCAAGCAGGTCTCCATTTCAAACACATCAACGGCGCATCTAAAGAGAAATACCTACCGGAAACGATGGGATCCGGCGGACTCTTTTTTGATTACAATAACGATGGACATCTTGACATCTATCTCGTCAATAGTGGTGCCCTCAGCGGCGCGTCCCTACCCCATAGGCATCCTAACCACGCAAACGTCCTCTATCGCAATACCGGTGATGGGACATTCGTTGATGCTACTGCAGAAGCGGGACTTCAACACAACTACGGTTACGGCATGGGATGTCTCGCAGCAGACTATGACAATGACGGGGATGCCGACCTTTATCTCACGAACTTCAGCAGAAATCAACTCTATCGGAATGATGGAGACGGCACTTTCACAGACGTTACGTCACACGCCGGTGTTGGAGATGGCAATTGGAGTGTTAGCGCGTCTTTCGGGGATTTTGATCGCGATGGACATATCGATCTCTATGTAACAAATTATTTAGATTATCAATTAGAGACCGCTCATGCGTGCTTCCTACAAGGCGTTCATATCTATTGTGGTCCGCATGAATACCCGGGTGCGCGTGATACACTTTATCGAAACAACGGCGATGGCACTTTCACAGACGTTACGACCCGGGTAGGAGTTCACAACACCGGTAAAGGGTTGGGAGTGCTCTTTACTGACTACAACAACGACGGGTATCCTGACATTTTCGTTGCGAACGATGCCGTTCCGGATTTCCTTTATCGGAACAACAAGGATGGCACGTTCACGGATGTTGCTGTCCCCGCAGGGGTTGCCTATAATTCAGAAGGACGTGCGACAGCGAGTATGGGGATCGCTTCCGGT
>JAJEIP010000123.1 GCA_022827885.1 Candidatus Poribacteria bacterium
ATGAGGACCGCACTGTTTATATATGGGATATCTTGAACGGAAACGCGCGAGCTTTTCCAGGACATACCGGGCATATTCGCGCGATCGCCTTTTCAAAGGATGATAGCATGGTTGCCAGTGGCGGAACAGATAACACTGTTAGGATATGGGATGTTCACGCTAACAAACTCCGGGAAATTTTGCCTGGATATACCTCTGCGGTTTCCTCAATAGCATTCTCATCAGATAACAGTATGCTTGCCGGCGGCAGTAAAGATGGCACGATTCGGATCTGGGACACAGGCACTGGCGAGAAAATTTACGAATTCAACGGGCATACAGAACTGGTTTCAGGCGTAATTTTCTTGCATTCCGACAGGATTCTTGTGAGTTCCAGTTTAGATGGTACAATTCGGTTGTGGAATCTTGTTGCCCCTGGCGGTAGTCTATCACCCCCGAGGCGACACAATGCCCCTGTCCATGCAGTTGCTTTTACATCAAATACCCCTACATCGGATGCGGATGAATACACCTTCGCCAGTGGAAGCGAAGACAGATTAATTCGAGTTTGGAACACAACAGCTGATCACCTTGTAAACTCGTTTGACCAAAACCCCGATTCAGTTTTTGACGGTCACGGAGATTCCGTCAATGAAGTCAAGTTTTCACCGGATGGCCGCACACTTGCCACTGCCAGTTTTGATGGAACTGTCCGATTATGGGATATGAGGAGGAGGGCCCCGCGTGTCACCTTAACCGGACATACCGGCATGGTTAAGGCACTGGTATACACAGCAGATAACCGTATCTATGCTTGCGGTCCGGGCTTAGACGGTAAACTCCGTTTATGGGATGCCGGGACAGGCACTGTTTTGTCAGTTATACGAGAACACACGGGGTTAACAGATGCTGCAGCCTTTTCTTGGGATGGAAAGACGCTTGCAAGTGCGGGGCGTGAAGACGGTAAAATTTTTTTATCGGATGTAGACGCACTTTTTGTCAATAATGCGAGTTGGAATAACAGCACACTGAAGGCGATATTCACAGGTAACAGCGAAGGGATTACGGCATTAGCGTTCTCACCTGCCGGTACCACACTTGCAAGCGGCGGTTTAGACGGTAAAATTCATCTGTTAGATATTGCAACGGGGCGTGAGCTAAAAATGTTCCGTGGGCCAGAAAGCACTGTTACCACACTGACATTCGCTGTTGATGGTACTTTTCTTGCGAGTGGCGAAGAGAATAGGACGCTGCGATACTGGGATTCCCTCACTGGCGAAGAGACAGCAAAATTCCAGATTAAATCGCGGGCAATCGGAGCCCTTGCGTTTTCTCCGGCTACGCGTTTCTTGGCAATCGGTGACACCATCGGTGAAATTTGGCTATATGATTTTAGGACGAAAAACGAAAGCGTCATATTCACACAACACACCCGTAAAATTACGGCTTTAGCATTTTCCAGAGACGGACACACTCTGATCAGTGGAAGCGAGGATGGTACGATTCTCCGATGGGATATGGCAAAACAGGTGAGACCACAAAAAGCAGACTATAGACTGAAATCGCATCAAGCCAAACCTTTTATCCAGTTAGCTTTGAATGCGACTGTCCGTCTGGCAGTAGGAAATAGAGAAGCACAAATCACAATTGGTAGTGGATTTTTTATACACATCGGTTATGTCGCGACGAACTATCACGTTATAAAAGGGCAGAAACAACTTTACGCGAAATCCGTTGGCGACCAGAGAACATACACTATTGAAGAGATTGTCGCCATAGATGAAAAACACGATCTGGCTATTCTCAGGATATCCGGTCCGAAACCGCCAATTCTGGATCTTGAGAACAGTGATGAAATTGAGATCGGTGAAACCATCTACACTGTTGGCAATCCTATAGGTTTAGAGGGAACAGTATCAAAAGGAATTGTCAGTAGCATACGAGACTTTGGGAGCGGAACCCGCATCCAGATTGATGCTCCCATCTCGCCCGGAAACAGTGGCGGCCCCGTCTTAAATGAGAAAGGTAAGGTTATAGGGATCTCTGTCTCAAGTTACCAAGAGGCTCACACCCAAAATCTTAATTTCGCCGTTCCGTCAAATTACCTCAGGGCACTGCTCCGTAACGTGCAATAGTGCCTAAGGCACAAAAACAAACCCAAGGGAATTCATTACACCCATTCAGCACACTACGCCTAAGACCAGACTCGAAACGGTAACACAGAAACCCCCATGAACACCCGCACGGTCAAGAAGTATTACGCCACACAGCAAAGAAATAGAGCACTGCTACTCGCGTTAGGGGGACACATCATCGCAATCATTGCAATCGCGATATGGTTATTGAAACCGCTGGTGGAGCATGAAAAAGATAGTTTCGTTGTGGACCTTGTTTCACCAACACAGCGGATACAGAGACCGAAAAAGACCATCCAAGACGAACCAGAGAACAAGGCAGGGGAGTCCGTTCCCAATCCACAAACTACCCCCACCCGTATATCACCAATCTCACTCGACCTGCCGCAACCTGCAGTAACTCCACCCCCAGATTCCACTTTAGCAGATCTTCCGCTTTCAGATGAAGCTGATCTTTCCGATAACTCACCGAAATTAAAAAGAGGGAGCGACACAACCGACACAGAGAATACCAGCCCCGGTCAGCAAAACAGAGGTTCAGAAGACGGGCTTGGAAATCTAACACAATCAAGTGGCACTGGACAGGATCCTTTCGATGGCCCGAACATTGACAACACTGGTGGAAATGGAGACGAACTCTATAGTATGATTGCTGAAGAGAACGGCGATGTACGGGGACACATTAGTCTTCTTCGTCTAAAGCATGATATGAGTGATTGGTGGCAAGACCCAACTGCTATTGACTCTCTCATCAAATGGTTACGCGAGCATAGACCTACAATTACTACCGATATGAAGTTCGCAGGTGGTGCCTTACCACTGACAGATAAGCATATCATGGACGCACCCCTATTAATAATGACAGGACACGATCAAGCAATGTCAGTGTCCTACCAACGGTTAGCTGAACGCAATTCACAGGCAGTGGGCTTCAGTGACGCTGAGCGTGCAGCCCTTCGGAAATATATTCTTGACCATAACGGCATGTTATTTTTCGACTATTGTGGCAACGGCGGCAACGAAAAATCGTTTGCGACGCTCGTAGAAAACGAGTTACGCACGGTATTCCCTGAATACCCTATAGAAACCCTCAGGATTCAGCATGAGATTTTTAAATGCTATTTTAAACTGGAGAGAACGCCTGTTGGAGGTTCATGGTTCTGGGGAACAAATTACAAAGGTGGAAACAACAAATGGCGGCATATCAAAGGCATCTCGGTACCAGGACGGTTTGGTAAAGATCGTCTGGCTGTTGTGTTTTGCCCGCTCGATTATTTATGTAGCATGGAGACCGCGGAGATCGACAGCCGTGCTCCCCTCTCAGCAAGACGTTCTACCGATGTCTACCGATTCATGACGAATATGTTTGTCTATCAAATGCGACAGAGAGCGGATAGTAAATAACAGCGAAAACCAAACAGTGTGTCATAATGAATAAGTATCATGGAAGCAAGTTTGAGGAATATCTCAAAGAGAAAGGCACGTTTGAGGAAATTTCAGTCCTCGCGCCAAAGCGTTGGGAGGAATTACAGACTGAGGAACCAGAGGGTCCCTCCGAAATTACTAAGGATTTGCCGAGAAGCATCAACAGATTTTTCCAACGGCTCCGTCATGCTATCAATAATCTCGTTTCAGGACCGAATTGAAGGGTTCCGCTGACGATAAAGGCGAATTATGACCCCTTAAGAATAGGACTTACGCAATTTTAATCATAGGACCCGCCGTGGGCTGAGGATCCTTGAAAAAACGCAGCTGGTCCCAGAGCACAACCTAACAGGTTATGCTACAAAGCACTGTGAAGAATGAAGCATCTTACGTTAAAAACACGGACTGCATGCCGAAAAGAAAGAGGCCCATCCGGAAGTATCCGCGAAGACCTCATTCATGCCCACGCCCCGATAATTCTGCCAGTAACCCATCCCCGATCAACTCATCGTGGCGATCACTGATGTTTTCTTCGTCACATTCCAACGTCCCTGCCAATGCAAGGAGTGGCTCCACCCTACAGGTTTCTATTTGATCTGCTGTCGCTATTAGACGTGGATTTGTGTAGATTCCTACCTACTCCTCTTTGATCACGAAGAATTTTTCCTCTTTAATCCGTTCTTCAGGGAAACGCGCACGCGCCCAGATCGCTTTCGCATTCTCGATCATCTGTGGGTGTCCACACGCATAAACGACCGCATTCGTGTGATCGTAACCGAGTTGATCCCCGTATTTCCGAATCACATCTTCAGCACGTCCGCTCTCACCTTGCCATTCTGGGTCCTCCCACGGACGACTCACCGTCTGGACAAACGTGAACCACTCTTCTTGCGCGGCGAGTTCGTTGAGTTCATCCGCGTAATATCCAAGTTCCCATGAAAGACTCGCACCGACGATCGCCAATATCTGATGTGGACTCGCCTTACCCTGTTCCTGCTCTATCTTTTGCGTCCGCGCGATACTAATATACGGGGCAGCCCCCGTGACAGTTCCCGCCATCACGTGGCGTGTCATCCCGCTTTCCGTGTCCAAGACGAACCTTCCAACGAGACGGTCCCGAATAAACACGCTGTCCCCCAATTTCAGTTCCCAAAACAGGGGAGTCGTCGCACCCTCCGGGACCAACTCCACGAAAACCTCCATAAATGGCTCGTGCGGTGAGGAGACGATCGAATACGGACGTTGGACGATCTTTTCGCCAACTTGAAAACCGATCGTGGCGTATTGCCCGGGTATGAACGGCAACTGTTTATCAACACGGAATCTGAACGCTGCTAAATCTTCAGAAAAGTCCTCGCGTTCAATCAATTCACCCTTTAAATATTGCGCTCTGGAGCGTCTTCTTCTTCCCATAATATTTCCCTTCAAATTTTCTATGATAGGTTTCGACTTGCAAATTACGTCAAAAAGAAAATAATAGATTTTTGATGACCTTTTCAACACATTTTACTGAAAAAGAAAATTGAAATCAAGTCTTTTTTCCACAATCGGCTATCAACGATCAGCAGCCGATAGCCTCTACAATAAGGCAAACAAAGGCGTTTTGCTTTCTTACATCTCCCCCAATTTCTTCTCAAGCCACTGCGTCATCGGTGCTTGCCCGGGATCGCAGACCTCAATGAAATGTCCAGGCAAGGGTTGCCCGATCAACGCTTCAACATCCCGTCTCCGTTCGGCAACAATCGGTGGATGGTCACTCGCGACGTTGACCTTCTCCTCCGGATCATTCCGTACATCAAAGAGTTCATCGCCATTCTCATCGGTATAACCGACCGAAGCGCAGAAGTTCCAGTGGTTATCGCGCACGCTGACGCGCCCGCGCGCATTGCCCGTGATGAATCCTGCCCAACCGGTGATAATCCGTTCACGGAGGAACGCCTTTTCCTGTGTGACAAGCTGCCACATATCCTCACCATCCGTCCAGCCACACGGAATGTCAAGTAGATTTAGAAGCGTCGGCATCAGATCGTGGTTCTGCACGAACGCGAAAATATCCTTGTCATGCGGTCCCTCTGGGTGCCGAATCATCAAATTTAACTGCGTATTGAAGGGATGTAACTTGTTCGGTCCCTTTCCGAAACTCCCGTGATCTCGGAGTTGCGTGCCGTGGTCGGACATGAGCACAATCAGCGTCTCGTCTCGGATGCCCAACTGCTCTATCTTGTCAAGCAGCACGCCCACCCATTTATCGACAAACGTCACTTCACCAAGGTAGAGTGCCTCAATTCGACGGCGTTCAGCTTCCGTAGGTCCATCGCCCTCGTTCGCACTGCCGGGTGTGATGAAATCCTTGCCCGAATAGTCGGAAAAATAGAGATCTGCGTAGGACTTCGGTGGATCCCAGGGTTCATGCGGGTCGAAACTGTCCACCCATAAGAAGAACGGACCGACGGTATGATTGTCCTGAAGCCAGTCGGCCGCGGCACCGAAGACGCGCGCACAACTATAGTCATCTTCGGATTGCCGATGCCGTTGCGACAAGAGGTAGTTGACGAGCCCAGCGTGCCGTTGCCAATTGAGGGGTTCTCGGACGTGTTTTCGGAGTTGCGCCTCAATCAACTTCGGATCCCCACTGTGCCAGTTATCCGATTCCTGTCCACGGATGAAGTCGAAATGCGCGAACCCACGTGAGAAATTCATTGTCGGCTTGAACATGTGATACGTATCCGCGATCAACGCTGTGAGATAACCGCGTTCGAGTAAGACTTCAGCAATCGTATCCTGTTCGGGTGGGATCTTATGCCACCCCGGGGCATGGTGCCAATGTCCACGCCGGTCGAAGTTATATCGCCACGGAAAACTCCGCATCCCCGTAAAGTTGCCGCGACGGATCTGAAGTGTCGGTTGTCCCTCGCCAAACGCCCGTGTGAAACGGACGCTCTCCGATGCTAAGGCATCGAGGTTCGGGGTTTGCACGTGGCTATATTTCTTACCTTCACCGATAATGTCCGCACGAAACGTGTCCAAACAGATACATACAATGTTCATAATGTTACGCCCCTTTCATCTCCTCAAGGATCATTTCGGTGGCCTCCACCGGATCCGCCGCCTCAATAATAGGTCGCCCGACAACAATATAATCCGCGCTGCGTTGAATCGCCGCCGCTGGTGTGGTAATGCGGCGCTGATCACCACTCTTCGACCACTTCGGACGGATACCCGGCGTGACGATTACAAAATCGTCGCCACACGCTTTCCGTATCGGCTCGATTTCCAGTGGTGATGCCACGACCCCACTCAATCCCGCTTCCTGCGCCAACTGCGCGAGATAGACGACCTGTTTCGTCAGTCCCCGTTCTGAGCCGAAACTTCGCTGAAAGCCTGTTTCGTCAATACTCGTCAGAACCGTTACACCGAGCAGCATTGGCATTGGGATCCCGTTCTCAGCAGTTGCATCCTCCGCGCTCTTCCGTGCTGCCTGCATCATTTCAAACCCACCGGAGGCGTGCATGTTAATCATGTGCGCACCGTGCTTTGTCATCATCCCGACATCGCGTGCCACTGTGTTCGGAATGTCGTGGAACTTCAGGTCAACAAAGACTTTATGCCCGTTTTGTTCAAACCGTGGAAAAGCTTCCATTCCGAGAGCACTAAACGCCTGAAAGCCCATCTTAAACCAACCGACTGTATCTCTAAGCCTGCTGGATAACCAGCCAATCTTCTCATCATCGTCCGTATCCAATGCGACGATCAATCTGTTTTTCAATTTTCTAATCTCCTATGTAAGGGTGACGCGCGCTGTGTTACGCATTAATTCCTTGTATTCCTTCTCTTACAATATTATCTCAACCGGCACCGCAAACTTCATCAACGATTCGTAACGTCTCGCGGTGTGCGTCCTCAATTTGGGTCTGGCAATTAGAGACATTCAGCGCAACCTCATTGAGTTGTTCTTCAAAATTATCTACCATCCGATGAACTTCCGTTGGAGACGTGCCGCCGAGGCTCTGGTTATTCTGAATTGCTAACTCTGCATCCAAAATCTGTTTCAGCTGCGCAATCGGTAGGTCAATATTTTTTTCTTTTAAGAGTTCCTGGGTTAGTTCCCAATCGGCAAACGTTTTTTCTTGGTGTACCAATTCCCCAACAAGCCACCCGACAATCTCATGGCACTCCCGAAAACTGATCTGATGCTCCTTGACGAGATAATTTGCTAACTCCGTGGCTGTGGCAAAGTTCGCATTCGCCAATTCAGCCATCCGTTCCGTTTTGAAATCCGTGGTTCTGAGGAGTTCGGGTAACAGACCGAGGCACGCCTTCACAACATCAAACGCCTCCCACAGTGGCGGTTTATCCTCCTGAAAATCGCGATTATAGCCCATCGGTAATCCCTTGAGGTTCGTCAACAGGTCGAGCAAGGCACCGTAGACGCGTCCTGTGCGCCCTCGTGTGAGCTCCGCAATGTCGGGATTCTTCTTCTGGGGCATGATGGAACTTCCGAAACTATAGGCATCATCAAGCACCGCCATCCCAAATTCGTATGTCGTCCAATAGACAATTTCTTCGCTAATCCGTGAGAGGTTCGCCATCACAAGCGACAGCGCGAAAAGCACCTCTGCAATAAAATCTCGGCTGCTGATAACATCCAAGGCATGTTCGTGTGGCGCGTCGAAACCGAGCAGTTCCGTGGTCAGGTGTCGATCAATCGGGAATGTCGTGCCGGCTAATGCACACGCGCCGAGAGGGTTCATATTGGCGAGCGCATACGCAGATTGCAAGCGTTTCTGATCTCGCAGGAACATACTCACATAAGCCGTCGCCCAGAAACCGAGACTGATCGGTTGTGCGTGTTGGGTATGCGTGTAGCCGGGCATGACGGTCCCTGCATGCGCTTTCGCAATATGTAGGAATACCTCACAGAGTTCGGAGAGACCGCGCTGGACGTTGAGAATCTCATCCCGAATGTAGAGGTGCGCGTCCACGAGCACCTGATCGTTGCGAGAACGAGCGGTATGGAGTTTGCCCCCGAACTCGCGCCCGGCGTTCTCAATCAGATACGATTCGACGTTCATGTGCACGTCCTCTTTATTCGGATCGAGCGTGAAATCGCCGTTCTGAAAATCCGTCTCCGCTTTCTGGAGCCAGCGTAAAATCTCGCGTAGGTCGGCATCGGAGATAATCCCCTGACGAGCGAGCATAATCGCATGCGCTTGACTCCCCCAAATATCGTATCCGATGAGGCGGGTGTCTGCTTCAATGGAGTGCGTAAAGGCTATTGTTTCTGTAGTGAGGCTCGTGCTGAAACGTCCACCCCAGAGGGTCTTTTTCGGTTTTCCCATAGTTCTGTCAGCTTGTCGAAAACAATCATAATCAATATTTAGTCAAAGCGAGGAGGGTCTCGCATTGGTTCTCGAGGGGGTATCTCAAGTTCCACCCCGCCGAAAGGTTTGAACATCTCGTGGATCGCTGTTCCAAGATCTTGTGCAGGAACTTCGTGATCAGGATAGACGCTTCGCGCCTCTGCGTCCTGAAGATAAACCAGATAATCAACAGCAGATTTAAGTTTTTCGGTAGAAAGCTGCTGAATTACCCTAACCGCTTGCTGTTGTAAGTCCACTTTTTCCATCATGAATCTCCTTTGCTTTTCAGAGATAAACATAATCCTTCTGCTATACCATCTGTGGCGGGCGACGGACTGATGTCGGTTGGATAATTTTGCGTTGATCCGGGGTTAAACGTGCCAACAATTCCTTTGAATGCGGATAGTCAAAACGCTCACGGACATATCTCGGAGAATAACGATAGACGATCGATCGGCGATATCCTTCACTCGTCCGCTCTGCCGACCCGTGTGTAATCGCATCTGTGAACATGACGACATCGCCTGCCTTGAGATAAATCTCCTTCGCCCCAAAGGCTGTCCCTGCGGGTTTACCGGTCACACCGTCATAGACCAGACCTTTCCCATCGTGCTTCAAACGCGGATGAACCTCTGTGCATTTATGGCTCCCGGGTACCAATACCGGTGCGCCGTCCCCCGGTCCAATATCGTTGAGTGCCATCAGGACGTTAATCTGGCCGACCATCCATTCGCCGGTGTTCTCCTGTCGGAATGTCAGGTAACTCAGCGGGACATGTCCACCACAGTGGATATGAATGAAACCACCGGGTCCACGGACGTTGAGGAAATTCTCGTGGATAGAAAGCCCGTTAACCTCGTGGACGTATTTCCTGCACAAACCGATCCATGCAGGATGGTCGATGAGTTTCTGAAAAACGTTCCCACCCTCAATAATATTCTGGAAATTCACACCGTTCTCGATGTTGTAGGTATGCGTTTCGATGTTCCCGATCCAGCGTGGAATCCGTCTGTCCTCGGTTTCGTCCTCCCACGGATTTTCAACGTAAGTCCAATGGTCATCGATCCACGCGTTCATTTCATCCAGATCGGGTTTCGAGATTGCGTTCTCTAAAACCAGATAGCCTTGTAGGTCGAACAGATAATCTCGTATCTCTTGATCCATGTTCCGTCTCCTTATAAAACTACAAATATGACAGATATGCCTCCAATTCCGCTTCAGTCGGGGTCGGTGTGGAGATACCTCCCTCAGGGACTTCCATCTTTGCTGTCCAGAGAATCCCGTTGAGAACGAACTTTCGGAATTGGTCATCCGCCCAATTCTGATGGTAATGCCCACCGGTACATCCGAAGCCGCGTCCACCATCTGAACGCTCGACACACCATCCCAAGTGCTGAGGCTCACCGTTGGCTACCGAGGCACGGACATGTGGATTGCCGCTGTAGGGTCCATCGGGTCTTTTGAGCGTTGATGCAGGCGCAATCGTACTCAACACAGGTGTCACGCCCCGCATATTTTCACGAAACCGCATGTGGTAATACCACTCGTCTTTCAATGAAAATGGCTCCATCCCACGTGTTATCGGGTGTTCAGGAAATTCAGTAAACGTTGCAATCCAATAAGGATTCACCGAAAGGCCGGGTTCAAAGTAACCACCGATCCAGTCTAAGAAGCAATTACCCGGCTTACCCTTTGGCACCTCGACTGCAAAGTGTAACATCGCGAGTCCTATGCCCTGTGCCATCAATTCATCGATCTGATCAAGATGCGGGATGCTAAGATGTTGTTCACCACCGCCTGAATAAACAATAATGGCATCTGTATCGGTGAACATCGCTGGATCTTCGGGCCACCCCTGAGAGACCACTGCCGCTACGCTGTCCACATTTTTGTTTAACTGATCGGCGAGAAAGTCACACCCAGCAGGATGCTCATGCGCGCCACTGCCACGACCTCCACTTCCTGCCACCATAACAATTCGAGATTTCTTTGCCATATTTTTTCGATCCTCCAGTAGAATTACCCAAATCATTATAAAACTACAGATACGCATCCAATTCGGCTTCGGTGGGTGTCGGTGTCGAAATACCGCCTTCAGGGATCTCTATCTTCGCTGTCCAAGCAATTGCATTGAGAATGAATGTACGGAGCTGATCATCCGCCCAATTCCGATGGAGATGTCCACCGGTAAACCCGAAGCCACGACCTCCATCCGGCCGTTCTACACACCACCCTAAATGTTGTGGCTCACCGTTTGCTACCGATGCGCGCACATGCGGATTTCCGCTATGCGGACCGTCGGGTCTTTCGAGTGTTGATGCAGGTGCGATAGCACTCAACAACGGTGTCACACCTTGCATATCTTCACGAAACCGCATGTGATAATACCATTCATCCTCCAGTGAAAACGGTGCTATCCCGCGTGTTATCGGGTGTTCAGGGAATCCGGTAAACGTTGCTGTCCAATACGGATTCACCGAAAGGTGCGTCTCAAAGTAGCCGCCGATCCAATCCAAGAAACGATCTCCCGGTTCACCCTTCGGTACTTCAACAGCATAGTGCAACATCGCAAGCCCGATACCCTGTTCCATCAGTCCTGAAATCTGTTCAAGGTGTGGAATGCTAAGGTGTCCGGTGCCACCGTCCGAATAAACAATAATGGCATCTGTATCGGTGAAAGCTGTCGGATCTTCGGGCCATCCTTGAGAGACCACTGCTTCCACACCATCCACAGCCTTGTTTAACTGATCCGCGAGAAAGGCACACCCAGCGGGATGTTCATGCGCGCCACCGCCATGACTCGCGCTTCCTGCCACCATAACAATTCGAGATTTCTTTGCCATATCTTTTACGCCTCCATTCGGAATATCTATATCAGTTTAGCATATCCTACGCCTTTTTGGCAAAATATTTTGATGGATAGCAATCGGCAATCAGCGATCAGTAGTCGGGATTCGGAGACTCCTCCTACCACAGGAAGACCTTGAATCGAAAACCGGTACGATTAGGAAACGATGGTGAATTGTAGGGGTAGCCCTTGTGGCTGCCCACAAAATCTACCATAAATGCCTGTGTTCTAAAAAGTAAATATTGACAATTCTGGGCAGAAGCTTTAAAATACGCCCAAATCCAACACAGTAAAGGAGCCTCGCAATGGAGAAATTTCCGATCGTCGACACGCATGTTCATCTCTGGCACCCGGAACGGTTGAGATACCCTTGGCTTACGGAAGTCCCCGCTCTCAATAGACCTTATCTCCTAAAAGACTACAACGCTGCATCCGGCGAATTGGATATTGAATCCATCGTCTTTGTTCAGTGCGATACGCATCCCGATGATGGCTTGAAAGAGACCACCTGGGTTACCGATCTCGCAACAACAGTAGACCCTCGGATTCAGGGTATTGTTGCATGGGCACCGCTCGAAGAGGGAGAACAGGTGGCACCCTTTGTTGAAAAATTGGCAGAGAACCCACTCGTCAAGGGTATCCGTCGCCTCATCCAATCCGAAAGCGTGGATTTCTGTGTCCAACCCGACTTCGTAAGTGGTGTTAAAACGCTTTCTCGCTACGGACTCAGCTTCGACATCTGTATCTTTCATCCGCAACTCGCCAATGCGATTCGGCTTGTGAAACAGTGTCCGCATGTCCAATTCATCTTAGACCATATCGGCAAACCCGACATCAAGAACCAACTGTTTGACCCGTGGAAACAGGAAATTCAAACGCTTGCGACGTTCCCGAATGTCCATTGCAAAATATCGGGCTTGGTAACGGAAGCTGATTTCGAGGCATGGACCCCTGCGGATCTACAACCGTATATCGAACACGTTATCACCTGCTTCGGTTTTGACCGCGTTATATACGGTAGCGATTGGCCCGTCTCTACGCAAGCCTCCGAGTATCCACGATGGGTACAGACATTAAAAGAGGCTGTATCCGGATATTCATCTGAGGAGGTGCGAAATCTTTTCAGAGATAATGCTATTCGATTCTACCGACTTGACGCATAGATACAACAATCCCAGTAGATGCGGAATGTAATACATTGTCCCGCAAGTCCACACGCGACTTGCGCTACGGAAATGTAATACAAGGAACGGATTTAGTCTATTCCCAGACTAAATCCAGTCTATCCGTAGACTAAATCCCCAACCGCACTGACCGCATTGGGAATAAACGGAATTCTCCGATCTTGCGTAAGTCCTGTTCCAAAAAGAAAAGGGAAGAGTGCTTTGTTCACCCTTCCCTTCTTTTATTTTTCGATTCTCTACGCTTACGACTATTAACCGCCCGCCTTGACTTCCCGCCGCCGCGGATGCAGCACAAATTCGGTATACCCGTTCGGGAGTTCACATCCCTTGAACACCAGGTCTAAAGCCGCTTGGAACGCGACGCTCTGATCGTAGTTTGGCGACATGTCTCGATAATTCGGGTCTCCAGCGTTCTGTTCATCAACGATCTTCGCCATCCGTTGGAACGTTTCGGTTACCTGTGCCTTTGTAACGATTCCGTGACGCAGCCAATTCGCAATGTGTTGACTCGAAATCCGCAGCGTCGCCCTATCTTCCATCAAGCCGACGTTGTTAATATCGGGTATCTTCGAGCAGCCGATCCCTTGATCCACCCATCGGACGACGTATCCCAAGATGCCTTGCGCGTTGTTATCCAACTCACGCTGAATTTCATCGGGCTGTAACTCCCGATCCTTCAACAACGGCGGTGTTAGCAGATCTGTTAAACTGGCGCGCTGTCTTGCGGACAATTCTTTTATCCAGTTTCCAACGTCAACTCGGTGATAGTGCATCGCATGAAGTGTTGCGGCTGTCGGTGACGGCACCCATGCAGTTGTCGCACCCGCCAAGGGGTGATTCATCTTCGTTTCGACCATTTCTGCCATCTGGTCAGGTTTCGTCCACATCCCCTTCCCAATCTGTGCAGTGCCGAGTAAAGCAGTTTCAATCCCGATATCAACGTTCCAATCCTCATAGGCAAGCATCCACGGCTCGTCGCGGATCTCCATCTTCGGAATCACGGGTCCCGCTTCCATGCTCGTATGGATTTCATCGCCGGTTCTATCCAAAAATCCGGTGTTAATAAAGACGAGGCGTTCCTGTGCGATTCGGATCGCTTCCTTGAGATTGACGGTCGTCCGGCGTTCCTCATCCATAATCCCAATCTTAATGGTATTCGTCGGAAGTCCAAGTGCCGATTCAATCCACTCAAACATCCGAATCGTCATATCCACCTCTTCCGGTCCGTGGAACTTCGGCTTGACGATGTAGATACTCCGTGTTTTACTATTGGTGACGGGACCGTTGCCCTGTAGATCATGCATCGCGGCGAAACTCGTTACCATGGCATCCAGAATGCCTTCCGGGACTTCCTCACCCGCTGCTGTCGTGACAGCATCCGTGTACATGTGGAGTCCAACGTTCCGAATCAGGAGGAGGCTTCTGCCCGGGACGGTCAATGTGTCCCCGTCGGGCGCGGTAAACGTCTTATCGGGTGCGAGGCGACGGGTCAGCATTTCGCCGTTTTTTTCGAATGTCGTCTCCAATGTCCCCTTCATGATGCCGTTCCAATTGCGATAGACACGCACCTTGTCTGATGCATCTACCGCCGCGACGGAATCCTCACAATCCTGAATCGTCGTAATTGCCGACTCCAAGATAACATCAACAACACCCGCAGGATGCGCCTTTCCAACGGGATGCTCTCGGTCTATCTGTATTTCGATGTGCAATCCGTGGTTTCGCAGGAGAATAGCACGCAGTTCGCCATCGGTTTGCGTAAACCCTACAAACTTGGTCGGATCAGCTAAGCCGACCTCGCTATCATCACTGAGGGTTGCGCGTAACTGTTGCTCGTCATGAACGGTTTTTAGGGAAAATTCTGTAACGTCAGAGAAACTCCCAGTTTCAAGTCCGGTCATTTCATCTAAAAACGTTTCGGCATACGCAATGACTTTCGCCCCTCGGATCGGGTTATAGGTCGTCCCCCGTGTCGCACCCTCCGATTCATCAATGACATCAGTGCCGTAAAGGGCATCGTAGAGGCTTCCCCAACGTGCATTCGCGGCGTTTAGGGCATAGCGGGCGTTATCGGTTGGCACAACCAATTGCGGACCCGAGATGAGCGAAATTTCTATGTCAACGTCTTCGGTAATCACAGTAAAATCCCGTCCTTCGGGGAGCAGATAGCCGATGTCGGTCAGGAACGCCGAATACGCCTCACTGTCCAACGGTTCATCTTTGCGTGCCAGATGCCAGGCATCAATCTGCCCTTGGAGCGTATCCCGTTTCTCTAAGAGCGTCTTGTTTTCTGGTGCGAACGCCGCAACGATGTCACCGAACGCTTTCCAGAAGGCATCTGCTTCTACTCCCGTGCCGGGTGCGATCTCATCTCTCACCAATGCGTACAAATCTTCATCTATCCTGAGATTCCCGATTTCAATCCGGTTTCCCATACTCTTTTCTCCATTCCAAGGTACTGTTAAGGTGTTGGATCTCGGTGAGCCGATGCTTCGTTGCACCGACAACAAATTCTCGCCTCAATTGTCAATTATCATAGCAACACATCTATAGCCTGTCAATTGTTTTTTTAGATTTTTAGAAATATTCACAGGAAAACAAATATGTTGATGCCATTGTTAGGCGACTTGCGAAAATATGGTGGTTGTGTTAACATGTTAAGGAAGAAGATACTATACTTCGTCATTTTTTACCTTTATCTTCAACAGAAAAAAATATAAGTGAGGGTGGTTCATAAATAATTACAACTGCAACGATACCCCCTAACACCTCAGTTTATAGGGCATCGTGGCATAAAACCTCTTTTGTAGCACAATCTGTTAGATTGTGTCTTTGCCGGATGTGATGTGTTAGATTGTACCTATCAGTCCGCAAACTGACAGTTTGCGGTACAAAGATGCGTGAATAATGAACCACCCTCATATAAGTAATGTGATTTTCACACTGCAGCAGGACTTGCAATAATTAACTTGACATACTCTCCCTGCTAAAGCATGGGAGATTCTGGTATCATCAAGAACCGCTTGCTATCGCAAGTCTAACGTTCTCTACTCCAAAGGTTGATGCCCCAACCTGAAGAATGTTAATAGCCGCGTTAATATCGCGGTCGTGGTGAGTATTACAATGTTCACACGTCCATGTTCTATCACGCAATTCAAGAGAAACACGAGTATTACACATGTGGCACACAGAAGTTGTAGGGTGCCATTGATCGATGCATTCAATACGTTTACCACGTTTCTTTGCTTGCCACTTGAGTTTCTCCAAGAATGCGTAGAATCCAATGTCGGACACTTTGCGTCCCCAAAGACGTTTCATACCGTCAAGGTTCAACGTTTCAAAGAACAGCACATCAAACCGACGCACAAGTTCAAGTGCAAGTTTATAGTGGTGATCTTCGCGTTGTCTTCTAACCTTGCGGTGCATACGTGCATGGTGGTGTCGCGCACGTTCTCGGTTGTTACTTCCACGCTGTTTTGTGGAAAGTTTGCGATTCGCTGTTCTAACTTTATCAATAGACTCGGTGTAGAAGTGGGGCGATTGATATTGTTTTCCATTCGAACACGTCAACATTGTTTTCACTCCCATATCAAACCCCGCAGCATTACCCGTCATTGGCTTGAGATGCGACTGAATGTGATCCGTAACAACAGACATGTAAAAATCGCCAAGGGCATCTTCTTTGATCGTAACAGTTTTGAGAGTGCCAAATATAGGACGACTGAGGTTAAATCTGTATGTTTTCCCCATGATCGTCACGCGGTCACTGTAGATGCCGAATCCTTTATCACCAGCGACAGGAGCAGCAAACTTGTATCCAGAAGGACACATTGTGAACGAGTAAGGCTTACGAAACGATCGGAACTTTGGCGGTCGCTTCGCGATTTTCTTAAAGAACCGCTGATACCCTTCATCAAGACGTTTGAGGACTTGCCGGGCCGCCCATGAATCTAACTCACGCCAATGTGCAAATATCTCGGGGTGTGAGTTACGCAGTATCGTGAACGCTCGCGACATCTCTTTGTAGGAGAGATACGGCAATCCAAGAGAATAGCGCGTGCGTTGCCACCCGAGAAAGTAGTTCCATAGTGTGTGTGCGATCCACGTCTTTCGTTTTAAGTTGCGATTGCGTGGCGCACGAAAGAGTTTGTAGCGTGTGGTATACATGGTGTTCCTTTACATGGTGATACCGCTTCTAAACGGTGCGGTGGCACTCCCAAGCGGGAGGTAGAATCCACCGCCACCATGTAAGAGTATTAAACCACAATTTACAAAAAATATCAAGTGTTTTTTCTCAATATTTACAGGTTTGGTCTAATTCACTAAAGCGGTTCTGTATCTCCCCGCTAAAGCAAGGGAGTTTTAGAACCGAAGGTTTTGATAAATACAAGCTGAATGACTACGAGGCTATTGGAGGTAATTTTATGAGTTCTAAAAATGGAAGTTTCTTTCCGAGTAGTAGAAAAGTATACGTCTCCGGTAATTCGCATCCAGATATCCGCGTCCCTTTCCGTGAAATCACGCTCACCCCAACACACGTCGCGGATGGAAGGGTTGAGGAGAACGAATCGTTACGCGTTTACGATACCAGCGGGGCATGGGGCGACGATTCACAATCCTGTGATGTGGCATCAGGCATTCCGCCCGTCCGGCAAGACTGGATTCTGGGACGCGGTGATGTTGAACCTTATGACGGCAGGGAGATCCAGCCACAGGACAACGGTTATCTCACCAAAGGGCACGAACAGTATGCCCGTATGCGCTCCGAATCAAAGGGTGGATTGAAGAACTTTCCAGGTTTGAAACGGAAACCGCTACGCGCAAAGAACGGTGAAGCCGTCACACAGATGGCGTATGCAAAACGCGGGATCGTAACGCCTGAGATGGAATATATCGCCATCCGCGAGAACCTCGGGAGAGCGCAAGCTTACGAGGCTATCGACGGAGACTATCGGACCCGCAACCAATTGAACCATCAACATCCGGGTGAGACGTTCGGGGCGTATATCCCTGAATACATTACGCCAGAATTCGTCCGAGACGAGGTAGCACGGGGTCGCGCGATTATCCCCGCGAACATCAACCATCCCGAAAGTGAACCGATGATCATCGGTCGAAACTTCCTCGTGAAAATCAATGCGAACATCGGTAACTCTGCTGTCGCTTCCTCCATTGAAGAAGAGGTCGAAAAGATGCGGTGGGCAACGAAATGGGGAACCGATACGGTGATGGATCTCTCAACGGGTAAAAACATCCATGAGACACGAGAGTGGATCCTTCGCAACTCCCCCGTTCCTATCGGGACAGTCCCGATCTATCAGGCACTGGAGAAGGTCGGTGGCAAACCGGAGGAACTCAGTTGGGAGGCGTATCGAGACACGCTCATCGAACAAGCCGAACAAGGCGTTGATTACTTTACCATCCATGCCGGTGTGCGTCTCGCATACATACCGCTGACAGCGAATCGATCCTGCGGTATCGTCTCACGGGGTGGGAGTATCATGGCGAAATGGTGTCTCGCACACCATCAGGAGAGTTTCCTCTACACCCATTTCCCCGAAATCTGTGAGATTATGCGTGCCTATGATGTCTCCTTCTCCCTCGGGGACGGCTTACGTCCGGGCGCGATTGCCGATGCAAACGACGAAGCACAATTCGCGGAACTGGAAACACTCGGCGAACTCACGAACATCGCTTGGGATCACGACTGTCAGGTCATGATTGAGGGACCCGGACATATTCCGATGCACCTGATTAAAGAGAACATGGATCTGCAGCTGAAACACTGCGACGAGGCACCCTTCTATACACTCGGTCCATTGACGACCGACATCGCTCCCGGCTACGATCACATCACAAGCGGTATCGGCGCGGCGATGATTGGCTGGTTCGGATGCGCAATGCTCTGCTACGTGACCCCGAAGGAACACCTCGGCTTGCCGAACAGAGACGATGTGAAGGAAGGTGTCATCACTTACAAGATCGCTGCACACGCCGCTGACCTCGCGAAGGGGCATCCGGGGGCGCAGGAACGCGACAATGTGCTATCGAAAGCGCGTTTCGAGTTCCGCTGGGAGGATCAGTTCAACCTCAGCCTCGATCCAGAAACCGCCCGTGAATATCACGACGAAACCCTTCCGAGTGAATCCGCAAAAACCGTTCATTTCTGCTCCATGTGTGGTCCACATTTCTGCTCCATGAAAATCACGGAAGATGTCCGTAAATATGCGGAAGAGAAAGGCATCACTGCCGAGGCTGCACTCACGGAAGGGATGGTTGAGAAGAGCGAAGAGTTCAAGGAACAGGGGCATCAACTCCATATCACATCCGACGAAAAGGATGAAGCGGCCGATTAGCGGACGCAGTGCGATCCGACCCCAATCAAGGTATAATTTAAAATATGAAAATTGGAATTATTGGTTGTGGAACCATTAGCAGCGCCTATTTCGAAGGGGCGCGAAAAACGGACATTTTAGAAATCAAAGCCTGTGCCGACCTCCGAATAGAAGCGGCACAGGCACAAGCCGAAAAATATAACTCCCACGCATGCACCGTCGACGAATTGCTCGCTGATGAAGAGATCGAACTCGTCGTGAACCTCACGATTCCGAGAGCACACGTCGAAGTCGGGGTGCAAGTCTTGGAGGCAGGAAAACACGTCTACAGCGAAAAACCCCTCGGCGTGGACACCGAGAGCGGAAAGCAACTGATTGACACCGCTGCAGAAAAAGGACGCCGCGTCGGATCGGCACCCGATACCTTCCTCGGCGCGGGTATCCAAACCTCACGACGGACACTGGATGCGGGAAAAATCGGGAGCCCCATCGCCGGGACAGCGTTCATGTGCGGACACGGACACGAAAGTTGGCATCCAAACCCCGCCTTCTACTACGACATCGGCGGCGGTCCAATGCTGGATATGGGTCCTTACTACGTGACAGCACTCGTGAATATCCTGGGTCCCGTCAAGCGCGTCGCTGCAATTACCACGAAAGCCTTTGAAGAACGCGTCGCAACGAGTGAAGCCGTGCGTGGTTTGCGCATCCCCGTTAAAATTACGACCCACCTCACAGGCACCCTCGAATTCCAGAACGGCGCGATTATCACAATGATTATGAGTTTCGACATGTGGCGACACAGTCTCCCCTGCATCGAAATCTACGGTGAAACCGGATCAATGACGGTGCCGGATCCCAACGGATTCAGGGGTCCCGTAAACGTCTGTCCCGCAGGCGGCGATTGGGAAGAAGAGGACATCCCGTTTCCAAACAACGCCCGGATGATTGGCGTCATTGATATGGTATCTGCGATCCAATCGGGACGTCCGCATCGTGCAAACGGTGCGTTGGCATATCACGTGCTTGAAGTGATGTGTGCCTTCGACAAATCCTCGGAAACCGGCGAACACGTTGTCATCGAAAGCACGACGGAACGTCCTGAGCCTGTGCCAACGGGTTTGAAGGAATGGGAAATAGACTAAACTATATTGATCCGAATTCTCGACCCCGATAGGTAACGAAGCCCGAAATGAAATGGCGGGATTTTTGCTTGGGGTGTTTTTGCGTATTTCTGCGTATTGATAGGGTATTTCTGTGGATTTCTTCAACTCGAACACGTAAACTTTTCAGTAGCAAACTCTGCAATTTATCCGCAAGGTATAATTAAAATATGAAAATTGGAATTATTGGGTGTGGTGTCATCAGTGGTGCCTATTTTGAGGGCGCGCGAAAAACAGACATCCTACAAATCAAAGCCTGTGCTGACCTCCGAATGGAAGCCGCACACGCACAAGCCGAGCAATACAATTGCGAGGCACGCACCGTCGACGAATTGCTCGCAGACGATGAGATCGAACTCGTCGTGAACCTCACCATCCCGCGGGCACACGTAGATGTCGGCTTGCAAGTCTTGGAAGCAGGAAAACACGTCTATAGCGAAAAACCGCTCGGCGTGGACACCGAGAGTGGAAAACAACTGATTGACACTGCCGCAGAAAAAGGACTCCGCGTCGGTTCAGCACCCGATACCTTCCTCGGCGCGGGTATCCAAACATCAAGACAAACGTTGGATTCCGGGAAAATCGGGAGACCTATTGCTGGGAGCGCGTTCATGTGTGGACACGGACCCGAAGGCTGGCACCCGAATCCTGCCTTCTTTTACGACATCGGTGGGGGTCCGATGCTGGATATGGGTCCCTACTATATGACTGCCCTCGTCAACCTTCTCGGTCCTGTCAAGCGCGTCGCCGCGATTACAACGAAGGGGTTTGCGGAACGGATCGCAACGAGTGAGGCGTTGGATGGCATGCGCATCCCTGTCAAAATTACAACGCATCTCACAGGCACGCTGGAGTTTGAAAATGGGACGATCGTCACGACAATCATGAGTTTTGATATGTGGCGACAGAGTTTACCCTGCATCGAAATCTACGGTGAAACGGGTTCAATGACGGTGCCTGACCCGAACGGATTCGGGGGTCCTGTAAGCGTCTGTCAAGAGCGAGGTGAATGGGAAGATCAAGAACTCGCCTTTCCAAATAACGCTCGGATGATTGGGGTCATCGACATGGTGTCCGCCATCCGTTCAGGACGGATGCATCGAGCGAACGGTGCCTTGGCATACCATGTGCTTGAGGTGATGCTGGCGTTTGATAAATCCTCTGAAACCGGTGAGCATATTCTTATTGAAAGCACAACGGAACGACCTGATCCTGTGCCACTCGGTTTGAACGAATGGGAAATAGATTAGGCTTTATGAAAAACATCGTGAAGTGAATTGGCACATCCTCTGGCTTTTAAAACGCGGTTTTTTGGAAATAGCAACTGGGTTTGATAGGTATCAATCTATCCAAAGAAAAGGAGGGCGTATCCATGGAAAACACCAATGTCTGGCATCGACTCATGGCGATTTTTTGGGTATTAGGAGTCGTGTTACGCAGACATTTTTTCTTGGCTACATCTATGATCTTCACGGCTTTGATTTTAAGCCTGGAACCGGTTGCGACCCTTTATGTTTTTAGTAAAGTTGTTGACCGATCAGTTGACTACGTTCAAGGAACAGCCACACTTAGAGAAGTCGGTCTTATGTTTGCGATGCAAGGGGGTCTTTTTGCGGTGCAGCGGATTATTATGCCGCTTCGGGGTTGGCTTGGCGGTGTCCTGTCGAATCATCTCTTGAATGATATTACGATGGATCTGATGGAAAAAACCTCAAAGCTGCCCTATATTTCGCTTGAATCGGAGGAGATTTACAATAATTTGGAGATGGCTAACGGCACAAAAGATCGGATCCCACAAATCTTTACGGCGACTATTAATTTAGGCAGCGATTTAGTCATGTTTGGGTCAATGTTTGTGCTACTGAGTCAGTTAAGCCCTTGGTTAGCGACAGCCGTCGTCTCGATTACACTCCCATATATCCTTTTAGATCAACACATTATCAAACAAAGTTGGGAACTGACCGAGAGATTGTCAATTCTCCGACGAAAGATGGGTTTTTTATCCGGGATCTGGTCGGGTAGAACAACCTGTAGAGAACTCCGTATTTGGAATGCGCTGAATTGGATTTTTGAAAAATACAGTCAAGTTTTTAGGACTTGGTTCACCGCGGAGCGTCATCAAAGTCTGAAGCGCATGGTTTATCAAATTGCAGGAGGATTGTGTATGGCTGCAGGTTTGGTGCTTGTGCTGTTCATGACCCTGCAGTCAATTGAGGCTGGAACCGTAACCGTTGGTATGATAGCCATGTACATTCAGGCGGTTGCCAGTACACAGAACACTGCGTATCGGGTTTTTGTTGGTGTTTCTTCACTGTTCGAGCATGGATTGTATGTATTGAGCATCCGAAGGGTTCTGAAAATGGAAGTCCCAGCGGAAGCAAGCGAAAACAGTGCCTCACAAATGCCCAATCTTCTGAAGAACGGCGAGCTGCCGACGCTTACTTTTGAAGGGGTTTCGTTTAAGTATCCCGGATCGGATGCGTTCGCTGTGACAGGTATCAATCTGGAGTTGCAGCCGGGCAAGATGACAGCACTTGTTGGCGAGAATGCTGCAGGTAAAAGCACAATCGCGAAAATGGCTATCGGATTATATCCACCAACGGAAGGACAAATTCTCGTTAATGGAGTCCCACTTTCTGCTGCTAACACTTCAGAATGGTTCAAACATACGAAAGTCCTATTTCAAGATACGAGCCAGTATGCCTTGACACTTGCTGAGAATGTGCTACTCGGTCAAGGATCTGATAGAGAGGTCGAACGAGTCTTGGACGAGGCGGGTTTTGCGCCATCCGCGGAAATTGATGCGAATATGCTTTCTGAGGTTTTATCAAAAGAGTTTGGTGGAACGGAACTTTCCGGCGGACAATGGAAAAAAGTTGGACTCGCCAGAGCATTGGCAAAGCAGGGCAGTTTCTTCATGCTCGACGAACCCTCTGCTGCGCTTGATCCGAGAGCAGAATATGAGTTATTCATGAAACTAAAGGAAATGATGTCCGGCGTGACGACACTTTTCATTACGCACCGATTAGCAGCAACCATCAACGCCGATTGGATTATTGTATTAGACGATGGCGAGATAACAGAGCAAGGGAAGCACGAGCAGTTGATGAAAACTGACGGACTTTACGCGCAACTCTTCAATCTCCAAATTAGTTTGATGCAGGATGAGACTTGGGAGTGAATCTATCCGTGTTGCCTATCAGGAAGACGAAAAATAAAGGTTGTCATTAAGAAAAGGGATTAATGCTAAAGTTACGCCTTGGACCTGATTTTGGCACCTATCAATCTTACCATCTGTCAGAAATCCAACAGTGCCACGCTCGCGTGCAGCGTAGTTATCATTGGCAAGTTCACCCATAGCACGTCCCAATCCTTTTTCGATCAAAAGCTCTTTCGATAGCGCGCTGGGCAATTCATACAGTCCTGTTGTGGCAAAACCGTCTCGATTGTGTTGATCTAAAATATAAACGACATTCACGCTGAACCATCTATCCTGCAATTGAAGAACGCCGCCTTCAATTCCGACAAAAAATGTCGCGCCGAGGTTCTGTTGATCGTTTATTCGTTTGATGTTCTTCGCACGATTTCTTGCCCCCTCAAATGTCTCATCATTCATAGGTTGCTCGGCAACACCTGGATCAACGGATATACCTTCGACCTCTACGTGTTCAAAAAATGTTAAAAAACCGTCCCGCACGCTCTGAATTTTCACTGGATTTTCAGAAGCGACCAAGACCTTCATCATCACCTCCAAGGTTCTATAATAACGCAAGTTGCTATTTATTTATAGACATAGCACTCCTCTGGAGTGCAAGAACATGGTAATCACGTTCTCTATAGACATAGCACTCCTCTGGAGTGCGGGAACACATCGTCATCAAACTCGAATAGGTGTAGACATATCGTTTTGGATTCATCTAAATCCTTAAATCGAACTCACGTCCCTTTAGGCATCTTAGGCACTTCGCAACTTTTAATCCTTATAGATTAATTGTAATGTAGGTCTCCACTCGGAATAGAATCGCCACTGTGCCCCAGAAGGTCGTCACGACGAACTCCCCTAACACGAGACCGAGGAAAAAGGGTGCCGCCCTCCGAAAACCACCGATGCCACCGTGTTTCGTAATAATCCACTTCAGGATGAAACTCACGAGGAGCGAAAACCAGAAGAAATTCATCGTGAAGGTGCTGGTGACGGCATAACCCGCTGGATGGAACGGCATCCACATCCACCGTCCCCGTAGAAACGCCAAGAGCACCGCCATCACCGTTCCGACACTGATCGCACTCAGCACTGCGGTATCGGGACCCGCAGGTTGGACGAGTCTTCTACCGAGTCGACTGAAGGTCTCTCTGCCCGCCCACGCCGTATAGACGCCGTCCTGATACGAGACATGCAGATATGCCCAGATCGTAGCGATGATGCTGACCCCGATAGCGACGATGACCGCCCTCGCGAAGGTCTTGTTTTCGATGTCGGCACGCTCGGCTATTTTCAAACCCTCAAGATGGTGGGGCATCAACAGGCAATCGTAAGCACGATTGAAAAAGTAGAGATACGCCAACCCCGTCAAGTTGCTCGCACCGAGACGTTTCGCGCCGAAAACCGAATACATCATCCTATCGGGACCGGCATAGTGTTGGTCGTGAACGGGGGATCCGAGTTCGGCACGCATCCGTGTAATCCCCGTCGCTAACCCGAAGAACAATCCAAAGAAGGTCGCGATCACCCACAACGACATCCCAAGTTTGTAGCAGAAAACAACAAGGAACACCAGGCTTAACACCATCCATATCACCGCGGCACGGTAAGAGATGGGTTCGTTCTGATCCTTGAACGTTGCGCGCGTGCCAAACAACCGACGCAGCACTTGCGTCAGGTATCGGCGTGCACTCCAGACCGCCACCAGACCGATACCGATATATGCCCCGAAAGACTGCTCCTCCGCATACGGGAAGGGTGCCGACAGACCGACCGCACTTCCTAACACACGGAACGCCTGCCAATAGAGATAAAAGAACCAACAGGAAAAGGATAACTCTAACGGCATGAAGAACGCCAATCCAACGGCGAACGGATAGATACCGATCGGGAACCACGTAATGGCGTTCCATGGACGGACGGTAAAGAAATCTGCGATGTCATACGCACGGATACCGCTGAGGCGCGGCACTTGTGGAAACAGGTAATTAATCCCGTTGAGGAGATCGATAGCAGCCGCAACTGCGAACCCGATCCACATCGCCTTGCTACGGAAGAACCCGCTCCTCGGATTCGCCATCGCCAACGGCAATTGGATTAGCGGATAACTCAACTTCTCATTCTCCGTCCACTGCCTTCGGAAGATGAAGTTGATACTGAGCATCACCGAGAAGAGTGCGGCGAGGAAGAGTCCCCACCATAACAACGGCGTGCTCCACGCCGCGAAATGCGGGTAGAACGTGGAACCGCCATCGAAAAAATTGGCGAGTCCACGCTTATCGGTGACCGAGGTCCATGAGGGGACATAATGCCAAAACAGGGACTGCCAATCGTTCTCCGGTGTAGCATAAGCGAAGGCGTAGCTAATGATCGGGAGGAGGATCTGCACGCACATGTGCCCCCCGATGGCGGTCGAGAGGCACAACATCACATAGATCGTCAGGAGTTCCGCAGTGGAAAGCGAGAGGTGCGGCGAGACTTTTTTCGCGAAGCGGTTCACGATTGTCAGCACGAACAGCAGCGTGATCGTGTTGTAGAGCAGCGAGATCATCGACATGTGCGCGATGTCCCACCGCAGCCCCATCATCTGCCACATCGCATTCGCTGGAATCAGCAGGAGTCCGATGCAAACCGCTTTCAAACTGAGAGGAGAGAGTCGGCGATTCACGAGGCTCAACGCCTGATTGATTCACTGCTTTTGAGATACCGATAGAGGTCGCTATCCGTCGTCAAGATGAGTTTGGTGCTCTCGTTGGTCGTCTGACGATACGTCTCTAATGTCTGGATAAAAGCGAAAAACTCTGGGTCTTGACCGTGTGCTTCGGCATAAATCTGGATGGCTTGCGCATCCGCATCGCCCTTAATCTGCTCGGCTTCCTTATACGCTTCAGATTGGATCCGCTCTAACTCTTTCTGCTTCTGCCCCATGATGTCAGCGGCTTCGCCTTCACCCTCCGATTTGTATTTCTCAGAGATGCGTTGACGCTCTGAAATCATTTGGTCAAAGACTTTCTTTCGGACCTCGTCTACATAGTTAATTCGTTTTATCTGAACATCGACGAGTTCAATGCCGAACTGTGGAACGGTTTCCTGCACCTTCTCAAGGATCATGCGTGTAATCCGGTCCCTACCAATCTGAATCTCTTCCAAAGGTTCACCCGTTTGTCCCTCTTCTCCTTCAAGGACCTCCAGATCCAGACTTAAGACACGATTTGAATCCCGCACGACCTCAATCAAGAGTTGCGCTGTTACTAAATCCCGCGCAGCAGAATCGATAATGTCATCCAAACGGGACTGCGCAAATACTTCGGTTCCGAGTGCCTGATAGAATTTGAGCGCGTCTTTAATACGCCAGCGCGCCGTGGTATCCAACCAGATGAATCGCTTGTCTTTTGTCGGAATCTGGTTAGGAGAGCCATCCCACTCCAGGACCCGCTTTTCAAAGCGGTGGACCTGTTGAATAAACGGAGTTTTTACTTTTAACCCAGCCGTGATGATCGGTTGCCCAACCGGACGACCGAACTCGGTAATGACGACCTGTTCACCTTCATAGACGGTATAGAACACACCCGACGCAATCAGCACTACCAGCACGACAACGACAATTAAGGGTATAAGCACTATTTTCGACTTCATTTTTTAATTTTACCTTGCGGATAAATAACGGGGTCTGTGAGTTGACGCTTTTCGTGTTCGAGTTGAAGAAACACCCTATCAAAAACCCTGCTCCGTTGTTGCAGGCTTCGTTTTCGCGTCTAATTTCATTTTTTAACTTTACCTTGCGGATAAATAACGGGGTCTGTGAGTTGACGCTTTTCGTGTTCGAGTTGAAGAAATCCACAGAAATACCCTATCAAAAACCCCCAGCAAAAACCCTGCGTATTGTTGCAGGCTTCGTTTTCGCGTCTAACTTTATTCCTTGAGTTGCAGAAGTGGGATCGGTGCGTTGGCGTTACCGTCAATGACATAAATCTCTTTCACCTGTGGTAACACTTCCCGCATCGCTTCGAGGTAGAGTCGGCGACGGGTAACTTCTTTCGCCTTTTGATACTCCGAACGAATCGCCTTGAATCGATCCGCATCACCCTGCGCCTCGTTCACCCGTTTCAGTGCGTAACCCTGTGCCTCCGAAATCTTTTGCGCTGCCACACCGTTGGCTTTCGGGACGGATTGGTTGTAATCGCGCCACGCCTCGTTGATTAAGCGTTCTTTCTCCTGTTTCGCCTCGTTAACGGCGTTAAAGGCGGACTTCACGGCCTCTGGCGGATTCACATCTTGCAAGGTCACGGTCGCCACATCTAATCCGGTCTGGTAAAGATCCAGGAGTTGCTGAAGATGTTCTTCAACCTCCGCCGCAATCTCAATACGACCGACGGTTAACACTTCCGTGACAGTCCGATCGCCTACGATCCGGCTCATCACGGATTCTGAAAGGTCGCGCAAAGCCCGTTGCGGATTCCGGACAGAGAACAGGAACATTTTCGGATCTTTAATCTTATACTGAACGACCCATTCGACATCGGCAATGCTCAAGTCGCCTGTCAGCAGCAAGGATTCGTCGGCGTAATCCCGGGTATCATACTGCGTCCGAACACCGGCTCTGAGCGTGCGAAACCCGAATTCCTCTTTGAAAACCTTTCGGACAGGCACGCTAATGGCTCTCTCGATACCGAGGGGTAATTTGAAGTGGAGTCCCGGCTCGGCTTGTCGGACAGATTTACCGAACATCAGCACGACTGCGATTTCGTCCGCTTCCACCGTATAAAAACTTGTCGCTAAGCACCCTAAGACGATCACACCGAGAACTGCCCATACAATCCGCTTGGGTGTGATGAGACGTGTGTACGGTTGCTGTGTAATTAATTCTTGGATATCTTGCACGAAGATCTCTCCTTCTTTCTCAGATATTTTTAAACAATAAACGCCTACAATCATAACGCACTTCGCCAAAGCGGTCAAGGGAAATATCGAAATTGGGCGCAAGTATTTCAGCAATTGTCAGAATCGCGGATTTTCGCGGATGAGACGGATTTCGCGGATTTTTTCATCAACTGTTGAATGCAAATACTTTTTGATTACCTTTCGGTGCCTTTGGACGCATGGAGTTCGATGGAAGAGGGACGATTGGAAGATTGGTTGGTTTTATATCAGAATTGAAAGGGATGCGGTAGGGTCATTAATCGCTTCCTCACACAGCAGACGACGATTGCTCCAGATACGTCCGATAGAGGTGACGCTTGAGATCTGCCTTGATCTCGGGTTGTGATAATTTCTTATAGAGATCCAACTTACTATTGACAAAACCCAATAAAATCGCATCAAACACCTCATCAAACTTATACCGTTTGTTGCTCTCTGAATTATCGCCTTCAATCACCTGCCGAAGTTCCTCGTTTTCGTGCATTTTCTGGTGCATGCTCGCAAGGTCAACCCTATCTTCCGGTGTGAAATCCGTCTGATGGGCATCGTTCAGCACGTCAATGATATTGGAGAGGAAATCCTGCTCCGGGTCCCTGCGGGTAGCAATGTCACTGCCAATCCCTTCAACCTCACTATCTTCCTCTTCAAGGGAGAGTTGTAGACTGTCGTGTATTCTCTGCACACGAAACGAATCCAAGTCCACAGATCCAAGGACATCTTGTAGGTCGGGGTGCTCCCGTTTCGGCAGCTTCTTGTTAAGACTGTGACCGAAGATATACAACTTCTCCAACGCTATATCGGTGAAGGTAATCAACTGTGAGATGTATCCGTAGAGCCGAATATAACTCTGTAAGGTAGAACGAAACCGCTCCCTATCATCTGTTTCAAGTTCTATCCACCTCTCAATAATACCATCCAGAATGCCTTGTAGAAGTTCGTCAGGCTTCTCAGCGTCATAAAATACCTCACAGAACGCATCAATGGCATCCTCGTCGTAAAGGTCAAACGCTTGTAACTCGGTCTGTAGGTCATACAACCGATTCGGGTCGGTCTCCTCCGCAAGCGTTGTGGTCTGATAGTATTGCTGAAACGCTTCCTGTATCTGCTCGGGTTCATTCACGAAATCGAGCACCAACGTGTCTGTTTTCCCAGTGGTGACACGATTCAGTCGGCTCAAGGTCTGGACACATTGCAGCCCATCCAACCGCTTATCGACATACATCGTCTGGAGTAGCGGTTCATCGAAACCCGTTTGGAACTTATTCGATACAATCAGAATCCGATACTCAGGACTCTTGAAACTGTCCGCGATGGAAGTGCTTGGTGGCAATTCATTCATCCCGTTCTCCGTGTAATCCTGCCCGTTATCGGTGTCCTGCACCGTGCCACTGAACGCCACGAGACACCCGTAGGGAAGTCCCATCTCCTTCATCTGTCTATCGAATTCCAGCTTATATCTGACGCAGTGCAAGCGGGACGGCGTGACCACCATCGCCCGCCCCCTGCCGCCGATTGTCTTTGCGGTGTGCTCGGTGAAGTGT
Organism: Candidatus Poribacteria bacterium; assembly: GCA_022827885.1. Classification (GTDB taxonomy): domain Bacteria; phylum Poribacteria; class WGA-4E; order WGA-4E; family WGA-3G; genus WGA-3G. The sequence continues at coordinate 30,093 of JAJEIP010000123.1, forward strand.
TCCAACATAATCCGAGTCTTGGTCTCAATGCTGTGGTGCTGTAGGTCAACGTAATTGGTCAGTGTCCGGAGCGTCCTTGACTTCTCGTACTCTTTATCCTCTGGTACACTTTTGACGAGTTCAAAATATCGCTTAAAGGTGGTATAATTCTGTAGCACGTCCAGTGTAAAACCTTCGCTGATACTCTGGCGCATCGGATAGACGTGACAGGGTACGAATTTGCCTTCTGCGTCCTTCCGTCCAAAGAGTTCTAAGGTCTTGTTTTTCGGTGT
>JAJEIP010000071.1 GCA_022827885.1 Candidatus Poribacteria bacterium
AACCTTAGAATTAATTGGACATTCAGAATCGGTGCGGTTAGAAACCGCACCTACCGGGCCTGGGTAAATATCTATTTATCTTTCGGGCTTACCAATTATGCCTTTACGTCTCCGCAAGGTATAATTTAAAAATTAAAGATCGGATTTGAGCGTTGTCAAGAGCGGGCTTCGAAGTGCCATAGCAACCGCAACGGCATTTGCAATTATACCAAAACCGAAGATGAAAAGCAAGGTAATTGTGAGGGAAAACCACGGAAAGGAGGGGAGATGTCCCTGCGAAGCGAAAATCGAGGCGAGTCCAGCGACAATCCCGATAAGCATCCCAATAACGAGCAGGAAATTACTTTCAAGGAAAAGCATCCGTGAGAGTAACCGCCGTCCGAAACCGAAGGCACGCAGGGTCGCCAATTCGCCCCGACGTTCGATGATATTTCTAAACAGCACCAGTGCCAGTCCGAAAGTGCCGAGCAGCACGCCTAAACCGCCGAGACTTTGAAAAGTGGAGATATAGGTATTTTCAACCGCTCGATAACTCGCCAAACGCGCTGCGGCAGACGCAAGATCAAAACCGTAGTCCCCTAACGTTTTCTCTAAGACCTGCGCGGTCTCCTCCCGCAAGGCAGACGGCGTTTTGATGAGAAAAAATTGGTATCCGCTTTGGCTGGGGAAATACTTCGTGAAATTGGATTCAGAAATAATCAACTGGCTTTGGAAGAGACTGTTCACAACCGTCTCAAGTTCGAGATGGAGCGGCGTGCCAAATTCATCTTGGACGATGAAATCGTCGTCCGGGTCGTGATGCAAGATCCAACGGAGCGACTTTTCATCCCCGATTGCAGGGACCTTGCCGTTTTCAGTGGACCCCAGATACAAACCGACCCAAGGCTCTTTGCCTATCATCGCATCAGAAGCACCCAAAATTTGCGGTTTCTGGGGCTGGTAGAGATTCAGGCAACTGACATCTTCACCCGGCAGGACCCGAAACGGAATCACCTCCGACGCACTGAGTAACTCAGAGGCTTCATCGGAAAAACCGAGTTCAAACCTACCGTCCGGCGTATTTAGGTTATGGTGTAAAGGAAGGGCGGACTCAGCAACGAAGGCGTATTCCGTCTCTGGTGGGGCATCGTGCCGATTCGCACCCACGGCGACGATGATACAGCAGGCGATACTGATGGTGGTAACACAGGTCTTGCTCCGTCCGGGTTGTCGCGCAGCGTTTCTTATAGCAAATCGGGTCCTGTTCAACTGTTTCGGTATATTCTGAGATTTCAGCCATTTATCGAATGCCGCTGATCCAATACCGATAGTGAGGAGTGCGACAAACAGTAGACTCACCACAGGCTGCTCTATCCATATAGCCACGCCAAGTCCAATCCCAGCGGCCAACCAGCGAAGGTATCTCATTTTCTTTGTTCTGTATCCGCCTGTTAGCGTCGCATCAACAAAATCGGTTTTACCGGCGAGGAGCGAAACGGTAGAAGCCCTTCCCAATTTATGAACAGTCAAGCGGATGGAGAGCATCACAACAGATAGGGAGATAACGGCGCCAATGAGCAGGCTCCATATACTGACGTGAAGTTCCATAAACGGGGTCCCGATGGCAGGTAACCACCACGTTTGCAACCCGTATATCATCAATTGTGCATACCCAATCGCGAGGAGACACCCGCATAGACTCCCGATACCGGCGATGATGACACCTTCATAAAGGAACTGACGGCGAATCTGCGTGAGTGGATAACCGATGGCTTGTAAAATACCAATTTCACGCGATCTTTGCTCTACACCGATACGGAACAGCATTCCTACTAACAGGGCAACGGCAATTATGATAAAGGCACTCAGACTGCTAAAGAGCATCCCGAAATCCGTTGCCCCGGTGGCGGCTTGCAGTCCATCAGATTGAAGCGCCAAGAATCGGAATCCGACCTGTTCGGGTTGAATCTTTTTGAGGAATTCGGTTTCAAAAAGTGTGCGTGTTGCTTGAAGACTGGCGTTTGGCGCGTTACCGAACCGAATCGCGGTGAGGTCGCCGAATCGGTTTTTCCAAAGTTGCTGCCCGGTTTCGAGTGGAATAAACGCCTTCGGTGTTGCGCCGTATTCATCCCAATACACCTCGTCTTTATTGCGAATCAAGGAATAATCGATCGGGAATGGGGATTCCCATTCGGACATATCAGCGGTATCGTGGATACCGGGAAAAGTCGGGATGAGGTCTCTATCGGCGGTGATCCCTTCAATTGGCACAATCCCACGCAACAGCAAAGATGCCGTTTCTGTGGTGTATTCTTCTCCTGCTCCAACGCGATAGTATGTTATGCTAATGGGGTCCCCGACTTCTACACCAAGGTCGGTCGCTGCCCATGTATTGAGGATAATCCCCAGTTCCGATGCGACAGTGTGTTTGTTAAGAAAATCAAAAAACTGTCCTTCGTTAGTGGGAAGTGCGACGATAGTTGAATAGGGAACGGTTTTATCTTTCGCGGAAATTGTATTCGCGAGATAGGTGAGTGTCGGGAGCGTTGGAATGCCGTTTTCAGCAGCGATTGTGCGTGCGAGGTCAGAAAAGATCGGTTTCAGGAGATATTGCTGACTTTGGAGATCAAAGTGCGTGTCGTGTTCCTGAATCTCCAAGTCGAGGGCATCCATGTGCACTGCGAGATCGTCAGGCGAAATCGGAATTGCTTCGGCTGTAAACAGGGCGTTTATCCGATCCTGTTGCCCAAGCACCCTTTGTAAAACCGGGAGCGCGATGAAAGCATTCAACGGCAGACTTTGATGGGCACGGAGACTAAATCTTCCAGCGTTCTCAGTAGGCACAATCTCACTGACAATCAAGCGTAGGCTTTGGATAGCCTCGGAGGTATCGCGTTCGCCGAGAAGGAATTCTGGATGGATGTCAGCGGCTTGCGGGACATTTACGAGGAGTGTATCGCCTACGTTGATGTTCAACTCGCGCTGGAGTGCGGCGTTGATGACAATGGGATTGAAGGTTTGTGTTGAGGTTTTGTGCAGGCGTGGGGTCGCATTGCCTTCCCAAAAGGTAAAGAAACTTTCAGGGACACCGAGGATGTTCACCCGCGAGGCTCGCGTCTGCGTTTGCGGCGCGACGATTGTCCCGTTGAGCAGGATTGCTGAGACTGTGTTCTGTCGGTTTAGGACATCCGGTGGGAAAAAACGGTCAGCAAGAAGGGCATGTTGGATTGTGCCGAGTCGTTCCTTTGTCAAGCCACGCAGACTTCCTTTGACAGAATCCCCGACAATCAATGCCCCCGCAAGGACACCGGTCGCCACAGCCGTGCAGAGTGCGACGATGAGATGTATCCGCCAAAAATATTTGAAAGACCCCAAAGAGAATCTATGCATAGCCTTTATAGTAAGGTTGAAAAATAGTTGGGCACTCTTTAAATACGACGGGCAATGAATTGCCCTACTACGAACGGGTGTTTGTTAAGAAACAGGTGTCCACTTAATTCTAAGCTTCTATAATAATCCAAGTTGCCAGTTATTTATAGACATAGCACTCCGGAATCAACGGTATGAATGCCGTATGGCATTCACCGGGAGTGCAAGAATCTGAATACGCTGTTTTCTATAGACATATCACCCCGGAATCAACGGTATGAATGCGAATCAACGGTATGAATGCCCTATGGCATTCCCCGTATGGCATTCCCCGGGGGTGAAGAACATGCCGAAAAACTTTTTCAAACGGGTAGAATTCATTAGTAGCAACTTGAGTTATAATAACCCCTTAAACCATTCTTCCATTTGAAAGTTGGAGGTGTTGTTGAAAACGTGGGACGAGTGCGAGGTTGTGTGTAACAACAATGAGTATATTCTGCTCTATGCCGTGTAGTTCAAAAAGCAGCTCAGCGACAGTCTCTGAAGTCGCAGTATCCAAATTTCCGGTCGGCTCATCGCAGAGCAGAATATCGGGTTGATTCATGAGTGCGCGAGCGATTGCGACCCGTTGCCGTTCTCCGCCTGAAAGCTCAGGGGGTCGATGCGTTGTCCGATGCGCAAGCTCAACCCGTTCGAGAAGTTCGTATGCCCGTTCGGTGGCGTCAGATCCGTGATCGGAGACGAGTGTCGGTATGAGGACATTTTCAAGCACCGAATATTGTGGCAGCAGATGATTGTCTTGAAATACGAACCCGATGACAGCGTTTCGATATCGCGCCAGTTCAGGCTCAGAGAGCGTAAAAGGATCGGTGTTGTCAATCTCGACCTGTCCGATAGAAGGTTTTTCTAACGTGCCGAGGATGTGCAGAAGCGTGCTTTTGCCAGAGCCAGAAGGTCCCGTAATGGCAACGGACGTGCCACTCGTGAAACTAAATGAAATATCGCGTAGGACCTCGAGTGTCCCATAAGCTTTAGATATATTGGAGACTTTCAGCATTTTATTACCTATAGTACAGGACTTACGCAAATTGGGTAAAAAACAGTGTATTTCCGTGATTTAACCCCCTAAATCCCCAACCCCCCTTTATCCCCCCTTATCAGGGGGGTAGGGGGACTTTAAGAGAATTTGATCAGCGATGAAATCTGGGATAGGAATCGCGCGGAGCTGCTCACCGGGGTTTGTTATACAACAGACTGTCGTGATCTGTCCACGCGCGATGTCTTTTCCTCGATGTGTAAAATGGAATTGGTAGGTGAGGGATTTCGTCCCCTTTTTGATGACGCTGAGGCGAATGTCCACCTCATCCTCAAATCGGAGCGGGCTTAAGTATTCACACGAAGCCGCAAGTCGGGGCCATCCGATCTTATCTCCGTTCCATTCGGTGGCGACACTTGTCCCTAAACTCCGAAGAAATTCGTGTTCCGCCGTCTCCATAAAGACAAAAAACCGTGTAAAATGGACGATCCCCGCCATATCGGTATCAGCAAATTCAATTTTGCGTTTGGTTTGGTACTCGGTGTGCATGGTGATCAGTTATCGGTTATCGGTCATCAGTAGATCGTCTGGGCGGTTGCAAACGAACACAACCAAGACATCGCGAGCAAAGCTCGCTCCTACAGGGAATTCTTGGGAACCGAAAACCCAAAATTTCGGAAAATTGAATAGCCCTGACCGAAGACCGATACCCTTTGTGTTACATTTTCGGGAAATCCGGTACGTCCTCGTATCGACTCCACGTCTCGGCGTAAATGCGCCAGTGTCCGTCAGTTGGATCCACCATGAGATTAAGTTTTTTAGTGCCGTAATCGGAGTACGCGGGTCGGCTCCCACTCGCCGGCGTGCCAGTGAATTTTTGTAGAAACTTCACATCCGCGACTGCCCGATCTCCATTCACCTGTAAATTCGAGATGGAGACCTGAATATCAGCATATATCGTATTGAGTCTCTGCATCTTGGAGCGGAGTTGCCCTTTTGTAAGATAGACCGAAGATTCTCTTCCGTCCTTGACACTAACGCGCGTAATTTGTGCCTTCTCCGAATAGATAGCCATGTAGGTATTCAGGTCCTTGTCTTCCCATGCCGCCTGCCATTTTCCTAACACCTGTCTCACCTTGAGGTGCGTATCCAACGGTGCGTTTCCATCAAAAGTGCCCCCGGATTCCTTACCAGAGACAGTGTCCACCCCAGACACCGCTGGTGCGAGTGCGATCGCATCAGACACCACATTGATTTGATCGTTCATGATTTTCCATTTCCGTCTGAAAAACCCCTTTTTCTCAATTGTGAGTGTGCGGGTATGGGTCTCAATGATATCGCCACCATTCTGCAAAGTTATCTGGATGTTATCAACGATGTGCCGGTTTTTGAAGCGCGGCACAGGCGTATAGGTAGCTTCACTGAGATCGACGCTATGGGTTTGCGACATCAGGTCCCTGGCACGTGCGAAGCTGGAGGATCGTTTTTTCCGAGAGGATTTGTCCCATAAGTCGGTATACGCCTTTAGATCCTGAACCTCTAAGGCAGTCTTCCAAGCTATCACGAGCGGGACGACAGGACTATTGGACTGTTCAGTAATCTCGGGTTTTTGTGCAGGACCAGGCGTTGAGACTGTAGGCGCGAATTCACTGCCGACGACCTCCTCCTGGACGATTTTCCACCGCTGTTGAATAATACCTTTCTTTTCAATAACAAGATTCCGCAACTGTTGTTGCGCTTCGCCCGGATAATAAGCCGTGAGCGGAATCCCTTCAATCCGGAAGCGGTTCGTATAGCGTGGGACTCGATAGGGTTGACTCGCACCGCCGAGGTCAACTTCAAAATTGACATCATCCCGCAGGAGCCGCACGGTTTTCTGATATCCCGTATTGGGACGTTGACGTGCACTTTTCACCCAGAGCGCTTCATACCTTTGCGGGTCGCCGGATTCGAGTGCACTTTTCCACTTCACTAAAAAGGCTGTAGGGGTCTCACTGGAACTCATGACGATCACAAGGAATAGAACAAAAGCGATGACGATCGCTGCAACCGCACCGCCCCACATTAGGTTCCGGGATATAGCGAATTTCTTTTGAGTGTTTTGCCGGTTTTGCGTGTTATTCACAATTTAACCTCCGGAAAAAATTAAAAATTTGGTACGTTTTCATAGACTTGCCAGATTTCGTGATGAATTCTCCAGTCGTTCCCCACTTGATGCATCCAGATTTCTCGGATCCAGATATTGTAGAGTTCCGTTGCGTTTTCGTCCGCTGCGGGCATCGCCAACCGGGTCAGCCGCTGGATACCGATAACGCTTTCTCCCTCGACTTCGGTATCGGCTTTCGCTTTGTTCCACGTGTGGGTGCTCATCTGATGAAGATCCGCCTTGAGTTGCTGGAGATCGATTTTACTTCGATGTTCCTTACTCTCGTGAATCACGACTTTATCGGCAATAATATTAGGTTCATAATAAGCGAGATGTGCATTGAGGTCGTTCGTATGCCATGCGCGTTCCCAATTACTAAGCGCCATCTTACCGGCTGCGATCTGTTCTGCGGAGAGGGAAACACGCCCTGTCTTGACAGGCTGGAGCGGAGGTTGACTGTCAACATACGCCCGCGCCTCTTGTGCTTTCTGTTTGAGATATTCCGCATGCTGTTCACCCGCATTTTGCTGATTGGCTTCTGCGAGTTTCTCGGTATAGATTTCCGCCTGTTCGCGGAGTTGTCTCTTAAGGGAATCTATCTCAGCGATAACTGCCCGTTTCTGATATCCTTCCTCTTGCACCCGCCTATCAGCAACTTCGAGTTTCCGACGGAGTTCAGCGACCTCTCTCCCATAGTTACGGATATTCGTTTCCGCCCTTCGAGCGCGCCCCTGAATCTCCTCCAAAGTGTGAGAGAGTTGTGCGACTTGTTCCCCATAGGCTGCCCGTGTATCGCCTAACTCACGATTCTCTTTTTGGAGGTCGCGAACGGTCTGTTTCAATTGCGTGTGCTCGCTCTGAATGTCTTGCATCTCGGCGTGCAGCCCTACGAGTTCTTCTTCTTTACTGTCAACAGTCGCGCGGAGTGATTCTGCTTCCGTCTCTTTCTGGAGTATAGATGCATTCAATTCCGAGTTTTTCGTGACATTCATGGAATTCGTTCGCGCAAGCGCGGCATCCGCGATCGCTTGATACGCGAAGCGGAGGGCATCGTTGCCCTTTTTCTCGTCGCGTGCCGTTTTTGCAGCCGCAAGGTTCGTTTCTGCAGCGTCAAACAGACCCGATGCGAGTGTGGGTGCATCAACGTCTACTGCGGCGGCAAGCGCTGCTTCTGCGTCGGCGATTGCCGTATCCACTGCTGATGGTTCTACTTTTCCGAGTTTTCCGCCACATCCGACTAAACTGAACGAAACAACAAGCATCCCAATGAATAAGATCCCACTGGGTGTGACATTCCCTCTCCGTGCTAAAGCGATGAACCGTTTCATTTTTTAGCTCCTTTTAATTATTCAGGACTTACGCAATTTTGACTGTAGCCCGTTCTGTGAGATGAGATTTTTCGGAAAACACAGCGTTCTGGTGGCACAAACTAACAGTTTATGCTACAAAAGAGCAGTATGCGTAAGTCCTATTATTTTTGTTACGTGGCTGGGTTCAATTACCGTTTTTCTTTTCCTTAAATCGCATGACTTACGAACTTTTCCGAAGATTCAAACCTGAAATACCTCTATCCAAACACAGACAAAGATAGCGCTTCAGGCTGGACAGATGTAGATTTCATGTGCGCGAGTGCGTTCTTGATTGTGGATGCCCGTGCTTTACCAACGCCATCAACTGCTTGGAGGTCAGCAATGGAGGCTGTGTTCACCTGATCCAATGTCTTAAATTCATGAACGATATTTTCAATAATACTGAAAGGGATACGAGGAACCCGACTGAGCATTCGATACCCGCGGGGTTCGAGCACCTCGAAAGTGTTCTGCCCATCACGCGAATACCCTAAAGCCTTACTAATGTTACTCTGGTCTGTGAGACACTGTGCATCAAGCCTCAAAACCGCTTCAAACGCTTCTGAAGCGTCGCGTAGATTCTCGTGATAGTAGTCTTTTATAATCAGAAGTCCACTCTCAATTTCAGTTGTAAGTTCGGGAATAACATACTGTAGCGATTGCGCCTGTGTGCCTAATTCGATCCTGTAACGGTCCAATTCTTGCTCAGCGCGGCGAACGCGTTCACACAATTGGATAGCCGCGACGACCTCGGTTAAGGTGACATTCCCACTTAATTCAGCCCAATTCAGAATGGCAACGGCATTTTTCAGGGCTTTGAGATGCTGCGTCAGCACGAGCATCGTCTGATTCGCCTCAGAAAGGAGTGTAGGCCGTTCTCGGAAAGTATAGCGTTGATCTTTGAGATACAGGGTGAGCGTATTGCGGCTCCGTGATATGGCGAGGACACTGTGTTCAGTTTGTCTTGCGAATTTATCTGCCGAGCGGTGGCGGAGTCCGGTTTCATCAGAGGGAATCGTCGGGCTGGTTCTCAACGTTACATTCGCGCGCACGATGCGTTTTATATCTTCAGAAAGGATAATCGCGCCGTCCATCTTCGACAGCTCATATAAGGCGGTCGGTGTATAGGGGCAATTAATTCGGAAGCCGCCTTCTGTCAGATCCAGAATCTCTGGCGTATCCCCCAAAACGACGAGCCCACCGGTCTTACTCTGGATGATATAATCCATACCTTCCCTGAGATAGGTCCCCGGCGATAGCAACTTCAGTGCCGCAAAGAGTTCGCGTGTTTTTTGATTTTCCGTTGAGATGTTTTGCATTGCAACCACCTCCTACATTAATAGAATACCATGTCTGACGGGCAGTGTCAAGGTGAACACCTTTAAAATTCCCCTTGACTTCACGTGCGAATTCGTGTATAATGTATACCAACTTTTGACGCGTGCGTGGTTTCTGCTCGACCTATCTATCGGGCAGACGCTCGTCGATAATCTTTGATAAAATTGTAAAAGGAATTCGTGAAAACACCCAAATTTTCACACTCAAATTATGCGATTTAGTCTATTAGGCGCGTTTTTCGCGGCAGTTATTTCATGCAATAATAATCAACTGCCTTATGTAACGATTGAAACCGAAAAAGGAAACATCATTATTGAACTTTACCCAGAAGCGGCTCCAACCACAGTAGAGAATTTTGCGAGATTGATCGAAGCAGGCTACTACAATGGTGTGATCTTCCATCGATACGTCCCGGGTTTTGTTATCCAAGGCGGGGATCCGGAGGGAACAGGGAGAGGTGGACCTGGATGGACAATCCGCGGTGAGTTCCAAGATCCAGAACTTCGCGACAAGATGCCGGCTCATGAAAAGGGTGTCATTGCGATGGCACGGACACAGAACCCTGACTCAGCGGGAAGCCAATTTTATATCTGCATCAACTCGGATCCGACACCGTATACACATCTAAACGGGAGCTACACCACGTTTGGGAAAGTTATTGAAGGCATGGATGTGGTAGACACACTCCGTGAACGGGATGTCATGACCAGCGTGACGATCAAAAACTACACGGTCGCACCGTAGCCTGCATTCAGAAAGGACGGACACACTATATGGAAGAATGGAAACGTCTCGTGAGAGACACTGTCAACACGCCAGAAAAACTCGCTGCTGCATTTGACGTTGACTTAGAGGAGATGCAGCGGATTCACAAAGAGTTCCCGATCCGTATCAATCCTTATTACCTGAGTCTCATAGAAGAACCCGGTGATCCGATTTGGAAACAGGTCGTTCCTGATCCAAGAGAATTGATAAGTACCGGGGTAGAGGACCCCTTGCACGAAGAAGACGATAGCGAAGTGCCAAACGTAACACATCGATACCCCGATCGGGCACTTTTCTATGTCAATTACATGTGTCCCATCTATTGCCGTTTCTGCACTCGGAAACGGAAAGTCGGGGACCCACACTCCATTTCGGAAGATAACATTGAGACAGGACTTGCCTATATTCAGGCGCATCCAGAGATCCGTGATGTCATCATCTCCGGTGGCGACCCGCTCATGTTGACGGATAAAAAGATTGACATGATCGTGGGGGGGCTCCGAGCGATTAAACATCTGGAAATCATTCGGATCGGTTCGCGTGTTCCTGTAACGCTGCCGCAACGTATCACACCGGAACTGTGTGCAATTTTGAAACGACATCACCCGTTCTATATCAACACCCATTTCAACCATCCCCGCGAGATTACACCGGAAACCGAGAAGGCGTGCGGTATGTTAGCCGATGCGGGTATACCTCTCGGGAACCAGACGGTGCTTCTGAAAGGTGTGAATGACGATCCAGATGTGATGGTGGAACTGATGAAAGGATTGCTGCGTATCCGAGTCAAACCCTACTATATCTATCAAGCGGATCTTGTCGTCGGGACGGATCATTTCCGGACAGCCGTGCAGGCGGGCTTAGACATCGTTGCGGCGTTGCGTGGGCATATCTCTGGGCTGGGTGTGCCGCATTATGTCGTGGATGCCCCGGGTGGCGGTGGGAAGATTGCGCTGATTCCTAACCCGGTTGTCGCCTTTGATGACGACGAAATCCAACTCCGCAACTATGAAGGCGGGGTCTATAGCTATCCCAGCACGCCGTTCTTTGATGAGGATTGGTAGATTCCAATATGAGGGAAATGGGAAACTGGCATGAGTACCTAACAGAACGTCTTACCAATCCAGAAAAGGCGAGGTCCTATCTTAACGTGTCTTTGGAGGAATATCAAGTTGACGGGGACCTACCCTTCTTTTTACTCGGATTACGGAATGTTGTAGAAGCACACGGTGGAATTCCGACACTTGCCAAGCGAATCGGAATTGTCCCAGAAGAGTTGTCGGAGATTCTTTCTGGCGAGGTCGCGCCTCGGTTTGATACGTTTATAAGTATCCTCACCGCACTCGGGTATCGACTCTCAATTGCACCGCTGGCACAGGCAAATTCATGTATTGAAGCAGCGAATGCTGAGCCTCCTATTCTACAGTTAGGACGCTCAGCTTCTGGCACTAAAACTGTTCCGACGGAGCATCAATAGACACATATAGCCCTCAAGAAATCGCAACTCGGTGAGGTGAACAAATCGATGGAATATGTTGTTATTGAGGATTGGTAGCGGATTTATAAATTTGGAGGATTTGTGATGGAATGGGTTGCATTTTTTACACTCGTAGTGGTTATCGGTGGACTCTGCGTAGTCGCGGGGCCAGCCATACACCATGCTAACAAAGACTAAATTCGCATCAGCATATCTGAATCGCGGAAGGACAGTAGTGGTTGGGGAATCCATACCGCGTATTTTGATTTGTTTGATAGATTGATTTCTTTATTCATATTCGTCGGTTACATCATCCGCCCCTTCAAAATCATATATGTAATTTAGGATTATACCTTTTTCACGGTATTTCTCCAGAACTTGACATAATTCCCGCCACATGTATTCGTCTTCACCGCTCTCTCCTATCATGTCGTAATGTAGGACGTAGTGCGAGCGTCTAACACCTAATTTTGCTTGCCGCTTCTTTTCTCGGTAATTATAAGATCTTAAGTGCTTGTCGGTCTCAAAGATTAACCATTTTCCCGATAGAGGGCTGAAGGTATTTCTGTCTTTGACAACCCACCACCCTCTTCCTTTAATCTCTTCTTTATCTTCTTGCCAAGCTTCCCAAAATTCCGGTGTTGGTTTGGCACACATACCTTTTTCATCAAACTCGATTCCATAGTTATCTGCGGATTCGAGTTTGATCTGCTCATCGTCGTTCGGACTCTCTAATTCCTCTATGGATTCTTCTATGATCTCAACGGTTTCATGGAGATCTTCACGTGGTGTGTCAACTGTTTTCTTCAGATCATATTCATTTTTTTTTCTCGATCTGCGTTTCTTCATACCGACCTCCCTTTTTCAAGTTATCATATACAAGACTTACGCAAATTGGGTAAAAAACAGTGTATTTCCGTGATTTAACCCCCTAAATCCCCTACCCCCTTTATCCCCCCTTATCAGGGGGATAGGGGACTTTAAGAGAAAATGCGTAAGTCCTAATATATTTATATATTCGACAAAGGAGCGTTACCAGACCTGTGTCGTTTTAAGGACGTGTTCACTGGACATATTATATCATATACATGCTGAAAAGTCACGTCAATATTCCAATCGTAAAACCATTGACACAATGCCTCTGCTATGCTATACTTTACCCAATACCCCAGGAAAGGATTTAGGTATGGCGATAAAGAAATCACAACTCTATGCTTCACTCTGGCAAAGCTGCGACGAACTTCGCGGCGGGATGGATGCCTCCCAATATAAAGATTACATCCTGACACTTCTCTTCATGAAATACGTCTCCGACAAAGCCGCCAGCGATCCTGACTCGCTCATCTTCGTCCCCCAAGGCGGCGGATTCGCCGATATGGTCAACCTCAAAGGCGATAAAGAAATCGGAGATAAAATTAACAAAATCATCGGAAGACTCGCCGAAGAGAACGAACTCAAAGGCATCATCGATCAGGCGGATTTCAACGACGACAGCAAACTCGGCAGAGGCAAAGAGATGCAGGATCGGCTCTCAAAACTCGTCGCCATCTTCGAGAGCCTCGATTTCCGAGCCAATCGGGTGGAAGGCGACGACCTTTTAGGCGATGCTTACGAATACCTCATGCAGCACTTCGCCACCGAATCCGGCAAAAGCAAAGGGCAGTTCTACACACCTGCTGAGGTCTCCCGTATCATGGCACAGGTCATCGGTATCGGTCCCGACACCCGGCAAGATGAAACGATTTACGATCCCGCTTGCGGCTCCGGTTCATTACTGCTCCGGGCTGCCGATGCCGCACCCCGTGGGTTGAGTATCTACGGACAAGAAAAGGACAATGCCACATACGCACTCGCCTGTATGAATATGATCCTCCATGACAATGCCACGGCTGATTTACGACACGGCAACACACTCGCCGCGCCTGATTTCACAGATAGTGATAGGCTCAGAACCTTCGATTTCGCTGTCGCCAATCCACCTTTCTCGGACAAAGCGTGGACCAACGGACTTACCCCTGAGAATGACGTTTACAACCGTTTTGAACACGGGATTCCGCCCGCGAAAAATGGTGATTACGCCTTTTTGCTCCACTTCATCACCTCGCTCAAAAGCGGGGGCAAAGGTGCTATCATCTTACCGCATGGCGTGCTATTCCGCGGCAACAGAGAGGCAGACATCCGCAAAGAGATTATCCAACGCGGTTATATCAAGGGCATCATCGGTCTACCCGCGAACCTGTTCTACGGCACTGGGATCCCTGCCTGTATTCTCGTTATTGACAAAGAGGGTGCTTACATCAGCGACGGAATCTTCATGATAGATGCCAGCAGAGGTTTCCTCAAGGACGGCAACAAAAACCGATTGCGCGCCCAAGACATCCATAAAATCGTCTCCGTTTTCAACGAACAAACGGAATTACCGCGTTACTCGCGTATGGTCCGATTCTCTGAAATCGCCGATACTGCCAACGACTATAACTTGAATATCCCGCGCTATATTGATGCGAGCGAACCTGAAGACTTGCACGACCTCGGCGCACACCTCAACGGCGGCATCCCTGACTCCGATATCGACGCACTTAACGACTATTGGAAGGTATTTCCGACACTGCGTAACGCCTTGTTCAGGTCCAACGGTAGACCCGGTTACAGCGATCCACTTGTGGAAACACAGCACGTCAAAACGACTATCCTCTCACATCCCGAATTCAACACTTATCAACAGTGGGTCGATACTATCTTTCAGGTGTGGCGCAAGTTACACGAACCGCTCCTGACAGGTATTAAGGTTGACGCGTCTCCGAGAGAAATCATTCGAACGCTCTCAGAGGATCTGTTAGAGCGGTTCACAAGGCTGCCGCTGCTCGATCCTTATGATGTCTATCAGAAACTGATGGACTATTGGGACGAGGTGATGCAGGACGATGTTTATCTCATCACTGCGGACGGATGGGTTGCAGCTGCAAAACCGCGCGAGGTGATTCAGGACAGACAGGTGAAGGAGACTCCCGACCTTGTCATTAAAAGAAAGAAATATAAGATGGACCTGATTCCGCCTGCATTGATCGCAGCACGCTATTTCCCGGCTGAGGAGGAAGCTATTGAGATGTTGCAAGCGAGGCAAGCGGCGGCTGTGAGCGAATTAGAGGAATACATCGAGGAACACACGGGTGACGAGGGATTGCTCACAGATGCTGTTAACAATAGTGGCAATATCACCGCCAGCAGTGTGAAGGCACGACTCAAGACACTTACACCAGATTTGACAACGTTTCATAAAACACAGGTTTCTGACACCGATGAGGAACGGAATTACATTCAAACAAAATTACTTAATATAAATATAGAACGGGGGGGGGTAGACGACCTCGACGATGAACGGGATGCCCTTGAGCACTGCTTATCGCTACTCGATGCAAAGTCGACAGTAGACAAAGCGATAAAAGATATTCAACTCGCGCTCGATGAACAGGTGCTGGCGCGCTACGCCACGCTCACTGCGGATGACATCAAGATACTTGTGGTTGCGGATAAGTGGCTTGCGAGTATTCATGCAGCGATTAAGGGGGAAGTCCAGCGGTTGACGCAAGTCCTTACGGAACGCGTGAAGGAATTGGAAGAACGTTATGCGAATCCGTTGCCGGAATTGGAGCAGGCAGTAGAAGTGTATAGCACGAAGGTCGCGGCACATTTGCGAGAGATGGAGTAGATATGGACACAGCCCGAAAAAATCCAAACCTACAACGGTTCAGTGGCGAATGGGAAACGAAACAATTAGGGAAAATTGCGCACATCAAGACAGGAAGTAGAAATAACCAAGACAAAAAAGATGATGGAAAATATCCATTTTTTGTTCGCTCGGCAATTGTTGAACGCATTAACAGTTATTGCTATGACGGTGAGGCAATTCTTGTTCCAGGTGAAGGCGGCATTGAAAGCATTTTTCATTATACCAATGGTCGTTTCGACTGTCATCAACGCGTTTACATGATCAACCGTTTTGCAAAAGACGTTTGTAGTAAGTTGGTCTATTACATCATGGTTTTGCAGTTTGGTAGTCATGCTATGCAAAATACAGTAAAAGCAACCGTTGATTCATTACGCCTACCAACCTTCAAGAATTTTACTGTCTCTCTGCCAAAGGATATTTCAGAACAACGCGCCATCGCTGAAACGCTGTCCGATGTGGATGGGTTGCTCAACGCGTTGGAGGCACTCATCGCGAAGAAGCAGGCAATCAAACAAGCCACGATGCAGCAACTGCTGGCGGGTAGGACGCGCCTGCCGGGGTTTAGTGGGGCGTGGGAAACAAAGCGGTTGGGAGAACTCGGCCCCTTCGCCAAAGGTCGTGGTATAAAACGTGATGATGTTTCCAATGAAGGACTGCCATGTATCCGCTATGGCGAACTGTATACACAATACCAAGACTACATTTTGAAGGTAACGTCGCGGATACCACCCAGTATTGCTGCAACAGCGTTGCCAATTAAAACAGGGGATCTCCTATTTGCGGGATCAGGTGAAACAGCAGAGGAAATAGGTCGCTGTGCAGCATATCTTGGTGAAGAACAAGCATACGCTGGCGGTGATGTTATCGTGTTGACACCCTCTGGGCATAACTCTATGTATCTCGGTCATTTGATGAATTCTTCAATAGTGTCGGCACAGAAGGCACGCATGGGTCAAGGGGACGCTGTTGTTCATATCTATATCAATAATTTGGCTCAGGTGCAGATAGAACTTCCATCTATTACGGAACAGAATGCCATTGCCTCTGTCCTCTCTGACATAGATGCCGAGATCATCGCGTTGGAGCAGCGTCGAGACAAGACGCGTGCCATCAAGCAAGGAATGATGCAGCAACTGCTTACGGGACGGGTGCGGTTGTCTGAATCGCGGATTTGCGCGGATGATACGGATTAACGCGGATTAGGGATGCTTGGTGTTTGTGGCGTTTTCTGTCTGAATCAGGATTTACATTCTATAGACATGGCACTCCGCTGGAGTGCATGGACTTCATGGGCATTTTTCTATAGACATGTTGCTCCGCTGGAGCAAAGAGGCTAATTTGGGAAACCAGCAGAATTCTACACTGATAAAATATTTTATGGACATGGTCCCCTGCTGGATCGTGGTAACTTCAAGGTGGTCCTTTCTATAGACATATCACGCCTTCGGCGTGAGGAGGGAACATCCAACAAGCACATAAATACACACGTGCAAGATTTGAAAGTGGAAGTCTAAAAAATCGGTCTCCTTGCTCCAGCGGAGCAACATGTCTATAGAATATTGAGTGTCATTAAGCTGCACTCCAGCGGAGTGCTATGTCAATCAACCTCGAATGTCCACTTACATTCATAATTCATCATAAGTCGAACTCGCGTTATACCAGAAGGTAAGAACTGAACAATGAACCGTATCCGTATTTTTATCAGCAGTGTTCAAAGAGAATTCGCGCAGGAACGCGCGGCACTACGCACCTATCTACTCGGTGATCCGTTGATGCGACGGTTCCTTGATGTCTTTCTGTTTGAAGATGTTCCAGCATTAGATCGCCGTCCGGATGACCTCTATCTGGATGAGGTTAAGCAGTCGGATGTCTATATAGGATTGTTCGGTAACGACTACGGATGGGAAGATATAGACGGTATATCACCGACAGAACGGGAGTTCGATCAGGCAACCGCTTCCGGTATACACCGGCTGATTTTCGTGAAAGGAATGGATGATAATGATCGGCATTCGAAGATGCAGACCCTCATCCGTAAAGCACAAGCTGGACTCATCCGAAAACGTTTCAACACGTCGGAAGAATTAGTAACAGCACTCTACGCAGCGTTAGTCGAATACTTAGACAATCAAGACCTCGTCCGTTCTGAACCCTTTGACGCGGCACCCTGTTCAAAAGCATCGCTGGACGATCTCGACACCGAGCAGATAGGCTGGTTTATCCGAACGGCACGGAGTGCCAGGGAGTTTCCGTTAACTGAAAGGGCATCAACCGAAGAGTTATTGGTTCATCTCAATCTGCTAAACGATGGACGCCCCACGAACGCGGCAGTACTGGTATTTGGGAAAGCACCACAGCGGTTTCTAATTTCCTCGGAGGTTAAATGTGCGCATTTCCACGGAACAGAGGTCGCGAAACCTATCCCGTCTTACCAAATCTACAAGGGCACAGTATTTCAACTCATCGATCAAGCTGTGGATTTTGTGCTTAGCAAGATCGCACTGTCGGTAGGCACACGCGCAGAAAGCGTGCAAGCCCCTGTCGCCTATGAAATCCCAAAAGAAGTTGTAAGGGAGGCGATCGTCAACGCCGTAGCACATCGGGACTATACCAGTAATGCCAGCGTCCAAGTGATGCTTTTCTCGGATCGGCTTGAGATATTGAATCCTGGCAGATTGCCACCCCCCTTGACTCTGGAACAACTGCGAGAGACGCACCCATCGGTGCCCAACAACCGGTTGCTTGCTCGGTCCTTATACCTCACTCAATACATTGAAGAGATGGGAACAGGAACGTTAGACATGATCCGCCGTTGCGGGGACGCTGGCTTACGCGAACCGGAATTCACTGACAGCAGTGGATTCAAGACAACGATTTGGCGTGCTACACCTCCGGAGCAGATTAAAGTGCAGCCAGAGTCCCTCCCTGGAGATCTTAAATCGAAAGTGCTAAACTTACTAGTTTCCGATGGTCCACTGTCAAGATCCGAATTGTCTAAGAAATTAGGACAGAAGGAGGTCTCCGGTCAGCTTAACAAGGTTGTCCGCAACCTCCGAACTGACCTGATGATCGAATATACGCTGCCAGAAAAACCTACAAGTTCACGGCAGAAGTACCAATTGACAAACAAAGGAAGAAACGAACTATCGAATCTGAAATCAGGAAATGCAGTATAAGATGCAGCCAGAGTGCAGCCAGAGTGCAGCCAGAGTTTTTTAGAAGCTTAACTGGGGCGTCGATAATCTTTTTGTAAGAAGGAACTTCAATTCCCGACTCTCCAAAATCCGTGAAATCTGCGTAATCAGCGATTCAGACAATTTAACCGATAACCGCAAGGATTGCGTATGAAGATTAATTTAATCGGGTAATTTTTACCGATGCCCGGTGCGGTTGGGAAACCGCACCTACCGAGTTAGTGAAAACATAGTATTACCCAAATATTTCATTCGACTTCATTAGCAACCCGTACCGACAATCACTATGATGAACACCGTTGGTGAAAAAGAAAAACGTACACAGGAACGTGTCGTCACATTCTTCCAGAAGGTGTTGGGGTATACTTACCTCGACGACTGGCAAGGACGTCAGGGAAATAGCAACATTGAGAAAGGACTACTTACGGATTGGTTGAAAAGCAGCGGACATGACAACACCATCATCACCAAAGTGCTGTTTGAACTGGAGAAAGCGGCGGCACTCGGTGGTAGTAGAAAACTCTACGAAGCGAACCGGGAAGTTTATGGATTGCTGCGCTACGGTGTGAACGTTCAACCCAGCACGGGTGAACACCGGATCACCGTTAAGCTTATCGACTGGGAGCATCCGTTCAATAACGATTTCGGTATCGCTGAAGAGGTAACCCTCAAAGGCGAGGACGGCAACAAACGTCCTGATTTAGTACTATACATCAACGGTATCGCCATCGGTGTCCTCGAACTCAAACGTTCCATCGTCTCCGTTTCCGAAGGCATCCGCCAGAACCTTACCAACCAACGCGCAGATTTCATCGAATGGTTTTTTAGCACTGTGCAGCTTGTCATGGCAGGCAGTGAAACCCAAGGATTACACTACGGCGTTATCAAAACACCAGAGAAACACTGGTTACGATGGAAGGAAACAGATGCCCATCCCGATGCAGGTGATAATTTCCTGCTCCGAGAACTCAGTCAAGTCTGCAACAAAACCCGATTGCTTGACATCTTGCACAATTTCATCGTCTTCGATGCTGGAACCAAGAAGATTTGCCGACACAACCAATTCTTCGGCGTGAAAGCCGCGCACGCGCGTATCAAAAGCAGAGAGGGCGGTATCATCTGGCACACCCAAGGCAGCGGCAAGAGCCTTACAATGGTCTGGCTCGCAAAATCAATCCTCGAAACCATCCCGAATGGGCGCGTGCTCATCATCACTGACCGCACCGAACTCGACGAACAGATTGAGAAAGTTTTTAATGGTGTCAACGAGGACATTCGGCGGACACAGAATGGGACGCATCTCCTGCAGGTCCTTACGAATCCTGCGGAGCGGTTAATCTGTTCACTCGTCCACAAGTTCGGCAGATCGGGTGAGATAGCAGACGAAGATGCCGATACTGACGATTATGACGACTACCTTGACGACCTTCAACAACATCTACCGGACGACTTTCAAGCGAAGGGTGAATTCTTCGTCTTTGTCGACGAATGCCACCGCACGCAGTCGGGAAAACTCCACAGCGCGATGAAGACCCTCCTATCAAATGCAATGTTGATCGGTTTCACAGGCACCCCACTGTTGAAAAGCGACAAGCAACGGAGCATTGAAACCTTCGGTCCCTACATCCATACCTATAAATATGACGAAGCCGTTGAAGACAGTGTCGTCTTAGACCTGCGGTATGAGGCACGCGACATCGACCAAACCCTCTCCTCTCAGGCAGAGATCGATCAATGGTTTGCCGATAGGACCAGTGGACTCACGGATACAGCGAGGGCGCAGCTTCGCCAACGCTGGAGCACGCTGCAGAATGTTCTCAGCTCAAGGGAGCGGTTGGGTAAAATTGTCGCCGATATCGTCCTTGATATGGAAAACCGAGACAGACTTAAAAGCGGACGCGGCAACGCTATGCTCGTCGCCGATAGTATCTTTTCCGCCTGCCGATTTTTTCAGATGTTTCAGGAAACACCCTTAAAAGGGAAATGCGCTATTGTAACTTCCTATAGACCTTCCGCCGATGATGTCGCCCGGGAAGAAACCGGAGAAGGGCTTACGGACAGACAGACAGAGTATTATACCTATCGCGAGATGCTGGCGGAACACTTTGACGAACCCGAAAACACTGCGATGCACAAAGCCGATCGGTTTGAACAGGAGGTCAAGAAAAGTTTCATTGAAAAGCCAGACGAGATGAAACTCCTCATCGTTGTGGATAAGCTTCTCACGGGTTTTGACGCGCCCCCGGCGACCTATCTCTATATCGACAAGAATATGCAAGATCACGGGCTTTTCCAAGCGATCTGCAGGGTCAATCGCCTCGATGGTGAGGACAAGGAATTCGGCTACATCGTCGATTATCAAGACCTATTCCGGTCTCTGGAGCAAGCAATTACCGACTACACCGGCGAAGCCTTTGAAAACTTCGATGCCGAAGATGTCCAAGGATTGTTGAAGGATAGACTCGAAAAAGGGAGAGAACGTTTAGAGGAAACGCGTGAGGCGGTTAAAGCACTCTGCGAACCCGTGGCACCTTCACATGGCACCGCCGATTACATCCGTTTCTTCTGTGGTGAAGAAGCTGGGAACCTTGAACAGCTCAAAGCAAACGAACCGAAACGCGAGAAACTCTATAAATTCACTGCCGCTTTTGTGCGTGCCTATGCCAATCTCGCCAACGATATGCGCGAGGCGGGTTACAGTGCCGATGCGGCACGGGAGATTAAGGAAGAGGTGACGCACTACGAAAACGTCAGCCGAGAGATCAAACTTGCCAGCGGTGATTACGTTGATCTGAGAGCCTACGAACCCGATATGCGGCATCTCATTGATACATACATCCGCGCTGAGGAGAGCGAAATCCTCTCAACGCTCGGCGATATTCCTTTAGTGGAACTGATTGTTCAAAACGGCGCCGAAGCACTGAATCTGCTACCGGAGGGCATTCGCACCAACGAAATCGCAAGAGCCGCAACCATCGAAAACAACGTCCGTCGGCTTATCGTTGACAGGTCGGAGGTCAATCCGAGGTATTACGAGGAGATCTCACATCTCCTCGATGACATCATTCGCCAACGCCGACGCGGGGCTTTGGATTATCGTGAATATCTCTCCGAAATCGAAGGACTCAGCGGGCGGATAGCAGAACACGAAAACTCAGATCGCTATCCCGCCACTATCAATACCGGTGCATTACGCGCTCTGTTTGACACCTTAAACACGCTTCCTGAAGACCGTAGAGAGGCGGCGGCACTCGCAATAGATACCGTTATCCGCAGAACGAAACAGGACGACTGGCGAGGTAACAGACGCAAGAAGCGGCAGGTGCAGAATGCTATCGCACGGGTAATTCAACAGGAATTCAGGGACTATGACTTGGATGTCAAGGCACTTCTCGAACTGGCGGTGAATCAGCGTGAATACTAAAATCGATAGGTATCATATTGACATCGGCGGGATCTCTGTAGAGGTCGTCCGAAAAAACATCAAAAACTTCTATATTGGGGTTCATCCGCCGAACGGACGGGTTCGCGTGTCTGTCCCTTTGCGTCTTGATGACAACGCTGTTCGGATGGCAGTGATTTCACGATTGGGATGGATTCGGCGACAACAAGCGGCGTTTGAAGGGCAAGATCGGCAATCTCAACGTGAATTTGTGACCGGCGAAAGTCATTATTTTGCAGGCAGACGCTACCGACTCGAGGTCGTAGAGCAAGACTGTCCACCGAAGGTCTGGCTTCCCAATAACACAAAGGTCGCTCTGCGTGTGCGTCCGGGGTCGGATCGGGACGCTCGCGAAGCGGTGATGCAGCGTTGGTATCGTCAGTATCTTAGATCGCAGCTGCCGTCGCTCCTTGAGAAATGGGAAGTGAAACTCGGGGTATCCGTCAATGAAGTGCGGATTCGGAAGATGAAAACGCTCTGGGGATCTTGTAACGTTGAGGCAAAACGGATATGGCTGAATCTCGAACTCGCAAAGAAATCGGAATCCTGCTTGGTGTATGTCTTGGTGCATGAGATGGTGCATCTTCTGGAGCGTTCGCATAATGAGCGGTTTCGTGAGCTAATGGATAGTTTTCTACCTCAATGGCGGACTTATAGGGACGAGCTCAACCGCGCCCCGCTGCCTCATGAAGATTGGCGGTATTGATTAAATATCTGCCTTTAAATGAATCAAAGATCTTTCTCTACAGGATACCCGTGTTCTAAGAGGGCAGTAGATACAGATGTCCAGATGGCTCGTGCTTGTTCAACAGCATTGGATGCGTCTGCATTGGTGGTTTCTGGTGTGTTCTCTGGGTATCGGACTTCAGCTGCCCATCGGGTTAAGGATGCCAAGTCTGGATGCGCGGTTTTGAGTTGCCAACTTTCAGGCACCAGATCCCGTAGAACATTCAAGTCATGCGTTCTTCGAAAATCGATCTGTAAGAAGATTAAGGCTGCCTTGAGTGCTTTTTCTGCAGCTTGCTGGGCAAACCAACACGCTTGGCGAGGCGGAACATGCGGATGACTTAAAAGGGTTTCAGCGGTTACCAAGTCTTCTTCGGCATAGCGGAGCCAGCGGGCGGTGTCCGCAAGCCGATCGGTCGTTTGCATAGCGGATTTTATCTCCTTGTCGGGTACACCACAGGGAGCCGATTCGCGTGCGGCTGCGTTCCAACTCTTCAGGCGTTGATACGAGGATGTCTTTCGCCACAGGCACGTCAGCTAAAGCCACTCGGATGTCAACGGCGGTTTTTCGTTTATCCGTGAGCTCCGAAAAAACGACGAGCAGGTCTATGTCGCTCTGGTCATCTGCGTCTCCGCGTGCGTGTGAACCGAAGAGGATAATCTGTAAAGGGTCAAAGTCACGCACGATCCGCTCTGTCATCATGGCGATACATTCGTTATTCATTGCCCTCTCCTTTCGTCCACTCAATGTCTATTCTTCAGGACTTACGCAATTTTGACTGTAGCCCGTTGTGGGATAAGATTTTTCGGAAAACACAGCGTTCTGGTGGCACAAACTAACAGTTTATGCTACAAAAGAGCAGTAGGCGTAAGTCCTATTCTTCTTTTCCTTTCATTTGATCAAGGAACGGACTGAGTAGGTCTATCGGAATTGGGAACACCATGGTCGAGTTTTTCTCGGCACTGACTTCTACTAACGCTTGAAGGAATCGGAGCTGCACTGCGGTCGGGATCCGGCTGAGGATTTCGGCGGCATTGGTTAGGACCTCGGCAGACTCGAATTCGCCCTCGGCGTGCGTAACTTTCGCACGCCGTTCCCGCTCGGCTTCCGCTTGTTTCGCCATGGCGCGCTGCATCTCAACGGGGAGGTCCACGTGCTTGATCTCCATCGCAAGCACCTCGACGCCCCACGGTTCACAATGTTTTTTGATGATGTCTTCCAGGTCCTGATTTAGTTTCTCGCGCTCTGAGAGTAGATCGTCCAGTTCGGCACGTCCGAGCACGCTCCGGAGTGTGGTTTGTGCGACCTGTGCGATCGCGAAACCGAAGTCTTCCACCTCGATGACGGCTCTATCGGCTTCGGTGACTCTGAATGTGAGTACGGCGTTAACGCTGACGGAGACGTTGTCTTTGGTAATCACATCTTGGGGGGTGACGTCGTTGACGATGACCCGCAGGCTAATTCGCTGCATTCGCTCGATCCAGAAGGGTATCATGAAGACGAGTCCGGGACCGCGGGTCGAGACCAAGCGTCCGAGACGGAAGATAACGGCGCGTTCGTATTCTTTGAGGATTCGGATGCTTGTCGCGAGCATAATCACGACGGCAATTGTAATGGCAAAATAAACAGGATCAACTTGTGGCATTTTTTAATTTTTCCTTGCGGTTCGTTCAGGTGAGTTTGATATATAGAGTGCCTCTCCGTAGAGTCGCCTTCCACTTCGTTTCAGGCTATGTTCCTGGTGCTATGAAGATAAACACCCTTTTAATTTTCCTTGCGGTTCGGTCAGGTGAGTTTGATATATAAAGTGCTTCTCC
>JAJEIP010000138.1 GCA_022827885.1 Candidatus Poribacteria bacterium
GTAGCCACCTTTTTGGGACTTGGAGTGATGCTTTTACAACTCGCAATGTTGATGAATCTCCGCTGGGAACTTCCCACTCGGAATGTCACACATATCAAAACTGTTTTTCAATAAAAATGATTTATGAACCACCCTCATATAATTATTGCTTGTCAGTGGCAGCGCATGTCCTCCATTGGCAAGGATGCTACCATCTGGCGAGAACGCGAGCGCCCTTGCCCGCCCTGTCTGTGCATCCAGGACTGCCTTGTGCCGTCCGGTTTCTATATCCCACAAACGAACGGATCCATAACTACTACTGGCGAGCGTTTTTCCATCCGGTGAGAACGTTACTGCCCAGATACCATACGTATGCTGCGTAAGGGAAACTTTATGTTGTCCGGTTTCTACATCCCACAAACGGATTGTGGTGTCCCCGCTGCCACTGGTGAGGTTCTTGCTATCCGGCGAGAACGCCACACTCCAGACGGGCTGCGTATGCCCCGTAAGCAAGGCGACCTCTGCACCGGTCTGTGCATTATAAAGCCAAACACCGATAGAACCCGCCACAGCAACCAAGTTTCCATCGGGTGAAAATTTTATATCGTTGATAGTCCCTTTCCCGATGCGGGTTTTCGCACCTGCAGGTAACCGCAATTGCGTATAATCTTCGGCATGGACATTGGGCGGAAAGAGGATGGCAGTTAACAAGAAAAGCGAACCGAGAAAATAGGTCTGGATAGTCCCGCACAGTTGCTTAGTCTCCATAAGTTCACCTCTATTTTTCGATATATCTGGCAACGAGGGTCAAATCCAAAATGTTGACAACACCGTCGCCGTTAAGATCGGGTGAATTCTGTCCAATACGCGACGCAATAAACGTCAGATCCAAGATATTCACGATACCATCTTTATTAACATCCCACGGGAGCCGCACCAGAGAACTGGTTAAAGGTATCAATTGGATTATGCCATCAAGACTCGCGATTGCGAGGACTGTGCCATCAGAGCCATCGGGATCCGATAGGAGCGCTAAGTCAAAAACTGGAGCGGTATACGCTTCAAATATTGCCTGTAACTGCCCAGTGGATAAATCCCACATACGGATTGTGTTATCCCAACCCGCACTCACAAGAGGGTTCCCATTAACCCCGTAGACATCCGACGCAAACGCTAAGGCAAGAACCGGCGCGGTGTGATCTTCAAAGGTGGCGAGGAGATGTCCGGTATGTATATGCCACATACGAATTGTGCTCTCCGCCTCCGAACTCCAATATCCGCCGCTCGCTAAGGTTTGATTGTCCGGCGAAAAGGCGAGTGCCAGAATTGAGTCGGTATGTGCGGAAAGATTGTGTCGGAGTTGAAAGGTTTCCAAATCCCATAATAAGATTGTGCCGTAAAAGCTCGCGCTCGCCAGCGTCTTGCTATCGGGTGAGAATGCTAACGTGGTGACCATATCCCGATGTCCGTGAAGGACTGTCGCACCGCTCATCTGTCCCAAGGTTAAATCCCACAAACGAATCTCCTTGAGACTTCCACTGGCGAGGGTCTTGCTATCGGGTGAGAATGCCAAGGCGACAACCGGATCAGTGTGGCTTGTAAGGTCTGTTATGTGTTTACGGGTCTGTGCATTCCAGAGGTGGATCGTAGAATCTTCATCTGCACTTGCAACGATGCGGTTGCCGGGAGAGAATGCCAAGGTCGTCACGTGCCCCATTGACGACGGTAGCAGCGCAAGTGTTTCACCGGTATAGGTGTCATATACGGTAATACCGTTTACACCTGCGATAGCGAGTTGTGTGCCATCAGGAGAGAAAGTTATAGCGTTTATCGCTGTTGCGCCGACGGATACCGCATCGCCTTCAAATACACGCCATTGCGTCACATCTTGGGCGAAACTACCCGGTAGGAAAAGGGTATAGGCGAACAGGAGGATAAGAATTCGGTAGTATTTCACGGTTCAATGGTTGTCAGTTGTCAGTACAGGTTTTCTACGAAAACCCTTTCAGTTTTCGGTTAGAAGATATTCATTTAACAACATCCTCTTTTAACTGATAACTGACAACTGAAGACTGAGGACTATTAAAGGATATACCTGCTCAGATCCTGATCTTTGACGATTTCCGACAATTCCGCCTTGACATATCCCGCATCAATAGTGATGTGCTTTTTTTCGAGATTAGGTGCGTCAAAAAAGAGGTTCTCGAAAAGCTTCTCCATAATCGTATGCAGACGGCGGGCACCGATGTCCTCAACCGATTCATTAACTTGGAAGGCAAGCGCAGCGATCTCGTCAATCGCATCATCGGTAATAGTCGCCTCAATACCTTCGGTACTTAGCAATGCAGCATACTGTTTCACCAACGCGTTCTTCGGTTCCGTCAGAATAGATTTAAAGTCATCCTTATTCAGGCTTTTGAGTTCTACTCGGATAGGAAACCTTCCCTGTAGTTCCGGGATAAGGTCAGATGGGCTTGAGACGTGGAACGCACCAGCGGCGACGAACAGAATGTGATGCGTACGGACCGCCCCGTATTTCGAGGTCACCGTGCTACCTTCGATAATAGGAAGGATATCCCGTTGCACACCTTCACGTGAAATGTCAGGTCCATGCCGGGATTCCCTGCCTGCGATCTTATCAATCTCATCTAAAAAAACGATGCCGGAGTCTTCAACCCGTTGAATCGCTTCAGTGATGACGGCATCCATATCAATAAGTTTCTCGGATTCCTCCTGCATCAAGATAGTTCGCGCTTCAGAGACTGGAACTCTTCGTTTCTTCGTCTGATTCGGTAGAATATTACTGAACATATCCTTGAAATTGATGTCCATTTCCTCGATACCACCGGGCGAGAAGATTTCTACAAAGGGCATGCTTTGATGTCTCACATTGATTTCAACCGGTTTCTCCTCAAGTCTACCTTCTCGTAGCCACTCTCTAAATTTCTCTCTCGTTTTTAGATAACGTTCACGCTCCTTCTCTCTGGCTTCCTCGGCTTCAGTCCCTACATCGGGATCCAGGTCAAATGGAAGTTGTAGGACACCATCATCCTCTTCCTCCGGCTCCTCAAGTGCATCCTCCTCTTTTAAACGAGACCGACGCTGGAGCGAACGGGGAACCGGAAAAATGCAATCCAGCAGCCGTTCTTCAGTCGATTCCCGTGCTTTTTCTTCAACCGCCTCCGTTTGCTCGGCTTTAACGCGACTAATAGCCGTTTCCGTGAGGTCGCGTATCATGGATTCCACATCTCGACCCACGTAACCGATTTCGGTATACTTTGATGCCTCGACTTTGATGAAAGGCGCGTCAACGAGGCGCGCAAGCCTACGTGCAATTTCAGTTTTTCCCACGCCTGTTGAACCTATCATAATTATATTTTTCGGCGATACTTCGTCCTGCATATCTTCTGCCAACATCTGCCGCCGCGCACGGTTGCGAAGGGCAATCGCAACACAACGTTTCGCTTCAAATTGCCCAATGATATACTTATCCAATTCCTCAACGATCTGCCGAGGTGTAAGTGCTGCTGCTAAAGTGTTCTCCGCGCGCTTTACTTTTGGTCTTTCCAAAGGTAAACCTCCGTAAAATTAACTATCCTCTCGCCATTTCATAACTGTTTTGTTTGGATAAAGCCCGGTATTCTTCCCCACAACCCTCTATTATGAGATGGTCGTCCATAAATAATGCGATGCTACTCGGATAGCATCACGTTAGACACCTTAAATCCCTATCGTCTCAATTTCAATTTTCGCATTCGTATAAATACAGATTTCACTCGTCAGTTGAAGTGCTTCTGAAATAATCTCTTTTGCCGTCAAGTCTGAGTATTTAAGCAGCGCCTTTGCTGCTGCCAGAGCAATAGAACCCCCGGAACCGATTGCCAAAACATCGTCGTCAGGCGAAATTACGTCGCCGTTCCCGGAGATGAGATAACTGTCGTTAATGTCCGCGGCGATTAATAGTGCATCTACCTGTCTCAAAACTCTATCGCTACGCCATTCCCGTGCAAGTTCCACCGCTGATTTCTGAAGATTCCCGCGATACTGCTCCAACTTCTTCTCTAAATTCTCATAGAGGGTGATCGCATCCGAGGCGGACCCGGCGAAACCGATCAGCACCTTGTCGTTATGAATTTTGCGGACTTTGCGGGCACCGTGTTTAATCGCCGTATCCCCTAAAGTGACTTGACCATCACCACCGACCGCTACCTCGCCATCACGGCGAACCGCTAAAATCGTTGTTGAACGAATGTGCATGCCTATAATTTTCCTTTTTGAGAGCCATCGGTTTTCGGTCATCTAACAGGAACCAGAGGCATTCAGGAACGCCAAATCCCTCTTAACTGACAACCGATAACTATTTCCAGACATAAAACAGGAGAAAGCTGAAGAACTGTAGGGCACCGATAAAGATACCACACCGTATCCCAGCGACACCCGCGTGTTGTTCTCTCAGGAAACCACCGGCTACCCCGAAAAAGTAAGGGCACAGCAGAAAAGTAACCAGAAAAGAAATCGGCACAAAAACCGGTACAGACGCAATCTCGGGTATCCGATCCACCTGTGTTGCGTTCCACACCCACAACTGCGATTCCCCAAGCGCGTAAATTGTGTTACTTCCCACCGCCGCACTGATGCCGGTGACACCCGCCGCCAGCATGGCAGTCCCCATGGAACCAATTCTCGAATTGCCGGCCTCGGACGCAAAACGGGTTCGGAAAATCATTGTAAGCCGCTGATAGCAGTATGCTGCCAGCGTCGCAAACACTATCCAATTCAGGATTATTCCGATCGGGGTCGTTAGGTGCGCCAGAAAATCTGGACGTAGGTAGAAAATTAAACCCGCTTTTCGCGAGAACAACCAGTCCATCGGCACGTATGTCAATGTCGTCGCACTCCCAAAAAAGGAACTCTTTAAAAGGAGCGAAGCATCTTCATCAAGTTTCCAAATACAATAAACGCACAAGGAGGCTGCAATCAGCACATTTGGATAAAGTAGCCAGATAGTCCCGATGCGACTTGCTATTAAGAACGTTAAAAGCGTCGTCCCTGTTACAGCAAAAACCGCTTTGTCCGTTTTGGTACACATACATTTCAGATGCGACTCTCTCCTTCAAAATTAATCACGAGTTGGTTGCCGGTGAGTTTCGCGCCGCTCGTTTTTTTATTTGAGAGCGTCCGCGGCAGTGCGATATGTTGCTTGAAACCACCCACTGTGATAATTAACTCATCGCCGTGTTTTGTCAATCCAATTTCCTCTTTGCTCAGAAACGGAAGACGCATAGACAACTGATACGCATCTCCCATTTTTTGGAATTGATACGGACGGTCTTCAGAAAACTGATCTGCCGGATTAATCCCTGAATAGAGTGTGTCCGCCAACCGATGCAGGCCCTGTTCCCCGACAATCTCTTCCGTGAAAAGGTTCACCTTCCAAATCGGGACATCCGAGAAATAGTCCAGTGCTTCCGCAATATAGCGCTGTTGTGAGGACTTCCAAGCCTCAAAGTATGCCGAATCTACGTCATCAGGAAAGATGCGATTGATAATCACGGCGTCAATACACAACCCGTACAGGCAAAAATACATGAATGCCCGCTGCGTCTCTTTGATAACAATTTTTTCAGGATTCGTCACTAAACGGACCGTCGTGATCTTCGGATCCGTCAGGACACCATCAATCCCTTCCAATTTATCAAATAAATCTTGAATATTCTGAAAGTAATTGTCTCGTGGAATTGGAACGGAACTCACCCGTTCGATGACTGGACCCGCAACTTTCGCAAGGTTGCGTTCCAATTTGAAAATGTGGCGCATGTACCACTCCAGCGTCGTGGGGATACTGACAAACCGAAGCGACTCACCGGTCGGTGCACAATCAAGGATAATCACATCATAACTTTTTTCGCGGACATATTGATTGATATACAGAAGTGCGCAAATCTCCTCCATTCCGGGAAATACCGCTATTTCCTCTGCAACGAGACTGTCAAGTCCAGAACGATTCAGCAACGAACGGATATAGCCATATACATCGTTCCAGTAATCAACGATTGCTTCCTGAACGTTG
Organism: Candidatus Poribacteria bacterium; assembly: GCA_022827885.1. Classification (GTDB taxonomy): domain Bacteria; phylum Poribacteria; class WGA-4E; order WGA-4E; family WGA-3G; genus WGA-3G. The sequence continues at coordinate 6,050 of JAJEIP010000138.1, forward strand.
ATTTCCTGTATCCAGAGATTTTCTCTGATTTGGATCTGTTTCTCTTCACGCTGACGAACAAGTTTTTCGTGGTTATCAAAAGCATCGCGGAGCGAATGTGCCACGTCCAGCGAAATAACAATGGTTTTGTAACCGAGTTCTGCAAGCTTGATACCCGTAGCCGCGGCAATCGTTGTTTTGCCGACACCCCCTTTGCCTGTGTAAAGAATAATTCGCATTCTTATTTAATTCCTCTGTCTTATTTTTATCTTCAGTTTGTTCAGATCGCTTACTGCTCTTATTATTATAACATAAAAGATAACATAAAAGAAAGGCAATATGCAAAACAGACGAATTGTAAAAAATTTGACAAACACTCTCTTTTATCGTATAATATTATGCGGTTGTGTTCGCAATCGTGAAAATACCTTTCTCGGAAAGGCGCATCCGAACAACAAACTACAAAAAGCAGTGTAAAGCAATGCCAAATTTAACCGCTCACCCGGCTAAATTCGGTTGAAGGGACAGGAAATCATGGTACTGAAAACGAAAACCTATTTCCCGAAAACGGAAAAAGATATTAGATGGTATGTCGTGGATGCCGATGGACAGGTGCTCGGGCGTTTAGCATCCCGAATCGCACAGGTCCTGCGCGGAAAGAATGATCCACGGTATACACCTCACGCCGATTTAGGTTTTCGCGTTGCTGTTGTGAATGCGGAGAAAGTCGTCGTCACAGGCAATAAAAGGGAACAGAAAACCTATTTTAGGCATAGCGGCTACCCCGGCGGTGATAAATATCGAACTTTTGATGAACAGATGGCTCGCAAGCCAGAAGTGATTATCACCAACGCCGTTAAGGGAATGCTCCCAAAAAATCATCTCGGTCGGCAACTGATGAAAGGGCTCAGGGTTTACACCGGACCCACACACCCGCACCAAGCACAGGAACCGGAAGTCTTAACACTTTAAGTTAAGTTGAGGAGTCGTCAACGAAGGCACTTCTACAACTACGGAGAGTACGAACAGTATGGCTATTGAACAATTCTGGGGAACCGGCAGACGCAAAACCTCAGTCGCACGTGTCCGAATCATTCCCGGCGGTGAAGTCGGGGTTACCGTTAACAAAAAACCGATTCAAGAGTACTTCGAGCGTGCGGACCACTGGCAGGCAGCACAACGTCCCATTGAGCACGTTGAGAAACTCGGCGAATATGCCATCCACGTCAACGTAAAGGGCGGCGGAAAGACTGGACAGGCTGGGGCAATCTCACACGGACTCGCACGCGCACTCGTCAAAGCGGATGAATCCTTGAAGCCTTCATTGAAAAAGGCAGGATTTCTAACGCGCGATCCGAGAATGGTGGAGCGGAAGAAGTACGGACAGAAAGGCGCACGGGCACGCTTCCAATTCTCCAAGCGTTAGAATTGTTGGATTCTTCAGGCATTTATCAAATTTAACGCAAGTCTCCATCTCTCGCTGGCTGGGTTTCAATCCTTTTTGGAAACCCCTTTGGAACGCTACACGCCTATTCCTTCTCCGCCAGCAACAGTGTACCGTTAAATCATCAATTAACGCTAATTTCTAAAACACGCGCGGGCTCTAAAACACGCGCGGGCAGGCACCGCGCCTACAAACATTTGTAAGTAGGAAGAGGTTTCGTATGTCGAATATTGTTATCTTAGGCGCACAATGGGGCGATGAAAGTAAAGGGAAACTGACCGATGTCTTCGCCGCAGATGCGGATGTGGTCGCACGCTATCAAGGCGGCGATAACGCAGGGCATACCATCGTTCTCGGAGAAAAAACATTTATTCTCCACTTGATTCCATCCGGCATCTTACGTCCCGATACCGTCAACATTATTGGCAACGGGGTCGTCATTAATTTGGAGACCCTGTTCGGTGAGATGGATCGCCTACAGGCACAGGATATTGAAGTCAGTAGCGATAACCTGAAAATCAGCGATCGCGCACATCTCATCATGCCATACCACAAGGTTGTTGAACAGTGGGAACAGATGGGGAGTGCTACCAAAATCGGCACGACCTCCCGTGGGATCGGTCCTACTTACTCCGATAAGATGAACCGACATGCGGGCATTCGCGTCGGGAACCTCCTTGAGTTTGACCAGTTCCAAAAGAAGTTGGATTACAACCTCGAAACCAAAGCGGACGCTCTCCAAATAGGTGGACCGGAACGAGACATCCTGCTCGAAACGTATCACGGTTACGCACAGCGGATCGCACCCTATGTGACCGATACCGTCGCTTTTATGCACGACACCCTCGCTTCCCAGAAACGCATCCTCTTTGAGGGGGCACAGGGGACGATGCTCGATATAGATTTCGGGACCTATCCCTACGTTACTTCTTCCAACTGCACCGCCGGTGCCGTCTGTACCGGACTCGGTATAGGACCGAAAGCACTGGAAGAGATACTCGGTGTTTCCAAAGCCTACGTCACACGCGTCGGCGGGGGTCCATTCCCCACCGAGATGCCGCCTGACTTAGATGAGCAAATTCGGGAAATCGGCAAAGAGTATGGTGCCACAACGCAACGTCCAAGACGCTGCGGTTGGTTAGACCTCGTCGCACTCCGATATGCCACGCAAATTAACGGATTAACCGCCATCGCACTGACGAAACTGGATGTGTTTGATACGCTCGAAGATCTCCAAGTTTGTGTCGCCTACCGTTATAAAGGGAAACAGACAACGACTTTCCCGAGTAGCCTACAGGTCTTAGAGGAATGCGAACCCGTCTACGAAACGCTACCCGGATGGCAGCAGTCCTTGACCGAAGCACGCACCGCCGCAGACATTCCGCAACGCACTAAAGACTACATCGCGTATGTCGCGGATTATCTTGACGTGCCAATCCCAATTATCTCCATAGGACCCGACAGAGATCAGATCGTGCAACTCGGACAACCCCTATGGTAAGTCAAAATTGAGGGCGGCGGGGTCTCTGAATCCCGACGCCTGACGTTACTAAAATTTCTGAATTTTAATTTGACATCTGACTTAAAGTATGGTATTATTAAATGTTGTTAATTCGAGCCGTTAGCTCAGCTGGTAGAGCATCTGACTTTTAATCAGGTGGTCACAGGTTCGATCCCTGTACGGCTCAC
>JAJEIP010000119.1 GCA_022827885.1 Candidatus Poribacteria bacterium
TTTACCCCCTTATTCACCTGATTATAATCCGGTTGAACATGATTTCGCCAATATTAAACGAAAGCGTGAATATCACCCAGAAAAGTCCATTGAGGATATTATTCACATGTATAAGTAATTCTAAAATCTACCATAGTTTTCTCTTTTGTACCGCAAACTTTTAGTTTGCAACCCAATATATAGAGATTTTCAATGACCGCCGATGTCAAGTTTACGGGAGCGGAGTTATATAGCTTCCATTTTTTCTGTTTTTTTCTTGAATGATATGTTAAAATAATTTAACCTATAAGCGAAAAAGCAATGTGTGCCTTGTTGTGTAGTAAAAAATCAGGTTCAGGAGATTTACAATGTTAAATAGGCAGATTATCCTATTCGGAATTTTTTTTGTCTTTTTTGTTACTGTCGTCTCGTTCGGGCAGCAACCAGATTTGCCTGTTCTAATAGAGTTAAGCGGAAATGTAGGGAAACTGTCTGGAAGCGTGGAGGGACTTAGCAAGACTGTAGAAAATCTTAATAGGACTGTGGGAGATCTTGATAAAACTGTTGAGGATCTTAATAAAACAGTCGAGAGAATTGACGAAAGAACAAAAGGAACAGCAAAAACAGTACATGTTATTCTGGCATCAATAATTGCGCCTATAGTAGTGGCAGTTCTAATTTTTTTAGGGCAGTGGTTGATTAATAAGAACAATGAAAACAAGTCAACTTCCAATTATACCGAAGATCCTACATATGAACTGCTAAAAGAACTTGTGGAGAAGTTAGACGTTCCTCGCTTAGAGGACGTTCCGAGTCGACGCCCATCGACCAAAAGAAAATTCCTTTCTGGTGATGAGCCAATAAACGATTTAAAATCTGATGAATATGATACAATGGAAAATGTCTGATGAAAAACGCAAATAACGCAAATGACAACATTGAATCTGCGGAGAACCACTTTCATAAAGGTGTTGCCTTGTTTGATCAGGAGGATTATGGTGCTGCTATCTCTGGTTTTGACGAAGCTATCCGTCTAAATCCTGATTTTGCTGAAGCTTACCACAACCGAGGGGCTGCTAAAAATCGACTGGAACAATATTCTGAAGCTATTTCTGACTTTGATGAGGCAATTCGCCTAAAACCCGACGAAGCGAAATATTATGGGAACCGGGGCATTGCAAAAGCCAGAATAAACCATATTTTTGAAGCTATATCTGACTTTGACATGACGATTCGTCTGAGTCAAAATTCTATAACTACAGCAATAGGGTACTACAACCGAGGGGTTGCCAAAATACAATTAAATCATCCTGAGGCTGCCATATCTGACTTTGATGAGGCGATTCGTCTAAATCCTGATTACGTTGACGCTTACTACAACCGAGGAGGTGCCAAAATGGAATTGGAACAATACTTTGAGGCCATATCTGACTTTGACGAAACCATTCGCTTAAACCCCAACGAGGCGAAATATTATGAGGTTAGAGGAAGATCGAAAGGCAATCTGGGGCATCCTGAAGCTGCTATTTCTGATTTTAACCGAGCTATTTACTTAAAAAAAGAGTTCGCTAATGCCTACTATAATCGAGGGATTGCACAATCTATATTAGGTCGTAATACTGAAGCGGAACAAGATTTTCTGACTGCGTTAAATTTTGCACAGAGCAAAGAACTTAGAACACAGATTCAGGAAGAACTACAAACCTTAAAGAAGCAATAACGCCTATAATCTAAAAGCGTGAACGCCCTACTGAAAGGTAGGGCTTTTTCTTTTAAGGGTTTCACAATTCCATAGTGTAAGGAAAAGCTATTCTCGTTTGACCCACTCCTGCTTATCATCTCAGGGCTATTCAGTTTTCCATTTTTCGGTCCGGTTTTCACCCCAAAATCGGTAGGTGCGGTTTGTAACCGGGGTTCCCGCCCGTTACTGGGAAGGGACACCGGATACGTCCAAAAAAGCGAGAAGTCCAATAATTTCTTAAAACTGAATGACCCTGAGAAATCCTATATTCCCTTGACTTTTCCGCTGACGTATGATAAACTTAAGGCACATTATTTTAGAGGGAGGAATTGCTTCTTCCATTTACCGCTATTCTAAATGAAATGAAGGTTATCTGCCCTATGCCAAAAGAAAACTTCAACGAAAAACTAACCACACTTCTCAAAACCAATTCCGCCTTCGTTGACGAATCAGGCGAACTCCTCCCCGCTGCAGTCAAAGACCACGCATGGCGACTCGACCATAATCTTATCAAATTGTTGCTTACAGATCCAAAGATAAAGTCAACCTTTTTTGATGAGATTGAAGGACATTGGATTTTCAACCACAATACCTTCATCGACTACATAAACACCAAAAACTTCCTTGCCAATTCCTATACGCAGTTCCGCAACAAAATCGGTTTGAACATTGATGATAAGTTTCTCCGTGAACGCGGCGAGGTATCACTTGTTTGGCCCTACAAAGATTGCGTCCTTGAGGGTGGACAAACAAAGGAAGCAGATAAACGCAAAGAGATTTTTTTCAACGAAATTCTTGCACAAGACGAAATCAATCGGATGTTCGACCCGAAAGTTCTCACAAACTGGAAACGCTACACTGCTGATGGTGAACAAGCGGTAACAGACATCCAACGGGACGAGAATGAGATTATTCGCGAAAATCTCATCGTCAAGGGCAATAACCTCATAGCACTGCACACCCTTAAACGACAGTTCCGAGGACAGGTCAAACTCATTTATATTGACCCACCGTATAATACAGAGAATGATTCTTTTCAATATAACGATAGTTTTACACGTTCTACTTGGCTAACATTTATGAGGAATCGTTTGCAAGTAGCGAAGGAATTCTTGAGTAAAGATGGTTTTATTTTAATTCAAATTGACAATCGAGGATTAGCCTATTTAAAGTGTCTTTGCGATGAAATTTTTGACAACAATTTTAGGAACGGAATTATTGTGAAGAAGGGGCAGAAAAACCTTCAAAAGCAGTTTGATTCCATTGATAAATTGAACGCGGGATACGATACAATTCTCTTTTACAGCAGGGATGCCAAAATCAAAGTTCCGAATCTCTTTAAGAAACTGAAAGGACCTAGTACAAGTTCATGGAATAACCATTGGCGCGGCACTGACAGAGCGACAATGAGATTTGAACTCTTTGGAATAATGCCCGAAACCGGACAATGGCGATGGAAGAAATCGAGAACCTTTGATGCTGTTGAAAACTACCGAGAACTCATTAACTATATTAAGGCGCACGGAATAGCCGAAACAGACATCACGGATAACGACATAGATATTTATTATAGTCGGTATATCCAGGAAAATAGTATTTTGAGTCATAAAGATTTTGAATTAGTAAGGCTTAGCAAGAATGGCAAACCGGAACATTACATTCCTGCCACTGATAGTATTTTACTGAGCGAAAATTGGACAGATATTAACGTCGCTGGGAATCAATCAGATTTTTCGCACGAGAAAAACGAAGAGATTCTGAAGCGAATTTTGGAATGGCTAACAGATGATGGTGATATTATCCTTGATTTTTTCGCAGGTGCTGGGACTACTGGAGCAAGTGCCCAAAAGATGAATCGACAGTGGATTTTGGTTGAGCAGTTGGACTATATAGAGAAGTATACTATGCAGCGACTAAACGGTGTGGTTGCTGGTGAGCGGGGCGGAATCTCTGGCTCGGTCAATTGGCATGGAGGTGGCGACTTTGTCTATTGTGAGTTGAAGCGATACAACCAAGTCTATATGGACAAAATCCAAGCTGCACAATCCTCTGAAGAGCTCGTTGTACTCTGGCAAAAAATTGCTGAAAACTCTTTCCTAAACTGGTATGTCAATGCTGAAAAACCTCAGGAAGCGGTAGAGGATTTCATTGCTATCGGCGACTTAGAGAAACAGAAACGCTGCTTGGCGAAACTGTTGGATAAGAACCAACTCTATGTTAACCTTTCCGAAATAGAGGATGCAGATTTTGAAGTTAGTGAGGAAGATAGATTGCTTAATCAGATATTTTACTCAGAGTTCACATGATAGAACATGTGAGTTACATATTAATTTAGATAGGAGTTCAGGAAAATACCATGCGTTATCACGTTGAGAACGTTCCAGATATAAATGGTTTTGCAGTATGTAATGTACCTAAGGATCACTATGGTTGGGTATTGAGTTCATCTCGTCTAACTTCCGATGATTCAATGTTTTACAAATATATAAAGGAAATATCAAAACTCTATTTCTGTCCCACGGACTACAAAATAGGTGTCAATTCGATATGCAGTTTTCTGATACTCATACACCAGAACTTAAGTGCCGATATTTACATCAATGATTTTCCTATTGAAATAAAATGTCGATTCAAGCGGACTCTAAAAGAAAATGAGTTGATCTCAGATAATGATATTGCAGATATTATCGAATTAAGGTTTCCGGGCATAGGCATACAAGAATCTGATAAGGTTATCTGTTGCCTAAAAGTAGGTTGGAAATTCGGACTCTATTTTAACTTCGTGCGTAATCCTCATTTAGTGCCAAAGGAGATTGGTTCATCAGAATTTGAAGAAGTGGAGCTTGAGATCTCTAATATGGTCAAAATGCAAACACAGTTAGGAAAACTCTATAGATATTTAGCATTTCAATATGTCTATCAAAGTCTGGAATCAGAACCTCTTCTTGAGAAAATGGTGACGGATGGATGGTTTCCTTTTGTTGAAATTCTGGGTAACGAGTATGAAACACTATTTGAAACTTATCAAAATGATAAGTTTGCTTACGATGATAAAGTAAAAAAACTTCTTGATGGTTTCAATGAAACACGTTTAAGAAGAATGGTTGACAAGTGGTGGGAAAAACCACTTTTTCAGAAAAAGCAGGAACTAATACAAGCTGGTATTGATGCATTCCTTGGTGGAACAAAAAGCGGCTACATAAACTGTATTAAGACACTTTATTCAGAAATTGAAGGAATTATGCGTTCTTTGTATCTTGAGGATAGTGGGGAGAGGACACGACATATACAGAAACTTATTGACCGTCTCATAGAAGTTGGAGAACGCAGAGTGGAAGACGACCAATCATTACTTTTACCTCAATATTTTTCGAGATATCTTGTGGAAAATATTTTCAAAGAATTTGATCCTGAAACCGGCGAGGTTGACTTATCACGGCACTCTGCCCTTCATGGGGTTGCTCTAGGAGAAGACTACAAACCAGAAAGGGCGTTACAGGCACTCTTAACACTTGATCAGATTTACTTTTATCTGTCTACACCACCTAACGAAAATCAAAAAAATAATTCTGAAATAGAGGATGCGGATTCTGATGTTAATGAGGAAGAAAATGTTGAATAGGGTGTTTTATGAAGGATGCGATGATGTCTGAACAATTTCTTTATCAACAGCTTGACGCAGCGTCTAATTTGGGACTTCTGAGCAAAGAAATTCCCTATAGCATTACACAAAACCTGAACCCCGCTTTTGAACTGCGTGATTATCAGAAAGAGGCGTTTGCGAGGTTCATTCACTGTCTCAACGGTGTTTTTCCCGGCAAGGAAAATCCCTTACATCTATTATTCAACATGGCAACCGGTAGTGGAAAAACACTTATCATGGCAGGCTTAATCCTCTACCTCTATGAAAAAGGTTACCGCAATTTTCTCTTTTTCGTTAACTCCACCAATATCATTGAAAAGACAAAGGACAATTTCCTTAACCGGCGCGCAGCAAAATACCTTTTCAATGAAAACATCTATTTTGAAGGGAAAAGGGTCTCGGTGACACAGGTTGACAATTTCGACGGAGTCAGCGGAAACGACATCAACATCTGCTTCACAACGATTCAGCAATTGCACACGGATATGACATCGGAAAGAGAAAATGCCTTAACTTATGAAAATTTCGCTGAGCAGGAAATTGTGCTGTTGGCAGACGAAGCGCATCACATGAATAGGGAAACAAAGACGCAGCAAGAGTTGTTTGAAAGTTGGGAAAACACAGTAGAATGTATCTTTAAGTCCAATGAAGCCAACTTACTGTTAGAATTCACCGCCACGCACGATTATGAAACGGCTGCAATGGTAGAGAAGTATCGGAATAAAGTTATCAATCGCTATGATCTGGTAGACTTTCGGAAGGATAAATTTTCAAAAGAGATAGAACTTGTGCACTTTGATATGGACACGCAGGCACGCATGTTGCAGGCGCTCATTCTCAGTCAATATAAGCAAAAGGTTGCTGCGAAATATAAGATTCCACTTGATAAACCTGTTATCTTGTTTAAGGAAAAATCAATTCCACGATCAAAAGAAAATAGGAAACTCTTTCGCACACTAATTGATGAATTGACTGGAAAGCAGATTGACAATATTCGTAGATCAAATATTCCTGCTGTTCAGCGGGCATTTTGTTTTTTTGATAAAAATAACACTAACTCAGAGTTGTTGGCACAACAACTAAAATCCGATTTTGATGAGAACTATTGTCTCACAGTTAACAGTAAAGAAGAGAGAAAAAACTACCAGATATTAATCAACACGCTTGAAGACAAGGATAATCAGATCCGTGCCATTTTTGCTGTGCAACAACTAAATGAAGGGTGGGATGTGCGAAACCTCTTTGACATTGTCCGTTGTTATGAAACTCGAGATTCAGGAAAAACAACCTCCGAAGCACAACTTATCGGGCGTGGGGCACGCTATTTTCCCTTCGTTTTGCCAGAACATCCAGACCGGTTCCGCCGTAAGTTCGACGAAAATCTTGATCATGAATTACGTGTGTTGGAGGAACTCCACTACCATAGCATTGATAATCGTCGCTACATCTCTGAAATCAGCAATGCCCTTAGAGATGAAGGAATGATGGATAAAGATCGTGTCCCCCGCGAAATCAAACTAAAAGAGGCATTTAAAGAGACTGACTTTTACAAGTCCGGTGTGGTTTGGATCAACAGGCGAGTACCGAAGAGTTACCGGTATGTCCAGTCGTTTGAGGATTTAGGCGTTAAGAAGAAAGATTTTTCATACCAGATTGCTACAGGACAAGGTGGTGCTATCACGCCACTCACTAATGAAGATATACCCGTTGTATATGATGAAAATCCTCGGAATTTGCCGATGGAAGATATTGAAAAGAACATCATAAAATCCGCAATTGCCCGCAATCCGTTTTTCACGTTTGCAACCCTTAAACGATATTTCCCTCAATTGGATTCCATACGCGAATTTATCACTTCTAAGGACTATCTGGGTGGTCTGACAATCAATCTCCAAGGGGACGTCAATGAGTTAGGCGTGAGCCGTCCAGAAAAATTCGCTGCGTGTTGCGGATTGTTAAATCAACTTGAATCCGAAATCAGCGAACAGATTACAGAATATGAAGGCACAACACAGTTTCAGGAAGAATATATTCACGCAATTTTCACGGACAAACGCATGGAATTTAGTGTTGACAACCGAAATTCTGAAGAAGACCCACAGTTCAGACATTTTGTCTCGGTCAGAGATTGGTTTGCTTTTGATACCCTCTACGGCACAAGCGAGGAAAAAGCATTTGTGCGGTTGTTAGACAGGTGGATTCAAGAGACAGAAAGAAACTACGAGACCATCTATCTACTTCGTAACGAAGGACATTTTTCACTTTATAATTTCTCTGATGGACAAGGATTTCAACCCGACTTTGTGCTATTCTTACGCGAGAAAAACGGTGACGCGTTGTCTTATCAACTTTTCATTGAACCTAAGGGGGAACATATTGCCGAGGGCGATCAATGGAAAGAAGAATTTCTACAAGAGATCTGCGCCGAATACGAAAGTAAAATCCTGACAGAGAATAGCAAATATCGTATCATTGGTGTCCCGTCGTTCTATAACGAGGACCATGAAAATCAATTCAGAGAAGATCTTGATAACGCGTTGAGAACCGTTCCCCAAACGCAAGAGCAGGATAGCTAAATCTCACGTTTATGCCAAATCGCCGCTATCGCAACCCTCAGTCAGCCTTTCAAATCTATATGTCCCCAGAGCCATAAATTTCCCAATTTCCGCTTGACAAATTTTCTAATATATGGAATGATAATACTGTATCAATTAAAGATGTCGTATCCATGATGCAGATTCCAGATTACTATCAAGTCTTAGAGGTCGAACGGGATGCCACCGCTCGCGAAATAAAGAGTGCCTATCGGAAACTCGCAAAACGTTATCATCCGGATAAAAATCCGGAGCATACTGCTTTTGCAGAAAAGATGTTCCGTGAAGTCTGTAATGCCTATAACACGCTCCAAGACAAAAAACGGAAATCTGACTATGATCGGACCCTCCAAACGATCGAACGGCAGCAGAAGTCCCATGAAGTCTATCTCGACAGGCTGAATAGGCTCAACCAGACCTATGCTAAGTTGGAATTGCTGTTGCAAGCGTTGCTCCATCACAAGTATGAGACAGGCATTTCTATGTATGAGCAGCTGCAACACCGCTCTCAGGAAATTGGGAAAGAATGGCGTATCGACGACTTTCTCAGTTATGAAGAGAGTCGGGACTGTGAGTTCCTCGTCGCCGAAGCATACCAGAGACTCGGATTTTCTAATGGCGACCGAGATCGTTCCCACAAAATTGAGCAGGCAATGCTAATGTATGAATCCCTATTGTCTGCCGAAACAAAACGTCCCTGTTTCAGGCACTTCACCCGAGAAGTCAAAGACCGTCTCAAATTCATCTATCTCTATCATTTCAGTGTTGAAGGGTACGACCAAACACATCCAATTCCGTTGACGAAAATCCGTGAACTACAACTCTCGAAACGCGAGACCGCATGGATGTACAAAAAAATTGCGGAATTCTACGTTGAAATTGATCGGTTCTCAGAAGCGCGAACCGTTTTGAAAATGGCATTTGAATTGCAACCCCGCCTTACCGGTGCTAAGAAAATCTGCCAAACACTCAATATGGGTTCTCTTTTGGGGTAAATCTAATGTAGGAGCGATCTCAGAATCGCGAAATTCTTATCAAAGGTGCGCCTAATGGAAAAAGAGGTCCGCTGGGAACGGATGTTCCCCGATCAATTGGAAGCTGCGTTCAACGACTGTCCCGCTGTTTATTTCACGTATGGACTCTGTGAACCACACGGTCCGCAGAACACTGTCGGGCTGGATGCGCTCAAGGCACATGCAATCGCGTGCGGTGCAGCGCAAACCCACGGCGGTATCGTCGCACCTCCCGACTATTGGCATATCCACGAACACGGTATGTACGCCAACTGGGCATATCAGAATGTTGGCGAAGTCCGAAGTTGGCTCACCGCCATGCCGGCGTGGCAACACTTCAAAAACGTCTGTTATCATGTCCGTGCTGCCGATGCCCTTGGATTCCACGCCGCTATCTTCCTCACAGGGCACTACGGACCGAATTGGCAGGATCTCAAGACCCTCTTATCTCTAATTCAACCACACTTCGCGATGCGGCTCTATGGACTTCCCGATTTCGAGGCGAACGCACCGGGGTTCGATCAACAGGGCAACGGTGGGGACCACGCCGGTAGAGTCGAAACCTCACTGCTATGGGCGTTGGAGCCAGACTGTGTTGACATGTCGCGGATGCCTGCCCCAGACGCACAGGGACCGCATTTTGCGATGGGAGCGAATGCCTTTGAGTCAGACCGACGTATCGGTGAACGTATGGTTGATGATGAAGTCGCATGGCTCGGAGAAAAGATGCAGGAATTGCTAACCGCTTATGAACAGCAGGAGATGTCCGAACGCCAGCCTGTAACTTTTGAGGCAGTCGAGCAGATATGGACTGAAACTGTATCACCCGCTTTGAAAACCTTTGAGACCATGAAAAATCCAGAAGAATCGCCACCAGAAGATTCGCAATGGTTCCGCCAGTGCAAGCTTCCGGAACTCTCCTGAAGGAAAAATAAAAAGATGGAAACCACAAACGGACAACTCGCTGAAACTTACCAGAAAGACGGATTTCTGACCGGTATCCATATTTCCGATGAAGTTGAAGCAACGCGCCATCGGCAAGCCTACAATGCGTTGGAAGCAGAGGTCGGCGCAGAGAAATGTGAAATCGGCCTCGTTGATTGGCATTTCGACTACCAATTTATCTGGGAAATCGCAACGCATCCAAAAATCGTGGATGTCATCGAGGCACTTATCGGTCCCGATGTGATGCTGTTAGCTACCCATTTCTTCTGCAAGTATGGTCCCCGCGACAAGTTCGTGGCGTGGCACCAAGACGTGACGTATTGGGGACTTGAACCGCCGGACGCCATCACCGCTTGGTATGCCATAGACGACAGCGATACAGGGAACGGCTGCATGCAGGTAATCCCCGGAAGCCATCAGCG
>JAJEIP010000111.1 GCA_022827885.1 Candidatus Poribacteria bacterium
AAATTAAAACTAATATTTCAACTGTAGCTTTAACGAAAGGGTATCTCAATGAAAAAACACTCGTGTCTAACAATCCTTGTCTTATTACTACTGTCAAACTGGATAGTATCCCTTGCTCATGCAGCAGAATTCAAAATCGAAAAGACGTTCACCCAAACCGACGGTTTGGCATCTAACACAGTGCTCACCATTTTTGAGGACAGCCGCGGTAATATGTGGTTCGGAACCCGTGAGGGGGTCACCCGTTATGACGGAGAGAACTTCAGAACCTTCACAACAGAAGATGGCTTGGCAAAGAACAGGATAGGTCTCATTTTTGAAGATCGGCGAGGAATGCTCTGGTTTGCTGACGGTGTGCTTTCCGATGTCTTGGAAAGAGGGAAGCCTATGGACATGTCTTGGATGGATACGCCATTAAGTGAACTCGATATCACGCCGCATAACGAACCGCCCGAAGGAGTGGCAAGGCATATTCCATTAAAAGGCGTGAGTCGCTATGATGGCGAAAAGTTCAGGATTTTTACGACAGCCGATGGTCTCGCCCGTGATACCGTTAAGGATATCTTTGAAGATGAATCGGGTACGCTTTGGTTTGCGACAGGGGCCGGTGTGAGTCACTATGACGGGGAAACTTTCAACACTATTACTATGAATGGACCGATGGGAAGGCAAATATTACCCGATTGGTGGGGCAGAATCACAGCAATCGCACAGGACACAGCAGGAAATTTTTGGTTTGGAAGCGAAGCTGGTATTACCTACTACAACCTCAAAACGTCCGATTTCCGTTACTTCGGGGTTAACTCGGATTTCACCCCTTTCCAAGAGATGGGAGAGGTACACACCGCTCACATAACAGATCTGCAGTTCGATGCGAAGGAAAACCTTTGGATGAGCCAAGATGACACAGATGAGGAATATGTCGGAATTCGTCAATACAACGGCAAAAAACTGACAAGTTTTCCACAAAGTGAAGCACTTCCAATGAATAGCGTTAACAACATCATGCAGGATAGTAAAGGTAACCTCTGGTTTACGGGTGTTAAGAGACTACCTCCGAAAATGCATGAAACCGAGGATAGTGTTAGCATGACTTTTCCTGAAACTGAATCCGGTGTAAGTGTCTATAACGGTGGAACCTTCCAAAACTTTAGCATAGATGACGGACTGCCGAGTAACCGTGTCTGGTCGGTATTCGAGGACAGCGGCGGCAAACTCTGGTTCGCTACGGATGCTGGTGCCGCAGTAGGCGTTCATCTATTCGCTCTAAACGCAGACAATTATAGTAAAACCCAAAAATAAACGAACACTCTCAAAAACATAAAACCGCTCACCACCGCTGGCGAGGCGTTTTGGTTTGCGGGGACTAACAAAGGTCCAACAATGCTGCGTGAAAACGGAACTGGCATGAACGCGGGTCAGCGCAACACCGAAGCCGGTGTGAGCGTCTATAACGGTAAGACTTTCCAAAACTTTAGCGTCGCCAGCGGTTTACCCAGTGCCTCAGTTCGATCGGTGTTTGAAACGAGCAATGGCAAACTTTGGTTTGCTACCGATAAAGGTGTTAGTGCAGGGGTTTATGCGCCTGCTCCTGGCAAAGAAAATTAACTTGATACCTTAAACACTTTGGTTGTTTTCATATTTCCAATGGAAGGAGTTTTTCAATGCGAAAACGATTGCATGTGATATGGCTGGTTGTGTTTTTATTATCAAACTGGATAATATCCGTTGCTCACACAGCAGAACTCAAAATCGAAAAGGTCCTCACCGAGGCAGACGGTTTGGCATCTAATACGGTGCTCACCGTTTTTGAGGACAACTACGGCACTATGTGGTTTGGAACGCCCGACGGTCTCACCCGTTATGATGGTGAAAGTTTCCAAACCTTCACAATCCAAGATGGTTTAGTGGATGACACTGTTAGTGTCATTTTTCAAGACCAGCAAGGAATGCTCTGGTTTGGCACAGGGTCGTCGAGTCTCCCAGGCAGAGGCGTAAGTCGCTATAATGAGAATGAGTTCCAGAATTTCACGACAGCGGACGGCCTCGCCGGTAATACTGTTAAGGATATCCTTGAGGATGAGATGGGCCGTCTCTGGTTCGCAACAGACTATGATGGTGTCAGTCGTTATGATGGCGAAAATTTCGACACGCTCATGATAGATGGACCGATGGGGAGGCACGTATTACTTGAATGGTGGAACGTAGTCGAAGCAATTGCCCAGGATACAACAGGAAATCTTTGGTTTGGAAACCAAGCTGGTATCAGTTACTACAATGTGAAAACATCTCGCTTCCGTTATTTCGCAGTGCATAAAGACGGTTTCACTCCCTTTGTGGAGATGGGAGATATGCCAAGTGCAAGGGTGACAGACCTGCAGTTTGATACGAAGCAAAATCTTTGGATTACCCAAGATATAGCGGCACCCGATGACAGCGGCGTTCGCCGATACGATGGCGAAGAACTGATCTCCTTTCCAAGAAGCGAGGAACTTCCGATGAGCAGCGTTAAAAACATTCTACTGGATAGCAAAGGCAACCTTTGGTTTTCAAGTAATGGCGTAAGCATTTATGATGGCGAGACATTCCAACACTTTAACACCTTGGACGGTTTACCAAGCAAGCGCGTCTGGTCGGTATTTGAGGACAGTAGCGGTAAACTCTGGTTTGCTACAGATGCAGGTGCAGCAGTTGGAACTTATCTACCCTCTGAAGAATAGACATCGGCTGTCAACCGTCGCTGCCTGAAAAAAAAAGAAACGCTTGCGGCTTTGCTGATTGCTGACGGCTGACTACTACTGAAGGAGACAAAACAAATGAAAAAGATTCTTCAAAACATCACTTGTTTTTGGATGGTAATTCTCTTTGGAACCCCTTTTTTATTAATCGGTTGTGTAGAAAAAGAGATTACGCGTGTAGCCGACTGGGAAACCCATTTTACAGATGTCTACTTTACGGATGCCAAACACGGATGGATTGTCGGACATCAAGGATGGATTCTCCATACTGCCGACGGGGGCGAGAATTGGGAGAAGCAGACGGTGAACACAAACGAAGATTTCAAAGCCGTCTACTTCACAAATCTCCGTAACGGCTGGGCAGTCGGAGATAAAGGATTAATCGCTACGACGGATGACGGTGGACGACACTGGACGCTTCAAAAGTCTCAATCCTATGGGCTGCTTATGGATGTCTTTTTTACCAACTCAAAGACCGGCTGGATCGTTGGACAGGATGGACTGTTATACACACAAAATGGTGGGAAAACATGGCATCATCAGGAAGCAAGCGAATTCGGACTCGGCGGAATCTGGTTTATAGACAAGCATCGTGGATGGATCGTCGGAGATTATGACAGGATCTTTGTCACCAGAGACGGCAGCCAAACCTGGCATAGACAGGATCAACTCGTGAGAACAGAACATGACACATCGGAGGTTTGCAACCTTCACGCGGTATTTTTTGCGACCCCCTATGAAGGGTGGAGCGGTGGTAGAGACGGCACCATTTTTCATACCACTAACGGCGGAACAGAGTGGCGTTCACAGTATAGTCGACTCCCACCAATTTATGGACATGTCCGTCCAACCGTCCATGATTTCCATTTCATTGACGATGACTACGGCGTGGCGGTCGCACAGGGTGGATTTATCATCCGAACCGAAGACGGTGGGGACAACTGGATGTTAACAGAGAACCAGACGAAGAACGACTTGATGGGGGTTCACTTTGCAAGCCCTAAAGACGCATGGGCAGTCGGTTGGAACGGCACGCTCTTACACTCGACCGACGGTGGGGTGACATGGAACATGAAAAGTGGCACAACTGCCGATGCCTTGCAAAGTGTAGCGTTTGCGGATGCGAACCGTGCGGTTGCCGTCGGAGAGAAGGGCACAATTGCGACGAGTGACGACAGTGGCAAAACCTGGACCAATATCGAAATGGACACATGGCATCGCATTCGGAACCTATCTTTCGTCACTGACAGGGAAGGTTGGGCGGTTGGCGACGGTGGACTTATCCTCCACACAACCGATGCCGGTCAGACTTGGGAACGACAAACCAGCGGATGGTGGTACACCCTCAACGCCCTCCATTTCATCAATCCGAAAAAGGGTTGGATTGTTGGTGATTTAGGTACTGTGCTGCATACAACAGACGGTGGTGAAACATGGGTACAACAAGCACCCCGCTACTTCCACGAAATGATTAAAGGGATCTTTTTCCTCAATGAGACAGAGGGTTGGGTAGTCGGTTGGCCCGGGATCGTTTTTCATACAGAAGATGGTGGGTTGACGTGGAAACGACAGAATAGCAACAGTTACAACGAACTTTACGCTGCTTACTTTATTGATCGGCATACAGGTTGGGTGGTCGGACAATTCGGTGAAATTGTACACACACTTGATGGCGGCAAAACATGGAAATTTCAGCGGAGTGGAACACGAGCGAATCTGAACAAAGTCTACTTTGCCGATGCAAATCATGGGTTAATTGTTGGCGATGAAGGTGTCATTTTGACGACTACCAACGGCGGCATGACGTGGGAATCACAGAACAGCGGTACGTCCAACGATCTCTATAGTTTCTCGCTCTCTCCTGACGGTATCCTCGCTGTGGGTGAAGGCGGTATTGCGATGCGCTACTCCGTGGACACGGAGAAATTCATTGTCGAATTGCCACCTGCTGCACAAGAAATGGAAACCGCTGATGAACCAATTAAACCGATTGACTACCATTGGGAAATCGTCCAGCGAGGGAGTTGGCAGACCCAATTCACCGACACCTATTTTCTGTCCACAAAGCATGGATGGGCAGTGGGCGACGATGGTACTATTTTACGGACAACAAACGGTGGTAAAATATGGCAGCCACAGCAGAGTGGTGTGATGGAAACACTGCAACGGATTGTTTTCCTTGGTGAAAATTACGGATGGATTACCGGTCAAGGTGTGTTCCTACGAACAGAAAACGGTGGTAATACTTGGCAAATTATCCGTAACGGGTTTAAAAATCTTCACAACATCCGCGCGATACACTTCATCAACCCGAAAGAGGGATGGCTCGGTGTTGATAAAGGACAAATCCTACGGACAAGCGACGGTGGCAAGACCTGGACCCTTCAGAAAACAGGGATAACCCCTCAACCGATTACGGATATATATTTCATCAACAGCAATGAAGGATGGGCAGTGGCACCACAACGGCGGATTGGCGGATTGATCCTGCACACGGTTAACGGCGGTGATTACTGGCAAATCCAAGCCCAAACCCATCACCGATGCATCGGTATCCATTTTGCAAATGCCCAATCGGGTTGGGTGGTAATGGAAAACGGAACCTCACTCCTGACCGCAGATGGAGGCAAAAGTTGGCAACGCGATCTGGAAGCAGAGCGAGATATTAAAGGTACGGATTTTGATATCCATCTGCGTACGGTGAAATTCCGCAACCACACTGAGGCTTGGGCAATTGATCGTGGATATACAATTCTTACGACGCACGACCAAGGTAAGCATTGGGAAGCGACGCATCACCTATTTGTAAGTGAAACCGTAAATGATGAACCAGAAAATTGGGTAGACAGGATGGCAGCAGAGCGTCCGTTTGGATTCTCTCTTCAAATTACGAACGCGCATCTCCTACCAGATGGACACGGTTGGGCAGTGGCTGGAGAACAGATCCCCGATAGGGAACAGGCAAGAGCTGATATTGGCGGCACCGACGAAGCAGGCGCAGCTACCGGTCAGATTTACGCTACCACAGATGGCGGAAAGACTTGGCAGCATCAACTCGGTGAAACCTTGGATAACTTCCACGACGTGCTATTTCTCGATGAACAAACGGGTTGGATCACTGGGGATAAAGGGACTCTGCTGTCAACAGAGGACAGTGGAAAACATTGGAAGCGTTTGCAGACCAACACAAGGGAACGCATCGTCGATGTCCACTTCATCAGTCTTGAACCGAAATGGGGGTGGGCGATGCAAAGAGATGGAACCTTGCTTTATACAACGAATGGAAATGATTGGTCGGTAGACGACAACCAAGAACTTCCCGAGCGTACCATACCTAATCTCTCCATAGATCTACCGCCCCTCTCCATAAATGAGGCTGTCTTCGGCAACTTTTCTGAAGGGTGGGCTGTCGGCGAGAATGGAGAGATTATCCACAATCTGGATGGGGGTCCAACTTGGAAGCTGCAACGCACATCAACCGGTAAAACCCTTACAAGTGTTGATATGAAATTCGCTCCTCTGGGTTGGGCAGTTGGGAGCAATGGGGTCATTCAGAGAACCGTCAACGACGGTGAATATTGGAAGTTCCACGAAACATACGCAGGTTACGACCTTTACGGAGTATCGTTTATTACGAAACGGAAAGGATGGGCAGTCGGGCGCGCCGGGATTATCCTATTCACCACTGACGGCGGATTCACTTGGGAGTCAAAATTGAGCGGTATCTCGGAAACGCTTTACGATATTTTGGCACTCTCTGAACAAGAACTCTACGCTGTCGGTGCCTCTGGGACCATCATTCATTCTACAGACGGTGGGCAAACATGGGAACGGGAACATACTGGTGTTGATAATGCTTTATATGCCATCACGCGTGTCAAAGACGGTGAGACGTTGTGGGTTGTTGGGCAAGGCGGTGTTGTGCTGCGTCGTCCTAAACATTGAGGCGTGCTATTTACTGTAATATGTGAACATTTGGATATCATGGGGAGATATGCAAGATACACATACTGTTTTCCCCATGATATTCATTTTATCTCACACCTTACTTTTTAGGTGTTACTTAGGCTGCTGTCCCCCAATCACAACCAGAAAAGCACTATCTTCGCTGGCATAGACACTATGAAGGACATCACCCGTGAAGGTGACTCCCTCACCGTGTTCCATCGTTATTTTATCGGCATTTGTTGTAAATATGATACTCCCGCGAAGCAGAATGACAGTCGCTGCAGCAGGTGCCGGGTGTTCCTCTAATCCATTGTTCGCTTTCAGAGCGACCAGGATAATTGTCAGTTCATCCCCGCGAGCCAGTGTGAGCGAAGCTCGACCTGATGTAGCAACTTCGGCTTCTTCCATGAGATTTTCAGCCATTTCCATAAATGGAAATGCTTTCGTCAGTGATGTATTTAGGTCTACAGGTCTATAGGGTCTCTCAAATGACGTGTTCATTATGAATTCTCCATTTTACGCGCACTCACAGAACGGGATGTCGTGCCTCACCCTCATGAATATACATACAACAGACAAGGCACGAAAAACCTATTATGTCCTATGAGGCATGATCTTCAGGACGGACGCCTTTTGTAAAGGTGCCGAAACCGAAGAACGTCGGGGCATACTCACCCACATAATCGACAACACTCTTATCAGGAATTGTGTCCTCCATTCCCATACACCAATAACACCCGTTGACGAGAAGACGGCGAAGTCCTTCACTCTCTAAATCAACAGAGGCACCCATCGTTGTATTAAGGACGCGTGAGGTATTGCCTTCATCACCCGTATAGGTCTTAATCCACACCATCGGCATTGTGATGGTATCCGATTTCGGGGCATCTGTCGGTTCCATACCCACCAATACCTGTCCGTGGATAAGCACTTGCGAGTCCCCTGTCAAATCATTAATACCGTAGACATCAGACGGTCCCCAAACATCGTCAACGCCTTTGAGAATCGGATGGTCTTGCATCGCTGCGTCAATGACACCGCGTGCGCTCTCTACACCGTGATGCCCATGATGGTTAACCCACGTCTCGCCGAGGACTTGTCTGCCGTATCCGCCCTCAAATTCCTCACTGTTAAAACTGTATTTTGCATACGGACTCTCAAGGTTTCGGCTATAACTGAAAGCGTGTGTGGCTGTGCGGAGTCCCATCACAGGTTTGCCGGCGTTGGTATAGTCAACGACATATTTCATCTGTTCATCGGGCAGTTCACGGAAACGCGTGAACAGCACCATCATATCCGCAGATTCTAAATGGTGGAGTCCCGGAATGTTCGTTTGCACCTCCGGATCGATGTCCCCTGTCTCCGGATCAATAGCAAACAGCACGGTACATGTAAACCCATGGTGTGTGGCTAACACTTTCCCCAACATCGGCAGCGCCTCCTCAGAGCGATACTCTTCATCGCCACTGACGAGAACAATGTGTTTGCCCTTTCCAGGACCCTCGTTTCCTTCGTAAACAACCCATTCATTTTTCATCAAAAGGTAAACTCCAATACATACGTAAAATTTTGCATAAGTATAGCACATTTCCCTGAGAAAGTCACGTCGAATCTATTTACGGAGAATCAAAGGTTGGGTGCCTATAGACAAAAAACTTTGACAAATATCCGAAATTACCATAAAATTAAAAGACAAGCTTGAAAACAGTATCCAAAACGGACAGGCAACCTGCAGGAGAAATTGTCCATGCATTTAACCTCCCAACAGCGAGACCACTACAAAGAGCAGGGCTTCGTGGTAATTCCGCATCTTTTTGATACAGCCACAGTAACATTGATGCGCGAGCATTATATGAAACGCCGCGCAGAAGGTCCGAAACCCGGTAACACCGGTGGCACAACCGACCACGCCGATGACCCAAATCACCAATTCCCACGCATGATTAATATGCACAACTGGGACGAGTTAACCGAAGAATGGGCAGCGGATACGAATCTGCTTACCGTTACTGAAAAACTGATCGATGATACGCCGGTGCTGCTACAAACAATGCTCTATTTCAAACCACCCGGCGCACGTGGGCAGGCGCTACACCAAGATGAACAATATATCACAATAGAGCCGATCATTGGCGTTTGGGTAGCATTGGATACATCGGACGAAGCAGTTGGACGCATGGTGCTGATCCCAGGTTCCCATCAAGATGGGCTGCTCTCTGTTGAAGCAGCGGATACCGCTATTTCGTTTACAAATGTACAAGCCGTCAAACCAGAAAACGCCGAAGAACTCGGAATAGACATGGCGCCCGGTGACACCCTTTTCTTTGATGGCAAAGTTATTCACGGTTCCTACATGAATAAAACGCCTGACCGATGGCGACGGAGTTTTATATGCCACTATATGGGTGAGAACTCACAACGGTTTGAGCCAACTGAAGGAACACACGTCTCACATCTGAAAAAATAATTTGTTCACGCTGAAATCCTAAACGGCTTCACGGTGTTACAAAAAATAAAAATTGGAGGATCTGGATTGTTAAAAGTATCAAAGTTTGGCGGAAGTTCCCTTGCTACAGCGGAGCAGGTCCGCCGTGTTTGCGACATCATCACTGCCGATCCGGGACGCCGACTCATTGTTGTCTCTGCCCCCGGAAAACGATATAGTCAAGACATCAAAGTAACAGACCTACTCATCGCTGCTGCATCAGAACGGCTCACAGGAAAAATCGGTGCCTCGGAATGTGCTGAAGCGATTGAACGCTACAGGCGTATTGCCTCCGAATTAGGGCTTCCATCCGAAGTCGTTGAGCCGATCGCTCGGGATCTAACGGAGCGTTTGGAAAATAGCACAACCGATGCCGACCTTTATATGGATACAATGAAGGCAGGTGGCGAAGACAACTGCGCACGCCTCATCGCACAAGTGCTACAGGCACGCGGTGTAGACGCACATTATGTGAACCCGAAGGATGCTGGATTGCTCCTTTCCGACGAACCCGGGAACGCACAAGTGCTCCCTGAAGCATACAACCGGCTGCGTGATTTACACGAGCGTCCCGGCATCACCATTTTCCCAGGATTCTTCGGTTACTCGGAACAGGGACACGTTGTGACCTTCTCGCGCGGGGGTTCAGACATCACGGGAGCTATTCTCGCCAGTGCTGTTCGGGCGGAAGTCTATGAGAACTTTACAGATGTCGATTCCGTGTTCGCCGCGAATCCATCTATCGTTAAAGATCCCGCACCGATCGCCGAGTTAACCTACCGTGAGATGCGCGAACTCTCTTATGCAGGTTTTTCCGTGTTCCACGATGAGGCACTCGAACCGGTCTACCGCGCACAGGTACCTGTCAACATCCGCAATACGAATAACCCGAAAGGGGACGGCACGCTAATTGTTCCAAACCGTAAATCAACGGATATTCCAGTTGTCGGTATCGCTGCGATGGACAGCGTCTGTTGTATCTATCTCAGTAAATACTTAATGAACCGCCAAATTGGGTTTGGGCGGCGATTGTTGCAGATACTGGAAGCCGAAGACATCTCTTTTGAACATATCCCTTCTGGGATAGATAACATGTCCGTCATCCTCCGAGAGGATAACCTATCTGCACAGAAAGAGAAACGAATTGTCGAACAGATTCGGCAGACCCTCGCACCGGAAGATATTTTCGTAGAACGCGGCCTCTCCCTTATCATGGTTGTGGGGGAAGGGATGCGGCACACCGTCGGCATCGCCTCGCGTGCGACAAATGCGTTAGCTGGATCGAAGGTCAACATTGAGATGATTAACCAAGGTTCTAACGAAGTGAGTATGATGTTCGGCATAAAATCCAATGATATGGAGACCGCCGTTCAAGCACTCTATGCCGAATTTTTTGGGTAACGGATTGCAGCAGCGTGGGGGTACCCGAAGTTAAAACATTTCGGATTTACGATGCGTTTAGATACAAACCCGCAACAACGGCGCGGGTGACTCGAATACGAAAACCTTCAAAGCACAAATTAGCGTCACTTACCCGCAAGGAATAATTAAAATCGGATTTACGATGCGTTTAGATACAAACCCGCAACAACGGCGCGGGTGACTCGAATACGAAAACCTTCAAGGCACAAATTAACGTCACTTACCCGCAAGGAATAATTAAAAAATGGAAATAACTGTTCAATCGGAAGAATTAGCAGCAGGAAAACTAACAGAGGCACACGTGACAGAAGCCCTTAAAGCCATTCGCGTTGACGGCTACGTTGTCTTGGAAAACGTCGTCAACCATGAACACTTGGACATGCTTCGCGAACGGATGGATGCCGATTCACAAATCCTTATTAATGCGGAAAAATGGGGTGGTGCAGGCAGACTCGTAGGACACCTCCAGCAGGGACCGCCCCCTTATGCCCCCTACATGTTTAGAGATGTCGTCGCCAATCCGTACGTGGTGCAGGTGACGAAAGAACTGCTGGGGCCCGGGCTCTACAATAACTTTTACAACGGCAACACAAACTGCCCGGGGAGTATAACCCAACCGCTTCACAGAGACGGTTCTCACCTGTGGCCAGACCACGATGTCGCACATCCCACAGCGGAAGTCGTCGTTAATATTTCTCCACTCGATACGACGGAGGAAAATGGCAGCGTAGAACTCTGGCCCGGCTCGCATCTAAATGTCAGTGGACGCCGGATAGAGGAAGAAGAAGAGGAAGCACGCCGTAAAATCGTACCCCCTGTCCGTGGAAACGCGAAAAAGGGGAGCGCCTTGATTCGAGACATACGCTTGTGGCACCGCGGGGTCCCCAACCCATCCGAGAAACCCCGACATATGATTGCAATGATTTACCGTGCCAGTTGGCTGAAATCCAACCGGCGGCTGAAGTATAAAATCGGGTGTGAAGCCGCTTTTGAAAACAGCGATCTCGACCATAATGCCGATTTCCTTGACTTCGCTAAAGAAAAAATAGACGATTACGATTATCTCTTCAATCCGAGGTTTTAAGGATTGCTACGGAGGTTACCATGCACGCCGAAACCAATTGGCTCCCCGCTGAGCCTGACCTCGAAACGGTTTGTAAAACCTACAGTGACCCGATTTACGCACTCTCCCAAGCGGAAATGCCCGCGATCATCCTTCGGAACGCCTATTCACCCGCACAATGCCACGGGCTTATCAATCGATTCACAAATATGGGCTTGATGCGCGACGAAGCCGACATCAACTCCCCTGACAAACGCACCCGTATCGACATCGGTACGAGTCTCGGTAATCGTGGCGCGGATAAAACGAAATTTCTGACACACGCCGAAGCGACACATCACCTTTTTAAGTTTCTGTTCGACGGATTGGATAACCCTGTTGATCTCATCTACGATTCGCTAACTGCGCTTTCCCCCAAACAAGAGGTGAAGGTCGCACGTGAACCCGACGGTTCGCTCTACGGTCCAGCGATCTTCCGCGTCCATTACGAAACCCACAGTTATAAGCCACACATCGATCACGTCAAATACCGCGAGAATCGCACCGATTATCAAGTCTACCGCTTTGAGCATCAGTTCGCAGGGGTACTGTGTGTCCAAAACGCCGATGAGACTGGCAGAGGCACACAAGCTATCCTGCATCGCTGCCTCTGGTCCGAAGAAGTCCAACCGCATATCATCGAGGAAACTTTTGATCAATACGCTGCTGATAACGGGATACAGAACTGTGAAGTCGAATTAGAGCAAGGCGATCTCTACTTCTTCAACACGCGATGTATCCACGAAGTGCCACCCGTTCAAGGCAATCGCGCCCGAATTGTCTTGGCGGTGTTTATCGGATATTCCCCCGAGGATGGTGAAATCTACGTCTGGTCGTAGATCGCACTCTTTTCTTCTTTTAGGTTCTATTTCCGGCTTGTTTCCTTCCACGCCTCCTATTTGCTGGCGGGGTTTGTAACCCCGCTATCTCCTACGTATACGAACAATCGCATATCTCACTATAGCCGCTTCCTTACGATCACCAATGCGATGTGTCCAGATGATAAACATTTTTGGACATAGCGTGCCCAATTCACGGCATTCCCTATTACTGGTTTACCATTCCAAGCAAAATCTGTAAAAAGAATTGTTTGACATTTTCTTGACATTTTTGTGACAAATATGTTAAGATTTTGACAAGTGAGGGCGGCAACATTCATTTTACAACGTAGTATGAGTTCCGTAATAAAAAGAACAGTGCGTTCTTATGTCCTGAAACGCACACAGTTTCCATTGCCTTAAAAGGAGGTATTCAAGAAATGGAAAGAGTAACAATAACGAGTCAATTTCATACCGTTTCTGTGTATTTTTTCTGTTTTCTCCTGACTTTAGTGACGTTCTCTGTTACAGCAATAGCTGCGACAACAAAGAAGGTACTGATATTCGGGAACAACGTAACCAAGGTTGAAGCACCAACGATTAGTAAAAATGTGAAAAAAGTTGAGAATTATACCTTCGATTACGAGATTACGCAAGATTCAAAACTCGCGGAAGCCAATGCCGATGACTTTGATATCCTCTGGCTTGGGCAGGGTGAGATTTGCGAAGGTGGATGGCGTTTCACTGACGAGGGATCAGATGCCGTTTTAGAGTTTGTTGAGGAGGGTGGGGTTTGCATTGTCGTTGAGCAGGACCACGATGATGCTGTGGGATGCCCAACCCCTTGGCTCCCGAAACCATTAAACGGTGATGAAACCGATGGCACACAGAATTTTGAACCGACAAAGGCACCGGAGGTAGGAACGCTTTTCACCGAGCCAAACAAGATAAAAGTGATTGTGACGAACGATAAATGGCACAACCCCGATCGCGCGTATATTCCACTCGCGACACTCGGTAAGCATCTCATTGCTGCGCTCCTATATCATGATAAAGGCGCATATATCATCACATCGATGCAAAATGAAGATCAAGCACAGGTCGATCTGAATCTTCCGTTTATTGAAAACCTGTTGTTCTATTCCGCTACCCTTCAGGATAAAATTCTTGCGGTTGAACCACACCACAAGCTTGCTGTGACGTGGGCGCAACTCAAAATGAGCCCATAAAACAAGAGATAGATACCGCTTTCAGCTTCTATAGCAACGCTTCCGCTAACGCCGTAAAATCGTTCACGGTTACATCGGGTCGGTAAGGTGTATCCTCATACGGAAGTTGATAGCGGTTCACAAACGCACCTCTCAGACCACACGCGCGCGCCCCCATGATGTCAAACGAGTTCGCAGATACCATTATACACTCGTTGACTTCAAGGTCTAACTTCCCCGCCGCAGCACGATAGACTGCCGGATGCGGCTTAAACGCACCCACCGATGTCACTGAGATCACACCGTCAAACTCCCACGCGACCCGTTCCGTGACGAGATATTCTAAAAACGACGGATCCCCGTTGGATAACACCACCAGTTGATACCGAGATTGCATCTTCTCAAGTGCGGACAACACCTCAGGGAACGGCGAGAGGTGCTGCCAGCCCCGCATAAATTCCGCGACTGTTTCAGGAGTCGGAGCAATGCCGTTTGCTCTCAGAACGTAGTGCACCGCACGCCGAACCGTCTCCAAGTAACCGCTATGTCCGAGCATCACAATCGTATCTTGATACTGTTCAATTCGTTGTCGATATCGCCACTGTGCCCAGAATTCATCTGCTGCTACATCCGCAGCGCGTGCCTTCAACGATTCGTCAATAAAGGGGGTGAGGCTACCCCCTAAATCCAGGATTGTGCCGAACAGGTCAAATGTAAGTGCTTTCGTCTCTGCAAAATTAACCATCTTTTAAACTATTAAACTCCTGGGCTGCCTCCATTGTGGGAGGGATTTGCAACCCCGATGCTTTCACTACTATTAAACTCCTGGGCTGCCTCCATTGTGGGAGGGGTTTGTAACCCCGATGCGGGGTTTGTAACCCCGATGCTTTCACTGTGGGAGGGGTTTGTAACCCCGATGCTTTACCCCAATTCGACCGTACGTCCAGTTGCCATTGCCTCAAATGCTGCATCAATGACCCGCATCTGATTCACGCAACTCTCTGGTGAGACACGGTGCGGTTTTCCGGTCCCTACAACCTCGCACATGTGCTCCAATTGCAATGCGAATTGGAAACAGGGTTCAAAATCAATGATTTCTGTCCCTTCTCGCGTGGTAAGCTCAATGTTGACTGCTGTGTTCTCATTGTTCCAAACCCGGTCGAGTCGGCACATACCGCCGGTACCTGACATTTCGGCATACTGTCCACCCGCACAATTAAAACCCGTAGAAATCTGTGCAACCCGTTCGCCTGGAAATACTAACAACAGATAGGAACCATCGTCTACTTCTAACCCGGCTTGAGACATTCCAGACACCCGAATCGGTTCCGCGCCGAACATGAAGCGGGCGTGGTGGATATTGTAGCATGCCAAATCGTAAATACTACCTCCACCTTTCGCTTTGTTAAACCGCCAATTCATCTCAGGGCGTCGCGTTTCGGGACCGCCGCCACCACCACCCGTGCAGAAGGTGCTGCGGATCGCCTTAAAGTCCCCGATTGCTCCCGAATCAATCAGTTCTTTCGCTTTGAGATGCATCGGATGATGCCGAAATTTAAACGCTTCTGCCACCAGCACACCGTTCTCGTGCGCCGCACTGACGAACGCTTCCGCCTCCGCAGCCGTTGACGTGAACGGCTTCTCACACAAAATCGCTTTAACTTGACGAGACTCAGAAAGCTGGATACCGACCTCAGCGTGGAAAGCACCCCAGGTACAAATAACCGCTATATCCAAGTCCTCAGCGTCTAACATCTCTTCTAAAGAGAGGTAACGGTTTTCAGGCGCCACGTCAAAGCGTTCACCGAAATTTGCTAACGCGTTTTCCGACACGTCACAGATCGCCGCCAATTCAGCACTGGGGGCTTGTTGGCACGCGTTGCCGTGTGCGTTGGCGATGCCGCCTGCGCCGACAAGTCCGACACGATAAGTAGTTGACATAATATTTCCTTTCTTATGTTAGGTTGCTGTTAAGGGGTAACCGTTTTCAACGATTGCTTTTTTCAGAAACGCAAACTGGTATTGTGGTAACGATGCGCCGGGTTCCAGGTCCCTAACGTCTCTCTTCCAGCGGGCTACTGCATCTGGACGCACTATAATCCGACCCAAAGGGATTTCCAGGAAATCTTCAAGTGCCTTCAGTGTCGCTTCCTGATTCAGGACGAAGTCTTCAAAACGGATTTGGATAACATTTTTAGGCATCGGTGTCGCTTGCATAAGCTTATACTGGTAAATCCAAGAAATCGCTCGCCTTTCATAGATGTCGTCCGTTTCAGGATAGAATACCCCGAAATCGCGAAGGTCATCGGTTTTATGACTACCCCGGATACAATCCCGTGGATCCCGAATCCAGTGAATAAACTTTATCTCAGGGAACATCCGAATTATCCATGGATAGA
Organism: Candidatus Poribacteria bacterium; assembly: GCA_022827885.1. Lineage (GTDB taxonomy): Bacteria > Poribacteria > WGA-4E > WGA-4E > WGA-3G > WGA-3G. Next base: position 16,121 of record JAJEIP010000111.1, read on the forward strand.
CTAACGTCGTCTCTGGTATCTTCCAGCCTTTGTAGGACGCCGGATGCTGAAGCACGTCTTCGAGATAGGTAGTGATGAGCCGCTCAAATTCCGGATCGATCGGCATCGTAAACAGGGGGTCAAAATCCCACGAGAGTCCGCCTTGCCATTTGACATATTGTGCCATCACGCGACAGGCATCATACATGGCGTGCGGTGGAATCTTATCGCCGGAGGGGTTCAGCTGGCTCCCCATGAAAACCCCACTGGCGTATAACGTATGAGAAATGGCACGCGTTCCAGAATGACCGCGGCCAATCACTGTGATTAAACTTTCCATAGTAGAGAGTGTTACATAGAAATCACTTGTTTATTTCCGAAAATTAAAGGATAATAAGTATAGAAAAGGGCACGTGCTGCTCTCAGAGACTTACCCAATTGTGGCTCCAACAGCTTGAAAGATATTGTAGCAAATATCTAAAACAAAACAAATCATTTTTTATAAGGAACTTAAGAGAATGCGCAAATTTCTCGTACTCATAAGTCTAATTGTGTTATTACTCATACAGGTCGGATGCGACAGGCTTCAAAAAATTGTTACACCGACGCAAGAACAGAAAACCCTTAAAATCGGTTTCATTGTTGTAGGCGAACGTGTCACCTATCCAAACGGCGCGGAGATGGCCGTAACAGAGATTAACCAACAAGGTGGACTCCTTGGAATGCCGGTCGAATTGATCGGGCACATCAACCAAGAGGCACGACTGGACGTCTCTCTTCAAATCGCTGAACAACTCATCGTTGAAGACGAAATCATCGCACTCATCGGACCCAACCGTTCGTCCCATGCCGTTGAGGTGGGGTCGATCGCACAGCGTTACGGGATGCCAATGGTTACCACGACCGCAACCAATCCCAACGTAACAAATGCCGGAGATTTCGTCTTTATGGCAGCCTTTACCGACAGTTTTCAAGGGAACGTCATGGCGCGGTTTGCGAAAGAAGAGCTTAAGTTGACCACTGCTGCGCTCCTCACGCGAAAAGGCGATCTCTATACGGAAGGCATCGCTGAATTCTTCGCACTTAATTTTAGCAAACTTGGTGGCGAAATTGTTGCTAACGAATTCTACGAAGGCGATCCGTTAGACCTTACAAATCAATTGTCAAACATCGCAGCCGCAGCGCCGGAGGCCCTTTTCATAGCTGGCTTTACACAAGATACTGTGTTGATAACACAACAGGCACGCCGACTACCCTTGCAAAATACAGAAGGTGAACCCACGATTTTCCTCGGTGCCGATTCATGGGATAGCCAACTTCTAATCAATAACGAAGATGCCCAAGTAGAAGGCAGCTTTTTTAGTGGACATTTCTCACCAGACACGGATGCACCGAAAGCCCGTGCCTTTGTTGACGCTTACGAATCCATCTATGGAGCCACACCTATTGGCGGTATTGGCGTGAGTTACGATGCCGTTAAATTGCTTTCTGAGGCAATCGAGCGCGCAGGCAATCTCGACCCTGATGAAATTCGTCAGCAACTCGCTGCGACTCAGAACTATAGTGGGGCAACGACGATCGCCAGTTATGACGAAAACCGGCATCCAACAAAAAGTGCTGTAATTTTCACCATCAAAAACGGCGAAAAGCAGTTTTACAAGCAGATCGATCCCTTCTAATCCGAACAGCAATGGCTCCAGATTTCTCCAATATGTTCTGATATGCGAATTTCTATCTTCCTGAGATGTACAATACCGACCCTATTCATCTGTTGTTTCTCGGCTATCGCTCAAGATTCTACGCAATTCAGTCTACCCGAGGGCGCAATCGCACGGCTCGGTAAAGGAATATTAGGCAAAATCCATTTCTCTCCGGATGGCAGTCGGCTTGCGGTTTCCAGTTCCATCGGTATCTGGTTCTATGATCCAAAAACCGGTAAAGAATTAAAGCTGCTGCGGTACACAGACGGGGTTTCTCCTTTCGCGTTTGCGTATTCACCCGATGGAAACACCATTGCCAGCGCAGGCACAAACCAGGTAACAGTACTAACAGGAAGAATAGAGTCGAGACTTCCTGCAATTTCGGGGAATATTGTACAGATGCGGGATGTCACGACCGGAGAAAAAGGAACCACAGTCAGCACGCAGACGCAGAAAGTTGCCTCTATTGTATACGCGCCTGATGGAAAAACGATCGCGACGGCAAGGAGGCAGGACCACACGGTCTATTTGTGGGACACTGCGACAGGAAAATCCAAAGGAACACTCGAAAGGGTGGGAAGAGGGAGCGTTCAGTCTTTCGTATACGCGCCCGATGGGAAGACGATTGCGACGGCTGGCGGTTGGACAGACAACGTTGTGCAGGTGTGGGACGCACAAACGGGTGCCCACAAAACAACACTGACTGGACATACGAAGCAGGTCAATTCCGTTGTATATTCACTCGATGGCAAGACGCTCGTTTCTGGGAGTACGGATGGCACAGTGCGGTTGTGGGATGTCACTACCGGAAAACACAAACCCATCTTGAAACATACAACGTGGATGAATCCCCTGTTTCAATGGTTGAATGCCCCTGTTCGTTCTGTCGCGTATTCACCCGATGGGAATACCGTGGCTGCTGGAAGTATGGACAGTGAGGTGTACTTATGGGATACACAGAACTCAGAACGCAAAGGTACACTTGTTGGACATTCGGGTCCAGTTGAGGCTGTCGTCTATTCACCCGACGGTAAGACGATCGCGACCGCTGGCGATTGGACAGGCAACACCGTGCGATTATGGGATGCTGTTACGGGTGAAACCAGCGCCGTCCTTACAGGGTATACCCATATCAGCACTATGGCTTATGCACCTGACGGCAAGACGATCGCTACAAGTGGGGACTATCGTAGCGACGCATTGCAATTGTGGGATGCTAAGACCAAGAAACGCAAGGCTACATTTACCCAACATACGAAGGGCACCCTTTCTTCGATGGTGTACGCACCCGATGGGAAAACGATTGCCGCTGTGAACCGGTCTGACAATACAGTTCGGTTATGGAATGCCATGACAGGTAAACACAAAGCTACATTCAAACCTGTCAACGCAAGGCGTGAATACGACATCTCTTCGGTGGCATATTCACCCGATGGAAATACCATCGCTGCCGTCGGCGGATATCGTAAACAGCATAAAGGAACGGTGTATCTCTGGCACGCGCAGACAAAGAAACGCAAAATTATATATGAAGGTCCCGATTATATACTCTCCGTCGCGTATTCACCCGATGGCAGAATGATCGCTACCGGAAGCTGGAACGGTAAAATACAGGTGTGGCATACTGTGACAGGGGAGGCACTTAAAACAATCTCCACTGGACACAAAGGTGGAGTCGAGTCACTAACGTATTCACCTGATGGAAAGACCTTCGTTTCTGGTGGAGGCTATCGCGACGACATCGTGCAATTGTGGGATGCGATAACAGGAGACCATAAAACCACACTCAGGGGACATACGCAGACTGTCAGTGCTGTCGCGTATTCACCCGATGGTAAGACGATCGCTTCTGGGGACACAGATGGCACGCTTCGTCTTTGGGACGCGATAATAGGTGAACACAAAGCCACTTTCACCGCACATACGGACATCGTTTCTGTCGTGTATTCACCTGACGGAAAGACGATCGCTACCAGAAGTACCGACGGCACAGTTTTACTCTGGGAAATTAAACCGACCTTGGGAGAGGAATAGATGTGAAGCCTTCCCTTTAGCTGAAAGCTCCAAAACCACTTGGTGCTACGACAAAAAATAGGAGATTGGTATGAATAGACCACCAGAAGCCTTCGTTCACGTGGACGAAAAGCGACTTCTCAATTTCTCTACTGCTTGCTTTGAAAAAGCAGGTATCACACACGAACACGCCGCACTCATCAGCCGCTTGCTCGTCAATTCCGACTTACGGGGTGTCCGCAGTCACGGCACCCGAACCGTTAACGGATATTGTGGCGGCTTTGAAAACGGGAGTTTCAATCCCAACCCGAATATCCGGGTCATCCGTGAAACCCCAACGGCTGTTGTGCTTGATGGAAACGGCACACTCGGCTATCTCCCGATGGTGCGTGCAACTGAGCACGCCATCGCTAAAGCGAAAGAGGTCGGTATCGGGATGGGGCTCGTCCGTTACATTGGGCATTACGGGTCTGCGGGGCACTATGCCCGAATTTGCAACGAAGCCGGGTGTATCGGTTTTTCAGTGCAAGGGTATCAGAACCAAGGCAATGCTGAAAACCAAGACCCGAAACCGCAACTCGGCTACTACGGTAACCCTCCCATCTGTTTCGCTATCCCCTCTGAAGATGAACCCCCGGTTGTGCTCGATGCCGCGACCTGTATCATGGCAGACTACCAACGCGGGCCCGATTTCGATGCCCTGCTCTCAGTCATTCCAGCCGCCTTTTTCAAGAGTATCGGTTACACCGCCATCGCGAGTCTACTCGGTGGTGCCTTAACCGGTTTCACTGAACCCCCACCGGAAGATACCGCAAAATGGAGTGGCGGCGGTATGGGCGGAATGGTGCTCGCTATAGACATCGAATCCATCGTGCCATCTGCTGTGTTCCACGCAGAAGTCGATCGGATGGTGCATGATGTTCGTGAAACCTATGAACCGATGCCGGGAACCGACAGGGCACTCCTACCGGGGGCGATCGAAACGGAGCGCACGGAACAACACCGTCGTGACGGCATCCGTTACGGTGAGATGGAACAGGAATCCGCACGCGGGGTCAGTCAACGGTTAGGTGTACCACTCCCTTGGGACGAATAACCCTACTCAGGAGAAAAAATGAATAGACCACCAGAAGCTTTCGTCTTAGTAGATGAGGAACGACTTCTCAACTTCTCTACTGCTTGCTTTGAGAAAGCCGGCGTTCCACACGAACACGCCGCGCTCATCAGCCGTTTGCTGGTCAACTCTGACTTACGGGGTGTCCGGAGTCACGGCACGCAGACTGTGAATAGGTATTGTGCAGGCTTTGAAAACGGAAACCTCAACCCGAACCCGGATATCCGCATCATCCATGAGACACCGACTGCCGTCGTGCTCGATGGCAACGGCACGCTCGGCTACCTTCCGATGGTGCGTGCTACTGAACACGCCATTGCCAAAGCGAAAGCGGTGGGCATCGGGATGGGATTGGTGCGTTACATTGGGCATTACGGGTCTGCAGGGCATTATGCGCGTATGTGTAATGAAGCCGGATGCATCGGTTTTTCGGTGCAGGGATCCCGGAACCACGGTAATGCCGGAAACCAAGACCCGAAACCGCAACTCGGCTACTACGGGAACCCACCCATCTGCTTCGCTATTCCCGCTGACGAGGAATCACCCGTTGTGCTTGACGCCGCAACCTGCATTATGGCGGATTACCAACGCGGTCCCGATTTCGATGCCCTACTTTCAATGATACCAGCGGCTTTCTTTAAAAGCATCGGCTATACCGCCGTGGCACACCTGCTCGGTGGGGGACTCACAGGTTTCACCCAGCCGCCCCCGGAAGACACCGCAAAATGGAAACCTCCACAGGGCGGAATGGTCCTCGCCATAGATATTGAATCCGTTGTGCCATCTGCTGTGTTCCACGCCGAAGTCGATCGGATGGTGCGGGATGTGCGTGAAACATACGAACCGATGCCGGGAACCGATAGGGCACTTCTACCCGGAGCAATTGAAGTGGAACGCACAGAACAGCATCGCCGTGAAGGTATCCGTTACGGAGAGGCGGAACAGGAATCCGCACGTGCCGTCAGTGAACGGTTAGACGTGCCATTACCATGGGATGAATGATTTTCACACCGCCGTGGCGGAACGAAAATCAAGAAAACGGATGAGATTTCCCTTGCCTTTTTTGGCAAAATGTTACATACTTTTTTTCAGTGTTTTTAAATGTATTAAGGATATCCAGTTCTTCCTTTTACCAACAAGCATTATCCGTAGGGTAGGCATCTGATATATTATTTTCTCTTTGAACAAAATACTTTAAATGAGGTTTTCGTTTATGCATACTCATATGAGACCCAGTTTTCTGTTTTATACCTTTACGTTCTTCTTATGCTTGAGTGTCTTCTGCCTAAGGAACGCCACTGCACAAGTCGGCGATGAACCCGTTGTCGCACCCGCCAATGCGAACTATACTTTTGAGACGATCGACGTTCCGGGTGTAGACTTCTTAGCGGTGACGGCGAGTAGCGACTTTGAGGATTACGCCGGCAATACACCAAGTGCTGATGGTGAAAAAATGGTGGGCTTTACGCTCATTGATGGTGTTTTTACGATCCATGATTTTCCCGGATCGCAAGGCACTTATTTCTATGCGTTGGGTAATAATGGCGTAGCCGCTGGGCATTACCAAGACAGCGATGGACGCTATCAGGGGGTCATCTTAGGAGAAGATGGCGAGTTGCGAGAATACAAATTTCCAGGTGCCGTCGAAACCCAAATCTTCGGTTATAGTGATTCCACGGGGAGGCTGACAGGGAGTATGGTAGATGCGTCTGGGATTCGCCGTGGTTTCTCAGGCGATGCAATCGTTGAGTATCCCGGAGCACCCGAAACTTATGCCGATTTTGTAAGCGGGTTAGGCAATGTCGTGGGGAGTTACGTGAGTGCTACAGGCACATATCATGCCTACCTGCGTGGACCAGGGGGTAGCTTTGCAACGCTCGACCTCCCACTAAAAGCAGAGTTGGAATACTTTTTTCTTCACGGTCTCAACGATGGACTGATTGCTGTGGGCCGCGCCAAACCCGTGGGGGGTGTCCCGCGCACATACGTCGGCAATCCTCTCAACCTACAAGAATTGCGCGTTCCAGATAGCGTTGGCACGGAGGGGTGGAACATCAATCAGGACGGTTCCGTCGTCGGGCACTATGACACAACCGATGGGCGCAGACACGGATTTATCGCAAGACCCGTAGAGAGCACTGATCCAAGAGTCAGCAATAGACGTATTGGCGCACCCCGTGGTTATACCTTTGAGAGTATTGATGTCCCGGGTGTAGACTTTTTAGCGGTGGCGGCGAGTAGCGACTTTGAGGATTACGCCGGCAACACGCTAAGTGCTGATGGTGAAAAAATGGTGGGCTTTACGCTCATTGATGGTGTTTTTACGACCCATGATTTCCCTGGATCACAAGGCACTTATTTCTATGCGTTGGGTAATAATGGGGTAGCCGCTGGACACTACCAAGACAGCGATGGGCTGTATCACGGTGTCATCTTAGAAAATGGCGAGTTGCGGCAATACGATTTTCCGGGTGCCGTCGAAACGGAGATATACGGTATCTCCGATGCGACGGGTGCCCTAACGGGTAATTTTATAGACGCTTCGGGGGTTCGCCGTGGTTTCTCAGGGGACACAATCGTTGAGGGACCCGGAGCATCGGAAACGTATGCCGATTTTGTGAGTTGGACGGGCCATATCGTGGGTAGCTACGCCGATGCTGCCGGAACATATCATGCATATATGCGTGGGGCGACGGGTAGGTTTTTATCTATCGACCTTCCAGCAGCACTAAATCTGGAATACTTTTTTCTCCACGGTCTCAACGAGTCAAGAAGTGTCGTTGGCCGCGCGAAAGAGGTGGGGGATGTCCCACGCACATATGTCGGCAACCCTCTCAACCTAAAAGAATTGCGGTTTCCGGGCAGCGTTAGCACGGAGGGTTGGAATATTAATCAGGACGGCTCTGTCGTCGGACACTATGACTCACCCGATGGACGCAGACACGGATTTATCGCAAGACCCGTTGATGCGGCAGAGAGCACGCATTTTGGCAACTTCTACACCGTTACGTTGTCCAAAGGGTTGAATATGCTTTCCCTGCCATTGGCACCCCCAACCCCTATGCATGCCAAGAACCTTGTCGCCATGACAGGGGCGACAACCATCGTCACACTTGATGCAGCAAACCAGCGTTTCGTTGCGTGGACACCAGGGGCACCGAATGACGGTTTCCCCATTGAAGGTGGACAGGGTTATATCGTCAATGTTCCAGAAACCCGCAACTTCGCATTCGTTGGCGCACCGTGGACGGATCCCACCGAAACGACAGCGGCTGCTGCGGCACCCTCTGCTATTACCCCCTTGATAAGGGGGGATAGGGGGGTTACCCAAGAAGCGTGGGCATTCGTTGTCAGCGGACATTTGGCAGGCAAATCCACATTTGACGGTTACCAAGTTATCGTCCGGAACCTGAGAACGAACAGCACCATAACCGCATCCTTGCAAGGCGATTACTTTGCTGCGGCAACCGCCGACTTAACGCGGCGGAGCGTCGTTCACGTTGGAGATGTCATTGAGGTGCGCGTCATCGGTCCGAATGGAAACGCTGAATCACAAACC
>JAJEIP010000080.1 GCA_022827885.1 Candidatus Poribacteria bacterium
CTCCCACATATTGGGAACCAGTTAGTTTCATAAGTTTCAGCACTCCAGCGGAGTGCTATGTCTATAGAAAACGATATGTTCAAATTCTTGCACTCCAGCGGAGTGCTATGTGTAATAGCCACATACCGCACCTATGGAGCGGGCGGAGTATAGGAATTTAGAGGAGCACTATACGATATAGCATGGCTCCCACATATTGGGAACCAGTTAGTTTCATAAGTTTCAGCACTCCAGCGGAGTGCTATGTCTATAGAAAACGGTATGTTCAAATTCTTGCACTCCAGCGGAGTGCTATGTGTAATAGCCACATACCGCACTATGGAGCGGGCGGAGTAAATGATTGATTGCTATAGACATATTGCTCCTATCGAGCAAAGGTATTTTATATTTTTCAGCATTGAGTTGGATTTAAGGTGTGTTCAACCTACATACATGATGGTGTTTAGGAGCCGTTTTATATCGAACTCACGAAAATAATAAGGAGAATTACATGATTAAAGTCGCAAAGATTAGTATGGCGCATGTCCACGCCGGTGGTTATGCCCGAAAAATTAACGAAAACCCTGAAACCGAACTCGTTGCCGTCTGGGACGAGGAAGAATACGGTGGAAGGGAAGCAGCAGAACAATACAACGTTCCATTCTATACGGATCTCGATGAAGTTCTCAGCCGCGACGATGTAGATGCGGTCGCCGTAGACGCAATCACGTCCGACCACCCGCGGGTAATGATCGCTGCCGCTGAAGCCGGGAAACATATCTTTACAGAGAAAGCACTCGCAATTACTGTTGCAGAATGCGATCCAATTATTGAGGCTGTCGAGAAGGCGGGTGTAAAGTTCATGATTTCGCTGCCTTCCCGGGCGAACTCTGAGATCCTGTTTGCGAAAAAGGCGATTGACGATGGACTTCTCGGGGACATCACCTTCGGTAGAGGACGGATTGCGCATTCCGCCGCACTGGATAGTTGGTTCAGTGGAACAAGTGCGTGGTTCGCAGACCCAGTACGCGCCGGTGGCGGTGCCCTCTTCGATTTAGGGTGTCACCGTGTCGATGTTATCCGGTGGTTGATGGGTGAGCCGAAGAGTGCTATCGCTAAGATTAACAACTTCACCGGCAACTTCCCGATCGATGACAACAGTGTTTCCGTTGTTGAGTTTGCGAACAAGGCACTCGGGGTGATTGACGTTGCATGGACGCACCGCTCCGGTCCAAATATGCTTGAAATCTACGGCACGGAAGGCTCGTTCGCCGCGGGACATGATGGTGAAATGCATTTTGAAACCCGCAAACTCTCTGATGAGGAGAAAGCGGAATACATCGCTAATGCCCCCGCAGCACCCCCTGAACCGATACAACAGTGGATTAACGCTATTCTTCGCGATGAACCGATGACGATTACCATCCAAGATGGACGGAACCTCACTGAACTCATGCAAGCGTTCTATATGTCCTCTGAGCAGGGCAAATCAATTGATTTTCCTCTATAGACATGTCGCCCCGCTGGGGCTTTAAAAGGAAGATTAGAAAACATGAGAGACTACCAATCTATTTCACTTTCCGCTGTGTGCAATGTCGGCACAGAGATTCTCGGCGAGAACGCAACGCCCACCCTCGGAGCACAGACGTTCCACGGACTTCCTTTCGACATCGCTGAAGGCACAACCTGTTTCTTGGGTTTCGGTGAGGACGTTAACACTGACGCCATCCAAGTTCCTGTCGGTGCAAGTCCGAAGCGAGTGATCTTCGTACATCGGCTGCTTGAGTCACGCATCCCTGAAGGCGAACCGATCGGCAGACTGATTGCTAATTACGTTTTCCATTACACTGATGGTGAATCGGTGAGTGTGCCGATTCGTGAACGCTTTGAGATCGGCAGTGTGCCACAGGGATGGGGACAACAGACGTTTCTTGCTATACCTGACCGACAGGAAAGTTTATCGCCACGGCACGAGGGACCTTGGGGATCCGCCGGCAACCGGCAGACCGAAGTCAGCCAAGGGACACCGCGCGACTACTATTTATGGATATGGAAGAATCCCAGAGATGGCGTTGAAGTTGCGTCAATTGAAATACAACCGCAGGACCGGCGTTTTATCGTTGCAGCGGTCACGCTCGGTTATCTTGACGAAGACCCGATCCCACGTCGTCCCCGTCGCGAGGTCAAAATCACGCTGCCGCAATCTGAGGATGCCGACAAACCCTTTGATATGGAAGTCACTGTTGACCGTGGCGTTGCGACCTACCCTTACCCATTACCCGAAAACACGCCCGATGCCTTTATCGACGACGATTTCAAAGGCTGGGGGGAATCCCAAAACAACAAAAGCAGTCCTGCTTACGTTGAAGTATCCGCCACGCCGTCCGCAAGCGTTGAAGTCAAAAATCAAGGTGAGACACTTGGCACTGTCAAGTGGGGGGAAGTCGAAGAAAAGGGGATGGTTCAACCCAATGAACGGGTTAAGGTAGAGGTCATCGATTCTGGCAGGAACTGGGTGCATACCACCGTCATTGACGAGGATACAAACAAACCGGTTCCTTGTCGCATCCATTTCCGTTCCCCACACGGAGTGCCGTATGCCCCACACGGACACCATGCCCACGTCAATTCGAATATGGGGACATGGCATGTAGATGTCGGGGGTGATGTCCGGTTAGGACAGATCAGTTATGCCTATATTGACGGGACATGTCAGGGATGGCTCCCGCGTGGAGACGTTATCGTTGATGTTGCCCGCGGCTTTGAATACACCCCCTTGCGAACTACCGTCAACATAAAACCTGGACAACGCGAGTTAACGCTTCGGTTAAAACGGTGGTGTGATATGAACGCCGAACGTTATTTCAGCGGCGATACGCACGTCCATTTCCTGTCTACGCAGGGGGCGCATACCGAAGCACAAGGCGAAGATTTGGGGGTTGTCAACCTTCTCCTTTCGCAGTGGGGACATCTCTTTACGAATACAGAGGAATTCATCGGGAGACCCACAACCTCTGCCGATGGACGGAGCATTGTCTATGCGACGCAGGAAAATCGCCAGCATCTCCTCGGTCATCTCACGCTCCTCGGTTTGAAGGAACAGGTCGCACCGTGGTGTTCAGACGGTCCTGGGGAAGCAGAACTCGGTGGAAATATGGAGGTCACGCTTTCGCACTGGGCGGATGCGTGCCATGCGCAGGGCGGCACTGTTGTTTTGCCACATATCCCAAATCCGAATTGTGAACCCGCGACACTCATCGCCACCGGACGTGTTGACGCCGTCGAGTACCTCACCAACGCGATGTATGGACACCTTGAATACTACCGTTATCTCAACTGTGGCTATAAATTGCCGCTCGTTGGTGGAACAGATAAGATGAGTAGCGATGTCCCCGTAGGCGTTTACCGCACCTATGTCCATATCCCTGATAACGAGGAATTCAATTACGATAACTGGTGCAAATACATGAGTGCCGGAAATACATTCCTCAGCGGGGGTCCGATGATCCGTCTAACCGTCGATGGGCAACCGATCGGTAGCACGATTAACCTGCCCGGGAACGGCGGCACGGTTGAGGTCGAAGCCTCCGCGGATTCCATCTTCCCGATCCATACCTTGCAGATTCTTCAGGCGGGACGCGTCGTCGCTTCGACTGAGGACAAGGACGGCAAAGCGCATCTACACCTGAAGGCGAATCTGAAAGTGGACAAACACTCTTGGATCGCGGCGAGATGCGGTGGACCGAACTACGCACAAGCCGTTCCACACCACGACGGATGGGGACGCGGCATCATCGCTCACACCTCCCCCGTCTACATCGCGGTCGGCGGTGAGTGGTGGATGTTTGACCCAGAAACCGCGAACTATATGCTGACTTTGATTGAGGGTGGGTTGTCCTATATTCAAGAGACAGCGCGCCACCATGAACCCGGCACTGTGACACACCATCACGGCGAGGATGACCATTTGGAATTTCTCTCTCGTCCGTTCCAAGAAGCACGAGAAGCGATTCACCGTCGGATGCATCAATTGGGTATCCCACACTAAGGTAGTAGGCACACGCCGTGTGCCGTTAAACACTTGAGGGAGACAAACATGCCAAAAGAATTAGTAGCAGTTGCCCCGCGGCAACCCGTTTTAAGAGAATATGAGGACGGTCCCGTCCCCGCAGACAGCGTCAGGGTTCAAGTCGAATTCGGGGCACCCAAACGCGGCACTGAACTCACAGCCTACTACGGATACAACAACCCAAGTTTTCCACTGAGACTTGGGAATATGTGTGTTGGAAAAATCGTTGAGATCGGGGACGACGTTGAAGGTTTCGAGATTGGAGAACGCGTCACGAACCACGGACACCTCAAGGAGACACACACATGGCGTGCAGACAGTGTCCTCAAGATGCCCGACCGAATGACGTGGAAAGAGGCGGTCTGCTACGATCCAGCGCATTTCGCTATGTCCGCGATTCGTGATGGAAAAGTGCGTGTCGGCGAACGGGTCGCTGTCTTTGGACTGGGTGCGATTGGGTTGATGACGGTGCAGATGGCGCGGATCGCGGGGGCTGACTTCGTGGCTGCCGTGGACCCGATTGAAAGACGGCGGAAGGTCGCTGAAAAGACGGGGGCGGAACTTGTCATTGACCCGACTGCCAGCAATGTCGGTGAGGTGCTCAAAGAAGCGACCGATGGACTTGGTGTTGATGTGGCTGTGGAAACCAGCGCAATCTATGAGGCACTTGATGATGCCCTCCGCAGCGTCACTTTTGAGGGAACAATCGTCTATGCCGGGCGTGCAAAAGCGTGCACAGGTGGACTTGACCTCGGTGCTGTCGCGCACGTCAATATCCCGAACATCATCTTCGCACGCGCCAACAGTGACCCGAACCGCGATCATCCGCGTTGGAATTTTAAGCGGATTATTGATACCTGTTGGAAGTGGCTTGCTGCAGGACGATTTGACTGTGAAGGGGTCGTTGACCCTGTGGTGCCGTTTGAGGATTCAGTCGAAGCCTACATAGAGATGGACAATCATCCGGAACGAAGCGTCAAATTGGGGGTCTCCTTCGGTTGAGGTTTTTAATTATTAACATGAGTTTGATAGTTAAAAATGCGAATAATATTCGCGTAGGTTGGGTTGAGCGGTAAAGACCAAGACCACTCTGTTTATAGTAGAAATCTTGCTTTTCCATGAATCGGTGATTGATAGAGATAGAGCGAAACCCAACAGATAAGGCACGTTGGAAAGAGAAAAGCGTTGGGTTTCACGCATCCATTGGTAGGTTCAAGTTTCTGAACTTCGAGTCGCGTTATACACCACCGCAAGGTATGATTAAAAATTAGCAATTAGAAAAATGCCGAATATCATCATGGCAGCTGCGATCAAACGACGTTTTGTATAGGTTTCTTTCAAGGCATACCCACCGAGCAGGACGACGAAAATGACAGAACACTGCCGGACCGCAGTCACGTAGCTGACTTTCTCTGTCATTAAGACGTAGAGGATGAGTGAATAAGAAATCAGCGAAAGACTAACAACAGCAAGGCTCCGCTTCCATTCCGTGCGTCCAATCTCAAGAATCTGCTGGCGCGGAAACCGAACGAGGCAGGACAACCCATAGAAAACTTGCGAGATACTGTTCTCCATTAAGTAATAGGTCACAGCGCGCCACAAAGGAGCCTCTGTTGAGTAGCGATGAAATTCAAACATCCCTTGTTTGTCTATGAGTGAGTACCCAATGACGCTGGCGAGGGTGGCGTAAGCCCAGAGGGCATCATGTTGGCGTAGGAAGCGAAAGAACGCTTTGAACTGTATACGTGCTTCGCGTTGTTGGTAGAGCAGTATGGAAGCCATTACACAGAGAATGCCTATCAAACCTGGCACGGAAATTCGTTCCTTTAGAAAAAGAAAGGCGAAGAGCGGTAGGAAAGCTGGGGCAGCACGCGCAATCGGATAGACGAATGAGATCTCACCAACGGTATACGCGTGCGTCAAAAACAGCTTATATAACAAATGCACAAAGGCGGAGGCAACAATATAGCCCCATACCGGTTTCGGGACTATCGGTTGCTTAATGCCAAAGGCAATAAAAGCTATGACTATGGTGTAAAATCCACACCAGAAAAAGAGGAGTCGTGTATCTCTGCTGGATTTGCCGTAGAAATTCCATAAGGCATGGCAAAATGCTGACAGTAGAATTAGAGCAATTGAAGTAAAGGCCATAGGAGGTAATTATGTTCAAAAAACCGAAAAAACACAAGATTTTTATTCTATTTGGGCTTATTTTCGGTATACTTGCCCTCACAGCAACCGTTACCCTCACACAAGAATCGTGGTTTCCTTCCGAATGGGGTGCCGATGATCGTCGCGGTGCCGTGAATCGCCTAACGCCAGAGAAAGTGTTGGAAGCCGCAAATTTGATTAAAACGGGTGAAGTCTATCAACTCGGCAGGGTCTACGAAAGCGGTATCCCTGTCTTCGGGACGCGCCATTATAGCCTGCGGATTCCAGCGATGTCGGGTCCCCTCGGTGAGAACAAAACCACGTGGTTTGAGGAAATTTTTAGCGGCGAGATCGGTCAGGTCGGCACACAATTCGACGGACTCGGGCACATCGGCATCGGTGATCTCTACTACAACGGATTGCACCAGCGCGATTTCGCCAAAGCCGAAGGTCTCACAGAGCTCGGCGTTGAGAATGTAGGACCCATCGTGACGCGCGGTGTCCTCATTGATGTTGCCGGTTATAAAGGCGTTGAGTGCCTGGGCGACAGTTATGAAATTACGCGCGCCGATCTGGAGGGTGCCTTGGAAAAGCAAGGCATTCAGATTACCCCCGGCGATGTCGTTATTATCCACACAGGTTGGGGGAAGTTCTGGATGACGGATAACGATCGCTACGGCGCCACAGAGCCCGGTATCGGACTGGAGGCGGGGCAATACCTCGTCGATCAGAAGATTGTGATGTTGTGTGCCGATAATTGGGGAATCGAAGTCGTCCCGAATCCTGATGAAACCCTCGCCTTTCCAGTGCATCAGCTGTTTATCGTCAAACACGGTATTTACAACCTTGAGAACATTATCACGGAGGAGTTGGCAGCGGCGAAGGTTTATGAATTCGCCTTCAGCTTCGCACCGCTACGTCTCAAAGGTGCCACGGGTTCCCCCGGCAATCCGATCGCTATCCGATAATTGCTAATGATGGGACAGCCCCTGCTGTCCCATACTTCTTCTTTTTTCCTATCCCCGTATCTGCACAAATCCGTGCAGGTATCTCTCTGTTTGCCCCGTTTCGTGCAGCAAGCACACACGCCAAACCCACTAAATCCGTAATATTTCCTGTTTTTTCACTGTTGTCAGTTGGCATAGAAATTGCTATTTACTTGACAAGATTAAGGAGGGGGTGTTCATTGTGGTGAGCCAAATTTTCCAGCAGACTTTTTTGAAAATGAACAGATTTGCGCTCCCTTTATACGTAGCGTTTATCGCAAGTATTTTAGTGGCAGGATGTACAGCACCGGCACATTTAAGGGATAGACCACATGCCTCTACCTTGGAACGCTCGTCGGAGGAGAAAATGCAGCAAACTATAGGTAGATGGAGAGGCATACACATCTCAAAGGCTATTCAGAAATGGGGAGCACCGAAGGAAGTCAACGATAACGGAACAGGTTGGCGAACTTATATCTGGCAAATTCCTGTCCCTGGTTTCTTACCCAGGCAAGCAAGCCGTATGTTGGGACCCCAACTCCGACAAGGCCATCCAACCCACTTCGGTGGTATGCGGAAAGTAAGTGGAACATACATAGCCACCGGTTATACCTATCAACTCACATTTTATACACGTCCAAACGGTATAATCTCCAAAACCGACGTAAAAAAGAATCATGGCCCCGCAAGTGAATTTAAGTGGAAGTAGAGACGAGTCTCTCAAGAAAAATAAGGCTTCAGAAAATAAACGATGAAACTACCCACAATTTCTATCGCATCACATCGTATCACACGACTCATCATTGGTGGTAACCCCTATAGCGGCATTTCGCACCACTCCCCAGCGGCATCGAAAGCCATGGAGGATTACTATACGACACTCCAAATTATGGCAGACCTCCGGCAAGCAGAAGAGAACGGAATTAACACCGTCCTCGCTCGCGCCGATAGGCACATCATGCGGACACTCAACGAATACTGGAACACCGGTGGCACGATTCAGTGGATCGCGCAGACACCGAAAGATACAGAATACGCTAACCTCGACGACTACCTACAGATTATTGCACGCTATAGACCGATTGCTATCTACCATCACGGCGGCACAACCGATAAATTGTATTCAGAAGGACGACTCGGTTCCTTACGCGACGGACTCAAACGTATTCGCGACCTCGGTTATGCAGCCGGACTCGGCACGCACGATCCACAGGTCCTCAAATACTGCTATACTGAAGGGTATGATGTTGATTTTTATGTCTGCGCGTTGTATAATCATACGAGACATAGGGAGCTCTATCTGCCAGACGATCGATATGCAGCATTCGCCGCGATACAGGCAATACCTATGCCGATCATCGCCATAAAAGTATTAGCCGCGGGTAGGAACGAGCCACATGAGGCACTTGAAGTCGCGCTTGAGAATATCAAGCCAACGGACGCGATGGCGGTCGGTATGTACACGCAATTTCAACCCGATCAAATTCGTCAAAACGCGAGAACTGTTGCAAAATTAGTGTCTGAGTAAAGTAGTAGGCACACGCCGTTGTGCCGTAACAAAGGATTTGAAAAAGTCTGACGAATAGAATCTGGTTCGTAGTAGGGCAATTCATTGCCCGTCGCAAGGCACAATAAATTACGCGACTCCAAATACATCTCCAGAAAGACACAACAAAATGAAACGAATTGTAGAACCAGAAGTCATGGATACAGCGGAAGCCGCCGAAGCCTACGATGCGATGGAGCACGGTGAGGTTGACCAGGCTTTCGTAGATCGCGTTGTCGCGCTCGGTGCGAGCACTGGACATTTTCTCGATGTCGGCACCGGTCCCGCACAGATTCCGATCCTCCTCGCGCAACACTGTCCCGATATCCACATCACCGCCATTGACCTCTCCGAAGAGATGCTAAAGATAGCGAAGCGTCACGTCGCAGATGCCGGTCTCACCGATCGGATAACCCTTGAGTGCGTCGATGCTAAAACCCTACCCTACCCTGATAACACCTTTGACGGACTCATCTCCAACAGCATTGTCCATCACATCCACGATGCGATGTCGGCACTCAAAGAGATGGGCAGAGTTGCCCGTCCGCAAGGAACAGTTCTCATCCGCGATCTCATCCGTCCTAAAACACCCGCGGATGCGCAAGCCTTTGTAGATCTGTATGCCGCTGGCGATACCCCTTACCAACAGAAACTCTACTACGACTCCTTTCTCGCCGCGTTCACCCTTACCGAAGTCAACGAGATGCTGACACAGATGGACATGCCGGGTGCCGTTGTCGTCCAAAGCACAGATCGGCATTGGTCCATTGAGCGTGCGATTTAATATCCCATAGGACTTACGCAGAGGGCTCTTTTGTAGCATAACCTGTTAGGTTGTGCAATGGGACCAGCTGCGTTTTTTCAGGATTCCGAATGGCTTGATATTCGCTGTGGAATATGCTAATGTATGATTGTTAAACCTTGTTTAACGAAACTACAGTCAAATTCAACATCTCTATAGGAAAACAATATGCGCCTTTTCGTCATAGCAATTCTAATTGGGATAGTCTGTATGCTCCACGCTGAACCCGCCGAGCCTGCCGAAATCACCATCCTTGATAACATTGTCCTCGTCAAAACCGACGCGTATGAAGTCCAATTTGAAAACGGCGTTATTACCCATCTCCATAACAAACTCACAGAAGAAACTTACACCTTACCTTTCAATGTTGATGGTATGCCCACGGGTATTCGCGGACGGAGTGGATTACTCAGGAGACAGGGAGGACATGTCTGGACGGACGAAATTTCGCTAACATCCGTTCGAAAAGTTGCACCATTCAAAGCAGAACTGATATTTCAGCACGGACAAAACGAAGTTCGCCTCTTCATAGCCGTCGATGAGAATACGAATGATTTACTGATTGAACAGACAGGCATGTCCGACACAGCAGGTGTCTATGGGATTCAGTGGGGATGTGGAAATCTGGATGTCAAGGATGTAAACCTCATTCTTCCGACAGAAGGCGGACAAATTATTGATGCTACCACTCCGATCACTGCCAAAGGTTTTCAGTATCCCGGGAGTTGGGAGGTCCAACTCGCAATTCTTCAAGGGGAACAAGGCGGATTTTTCGTTCGCAGCGCAGATGCGACCTTTCAGTTTAAAACACTCCATTATCAAAAAGATTTGGGAGAGAGTTTTGCACTCGGTTTTGAAACCCAAAACCAGGCACCTTTCGACGCACTTACCTCCGCGAAATCTGTTGTATGGAGATTGAATACATACACTGGTGACTGGCGTGTGCCTGCGAGACAGTATCGGGATTGGATGGAACAGACCTTCGAACCGTGGCGATTGGATGAGATGCCAGCATGGGTTGGAGAGATCGGTCTGGTCGTTATCTATGTCAACCCTGGTTTGGATGTTGGCATATTAGATAAGTTAGCGGATCAGGTTGATCCCGCAAAAACCTTGCTGTATTTGAATGAGTGGCGAAAGGATGATTACGATGTTAATTATCCGGACTATACAGCAAAGGCAAATTTTGGGGATTTCGTCAAAGCTGTACATCGGCACGGGTTTCGAGTGATGCTTCACACAAATCTGGTTGGCGTCTCGACTTATCATCCCCTCTACGCGGAATTACAGAAATTCCAATTTCAAGATCCATGGACTGAAACCCGGCGCGGATGGTGGTGGGAACGAACAAATGCTCCCCAACGTCACGCTTTCATAAATCTCGCGAGTTCTGCATTTAGAAAAGTCCTCGTCCAACAACTGAAAAATGTCTGGGAAAAATATGAGGTGGATGCCTTCCATTTAGACGTTAGTCACTTTGTAGCCAATGATGCAAATGGATTGATTGAGGGATTAAACGCTGGTCAAGGGAACGTCCTAATGCACGAGGAATTGGTGAAGGCGATGCCGGGTGTTGTTTTTAGCGGTGAGCATCTGCATGAAGTCACTTTCTTCCGTGAGAGTTTCGCGCAGCGTTGGTCACTCCCACCACTATGGGATCCCACGCCACGGGGAACCCCACACCCAATTAGTGCGTTTCTATTTTTCCCTTATACATTGCCTTACGGCTATTTGGCATTGCCTAACCCTGATGGCGGTCTACAACTTTACCAAGAATTTCTGGAATCATACGAGAAATGGGGGGTTTTACCAACGCTTACCATCTGGTCAGAGCAGGACTTGGACCCTGAACGGGTTGAAACACAAAAATTACTATCAATTGCAAGAACTTGGCAAGAATTTAGCCTGAAGTCTGACTTTGAAAAGGACTGGGAGACTGATACACTCTTCCAGTATATAGGCAAGGATGGTGAAATCGCAACGCTCAAAGCCACAGATGGAGGGGCTACTTTTGACTTACCGCTTGGCGAGGTCGGATATGAAAGAGTCTTTGGCGTGACAGAGGTAAAAACAGATCGGAGTTTACCACATTGGCATGCTTATAACGAAACGAAGATATTTGGATTGGATCCGAGGGAATCTTATCTTTTGAGCGAAACCCCACGCGATTTTTCTCAAGTACATATTAACACTTTACCAGAAGGTGTTTCTCTAATAGAGTCGCGTGTGACAGAAAATGCCGCTCTTTTCCGACTGGAAAAGACGGATGTCCGTCAGGAAATTGATTTATTGGCACCGTTTCATCTTGTAAGAACAGGCATTGTCGTGAATGGACAAGAATTACCGCAGCAGAAAGGAGCTACCTTCCGACGAATTGAGGCATCCGTTTCTGGTATACGTAAACCAGCGATTGAGGCACATCCACCTTGGCAAGGTCTTATTGGTAATACATTCGGAGAATGGGAACTCTCGTTGCCAGAGAGTCCACGCCTTCGTTTGGAATACGATATCGGGCTGCAGGATGGCTCTGAAAACTCCGACGGTGTAACCTTCATTGTTTCAGTGCAAGGCAATGAGATTTTTCGTCAACATCACAACGCGCAGAGATGGAAACATATCAATATAGATATGACTCCCTATCGTGGTCAACGTGTTAAACTGCGTTTTACTATCACGCCAGGTCCCAAAGGAAATACAGGATGGGATTGGGCGAGGTGGGGGCAACCTAAAATCGTCTCTGAACTATCAGACACGCCTATAAAGGTAGGATTCTATCTTCCCACTGAACCGATAAGAAACGTCCCTGATACAGTGGAGAATAAAGGAAACGGACAATATTCGCTTGAAACCGAACTACTGGTACAGATTCTTTTTTTCTTTCAGTCTGGTGCTGAAGTGGTTGCCCCATATAATTTGAGGGACACTGATTTCGTTACTGGATTGCAGTTTGAGGGTATATTCCGACTTGGGAGTGTTTGGAATTCAGGTGAACCTACTATTGCAACTATCGGTGGAGTGCAAAAGCTGAGCATCTTTGCCCATCCGCCTCCGGACGGACAAACTGTTCTCCAATTTTTACTTTCTTTGCCCAAAGCGCATGAGTTAATGTTTTCCTTTTCAATGGGCTTGCAAGATGAAAGTTGTAGTGATGGTTTATCTTTTAAGGTGCTGCTAAATGGACGACAGCAATTTGAACACTTTACAGATATACCCGGTTGGGTAGATGCCCATATCTCTCTTTCTGAGTTTGCGGGTGAAACTGTATTGCTGGAATTGGTAACAGACGCTGAGGAAAACCCAAATTGTGACTGGGCACATTGGGCAGATCTACTGATTACCGCTGAAGGTGCAGGGTTGGAAGCACCGAACCGAACGGCAGAAGCGAATCAGAGTGTTAGAGAAACGAAGTTTCTCCCAAATTACCCTAACCCTTTCAATCCTGAAACATGGATTCCGTATCAGTTGGCAGAAGCCGCGGATGTAAGTGTGAACATCTACGATGTAAGTGGGCGTTTGGTCCGAACGATTTCTGTCGGATTCAAACCTATGGGATACTACCTGACACGAGAACGTGCAGCCTATTGGGATGGACGGAATGCGATAGGCGAACCTGTGTCAAGTGGGGTCTATTTTTTACAATTCATAGCGGGAGACTTCTCTGCGACCCAACGGATCGTGGTATTGAAGTAAGAATTATTTATAAGCTCCTCTGAATCTCCGACCATGCGAATTTTAAGACGAAACACTTTCTCTTATCCGCGAAATCCGTGATAATCCGTGATTCAGACAATTAACACATTTTCCTATCCTGCCCAGCTTAAAATCTTGTCCCCTTGATAAAGCGGATTGAGGGGTTTATCCTGATTCAGAGAATATTTTTTCTACACTTCCTTTTCACAAATATGTTATAATATCTATAAGTTCCCCAGGATACAAATCCAGAATTTTCGCTTTTGCATAGGAGAAATCGCAATGCCTAAAGTTACCTGTGTATTGTCGCTCTGTTTGCTTTTAATGATTGCCAACTTTAGTGTCGCCAACGTAGCAGAAGATGGACTCGTCGCTTACTGGCCCTTTGATGAAGGCAAAGGTAAAGAAGCCATAGATGTCACAGGCAACGGACACGACGGCGAGTTTAACGGTAAGCCGAAATGGGTTGAGGGAAAATTCGGCACCGCCCTCGAATTTAACGGGGTCGACGACCATGTCATCGTCGCAGACGATCCTGCCTTCGCAATCGAAGAAAATATCACCCTCATGGCGTGGTTCAGCCCAAACGATTCACTCACCGGTCACCGCTTAATGAGTAAAAACAACTCCATCTTCGTCATTTTCGACTTCGGCAACGCAGACAGCATCGACTTTCTCGTCAAACCCAACAATACCTTCGCGCAATCCACAACAACCGATTGGAAAGTCGGTGAATGGTATCACTTCGCAGGAACGTTCGATGGAAAGACGATGAAGGTCTACATAAACGGCGAACTCGAAGGCGACGCTGCGAATGATGTGCCAATCGCTCCCTCCGGCTTAGAACTCTGGATTGGCGGCGATGACCTCGGCAACGCCACCGACCACTTCCCGGGTAGAATTGATGAAGTGCGGCTTTATGAGAAAACATTAAGTGAAGCCGACATCCAAAAGGTCATGGAAACCCCGCAAGATGTGGAAGCGCGTGGTAAACTCGCCACAACGTGGAGTCAACTCAAGGGTGGGCTAAGATAGCAACCCCTCAATTTCTACTGGACAGTTTCCAGATGCCCAATGTCGCAAGCAACGATAAGTTCGGAAATAGCAGTGGGGCAAACAGAGGGGCTCCATAAAGGAAGCCATCTATTTGCCCTGCTACTGAGGCTTGCAAATCCGCCGTAAGATGAAAGAAAAATCCAGCAATCCCTACGATAAAGTTGGTCCCCAACACAATCACACAGAATTTGAGCAAAAGGGGTTGGTATGGGACCAGGACGGCTGTCACTAAACTTCCAACCGCAATCGCGCTTGTGAAGACAGGTAACCACTCAAGTGGGTTGAAAAACCCGTTCTGTGCATGGTCAAAGACCGATAGGATAAAATTTCCAAACCATCCGAATCCGGCTAAGAACACGACCCATTGTGCCCATTCTAAATCCGTATCGTGGATCATACCGTTCATGAGTAAAAGCAGGCCTATCCCTGTAAA
Organism: Candidatus Poribacteria bacterium; assembly: GCA_022827885.1. Taxonomy (GTDB): domain Bacteria; phylum Poribacteria; class WGA-4E; order WGA-4E; family WGA-3G; genus WGA-3G. The sequence goes on from JAJEIP010000080.1 coordinate 14,713, forward strand.
AGCGAGTGGAGCCACAAAAGGAGCCGTGTAAACGAGGTTTTTAAGGGTCAGCTCGGAGAAAAAATGGCTGTTGAGATGAAAAAGCATGCCCGCAATGCCGATACAGATGGCACTCCAGCCAATCCCGAGGCGGCACCCGTGGGTCCATGACTTTTCTCTTCCAAGCAGGGTTAAAACGAGAAGGACGGGGGCACCCAGCGAGAAATAGAAGGGTATCCATTCCGCCCAATGCGCGAACCCATTCACTGCGTGGGCGATAAACACATCCAGTGCCAGGAACGCAAGGTTCGCGATGATGAAAATGTCAAGGAGTCTGGCAGCAAATCCGTTACGGGTTTCCAGCGTTTTCTCTAAGTTCTCCAGCAATTTTTTTCAACTCCGTCATCTTTAACAAAAGTTCGTAATTCCCGTGCCATTGAACAAAATCGGCACCACCCATGAATGCACCGTGTTTGGCGGTTCGACCATAGTAGTGCCACAGATCAAAGTAGAGGAATTCGATGGGTTCATCAAAAGAGGTTTCGGTTAGTAATCCTTCTTCACGAAGGGATTTCATCAACGCTGTGGCTTCTCTAATTTTTTCGTTGGTATCAGCGACAACACCTTCAGCTTCCTGATAAAATTTTTCGACTTGCGACCGCGCGTGGCACTTTAAGCAGGTCTCCTGCATTGTATCTTGTCCCTGTTGATAGGTCGGACGTTTGTCGGAGACAGCTGCAAATAGCCAATATGAAAGTCTTTCGGTTGTATCGTGTGTTACATTCAATCCGTCTAAGCCGCTTAAGTGGCATGTCACACATGTTGGGACCGACATATCCGCTGTGGTGAGTATTTTCGGAGGTGCTTTGAGATTCATGTCTGCTTTTTGTGCGTTATAAAGCACTCCATGCTTAGATTCGTGATAGATTTCAATTTGTGAGTGGTCTGGTCCCATGTGGCATTGTCCGCAAGTTTCCGGTTCCCGTGCCAAAGCGATAGAGGTGGAGTGGCGAGCATGGCATGCTGTACAACTGCCGATAGAGCCATCAGCGTTTGGTTTACCTATATCATGGCATCCCAAACATCCGACGTTAATGGCACTTTCGCCTTCCGTAACTGCCAATTGATTTGCAGGACGATTTACGGCGCCTTTATGGTATTTCTCAGCGAAGGCGATCTGTTCTGCAGTGAAGTCTCTCGCGCCTGACACCGCTGCCCAAGCCGGTGCCGCGTGCCGACTTCGGAGGAATTGCGTATACTCCGTTGCGTGGCATTCACTGCAATTCTTCGCTGTCAGATGCTTGGCGATAGTAAACCCTTTGTGTGCTTGTGTTTCTTGATTTTCGACGGCTCTGTGACAATCTAAGCAGGTGACACCCTCTTTTGCGTGCTCACTGCGTTCAAATTGGTGAATAATTGCCGCTGTCTCGCGGCGGTGGCACGCCGCACACTTTCCTGTCGCTCGCACAAAATCGGCACTGGGTTGACTTGTTTCCGTAATTGGACGTTTCGCATTGAAAATCAGGGCGACGACAATCAGGGATGTCCCCAAAAAAACAGAAATGAAGATAGATTTGAATGACATCTTGATTTTTCCTCAAAAATTTGTTAAAATAATTTGACAAAAAGGTAGATTTACGGAGACACGCATGTCAACACTTACCGCACAAACACATCTGAGTCCTTTGAACATCTTGAAGATATGCTACCACTTGCTTCAATTGAATGCACGTTGTCTTTGCGTGCCATCTACAGACGCGTCATGTTCAACGCCTCATAAAATAGTATAGCATGATTAAAACGGAATTTCACATACATCGGCAATTAAGAAGGAATTTACATGACATCCCAGCAGAAACGCCCCGTCGTTCTCATCATTCGAGACGGCTGGGGCAATAATCCGTATCCCGAATTCCAGCACGCGAACGCCGTTCATCTCGCACAGACACCCGTAGATGACTGGCTTCGACAGAACTATCCAAACGTCCAAATCCATACCTCCGGCGAAGATGTCGGTTTACCCCCGGGGGTCATCGGCAACAGTGAAGTCGGGCATCAGAACATCGGGGCAGGGCGCATCGTGAATCAGGAACTCCTCCGTATCAGCACTATGATCCGTTCCGGCGAGTTTGCTCAGAATCAAGTGCTTTTGGACGCAATCGCGCATGCCAAAAAGCACGGAACACATCTCCACCTCATGGGGTTGGCAAGCGACGCGGGTGTTCACAGTTCACTTGAACATCTATATGGGCTCCTCACACTCGCTAAGGCGAACGGACTCAAATCTGACCAAGTTCTAATTCACAATTTCAGCGATGGACGCGACTGCCAGCCAGACCTCGGTATCCAATTCTGTGAGCAGATTGAAGCAAAGTTGAAAGAGATAGGCATTGGACAGATAGCCTCCGTTGTCGGGCGCTATTACGCAATGGATCGGGATGACCGATGGGAACGCGTCGAAGTGGCGTATCGTCTCCTAACCGAGGGAACCGACAACCATGTTGCCGCCGCTGCAGATGCCTATCGGGACTATTACGACACCCCTGATGACACCAATCGTAAGGGCGATGAATTCGTTCGTCCGTCCGTAGTCGTTGGACGCGATGGCAAGCCACTCCCGCGTATTACTGACGGAGATGCCGTCATTTTCTATAACTTCCGCGGGGATCGACCCAGAGAACTCACGAAAGCCTTTTGTCTTGATGAATTCCCGTTTCAAGCAGAAGGGAAAGACGGGGTCACGCGACAGATGGGCTTTAAACGGAATTGCAAACCTGACGTTAAATTTGTCACAATGACCGAGTACGAACGCGGGATGCCTGTCGAAGCCGCTGTCAAAAAACCACCCAAGATGCGGAATACACTCGGTGCTTATGTGAGCGAGATGGGACTGACGCAGTTCCGATGCGCGGAGACTGAGAAATTCCCACACGTTACCTTCTTTTTCAACGACTACCGAGATGAACCCTACAGAGGCGAGGATCGTCAAATTATCGCCTCGCCACGTGACGTGACGACCTACGACCAGAAACCCGAGATGTCCGCACCGGGTGTGACGGCGGAGATGTTGCGTCGTATCGCTTCCGACACATACGACTTGATGGTGCTCAACTATGCCAACGGCGACATGGTGGGGCATACCGGTTCGCTCTCAGCCGCTATCAAGGCAGTTGAGGCAGTTGATGTAGGGGTCGGAAAAATCGTTGATGCTGTGCTTAAAAAGGACGGTGCGCTTATCGTCACCGCAGACCACGGGAACTGTGAGCAGATGGTTGATCCAGAGACCGGTGGTATTCATACCGCACATACCACATACGATGTAGATCTCATCGTTGTTGATAATCAACGCAAAGGACAGCAACTCCGTGCGGGCGGACGGCTTGCCGACATTGCACCAACAACGCTCCACCTTCTCGGTTTGGCACAACCTTCTGAAATGACAGGTGAATCCTTAGTGCCATAATAGCATTTACACAGTTTAGGGAGGAATCTCTGAATGAATGACCAACAACTACAACCCACCACAGCACAAGCCTATCTAACGGCTGAACGAGACGCAGAATCCGATGCCAAAAAGGTAACATGGTTTTTCATCGGTTTTTTGGGGAATATACTCGGTATTATTATCGCATCTATCTATGAGCCCACCCCGTCTGCCTCACGGCTCCTTGGGGAATCACCTGAATACGCGGCTTTGTATACGGATAGTTACAAAGCGAAGAGTCGAAAAATTCAAATACGGCAGTCTATAATCGGTTGTGTTGTTCCGGTTGGCTTCATGATCTTTATATGGATCTTGATGGGTACATTCTTTCCATAGGATACACATAACCTGACAAAATGTAGAGGATTTACGGTTTATGCTTGAGCGGAGCAATATGTGAGAACTAAAATAATTGGGTATAAGGAGGTTTTGGCATGTCCCCACTGATTGATCAGCAAGTTAACGACGATTTCAGGCTATTCGCTGGCAGTGCCAACCCGGCGTTGGCAAAAGATATCGCTGCGATTTTAGGTGTTGAACTCGGTAAAATTACAATTGAGCCGTTTCCTAACCTGGAGACTCGCGTTCAGATTGAGGAAAGTATCCGAGGGACCGATATTTATGTTGTGCAGCCAACGAGTCAACCTGCCAACGAAAATCTGATGGAACTGCTCATCACGATTGACGCCATGAAGCGCGCATCAGCCCGACAGATTACCGCGATTATTCCATACTTTGGATACTCACGCCAAGATCACAAAACAACAGGGCGCGAACCGATCAGTGCGAAACTCGTGGCGAATCTCTTGACGACCGCTGGGGCGAGTCGCGTCATGGCTATTGATCTACACGTGCCACAGATACAAGGTTTCTTTGATATTCCTATGGATCACTTGACCGCCCTAACGACCTTGACGAATTATTTTCGCGAGAAACAGGTCGAAAATGGTGTAATTGTTGCCCCTGATGCAGGTCGCGCTAAATTAGCAGAAAAATACGCAGATATTCTTGGACTGCCGTTAGCCATCATGCACAAGCGGCGAACCGGGGTTGATGGACAGGGCGTTAAGTTCGTCGAGCTTGTTGGAGATGTTGAAGGCAAAACCCCAATTATTACCGACGATGAAATACAAACAGGGGGGACGATTCGCCAACAAGCCATAGCCTTGGCAGAGGCGGGGGCAGAACCCGCTTATGTGTGTATCGCACACCCTATATTGGTGGGGCCAGCATTGGAACGGCTCAGTCATCCAGCAATTCGCGAAGTGGTCACTACCAATACGATCCCCGTTCCTGCTGAAAAGCAACTCGATGGAAAAGTTAAGGTCCTTTCTATCGCGCCACTCCTCTCTCAAGCCATATTGAGAGTCCATCAACACCGATCGGTCAGTCAAGTTTTCCGGGATCAGCAGCTTGATTTTCCTGTGTAAGGTTTATGGAGACACGCATGTCATCTGTCGCAGTTCAAAAGACGATACGGTGTCGCTTGTTTCAATTCCTTGTGAACTGTCCTTGCGCCATATTTACAGACGCATCAGATTTGACGTGTGAATCCTTGGAAAGATGATTCCAATACTTTATCTCAGCCACTGTGGGTCGAGCATTGGTGGCGGTGAAAAGCAACTCGCTTATCTGGTCGAGAATATTGACCGGACGCGCTATCGTCCACTTGTTGTCTGTCCTGATGACGGTGTTTTTGTGGAACACTTGAGACGTGCCAATATTCCTACGGTGATTCTTGATCTGCCGCCGTGGCGTAAGACGAAATCGTTAATAACGAGATACAGTGCCGCCAGAAAATTAGTTTCACTTGCCAAGGCGCATGACGCTCACCTCGCCCATACCTCGGATTCGTGGTTTAACCCGTATCTATGGTCGGTTAGAAAACATCTGAAAATTCCTGTCGTTTCGCACGTCCGGAATCTCCTTACGCCTGCACAGGTCCGAAAATACAGATTCGACCGGATGGACAGTATCATCGCTATCTCCGAACAGAGCAGTCTTCCGCTGATTCAAGCAGGGATCAATGCCCCAAAAATTGAGGTCGTCCATAATTGTGTTGATTTATCCGTTTTTCAACCGGTTTCTGGACCCGTCTACTCGGCGAAATATGTCGTCGGTATTGTCGGTAGGATTGAACCCTTCAAACGTCAGAAAATGTTTGTTGAGATCGCCGCCAAGGTTGTTACACACTGCAAGGAGATTAGGTTTCACGTCATCGGTGCCGCATTGGATACGGCAGAACACCGCACTTACGAACATGAAGTCCGCCAGTTGGTAGCCAAATATGGGATGCAGGCGTTCGTTCGTTTCACAGGCCACTGCACCGATATGCCCAAGGCGATGCAGGAACTCGATCTACTCGTCACCCTTTCAGCGGGTAGTGTCATCGCGGAGGCGATGGCGGTAGGCAAACCTGTCATTGGCACCCCAGTTGGCAGCACGACTGAAATGATTGTTCATGGCGAAACGGGATACGTTGTGCCATTAGATCCCATAGAGGAAATTGCGGATAAGATTATTGAGCTGGCTAAAGATCCAGACCGAAGCGGACGTATGGGGCAACGCGCAAGAAAATACGCTGAAGAAGCGTTCAGCATTGAAATGCACGTCCAGAAGGTACAAGAAGTTTATGAGAGAGTATTAGGTAAGGGTTGAAATTTTTAACGTTTTGACGTATAATAACCCAAGTTGCTACTAATGAATTCTACCCGTTTGAAAAAGTTTTTCGGTATGTTTCTTCACCCCCGGTGAATGCCATAAGGCATTCATACCGTTGATTCCGGGGTGATATGTCTATAGAAAACAGCGTGTTCAGATTCTTGCACTCCAGCGGAGTGCTATGTCTATAAATAACTGGCAACTTGGGTTATAATAGCAACATCACTTCCTTAGGAGGGGCAGAAAAATGCTCACACATGAACAACGTGATTTTTATGACGAGAAGGGTTACCTGGGTGTTGAAGCAGTGTTAACAGCGGAAGAGGTCGCGGATCTCCAACGCGTCACCGATGAATTCGTCGAAAAATCGAGAGAGGTTACCGAACATACCGACATTTTCGACCTGGAACCCGGACATACGCCGGCGAACCCGCGCGTACGGCGTATCAAAAATCCGGGGCTACACCACGTCGTTTACGATTACGCCTTACGGCACCCCAAGATTTTGGATATTGTGGAGCAACTCATCGGACCGGGGGTGCGGTATAATGGACATAAATTGAACATGAAGTATCCGGAGTTTGGAAGTCCGGTTGAATGGCATCAGGATTGGGCGTTCTACCCACACACCAACGACGATCTGCTCGCAGTCGGGGTCGTGATTGACGATATGACTGTAGAGAACGGCGCATTGATGATACTTCCCGGCTCCCACAAGGGACCGACGTTAGACCATCACCAGGACGGTGCTTTTATTGGAGCAGTAACGGATCCAGATTTCACCCCAGAAGGTGCTGAACCTGTTGAGTTGAGGGCGGGTGGCATTACAATCCATCACGTTCGGGCACTACACGGCTCTGCCCCGAATACTTCAGATAAACCGCGTCGCTTGATGCTTGCCCAATACTGTGCTGTGGATGCGTGGCCCCTGAAGGGCATTCCGGATTGGGAGACTTTCAACGACACGATTATCCGTGGCGAGCCAACGAATCAGCCACGTATGGTCGCTGCACCTGTGCGTATGCCGGAACCCTACGCAGAATTGAAAGGCTCCATCTACGAGGTGCAGTCCCTGCTTGATGATCCGCTTTATGCGAACAAGGGACGGTAGCTGAGATATCGGATAATTTCTGGACAAAATAGAAAATGCGAGGTTATTACGCCTCGCATTGCAAAATAATAAAACTTACGCACTTCCCCGGTAGATGCGGTTTCCCAACTGCACCGATTGCGCTATCAGCGATCGAATTCTGTAGTTTTGCGTAAGTCCTGTATAATTTACTTGTCTCTGACAAAGTTTTTGAGCGAGATGCCTCCGACTACGCTCCATTCTGAGCAGGTTTCCGTTGTAGCAGCGAGTTTTACCAAAGCCGCAGCCCGTAGCGGAGTGGAGGGGTTTTTGCTTGGGCGTTTCCTCTAGATATACGGGAAGGCGATTCTGATATCCAAATCCACCTGACCGAACCGCAAGGAAAAATTAAAATTAGTTAGCGACTTGCGCACTGAAACCTACATCTGTAACCGCTTTCACGAGCGCGTCTTTCTCAACCTTGTCCTTCTCAATTTTCACCACAGCCTTATTTTCTTCCATAGAAACACTGACCACCTCAGTTACACCGGTAAGTTTTGTGAGTGCATCCTGCACCTTGCTGGTACACGCGCCTCACGTCATGCCGGTCACAGCCAGTGTAACTTCCTCAACGGTTGCCTCTGCCGTTTGAGTGGGTGCTGCTTCTTCTGCCTCTTTCTTTGCGGTGTCTGCACACGCCACCACAAACAGCACTGCTGCGAAGCAAACAAATAGCATGCTCACATTTAACTGACGCATAAGTTTAATCCCCTTATGTGTACGGACGATCTCTCGATCGCGCCTCTTCAACTTCAACGCTGACGGTTGAAACCTTATTCGATTGAGGCTGCAAAAAAATAGAGTTCGCAACCTACTCCTATAAAGAAAGGGCGGGTAACCCCACCCTTCCGATTCGACCTTATTGAGAGACTTCGGCACTGAAGCCGGCGCCTTGAACGGCAGAAGTGAGATCGGCAGACGTAACTTTGCCTTTCTTAACCTTCACAACAGCCGTGTTATCCGTTGAAGAAACGCTCACCACTTCAGAAACACCGGTGACTTTACTGAGTGCATCCTGCACCTTGCTGGTACACGCGCCTCACGTCATCCCTGTAACGTTCAGTGTAACTTCTTCAACGGCGGCTTCCATCATGTCGCCATCCGTCTTCATGTCGGATTCCATTTCAGTGCTTTCCATAGCAGTTGTAGTGGTTTCAGGCATCTCTGCTTTCTTGCTAATCAGACCACAGCCTACCATGAATACAAAAGCAATAAGACAAATAAGCGATAATCTTGCGATATGCATGGTTAACCTCCTTGAATTACTTAAATGTTATTTTAACACATATCAATTTTTTAGGCAAGATTTTTTTCGAATTAATGCAGATCCGTCCAAATTGCACACCAAATGCCCCAATATTTATCGTCAACGATAACCCACTTTTGGGGTTTTTCTGTCGCCATTGGATTACCTCCGGTGGACATCTAAAAACGTAAAGACCTTCTGAATCCGTTGCAACTGCTTCTGAAACGCAGCAGCCCGCTCAAATTCCAGTGTTTCCGATGCGCTATCCCGTTTTGCAACCAGACGCGTTTGCACTTTTTCATACGCCCCATCCAGCAAATCAACGATGTCTGTAATCATCTCTCCGTAGCGTTCACGCGTAATAAGTGCTGCGCAGGGGGCATCGCACCGTTTCAGGTCGTACTGAAAACAGGCGCGAAACCCTGGAATTGGTGTAATCTCACCTTCGCATGTCCGCACTGGGAATATCCGCTGTAAAACGTCAATCGCTTCGTCTGTCCATCGCCGACTCGACAACGGACCAAAATATCGCGCGCCATCCGGTTGGGTATCGGAGACTCTTTCAAGGCGCGGAAAAGCCTCGCCGACATCTATCCGAATATACCAAGAGGCACGTCCGAATTTCATAGCCGTATTATAGGAAGGTTGGTATTCTTGGATGAGGCGCGATTCTAAGAAGAGTGCTTCCTGTTCCGACCGACAAATCTGATACCGAACGTCTGTCGTCCACCGGATGAGCCGTTTGATTTTGTTTGGGCGTCTTTTGACCTTATGGAGATAGGAACGGACACGCTTCCGTAGACATTTCGCTTTGCCGATGTAAAGGATTTTCCCCGAAGCCCCACGAAAAAAATAAACACCTGGATCCGAAGGGACATCGGCTACCATTTCTTGCGTTAGCATCGTTCAATTCACAGCGTAAGATTTGCTATTATACGCTATCATATTTACTAAAATTGTTCAAGAGAAAGACGTATGCAGATCCTTGACACATTTCTTGTTCTATGCTAAACTCGTGTATCAGGGGGAAAGAATAATGAAACACATATTTTGGTTTGTTATTATTGGGAATTTGTGTATAGCAACAAGTCCACTTTCGGCAGAACTGCTGGACGATGCAGTCGGCATCTGGCTTTTTGATGAAGGCAAAGGGGGTGTCGCAGCGGATACATCAGGCAACGGGAACGATGGTGCGATTACCGGCGCGAAGTGGGCAGAGGGCAAATTCGGCGGTGCATTGGAATTTGAACCACCGCAGGTTGTAACCGTTGAAGCCTCCGATAGCATCAATTTCAAGGACCAGATGACCATCGCAACCTGGGTCTATATGAATAAAGGCGTCTCGGATACCGCTATCCGGAGGAACGGTTCTTATCTATTGGAAGTTCAGTCCGGAGGTGAAAGGGTACCAGGGGGTTATGTCTTCGGCATCTGGTCGGGCGGTGGGTTTACTGGCGGTGTTTGGGGAAAAACCGTCGTTGAACCCGAAAAATGGTATCACATCGTTGGGCTCTACGACGGCAGTGAAATGAAGCTTTATGTAAATGGCACGCTTGAATCTGCCGTTAAACAGGGCGGTGATGTAGACCAGGCAGGTGAACTGCTATTTGGCACCTTCGGCGGTGAAAAGTTTATCGGCAGATTGGACGAGGTCATCTTCTTTAACCGCGGTATCACGGAAGCTGAGATTGCCGAGTTGATGACAGGTGTAGAAGCCGTCCTACCTGTCTCTCCAAACGGTCTGTTGACAACCACGTGGGGACGGCTCAAGGATCGCTAAGATCGTTGACAGACGCGCCTGCAAGTGTTATCATATGTGAAATGGAAAATTATAGAGGGGCATCTCAAACACATCCGCCCCTTACAATCGGAAAGTGAACATTCCAATGAAGCAATGGCAACCAACACCTGCAGAAAAAACGCAATATGAGACCGAAGGCTACTTTATCCTTCGTAATGTTATCTCGGAAGACTTGGCAGCACAGCTCCGCGGGGTCATTCGTAACGTCCTGATGCTACCCAACGCCGGTGAGTTCGCTGATTACGATCCCATGGATCCGATGGAGGACTCACCGCAAGGACGTATCGCTCGCTTTCGGAAACTCGCTAACTTCTGTATCGAATCTCCGCTGATATGGCACAACATCCACGCCGGTCCGGCAGTGCTCAACATCGCACGCTATTTTCTCGGCGACGATATCATCATGAAGTACAATAGTTGCTTCCTCAAACCCGCGCGCACGGGTGCCGCAACCCCGTGGCACCAAGACAACGGACTCTGGCGGGACGGTGAAACGAAGCCTTTCAACTTCTGGATACCCCTTGAGCCCGCAACCCGGGAAAATGGATGCATGCAGTTTATCCCCGGTAGCCACAAAACCGAGATCGTCGAACACGTCTTGTATCCCGATAGCATACACGGTGAACTCCCACGCGAAGCCGTTCAGGAGATGATCGAAAAGCACGGTATACATCATATTGAATTGGATACCGGAGATGCCGTCATTTGGCACAGCAGTATGTGGCACTATAGTCCGCCGAACAAGAGCGAAAAGAGCCGTATTGCTGTCGCAGGGGTCTATACAAATCCAGAAATCGCCAAGGCGCGCAAACGCTCCTGGCATAACTACCGATGGGTGATGAAGAACGGTGAAGTCTGCACCCAATTCCCGCCGGAAATTGTCCCGACGGAAAATGAACCCTTTGAACAACCGAAACCGTTCCGACCTGCTAAGGACGACTAACCTATGGCATCAAAGAAACCGAATATTGTCGTCTACCTGTCCGATGATCACGGCTGGGAATACCTCGGTTGTTACGGAAACGCCCAAATCCAAACCCCACATTTGGATAGTCTCGCCGAGGACGGAGTCCGTTTTACAAACGCGTTCACACCGACACCGACATGTGCGCCGTCTCGTTCCACCCTTTATACAGGATTGTATCCAGCACGACACGGGGCAATGGGCAATCATACGGAGTGCCACACCCATCTTGCAGCCTTGCCGCAGACCCTACGAAGACTTGGGTATCGCGTGGCGATTGCCGGCAAAACGCATGTGAAACCGGACACCCTCTTCGATTTTGAGTATATCGGCGGTTTTCTGCCAAAGCGTCCCGAGCATAATCGGAAATATCGGGCAGAAGGACTTGATACCGCTCCAGTTGAACGTTTTCTTTCCAGCCATCGACAGGAGAATCCCGATCAACCCTTATGTCTCATTCTCGGTGATAGCAATCCGCACGTCACGTGGGAACCGAACAAAATTTATGATCCCGACACCTTGTCGCTGCCGCCCTATATCGCCGATACACCCATCGCCCGAAATGCGCTTGCGAACTACTATCAGGACATCACTACGATGGACACCCGTATCGGCGAAGTCGATAAAATATTAGAGACACACGGGTATGCCGACAATACGCTCTTCATCTACACAACCGACCACGGTGCTGAGTGGCCCCATTGTAAGTGGACGCTGTATGACACCGGTATCCGTTTGCCGTTTCTCGCGAAATGGCGCGGCGAGATTCCTGCTAACACTGTCTCCGATGCGATGATTTCGCATGTTGACTTCTTCCCGACGCTCATAGACCTCGCTGGCGGTGAACCCCTGGACGGTTTGGACGGGAGAAGTTTTAAAGAAGTCCTGCTCGGACGGCAAGCAACGTTCCGCGATAAAATCTACGGCACGCATACCCGCGACGGAAACATGAATGTATTCCCACAGCGGTGTGTCCGCAATAACCGCTATAAATACATCTTGAACCTGATGCCTGACAATAGATGGACAACCCACTTCACTGAGGTTGAAGGCATTCCAGAAAGCCACGCTGAGGTGTGGAACAGTTGGGTCCAAAAAGCCAAGACCGATCCGCAGACGGCACAACTCGTTTATCTCACGCAACATCACCCTGTAGAGGAATTATATGATGTGACGACGGATCCGTCCGAGTTCAACAACTTGGCTTTCAAGACGGAAATGCGCCCAATTCTTGAAGAAATGCGTGCCGATGTCCGACACTGGATGCATGCACAAGACGATCAAGGGAGACGCGAAACATGGAATCTAAACTGATGGACAATAGCGTACCGTTTACGCAAAAGGCTGATTTAGTGCTTTTTTCCGCGCTGTGTGCTGTGATTATTTGCTGCTGCCTTGCTTGTGGCGATGCAGAACGAACGACCCACATTACAACAGCACCGGAGGATGCCGCTGAAAAACTCCCTATGGGCGAAGGACTGGACCTCGGAGCACTCGCTCCCGAGTTCTCACTTCCAGATGGGGATGGCGAATTTCACAGTCTTTCGGAATATCGCGGGCAGAAACTGGTTATTGTTTTTTATCGCACGGGGACATGAGGCGACTGTCGAACGCAACTCGGTGAGTTGCAGAAGGGGTATGAAGACATTCAAGCCGAGGGGGCCGAACTCGTTGCTGTCAGTGCCGATCCGATAACGACGGTTAACTCAACGCAGCAGACGCTTCAAATTACCTATCTGTTGCTTTCGGATGAAAAAACGAAGACAATAGAGGCGTATAATGTCGTTGACCCGAGTGAAATCGAGGTAGCACGTCCAGCGGTCTATATTGTTAATCAAGATGGGAACATCGCGTGGAAATACCTTGATGCGAAGAGTGGTAAACGTATCGGGACTGAACCCATACTTGCACAACTAAAGAAATTTTAGGAGGCGTTTTTTGAAATGATTGATGTTTGCTATTTTGCTGATGAGGTTTCTAAAACCGATTTTGAGGAAGCCATTAAACTCGGTGTTGAAGCCGGGGCAAATACCGTCGAAATCCGCGGCGGTGTTTGGGGAAAACACGTGACCGAGATTGACGAGGACGATGTCAAACGTGTTCAGGATGTACTCAGCAATTATGATGTCCGTGTTGCGAGTGTTGGGTCACCCTTCGGTAAATGCTCGATTGACGATCCACAGGAGTACGAACAGCATCGGCAACACTTTGACCGGATGGTGACGTTGGCACACGCATTTGATACCCAAGTCATTCGAGGATTTACATTTTGGAATCCCAATCGTGGGACCAAAGGCGCGCCGCGCCCGGATATTAACGACTATATGGAACGTATCGTTGAGAAACTTTCGCTCGTTGTTCCGGTTGCAGAGAGCGCCGACGTTACGCTCTGTTTTGAAAACGAAAGTGCGTGTCTCGCCGGGACTTGTGAAGAGACGCGTGCCGTCATCAATGCCCTCGGAAATAGTTCCGCCCTCACCTCCTGCTGGGATGTCAATAATGGACTACACTGTGGAGAGAATCCATTACCGGATGGGTACGCACATATTAAAGGATTGGTGCGGCATCTCCATGTGAAACCGAACAGTGAGAAAAACCTTGATCCGATTGGCGACACAGGATTGCGCTATAAACAGGTGTTGGAGACGCTCATCGCTGACGGATTCACTGGCGCAGCAAGCATTGAACATTGGGGGCAACCAGAAGATATGTTGAAGGGCGTGCGGCAACTGCGTGCCTTAGTTGATACTATGTAATTGTTTATCACAAGGGGAACACAATGCAATTGAAGCCGGATACGCCGCAGTTAACTTGGCAGGGGGCTGTCTCCCTACAAAAAACCGAAAATTGGGTGATGCCGTGGCGCACACCGCACCCGATGCATGTCCTATTTCCAGAGCCGTTATTGGAACGCTCGGCAATGCCCGCAGGCGTTCGTATCAGTTTTCGGAGCAATACGACGCAGGTTTCGGGCAATATCGTGCCACAGAACGAAAGCGGGATACTCGATCTCTGTTGTGATGGTGAAGTCGTCGCCTCGCTTGACTTGACCCAAAAAGACAACTTCGCTTTTGAAGGGTTGTCCGGTGAGGAAAAATTGATTGAATTGTGGCTACCGCAATTCGGACAGTTTCAACTCCGCAACTTGGCGATAGAGGATGGCGCAACGCTGCGTCCCTTCGCCGACACTCGACCCCGATGGGTGACGTATGGGAGTTCTATCACGCAATGCCGGACAGCGGCATCGGCGACACAGACGTGGCCCGCGATTGTTGCACGTCAGCATGGGCTAAATTTAACCTGTCTCGGCTACGGTGGACAGTGCCATCTCGATGCCATGGTGGCACGGATGATCCGAGATATGCCTGCCGATTATATCTCAATGTGTCTCGGTATTAATATCCAAGGAGCATCCAGTTTGGGACCGCGGGCGTTTCGTCCCGCAATTATCGGGGCAGTCCAGATTGTCCGTGAAAAACATCCAGATGTCCCACTCGTGCTGATGTCCCCTATCTATTCCCCGCCGAGGGAAGAGACGCCAAACACCGTAGGGTTTCATCTCAAGGGGATGCGTGAAGAGGTGCAAGCCGCTGCTGAGGCGCTACAATCACAGGGCGATCGCAATATCCATTACGTTGACGGGTTGCGTGTGTTTGGAGCAGATTACGAACATCTACTCCCTGATGCGCTACATCCAGATGCCGAGGGCTACCAAGTTATGGGCAAGAATTTCAGAACTGAAGTTGCTGAGAAATTTTTTGTATAAATAAAGAAGGGCGGGAAATTGTTCCCGCCACATCCTCAAGGTGTTCATCAACAACGCAATTCACAGACTTTTGAAAAGCGATGACGTTCCCCAGTTTTGCTAATTGGATGACGGCGTTCTGTAATTCTTCAATTCGTGGATGCCGTGCTTATAGATCAGTACAGATGTCCCGTTGACGTTCAACAGAATATTGTATCGCGAAAACCATTTACAGAACCCTATGATCACGTCGCCAGTCCGCAGGACAATCCTGACTGGATCCCCAACAGCAACGACCATGTTAACGATTCTACGTTCGCTGATTTTTTTGATCGGCTTCTGGTTGAGTGCTTTCACCTGATCATCAATGAGGTGATCCGACTTTATAAGCGTCTGTGCATCCGTAGCGTAAGCCATAACAACCTCTAATTTGGGGATCGGCAGCTCGTCTTGGATCAGGAGATTATAGTGGGTCACCTTACGAATCCTGACATAGCGTTTGCCAGCGTAGGTGACCAGGACCACAAGGCTCCGATTCTCTTGGAACGCTGTCGTCAGGAGATGGCTTTCAGAGAGTTGAGGACTGGGATTGGTCTGCATTTTGCGCTATTCCTATCTTTATTCTTAAAAGGGACTGCCATCTATCGGGCTTTCAGCGTCGCCCAAGTCGTCGCTAACTTGCCTTTTGCAGAGACATCCAACGCAGTCTCCCAGCCTTCCTTGGCAAGCAGTTGAATGTCCTCCTCTTCTAACGCTACGCCTTTTTTCGTGATAAAGACCTCATCCAATCCACCAATGAGATTTTCGCTGCCCCAGCCCCCGAACTTCAGAATAGCCGGATTATCCATGTTCGCCCCAACGTTCCGTTCTGTCTCCTTTTTGCCGTTCACATACAAAGAAATAACCCCGTTCTTGCGAACAGCCACGGTGTGATGCCAACCGTTTCCGACAATGTCGGTTTTACCATCGTCGATGTGGTTTCCGCCACCTTCAAAAATGAAGAAACCCGTATCTCTATCGATACTTGAACTCATCGCCCAGAATCCGGCACCGCCGTTCCGTTTGATGACGACGTATGCATCTTTATTTTCCGAGTTCATCCAACACCCGACGGTAAAATCATCATCTTCAAAGTTGAAGAGGTCGTTATGCGCAATAACAACATATTTCGGGCTACCATCAAATTCCAGTGCTTTGCCGAACTTTCCATTTATCCATTTAGGTCCGTCAAATTCCCCATCGTTCCCGTTCTCGGTGAAATCTTTAGCAACTGATCCTTTGCCTTCATCAAAGAGCCAGATGCCAGCAAAGTCGTCTATGTTAATCTCGGCATGACCAAGCGAGATAGCGATGAGACTCAGGCAGATACTACACAATATTGTGAATCCACGGAATTTCATGTTATTCTCCTATCTCCACAGCCTTTCCTGTTGCTGCGGAAGTATAAATTGCATCGGTTATCTTCTGAACAACAAGTGCTTTTTCCAAACTCGTCGAGGGCTGCCGGTTCTCTCGGATAGCGGCAGCGAAATCAGACAAAGGTGTGCTGTGTTCCGTTTCAGGTGTTTCATCTGTTTCTACGAGGGATGTAGACACCACACCCCCTTCTGTTGTCGTTCGATTGTGGATGACACTATCCGGTTTTTCATCCTGCATATTCAGTTTAAGGGAGCCTTCTGTGCCGATAATTTCCCAATCTGCATGCGAATGCATCGTCATAAACTCACCACGCTCCACGCTCAGCACAATACCGTCTTCACAACGGATAATTGCGGTATAATGCGTTTCCGCATCGGAACCGGGGGCAATATGCGATGTGAACACCTGCGGCACCGTCCATGTTTGCGCAAATACAGTTTGCGGTTTGAGCTGCCAACCAGTAATGCCGAGTAGATAATCGAGATCGTAGCATCCCCAGTTCACAAGGATACCGCCACCGTTGAGTGCCTTAATCAACCGCCAGGCGGGACGGGGTGTGTCAGGTTGTTTTCCTGCGCCTATAATAGCGCGACAGTGGACGGTCCGGAGTTCTCCCAAACCCCCACTTGTGATAAGTTGCGTCGCAAGCCGAGCGGAGGCAGTGAAACGCTTTCGCGAGGAACAGCACCCTGAGATTAAGTCTCCCCGTGCAGCGATGAGTCGTTCAACCTCAGCGGCGTTCATCGCGATCGGTTTCTCAATCAGGACGTGCTTCCCTCTTTCATAAGCGCGCAGCGCTACAGCGGTCCGGTATTGCGTCGGGAATGCAAGAACAACCGCTTCAATTTCATCGTCGTCGAGCAAGTCAACGTCATTGCTATACATTTTAGGTGGGTTAAAACGTTCAACTGCATGTGTTCTGTTTGCTTCGATGAGGTCCGCTGCAGCAACTAACTCAATATGGGGTGACTCTGATGCGATACTCAGGTGCCTGCTTCCGATCACACCGCACCCAATTACACCTACTTTTACAGGTTTCATAATTTTGGTGGCAAATTTTCGGCTGACAAACTATGCCGAATGGCTCCTTTCTGAAAATGAAGGCTAAGCGATAGGCACAAATTCCTGATCCCTATATACGCTTGAAATTAAGCCCAAACTTATGTGTTTAGTGTGGCATAGAAGCGAATTGATGTCAAGGAAATTCAAATATAGCGGGATTTGCAGGATACGCTTACTGTAGGTTTGGTTTTTCTTTGAAATGGAAACTATGGTAAATCCAAAAAATAAATAGACATTTACCCCGGCCCGGTAGGTGCGGTTTCTAACCGCACCGATTCTGAATGTCTAAGTAATTCTAAAATCTACCATAAAAAACACTCGTTTTGCCATCCGTTCTCCTTATTTCAAAATGCGGGGAATCGTGATGAAAATCAAGATTAGAAGGGTGATTAAGATTGGGCCATAGAATCCTAAAATTGTTCGGGAAAAACAGACAGATCGCCAACTACCAATTTCTTTCTCGATCGAAGATGTATCCATTTCAAAATTTATATCCTGTTCATCTAATTCTCTGACCTTATCGTATAATGCTCGAAAAAGCTGTTCCTGTCTCAGATAGTAACCATCTAAACCCCAAAAAGCAAATATAGGAAAGAGTACCAACGGAATGTAATTGGGATCAGATTCCTTGATAGCAAAACCTAACACCGCAGCGATAAAAATCACAGTCCACCCCTTGAGTGAAAAGGAGTTATTTGCCAATCGAGTAATGATATTCTGAATCATTTCTAAATGCTTTGTTTTCTTTTCCACTGTTTTTACCTATTTTGGATTGTTATGCCCAATCCACATTTCCCCGTTGTCAAGCGGTTTTCAATTGCGTGCGTGTTATCTGGTTAAACTTATGGTCCTGTACTTGCTCAGCAAGAGCCTCCAGCGAATAAACAATTTTTACTTCCGGGCGAACCAATGAGGTCTGAATTTCAACATCGATGCGCCGCGCGTATTGCGGGTGTACGCCGACATACAAGGGTTTTTCTGTCATTGACCATGCTCCTAATTCATAGAGAACAATTGGACAGAGCGTTTCGCATGGAAACCAACACAGAATTACGCTGGCATCTCGAAGAGCGTGGTGTTCCCACGTTATTTGCTCGCGGGACGCGTTTGGATCCGAAATGGGGAAACACTTTCGACGGGGATTTAGCAGTGTATAGTCTGTATGGTGCAGCAAGTGAACCATCTGTTGCTGCCAATCGGGGCAATTCGTAATGCCACCAGCGAGGAAGATACTTTTATGCAAGACGTTTTGAGAATAGGAGGACGGGGCTTCTATGTATTGCATGACTAATACCTCTTATTTTCGGGGGGAAGGGCAAACACGTAATCTGCTCCTATACCATGAGAGAAAACAATTGTAAGATCCACGAGATTATAACTGCGACTCCAGGGAAGACACTTACCAAGCCATTTTGATTTGCGCCCAACGGGTCGCAAGTTTACCTCGAGGTTCTACCGGAAGACCCTCCGCTTCAAAGATTTGTTCAACTTCATCTGCTGAAAGGGCTTTGCTGTAAATCATGACTTCGTCGATGATGCCTACAAAGCCGCCATCGCCTGCTTTACCAATCTCGGTTTCTGAACCGCCGGTGGTCATAGGTCCATTGTAATTTTGTTCTTTCTCTAATTCACCATCAACATAGAGTTCCATCTTCTTCTGGTTAACAATCCCCACCATGTGGTGCCATTCGCCTTTGTTGAAAGCTGCCGCGCCGAATCCGCCATCGCCTTGCCATCCGGGCGTTACAATGAATTCCATCTCTTGTCCGGCGTTTCTACCATCAAAACGCAATGCCCAACCGTTGATGTCGCGCTGTGCTACAATCGTTCCGCAACACCCAGCAACAACGCCTTTCACTGGGCTGTCGCTATCAGCATTCACCCAAGCAACGACGCTCATCTCTTCTGCACCGGCGAATTCTAATGAAGCAGTGCCTGGAATATGGACGAAATTCTCGCCATTAAATTCAAGTGCCTTTCCGACTTTGCCGGGAACAGGTTTCGGATTCCCCTCAAGTTCGCCTTCGTTATCGCCTAAAACGTCTTCAACCTTGCCACCCGCGACAGTGCCTTCATCAAAAGACCAGTAACTGACGACCCCGTCTAATGGAAGTTGCGCATGCGTTAAAGTAGTAACCGCAAAGAGGCACGCAATGGATAGGATTAACACTGATATTCTTAGGAACATTTAATTTTATCTCCTTATATTTGTAGTGGCGCTTAGAAGTAAGTGGACATCTATTTTTTAACAACACCCGTTCGTAGTAGGGCAATTCATTGCCCGTCGTATTAAAGAGTGCCCAACTATTTTTCGACCTTACTATAAATTGAAAAGAGGCGAGCAAGGCAAGCATCACCCGCCTGTTGGTTCGATTAATACTGCTGTTTAACGCTTGCCCAAGTCGTTGAGAGTTTGCCCTCGGGTTCAACAGGCGTCAGTAGCAACGCCGAAAGCCCTTTGTCCATCATCAATGTGATTTCAGCGGCACTCAGTGCGACGTTGAAAATGGCGACTTCATCAATGATCGCATCGCCGAATCTACCGTCACAACAGGTATCCCGCCCGATATAGAGTTCACCATCATCAGCATCAAGTGGATTGGTATCGATTTCCATCGTGCTTTCTGCTACACCGTCAATATAGATGTTCCACTCACCCGTCGCACTGTCGAAAGTGGTGGTGTAGAGATGCCATTCAGTGATGTCATCCGGTCCGACTTCTCCATCGCGCCAGCCACCGGGTTTATTCCAGCAGCCCCCGTTACAAATCGGCCAAGAGACGTTTTTGGTATCCGCGTTGGGATGAATAATATACGCATCCCGTTTTTCAACCATCCAACCATGCTGATTCCAGTTGTCTGTCATACTTTTAACCCAGATCGAAACAGTGATAGCATCCGTCGGGTTCACGTGTGCGGGAACTTCAACGTAGGCATCTGAGCCATTGAGCTCTAATCCTGAACCGAATACACCACTAACCCACGTCGGGTTACCGACCACGGCGGCATCCAGCGCGCTACTTGAAGAATCGGCAGCAACGTCGCCGCTCCCTTCATCGAACAACCAGAGGCCTGTCAAGTTGTTCATCCCAAGTTGCGCGGAGGCAGGGGAGGTCAGTAGACAAACGCTCAATATTAAGCCGAGTCCTACAAAGCTGAATCGCGTCATGAATTTCATGAAAATCTCCTAATCTATTTAGATGTTTACGTCTGCACAAACCGAATTGGACAAGTTTGTGAGAACTTTTTGGCTTTACATGCGTCTAAATTATTATGGCACGGAATCGAAGGCGTGTCAATCCAAATTTTCTAAAGCGTAAGGTCACGCGCCACATTGCTGCTTCTATACATAAGGTCAGCAGGCTGGAAACCAATCCCCTATACTTTTCAATTGACATGAATTACTGTGTCGTGATATTATAATAGACATAGAACCAAGCGCGTAGGCTTCAGTTCACAGTTCTTGAATAGGACAAGGCACTATCTAAAACGAGGGGCGTTGTTTACAAGCCCATCTTAAGAAGTAAGGAGGTTGGCGTTCACTCCACACCTAAAGGCGTGGGTTCCGACGCTATGAAATCTGATGAAATCGAGAAAACGAATATTTTCTGTTTTGGTGGCACTGCTCTTGCTTGGCACCCTGCAGCTCGCGTTTGCACAAAAATCGTGGGTGAAAGTGAGCGAATCCGAGTGGCAGGCAGGCTTTTCGGATGTCTTTTTTGTAGACGCACAGCATGGCTGGATCGTTGGTAGCAATTCAACAATTCTGCATACCACGGACGGAGGAGTAACGTGGAACAGACAACCCAGTCAACCCCTGCCATTTGACATCATGTTGAAGAAAGTCCGATTTATCGACCCACAAACCGGGTGGGTTGTTGGAGACAATGGCACAGTCTTGAAAACCACGGATGGTGGCACGACGTGGATGAAAAAGAATACAGGCACCCGCACCGCGCTTTTGGCGGTCTCCTTCGCTGATGCCAAACATGGATGGGCAAGTGGAGATGGTGGACTTATTATTAGCACGAAAAATGGCGGCACAACGTGGGAGAAGCAGGAAATCGGTACGAATAATACCATTGAAGGTATCGACTTTGTAAGTGCTACCGTCGGTTGGGCAGCCGGAGGGGGTGGCACCCTCCTTCACACTAAAGATGGCGGGCAGACGTGGGACTTCCAGACCAGTGCCACAGTCAACACACTCGACGCTATTTCCATGTTGAGTGACAAAGCAGGTTGGGCAGTCGGTGCCGGAGGTGCTGTCGTCGCAACAGTTGACGGTGCCGAGTGGGTCGTGCAAGAGAGTAAAGTCCCGCATTCTAACGGTATGCCCGAGCCGGTTTGGGATGTCCATTTCGCTGATAAAAACGTCGGTATTGCTGCCGCCGAATTCGGCGTAATTCTTCGGACAACGGATGGGGGTGTCACTTGGGAACCGCTTGAGCCGAGACCCGTTGCGGCTCGCCTTGAAGGTATCCACATGCTGAGTCCAACTGAAGCATGGATAGTGGGCAAAGATGCGACTATCCTGCATACAACCGATGGTGGAGACACTTGGGATGTCGTTTCCAGCACGAGCGAACTTCGTGCAGCCTATTTTCACGACGATAAACTCGGTTGGGCGGTCGGCTTGTCGGGGAGCGTTTTGCACACCAACGATGGCGGCGAAACATGGAGACCTCAAAGTAGTGGCGATGTCTTTGAACTCTTCGGGGTCGGATTTGTGGATGAGAATAGGGGGTATATCGTCGGGAGCAACGCCGCTTTAGTTGAAACACTTGATGGTGGAAAGACGTGGCATGGCGTTAGCGATCCAGGCGATGAAGGCCACGGCACTGCGCAGCGTATCCAGTTTGAAGGCATAATGAGTTGGCGGAGTGCTATGGGATCTTACGGTCTGAGTTTTGGCACACCAACACACGCGTGGGCAGTCGGGGAAACCGGAAGAGTTATGTACACGCCCGATGCAGGACAAACATGGATCGGACAAGATATGGATCCCATGATGACAGGCGCAGGCTTTAACAACCTCTATGGCGTCCACTTCATAAATGAAAGTATCGGTTGGATCGTCGGGGATGCCGGAACCATCGCAAAGACGATGGATGGTGGTGTCACGTGGGCATCTATCTTGCAAGGACCGAAATTGAATGATGTCTATGCCATCAACGAACAAACCGCTTGGATCGCCGGTGAACAAGGGGCAATCATGGCAACCACGGATGGGGGCGCAACATGGGTCGATCAGACTGTCCCAACGGATGCTAATCTGAATGCGATTCTGTTCCGGGATGCCAATGAGGGATGGGCAGCCGGAGACGGTGGAACAATTCTTTACACAACTGACGGGGGCATTACGTGGTTGATGCAGGAATCACCGACGACAAGCCATCTCTGGGATCTCGTCCAAACACCAAGTGGTCAGGTCTGGGCAGTTGGCGATTCAACAACGATTGTCCGTTATTAAAGGCTGTTTGTATAACATGTGGGTGGGTTCCCGTTGCCCATCCACTTTTATTAATCGTAGGGGCTGGGTCACCCAGCTCCTATAGAGATGTGTTTTCGTAAATGTTCGTTGGAGGATGCAACCGCGATGAATACAGTACGGTTCTGCCGCTTCGTGTGTGTTGGAACCTTTCTCTTCCTTTTCTTTAATCTCTCCGTTGTAGCGCAAGAACCACAGGTTTTGACATTAGAGGACAGCATTGAACTTGCCAAACAGAGCAATCTGACCCTTCAGACTGCTGAGCAAAACCTTAAGGCTGCCGAGGCAGAAGTTCGCGCCGCACGCGCAGGACTCTTGCCAAAAGTCACAGCCAGTGGAAATTACACCTATTTTAAAGATATACAAAAATCCGTAATTCAAGCCGAGGGTGGGTTTGGATTTCCGACGCCTGGTGGAGAAATGGACGGTCCAGAACCGCCCAGCGCAGATAACGAATCCGACTTGATTGAGTTGGAATTCGGTGCCCATCACAACGCGCAAGGCACTGTCAGTTTAACACAACCTATTTTCGCATGGGGACGCTATTATTATGGGTATCAAGCCGCGCAGCTCAACTATCAGGCAGTCCAACGC
Source organism: Candidatus Poribacteria bacterium (assembly GCA_022827885.1). Taxonomy (GTDB): domain Bacteria; phylum Poribacteria; class WGA-4E; order WGA-4E; family WGA-3G; genus WGA-3G. The sequence goes on from JAJEIP010000080.1 coordinate 38,284, forward strand.
GATGTTGATGCCGCTTCTAACCAACTCCGCTTAGATGTCTCTGAGGCATTCTATGGCGCATTGGTCGCCCAAGAGTTTGTAAGAGTCGCCCAACAAAGTGTTTCTTTGGTTGAAGAACAACTCACAATCGCAGAGGCATCGCTGAATGCGGGTGCCGCGACCAATTTTGATGTCCTGCGTGCCAAAGTCCAACTCGCAAATGCCAAATCACAACTCATCCGCGCCCAAAATGGTGTTCAAACCGCTAAAAATGCCTATAAAACCGTTCTTAATATACCTCTCTCTGGGAATGTATCGGTGAAAGGTACACTTGAAATCCCAGAAAGCCAAAAAATACCAGCGTTAAACCTTGAGACCCTCATCCATCAGGCACTTGAAAATCGTCCCGAAGTGCATCGCACACAATTTGCTGAGGATGCTGTCCGTAAACGGATTGACGTTGCCAAAACACGAAGCCGTCCGGATCTCGGATTCTTCACGAACTATCAAATTTCACAGAATGAACGACTGACCGAAATGAATAGGATTTGGAGCCTCGGCTTTCAAATCAATATCCCAATTTTTGATGGATTTGCGGCGCGCGCAGCTGTGCAACAAACCGAGACCGCTCTAAAACAGGTCCAGTTGGGCGGAACCCAAATGAAAGTCGGGGTTGAATTTGAAGTGCGGACTGCGTATCTCAATCTTCGTGGGGCAGAAACGATTATTGACGTCCAGCGTGAGGCTGTTGCCCAAGCGCAGGAGAGTGTACGCATCGCGAATCTCCAATTTCAGAACGGGATTATTACCACAGTCGCACTGACGGATACGCAGCTTGCCCTGGCACAGGCAGAAGTTAACCGCCTCCAGGCACATCACGATTACATTGTCGGTTTAGCGAGGCTCGAAAAAGCGATAGGACAAAAATTACAATAAACAGAAAATACTTTACGATGTTAACCCAAGTTGCTACTAACCAGTTTTGAAGGTTCAAGGAGGTTTTTCACGCACTTTCCTCACCCCCGGGGAATGCCATAAGGTATTCATACCGTTGATTCCGGGGTGATATGTCTATAGAAAGGGGGTATTTAAGCGACTTGCACTCCAGCGGAGTGCTATGTCTATAAATAACTGGCAACTTGGGTTAACATAAGAAAAAATCATTGAACGTTTCAGTCAAAACCAACGTAGCCAAATCTGTTCATGAGGAGGGAACTCTGTGGAGAAAAAAGACGATGTTCAGTTGATTCATACCGTTTTGTCAGGCGATGACACAGCATTCGACATTTTGGTTGAAAAATACCAAAAGAGTGTGCATGCCCTCGTGTGGCGGAAAATCGGTGATTTTCACTATGCGGAAGAAATTACGCAGGATACCTTCCTCCGCGCCTATCAAAACCTTTCAACACTGAGGAATCCAAACCAGTTTCTTGGCTGGCTGTATGTCATTGCGAATCGGTTGTGTCTGAATTGGCTGCGCGAACAGAAACCTGAAAGACACTTGCAATCGTTGGAGGACACATCTATGGAAGAAGTGGCGAAATCTGCTTACACCCGTTACGTATTGGAACGACGCGAGACAGAAGCAACCGAGCATCGTTTTGAGATCGTCAAGAAACTTTTGGCAAAACTGCCAGAGAGTGAACGGACAGTGATGACGCTCTATTATCTCGGCGAAATGACGACGAAGGAGATTGGCAGATTCTTGGGGGTGTCAGTAGAGACGATACGGACTCGGCTCCATCGTGCCCGAAAGCGGTTACGAGAAGAGGAGGAACTCTTGATTCAAGAAGTTCTCGGTGGCGTGCAGATACCGTCGAGTATAAAACAGAACATCATGCGGGAAGTTGCTAACATGCAACCGACCCCTTCTCCGAAAATGGAACCGTTCTTACCGTGGGTGGCTTTTGGAACCGCTGTGGTTGTAGCAACGCTATTGATACTCAGTGCAAGCAACCGATACCTCACCCGTTTTCAGAGACCTTATAGTTTTGAAGCAGAATCTGAACCGACTATTGAAATCATTGACGCACCTATTGTCTTAAGGACCAACAGGAAACCGGCATTACGAAGTCAAATTGGACGTGCTGCTGTTGCCATCGAAACCCGCGGTGCCGGCTTACGAACATCTCAGAGGGATTCAATGTCGAATGCCTCGGCAGATTCACTCAGACTTTCTGAGACACACTGGATGCCGGATGTGAACCTACGCGAGGCTATTCGTCAGAAACTTGAAATAGATACCGATACACCCTTGACGAAAGCGGATATGCTCCAATTGACTTCGTTAGATGTATTGAAACTTCAGGTGGCCGAAAAAATCAGCGATCTCACAGGTTTGGAACATGCGATAAACCTTGAACTTCTTATTGTTGCAAAAAATCGTATCCGGGACATCCGTCCGCTTGCGAATTTGACGAACCTCACATTCTTGGATTTGGGAGGCAACGCCATTTCGGATATTTCGCCGCTCGCAGGACTTGTCCCTCTTGAGGTGCTCGGGTTGTGGAGCAACCAAATTGTCGATGTTTCGCCGCTTGCAGGGCTGGTGAACCTAAAAGACCTTGCGCTTCAAGACAATCAGATCGCAGGTATTTCACCGCTTATCGGCTTGACACGTTTGACGGAATTAAATGTCCGCAACAATGGGATTGCTGACCTTTCATCACTCACAGAACTCACCAGTATAGCGGTCCTGCATTCTGAAGGTAATCCAGGGAGTGTTACCCCAGAATGTGAATTGCCCAGACCCGCTATTATGCCTCGGATTGAGGATCGTGAATATCCATCCGTCTTCGGATCATGGTCTATCGTCCGAAACCGCGCACCTATATTGCCGAGACTTTCTTGGTTACCAGCGGATGAACCTATCGCCTATTTTGATCTCTATTTTTCTCATCCTGCGGGGTATTTTGGTCTCAATCTCAAATATACAAATGCTGGTGTTGCCTTAGTCGGTGATTTCCAGAGAGCCAAAGAGCGTCGAGATGCACTTTTGGCGTTTAATCCGAATGCAATGTTCCTTGTTCCGGTCATATATTACAGTGGTCTACCGGCGAGTCGGTATCCTGAAGATGGCGTTTTACAAGACCTTTGGCTTCGGGATGAAAATGGCAACCGGGTTGTAGATAATTCGGAAGAGGCACTGTTAGATTTCACATTACCTGAAACGCAACAGTGGGCGATCGACCAAGCGAAGGCTATCGCAGCGTGCGGATTGTTTGACGGTATCTTTCTTGATCATTGGGATGGGGGTTTGCGGCTGGGCGGGAAGGCTACCTTAGAAGAGGAGCATCTTGCGCGCGACATCATCATACAGAACATTCGTGCCATCGTCGGCGACGATGTGTTGATAATGGTGAACGCTGGTGAAAACAGGATTCCAAGATGGGCGGAGTATATCAACGGGAGTCTCGTGCAAACACAGCCTACCCTAAAAATACCGTGGGCGGAAATGACAGATGTGGAGAAACAATATCATTCTCTCGGCTATAGTCGAGAGGATCTTCATAAGATCGAAAAGACCTTAATTTGGTCAGAAAACCATTTCCAAGCACCACGTATCAATGGCTTGCTCGGATTTGGAATTGATGCAGAGCCACCAGATTCTCCACGAAATCAGCAATGGATGCGTGTCTTTACAACAATGAGTTTAACGCTTTCGGATGGCTATGTGGAATATAAATTTTTATTCGACACCTTTGATGGACCAAGCGTTTATTGGTATCCCTTTTGGGATGCAGATCTCGGTACCCCTATAGGCAAGAAAGCACAACGCTATCGCAACCGTGAGGGACTCTACATCCGCGAGTATACCAACGGCTGGGCGGTCTACAACCGCAGTGGAAAGGCACAGCGGATCGAGTTGCCGGAAAGCGCAGCAGGGGTTTCAAGTGGTATCAAAGGTGGTTCTCATACCCTCGCAAATTTGGACGGTGAAATTTACCTGAAATAGTAGGCGCATATTGGGCATTAAAATTCTGTCGTTAGCAAGAGGGGTTTCTAATAAACTAAAGAGTATATTTCGATTTCGACAACTGAGCGGAGATATGGATAGGATCCGTTGTTTCTGACATTGACCACCTTTATCTAAAGTCAGTGCCTCAATAGTAAAAGGAGTATTTATGAGAGCTACGTTTTTTTTTAAATTAACTGTTATCTGTGTGATGACCCTGTTTTTCTCTTACAACATCTTTGCCCAAGACTTACCACAACTGCTCCTGCCTGAGGGTGTCAAAGTCCGCTTGGGTGAAAGTCAAATAACTGGTAAGATTGCATATGCCCCGGATGGCAAACGGCTGGCGGTAGCTACTATTCTCGGTATTTGGATCTATGATACCCTGACGGGTAAAGCACTCGATCTGCTCATAGGGCATGCGGATTCGGTCTTGGGCGTATCTTTCAGTCCCGATGGCAACACACTCGCCAGTGGGGGTTTGGACAGAACGATTCGGTTATGGGATGCTAACACAGGCGAACCGCTCCGCACGCTTGAAGGGCATACGTCTTGGATTGATAGCGTATCCTTCAGTCCTGATAGCAACATGCTCGCCAGTGGGAGTGAGGACAGGACCATTCGGTTATGGGATGTTGACACAGGCGAACCGCTCCGCACGCTTGAAGGGCATACGGATGCGGTCTTTAGTGTATCCTTCAGTCCCGATGGTCACACACTCGCCAGTGGGAGTTTTGATAGGACCATTCGGTTATGGGATGTTGACACAGGCGAACCACGCCACACGCTTGAGGAGCATACGGGTGAGGTCAGGAGCGTATCCTTTAGTCCTGATGGCCGCACGCTCGCCAGTGCGAGTTTGGACGGAACGATTCGGTTATGGGATGTTGACACAGGCGAACCGTTCCGCACGCTTGAAGGGCATACGGGTGAGGTCAGGAGCGTATCCTTCAGTCCTGATAGCCACACACTCGCCAGTGGGAGTTTGGACAGAACCGTCCGGTTATGGAATGCTAATACAGGTGAACTTCTCCACACCCTTGAAGGGCATATGGATGCGGTCGATAACGTAGCGTTCAGCCCTGATGGCACGACACTCGCCAGTGGGAGTGAAGGCATCACGGTATTCTTGTGGGAGGTTCCCCTGTTTGCTACCACCAACGCCACAGTCAGCCTTTCACCCGCCAGTGTGCAGACACCCGCAGTCGGACAACAACTCACACTTTCCCTGAAAATCACAGAGGGCGAAAACATCGCAGGCTATCAGGCAACTCTCGGACTTGATACAACAGCGCTCCGTTTTGTAGAGAGTTCAAACGGAGATTATCTGCCCGCAGGCGCATTTTTTATCTCACCAGTCGTACAAGGCAATACCGTGAAAATCGCTGGCACATCTTTGGCAGGTGAAAACCGTGGAGATGGGACGCTCGCAACGATCACATTTGAGGTTGTTGACATCAAAGCCTCCACCGTGAAGTTATTGGACGTGCTACTGACAAACAAAACAGGGGTTAGCTCAGTCCCGAAAATAGCATTTGCGAGGATAACCGAACTCGCAACGCTTCATGAGGATGTCAATAAAGACGGTGTTGTGAACGTTATTGACCTGACTTTGGTGGCATCCAATTTCGGCAAACAGGGAGTCAGTGCTGCGGATGTCAATGCGGATGGGGTCGTTAATATTATTGATTTGACGTTGGTTGCGGGGGCGTTTGGAAATACAGCGACTGCACCGGAGGTCTGGTATCAGTTGGATAGTGTGCTGACACGGACAGCAGTAAAAACATGGCTTCGTGAGGCATCACAGTTGAATCTGATGGATGCCGATTTTCAACATGGGCTGCTGGTCTTAGAACAACTTCTCGCTGCACTAACACCCAAGGAGACGCTCCTTTTACCCAACTATCCGAACCCATTCAATCCAGAGACATGGATACCGTATCATTTAGCAAATCCCAGTGAGGTGCGGATTACCATCTATGACACACGCGGCGTTTTAGTACGTCATTTGGATCTCGGATATCAGCGTGAAGGCTACTACACGAGTCAGAGTCGTGCGGCGTATTGGGATGGCAGAAACACTGTCGGTGAACGCGTTGCCAGTGGTGTCTATATCTATCAACTGCAGGCGGATCATCTGTCGCTCCTACGCAGAATGCTCATCTTGAAATAGAAGGAGGGATTTTTTCATGAGAAACACATTTTTCCCGACTATGCTAATTTGGTTTGTGCTGTTTGCTTTTGCCCCAAATACCTTCAGTCAAGATGTGCTACAAGAGGATTTGCCCGAAGATGCTATAGCACGCCTTGGTATAGGAAAGGGCACGATTAACCAAATACAGTTTTCACCCGATGGCACACATTTAGCAGTTGCCAGTTCCATTGGCATTTGGCTCTATGATGCCAAAACGGGTCAAGATATTGCGCTGCTGAAGGGACATACAGATGTTGTCTGGAGCGTATCCTTTAGTCCCGATGGTGAGACGTTGGCGAGTGGGAGTTGGGACGATACAGTGCGTCTGTGGGATGTCGGGACGGCCGCGCCTCTTCGGACACTCACCGGGCATACGGATGATGTCTTGAGTGTCGTGTTTAGTCCCGATGGCGAGACGTTGGCGAGTGGTGGTCTGGACGACACAGTGCGTCTATGGGATGTGGGGAGTGGCAGACATATTCGGACACTGATGGGACATACAGATTTGGTCAGTAGTGTCGTGTTTAGTCCCGATGGTCGCACCTTGGCGAGCGGGAGTAATGACGCTACGGTTCGTCTCTGGGATGTGAGGACAGGCAGGCATTTGCACACACTCACTGGGCATACGGATAATGTTAGAAGTGTCGTGTTTAGTCCTGATGGTCGCACCTTGGCGAGCGGGAGTAATGACGCTACCGTTCGTCTGTGGGGTGTGGGGAATGGTCGTCATGTTCGGACGCTGAGTGGGCATACGGATTTAGTCAGTAGCGTCGTGTTTAGTCCCGATGGTTTAACGTTAGCGAGTGGAAGTTGGGACACTACAGTGCGTCTGTGGGATGTCGGGACGGGTCAGCCTCTGCAGACGCTGAGTGGGCATGAAAGCTCGGTCTTGAGTGTCGTGTTTAGTCCCGATGGTTTAACGTTGGTGAGTGGAAGTCGGGACACTACAGTGCGTCTGTGGGATGTCGGGACGGGTCAGCCTCTGCAGACGCTGAGTGGGCATACAAGTACAGTCTTGAGTGTCGTGTTTAGTCCCGATGGTCGGTTGGTTGCGAGTAGCGGTTTCGACGGCACAGTGCTTTTGTGGGAACCCACCACTACACGACCAGAATCGAAACACATCGCTGAGGATGTCAATAAGGACGGTATCGTCAACGTCATTGATCTGACGTTGGTTGCGTCGAACTTCGGTAAAACAGGTCAGACCACCGCGGATGTCAATGGCGATGGCGTTGTGAATATCATAGATTTGACGCTTGTCGCAGGCGCGTTTGGCAATACCGTCGGTGCACCGTCAATGTGGGATCTTGATCTGGAAATCGTACCTACCAGAGACCGAATCGAACAGTGGTTGCATGAGGCACGACAAATGAATCTCACAGATCCTGCGTTTCAACGCGGACTTCTCATCTTAGAACACCTCCTGACGTCCCTCACTCCCAAAGAGACAACACTACTTCTGAACTATCCCAACCCATTCAATCCAGAGACGTGGATACCCTATCACTTGGTGAACCCCAGTGATGTGCGGATTACCATCTATGACGCACGCGGCACCGTCATCCGACATTTGGATCTCGGACATCAACGTGAAGGCTACTACACGAGTCGGAGTCGTGCGGCGTATTGGGACGGCAGAAATACTGTCGGTGAGCGTGTTGCGAGTGGTGTTTATTTCTATACACTCACAGTCTCCGGGGATTTCTCT
>JAJEIP010000064.1 GCA_022827885.1 Candidatus Poribacteria bacterium
AGAGAAATCCCCGGAGACTGTGAGTGTATAGAAATAAACACCACTCGCAACACGCTCACCGACAGTATTTCTGCCGTCCCAATACGCCGCACGACTCCGACTCGTGTAGTAGCCTTCACGTTGATGTCCGAGATCCAAATGCCGGATGACGGTGCCGCGTGTGTCATAGATGGTAATCCGCACATCACTGGGGTTCGCCAAATGATACGGTATCCATGTCTCTGGATTGAACGGGTTCGGATAGTTCGGAAGTAGTGCCGTCTCTTTTGGCATCAACGAGGCTAAGAGGCGTTGAAGGTTCGCAATGCCCTCTTGGAAGACAAGAGAGCCGTCATCCTCAACTTGGGCACGTTCTATCCATGCTCGTATTATCACAGGATCCAATCCGTCTATGTCACCCAGAGATAACATCGAAGGAGCAGCTAAGCCGTTTGATCCACCCATATTCTGGGAAACAAGGATGAGATCCAAGATGTTCACAATTCCGTCGCCATTTAGGTCAACATCCGAGTTGGCGGGGACGGTTTTTCCAAGGTGGCGAGCGACAAGCACCATATCCAGAATGCTTACCTGACCATCCCGATTCACATCCCCGGTCGTCTGTTCTCCCTTTACAGTAATGACGACCTCATGCGGTCCTGCATCTATGGGCTTACCGGTGATAGCAGCGAGTTGAAAGTTATCGAGTCTCAATTGCGTTTGCCCAGCTGTTTTCGCTGTAAATGTTACTGACAACAACGTGCCAGTGCCGCTAACCCCGTCTTCACCGAGTCGCGCTGAACTCAGTCCTTTAATCTTACCCGACCGATTCTCAATCGTTCCTCTCTGGAAGAAGGTCGCTTCGCCCCCTGTTTTCAGGAAATCGCCTTCGTTGACTTTAACGGCTTCAAGCACAGCGGCATCATAAGCAATATCGAATTGCCATCCCGCTAAATTGTAGATATCCTCTGCCCTAATTTCAAGCGTGAAGGTATCGCCAGCATCGATGATAGGTTGGGAAAAGGCGTATCCGACACGCGGATTTAACACGGTATATTCTGCCTCAGGGTTAAACCCCCAAAAACCGTTCCCGCCCGTTCTTGTTGCAACTAACAAGACATTTACGCCCTCTTTGAGCGTAACAGGAACGAAATGTTGGTAATCTTCACCGCGTGCGCCTTTAAGTTTCTCATGGACCAAAACACCGTTAAGCCACGCTTTACCGCCACCGTCATTCCCGGCAAACAGTGTCACCTCTTGTTGTCGCGGTGAATACAGGACGACACATCCATAGATAACGCCGGGCACAAAAGGACCTGCTAACACCTCTGCCGTTAACACCGTCTCAATGTTATTCCGCCCCGTAGGCGATATTGTGCCGGAATACCAGACGCTATTTCCCACAGGGTTGCCTTCAGTCGCGCCCTGGGTTGAAACCTTTACTTCTGTCACCGCGCCACCACTCGCTTCTGCGAGAACATCTAAATTTGCGAGAAGATCATCTGTAGGGTGCTCCAGCTTCCCGACAACAGCACTTCTAACATCTGCCTCTGGCAGCAGCACCCATAACCAAGGACCCTCTATTTTAGGACCGCCTTTCGGAAAACCTGGATTGGTGTGATTGATGATCGTTACATCCTCGCTGAATCCATCTAACTGCGAAAAGTCGGATATCTCATTTCCACCAACGTGCAGCCATGTCAAGTTCTTTAACTTTGTAAGGGGCGATATATCCGATATGTTGTTTTCTGAAAGCTCCAGCCACTTTAAACCGGTCAACGCAGCTAAGGGTGATATATCCGATAAAGGGTTGCCAGCAACACCTAAGCGCGTTAACCCTGTCAATTTCGCCAAGGGAGAGACATCCGATACCCCGCCTCCGAGAAGATAGAGTTCTTTCAAATTTTTTGCGCCCGCCAGGGTGGATACATCAGGCTCTCCACCACAAATATCTATGACCTCGAGTTCTACGAGTGGCGACAGGTCGGACACAGGATTGCCCCAAGAATCAAACCGCTTCAAGTTCGGCAATCCCGCCAGAGGTGAGAGATCCGATATGTTGTTATGACTCACCTTTACGTGCCTAAGATTTGTTAATCCCGCCAGCGGGGATAAGTCACTTATTTCATTGGCACTGATATCCAAAAGATCCAGTTTTGTTAATCCCGCCAGCGGAGATAGGTCAGATATTTGGTTGCTCTCAATTTTTAACCATTCCAAATTTGTTGCAAACTCAAGTCCCGTCAAATCGCGGATGTCCATTTCTTCAGGAGAAATCCGATGTAACCACGTCATATCTTCCACTGTGATTGGAGTGTTTGGTGTTTTTCCGAGTTTTTCTTCAAGTTTTTCTTCAATGAACGCACGCAAATTCGGGTCGGGGATGTGGACAGATGCCCCAGGGATGCGTTCCGTCTGCGGGTCGACCGAAATCGCCACATCCGGGAAATCCAAGGCAAACACGATTTCACTAAACTTCGATGTCCATGTATCTCTTTTCATCGTGCCATTTTCTAAGACTAACACCCCTAAACTTTTCAAATTCGCGGAGGCACGAATCTTTTGGAGGAACACCTCGGTTTGCAACCCAACGGCGGCAGCGGCATACGCCGCATCCACCGGTCTCTGAAACGCCTCGTGGAATCGATGAACGGGTTCAATTCCTCCAAAGACATCGCCGGTCGCTTTAAGTGCTTGTTTGTAGCGTTCGGTATCCTCCGCCAAGAGTCCCGCCATCGTGGCTTTGTCTGTATAGAGTTGCAACGCCCGGTCTTTGTTAAAGGGTGGATTCGGGTTCTTCTGAACAACGTCCCGGACCTGATCTTCAAAATCCTTCATCCCCTCGGTATGGCAACCGATACAGGAGAGTCCGTTGCGGACGGTCGGATCACTCGCAGCCGGGTTTGAGACGATGTCTATAGGTGCTGCGTCAAGCCGTCTACCGCCGGCATCCGCGAGATAGTATGCCTGTAAGCCGTTGGGAAGATTGAAAATGTTTTCGCCCCCGTCGTGTGTGAAAGACAAGGGATGTGTAAAGATGTTCTGGGCCCCTACACTCCCCGCAAAGTCGTAGCTTTTCCAATACGCACCATACCGAGAGATGTGGCGTTCCACGACGCGATTGTGATTCGATACACCCGAATCGCTGAACCCCGCACGCCAGACGCGTTTTCCCGCGGCGTTCCGAAGATTTTCAACAACATTCACCTCAAGCCGTTCCTCTAATTCTCGATCGGTTTCAGGAAGATTCAAAATGTCGTGGTAGAGGGGCGGTAAGGAAGCATTCGCAAGGAACCAATCCACATGAATAAACGGCACTTCACAGTCCATTGCTTCCCGCAAACTCGTTAGTTTTTCACGTAGATTTGTCTGTGTCGGGGCATTGAACTCAACGCTATACGGATACCCCTGTTCAATCTGTGTCCATCTATTGGTTCCGATCTCCCATTCGTAGTCCCGGAGGTCAATATAGAAAATCGTTTCTTCCGGGTCAATAGACTGTGGTCTGATAACCTCGCGTCCCCAAGAGAGGCTATTCACGAGTTTCGAGAGTGCGCGTTGATAGGCATGCAATGCCTCAGCCGTCTCACCAGCGTTATAGAGATGGGTGAGTGTGAAATAGCGTGCAAAGGTGCGGTCGAACGGAGAAAGCGAGTTGACGTGCTTTTCAATGGTATCCAGCATCCGCTTGGGCGTAATGAAGGTGCCGTCTGTCGCAGAGGTGCCTTCCCAATTCGGCGCGCCGGCTTGGATCCAGTTGCCGATCGTCAGAATCGCGGCAGGAGACAGTCGCGGTTGACCCAACGGCATCCGTTTTGCCGGATCATTTGTGAGGAGTCGTTTATAGAGTTCAGATTCTATCGGTTTTCCCGGAACAACTGCACCAGTTTCTATGAGTGCGGTGTGATCAATGATGATCTCCTCAGTAAATGCGCCGTGTTCTCCATGGCAGTCGAGGCAACTTTGCTCAAAAATCGCATACGCCTGCTGTGCGAGATTCTGTTGTGCAGTAGCACTGTAAAAATTGCCCAGCATGAGGGTCAATAGAGAAACGAATATAATAAAAATTTTCCAGTTTTTCATGTATTTTCTCCTTGTATTAAGGGTTCGATTCAAAATCTACAGGACTTACGCAATTTTGACGATATGACGCTTCGTTAAAGGGGAAACTCGAAAAAAACATAGACGTTCTCAGGGCACAAACTAACAGTTTATGCTACAAAAGAGCATCCTGCGTAAGTCCTAATCTATAAGGGTCATCCCAAGTGTTGCGAATTAAAATTTAGCGAGCTTCCGTACAGTAAGCCATAAATTTAGATTCACACGATATGCGTCTACTCAAAGGCGTTTGCGATAGCGACTAAATCAAGTACATTCACAACACTATCACCATTGACATCGGGGGTATCCTTACCAAAGGCATTGGCAACGACTACCAAATCTAAGATATTAACAACACCATCTTCGTTGACATCCACAGTGGATGGGACTTCTAACCCCGATTTCGATTTCAAATAAATTTCACCATCTAAATCAGGTATCACGTGCGAGCGTTTCTCCTCTACACCGCTGGCAACGCCTGACACCGCTTCGGAGAACTCAACCTGCTGTTCTCTACCACTGCGGTTGTAAACTGCCCAGCCGTTGGTGAACTCTCGAATAAATAAGCCATCAATCGTCTCGCCAGCGCGATTGATGTAGAACTGACCTTTCGTTTCATTACCGCTAACGGGCCGACCTAAAGGGGCATTATAGAAGGGATACCAGTATTTTTGATGGTGATGGATGTGATATTCACCTCTTGCGTGTTCCTGTGTGTGTCCTTCCCACATCTCGTAAGTGTGTGGATGATCTTCATAAGGACCTGTAATTCCCGTTGTATACATAACATATCCATTAGAATGCGTGAGACTCAACGTCGTAAAAGCGCGTGCCTGTCGCTGGTTCTCTGGACTGTCAGGAGGTTGGCTCGCAATACCAAATCCTTCGAGACAGTTAACTTGTGGGTATCTGAAGTTTTCTTCATACCACAACAAGGCGTTCTCAATTCCAATGAAATGTTCGCGAGCGTGCGCTTTTCCAATTCCCGTCCTGCCGTCATAAAGTGTTTCCATAAACGCCCCATTGACATAAGGTGCGGAACGTGGAATCTTATCGTCCGTATTGACCATAATGAGAAAATCATCACCAACTGCCTCACGCATGCGTTTGACGAGTGAAACGAGCGCATTTGCGCGATTACCGTGATAGAGATGCCCTGCGCCATCTACTCCTGTAATCGCTTCGTTATCTTCATTTTCACCCCACCAATCCAAGACAATACCATCAAAAATACCGCATTTGGCTATCGCAATAGCCTGTTGGACGAGATGATCTTGGGCACCGGGGAGCGTATAGTCTATGAGAAGGGCATCCCAACCTTCGTCTTCAATTCTATTTCCCGATTTATCCCTGAGCCAATAGGGCCAATCTTCTGGATAAGATTTTGAACTCGTGCCATAGTAGTCTAAACCTGTAAGAAGTAGGAAGTTTGGATTTAGTTTCTGTACTTCTGTTCTCTCTTGATGAGCGTACCAAAGGGGGCCCTCCACAACTAATTGTGGTTGCGGGAAATGCCTTGTTGATACAGCCCGGAAGGCTGTGCCAGTAAAAAATAAATCATGATACGCTAACATCTCTTTGTGGTATGACCATTCCCATACATCATCTACATCATCAGGAGGCCGTTTATTTACAAGGTCAAACTGCAAAAATCCAAAGACAGAGGGGTATGCCCTATTTTTAATCCGCTCAACGAGGGGAGGTCTATCAATAATACATATTTCTTCAGTATGAACACTGATTGCAACAGATAAACAAAGCACTATCAAAAAATATCTCATTTACATCTCTTTCTTCACCAATGGTGCGTTTGGGGCAGAGGATCTGCATTTTTTTGTAGCGTAAACTGTTAGTTTGCGTCTTTAGGGACACAATCTACCAGATTATGCTACAAAGATGAAACTTGCGTTATAAGTTATCAGAGGTTTTGATGACTTCAGCATTCATCAGAAATACGGAATGCTTTGTGTTCATCATCAGAATTGCGGATTCTCTCGGATTTCGCGAATTTTGGGTCATTTGATACTATTTCATAATTAACAGTTTTCGCGTTCCAATGAAATCACCAGCGATAAGCGTGTAGAAATAAACACCACTCGCAACACGCTCACCGACAGCGTTTCTGCCGTCCCAATACGCCGCACGACTCCGCGTCTGATACATCCCCGCTGGTTGATGTCCTAAAGTCAAGGTTCGCACAATTTCACCCGTCACAGAATAGATTGTCAGTGTCACCTCACTTGGGTTCGCCAAGTGATACGGTATCCACGTTTCTGGGTTGAATGGGTTGGGATAGTTCGCAAGCAGCATTGTCTCCTTTGGAATCAGTGATAACAGCAGTTCTTGAAGTTTTGCGATCCCCTGTCGGAAGACGATAGAGCCGTCATCTTCCACTTGTGCACGTTCTATCCATGCTCGTATTATCGCAGGATCCAATCCGTCTATGTCATCCACAGATAACATCGAGGGGGCAGCTAACCCGTTTGATCCACCCATATTCTGGGAAACAAGTATGAGATCCAAGATGTTCACAATTCCGTCGCCATTCACGTCTACCTCAGTGTTCGCCGGTGCAGTTTCTCCCAAGTGTCGGGCAATAAGGATCATATCAAGAATGCTGATCTGACCATCGCGATTTACATCTCCAATAGTGAGTTGATCTTCTATCGTGATGACAATCTCATAAGATTCTGCGGCGATGTGTTCACCTGTAATAGATCCTATTTGGAGGTTATGGAGTCTCAATTTAGCTTCCCCACTCGTTTTCGCTGAGAACGTCACCGACACGAGGGTCCCTGTTCCTGTGACACCCTTTCCACTAAGGTCCACTGCGTTAATACCCTTGATTTTGCCCGCGGTATTATCAATCGTCCCTTTCTGAAAGAGAGTGCTGTCGCCCGCCGACTTCAGGAAAGGACCTTCGTTGACTTCAACGGTCTCAAGCACTGCGGCATCAAACAAAATATCAAATTGCCACCCTGCTAAATCACTTACATTCTCCGCGTTTAAGTTGACGGTGAAGGTATCACCAATATGAATTGGCGTATCGAGAAAACCATATCCAACACCGGAGTCCGATACCATATATTCCGTACCGGTTTCAAATCCAAAAAAACCGTTAGCATGGGAATGGAACGCGACCAACAAGACATTTTTCCCCGGTTGAAGCGTGACTGGGTAAAAATCCGTGTAATCATTGCCTATCCTGTCGTAATGACCGTGCTGATGAATCAAGGCACCGTTGAACCAGACTTTTAGTTCCTGGCGACTGCCGACACCCAGCGTTGTTTGTTGTTCGCGTGGCGAATATAGAGACACAACACCATAGATGGTTCCATTTGGAACGGAGCGTTTTAGCATATCTTCAATACGCCCCGTATTTGGGAGTTCATGGGATGTCCAGACGCTACTACCGATAGACTGTCCTGCTATTGCCCCACGGACGGCAATCTCTGCCTCTGTTATGCTTCCCCCACTCGCCTCCGACAGTAAATCCGATCCACTCTCCAGATCAGCATCTGGCAATAAGACCCATAACCAGGGTCCTGCTATCTTCGGGCCGCCTTTCGGGAACCCTGGATTGTCGTGCCAAATGAGCGTTATGTTCTGGCGTATCCCATCCAAAGGCGAAAAGTCGGATATATTATTGCTGTTAAGCCTCAGGTAGTCCAAGTGTGTCAACCCCGCGAGTGGTGATATATCGGATACATTGTTGCTTCTGAGATCAAGCCTATTTACGCTGGTCAGCTCAGCGAGTGGCGATATATCGGATATCCCGTTAGCAGCAAGGAACAGATCCGTCAAATTTGTCAAGCCCATCAAAGGCTTAAGATCGGATATAGTTCCACCGCAAATGTCTAACTTCTCCAGTTTTGTTAATCCTGCCAAAGGGGACAAATCGGATATGGGATTGCCCCAAAACCAAATCCGTCTCAGATTGGTTAATTCTGCCAGGGGTGAAAGGTCGGATATATTCCCATGCTTAGTATCTATCACGATCCCGGTTTCCGTTTCGATTTTGCTGATTGCCTCAAATATACCGCCTTGGTTCGCAGCTATATCCTCCAAGCTGTTTAATCCGCTGAGTGGCGACAGGTCGGAGACTTGTGTACGATGAAACCAGAACACCTTAAGATTTTTCAGTCCTTTCAAGGGCGATAAATCGGATATGAGAGGCGTAGAAGCCCCTAACTCGTTGAGATTCGTTAATCCTGCAAGCGGTGATAGATTCGATACATGCGTATTATCAATTACCAGTAGTGTGAGATTTATTAGCTGCTTCAGGGGTGATAAATCAGATACAGGGTTGCCCGTGAGCCAGAGAGCGTGTAATCCGGTTAGACCCGCTATCGGTGAGAGGTTGGAGATCTGATTACCGTTGAGAGATAAGCGATTCAGATTGATTGCTGACTGAAGTCCAGTCAAATCTTGGATGCCCTTGTCACGCGCCACAAGTCTGCCCAATCCTTCCATCTCCTCGACTGTAATTTGGGCGTTTGGTGCCTTTCCGAGTGCTTCCGCAATTGCGGCGCGCAGGTTCGGATCGGGAATATGAACAGATTCGCCTGGAATCCGTTCCGTTTGAGGATCAACTGGTGTCACAGCACTTTTTGCTGGGAAATCCAGAGCGAAAACGACTTCACTAAACTGACTTGTCCATGTGTCCCGTTTCATCGTGTCGTTCTCTAACACCAATAAGCCTAAGTTCTGCAACCCCGCATTCTCACGTATCTTTTGGAGAAACACCTCGGTTTCCAAACCGACCGCCGCAGCACCGTGCGCCGCATCAAGCGGTCTCTGAAATGCTTCGTGGAACCGTTGAACGGGTTCAATCCCACCAAAGACACCGCCTGTCGCTTCAAGTGCCTGTCGGTAACGATTGGTATCTTCATCCAAAACGGCATCCATCGTTGCTTTGTCTACGTAGAGATTTAGTGCCCGCGCCTTGCTAAACGGTGGATTTGGGTTCTTCTCAACAACAATGCGCACCTGATCTTCAAACTTTTTCATTCCCTCGGTGTGGCATCCGATACAGGAAAGCCCATTGCGGACAGTTGGATCGCTCGCCGCAGGATTAGAAACGATGTCTATCGGTGCCGCATCAAGTCGTCTGCCCCCGGCATCCGCGAGGTAGTATGCCTGCAATCCATTGGGTAAATTGAAGATAATTTCACCCCCATCGTGCGTGAAGGAGAGCGGATGCGTAAAGATATTCTGTGTCCCGACACTTCCCGCAAAGTCATAACTCTTCCAATACGCACCATACCGTGAAAGGTGCCGTTCCACAACGCGGTTGTGATTGGACACACCGGAATCGCTGAATCCCGCACGCCAGACCCGTTTCCCCGCGGCGTTGCGGATATTTTCAGCAACATTCACCTCAAGCCGTGCCTCTAACTCCCGATCGGTTTCTGGAAGCCCCAAAATATCGTGGTAGAGCGGCGGCAAGGCGGCGGTTGCAAGAAACCAATCCACATGGATAAATGGGACTTCACAGTCCATCGCTTGGCGTAGATTCGTTAGTTTTTTACGTAGATTTGTTTGTGTCGGTGCGTTGAATTCGATCTCATAAGGATATTCCGCCTCAATCAGCGTCCATCGATTGGTTCCGACCTCCCATTCGTAATCTCGGAGATCGATATAGAAGATTGTTTCTTTCGGATCAATGGGTTGTGGGTTAACAACATTACGCCCCCAGGAGAGGCTATTCACGAGTTTCGAGAGTGCACGTTGATAGGCATAGAGTGCCTCCGTCGTCTCGCCAGCGTTGTAGAGATGTGTGAGTGTAAAATAACGCGCAAAGGGACGATCAAACGAGGAAAGCGAGTTAACGTGGTTTTCAATGCTCGCAAGCATTTCCGTAGGTGTAATAAAGTCAGTATCTCGTTCTGGCACCTGCCAATCCGGTGCGCCTGCTGGGATCCAATTACCAATCGTCAGAATCGCAGCGGGAGACAGTCGCGGTTGACCCAACGGCATCCGTTTTGCTTCATCCTCTGTAAAGAGCCGCCTATAGAGTTCGGAGTCAATCGGTTTCCCAGGAACGACTGCGCCAGTTTCTATGAGTGCTGTGTGATCAATGATGATTTCTTCAGTAAACGCGCCGTGTTCGCCGTGGCAGTTGAGACAACTTTGTTCAAAAATCGCATACGCCTGCTGTGCGAGATTCTGTTGTGCATCCGCGGTTTGATATCCGAAGATAACCGTGAATATCAGGCTAATTTTGATAAAATTCTTCATGTATCTCTTTCTCCCTTCTTGAAAGAGTGAGCTGGACTCGCGATGCCTTTTGACTGTCGTTATTGTGATGTATTGGTAGATGCGGCTATCTACTTCAGGTAGATTTCACCGTCCAAATCTGAAAGGGTGTGCTGTGTACTGGTGATACCACTCGCGACAGCGGACGCTTGCGCCGGTAAATAAATCTCTTGCGCTTTTCCACTGCGATTGTAGACTGCCCAACCGTTGGTGAACTCACGGATAAATAACCCCTCAACCACAGGTCCTTTATCCTTACGATAAAGGCGCGCCTTCTCGCCTACAGGACGACCGAGGTCCGCATCCCAGAATGGATACCAATAGTGCTGGTGGTTGTGATTATGCTGCTCACCTGCTATATGTTCTATCTGATGTTCGGACGAGAGCGCGTATTCATGCTTATGGATGATGCCGGTAACTCCCATGACATAACAAACGTAACCATCAGAATGTGTGAGACTCAACGTCGTAATAACACGCATCATTTGTTGGTTACGGGGAGAATCCGGACGCTCAGACGGAATCCCTTGACCTTCAAGCGCATTTATTCTCGGTCCACGAAAGTTTCGCTCCGACCATAACAACGTGCTTTCAATTTCTCGGAGACGCTCATGCGTATAAGCTGCATCACCTTCATCCAGAACAGTTTCTATGAACGCTCCATTAATATAAGGGGCAGAAAGTCGAGCTTTATGCCGTCCGGTATTGACAATCATCAGAAAATTGTCACCAACAGCCTCACGAATACGACGCACCATAGAGATTCTCGCCGACCACTCGGCTTCAACACCTCGATAGGAAACCCCGTTGTCATCCTCAAGCGTAACCTCGCCTTCCTGCCACCGTCCCAAGAAGACACCGTCGTAGAGGCCACATTTCGCGACGGCGAGAACTTTCTGGACGAGGATGTCCTGGACATCAGGGTGTGTGAAATCTATCAGGAAGGTTGAACCCCCAGCGTAAGCTTGAACTCGATTGCCGTTCTTATCTCTTATCCAATGGGACCAATCTTCAGGGTAGTCGCTTGGGGCGGCATCGATGTAGTCGAGACTCACAAGTCTTAGAAAGTTAGGATTTCTTGAAAGCAGATCCTCCCTTTTTCCGTCAGCATCGTCGATTCTACCAAAGAGTCGAAGTCCCTCAGGTGTAGGCTGCCATTGCAGATGAAACCCCGGTCCACCCCAAAACAGATCGTGATAGACGAGTTCCTCATCATCGGATAGGTTTGGTAGGTTGAGCATATCGTAATACCACGCTGAAAAGACCGAAGGATACTCCCTATCTTTGATGCGAGGTGCTATCGCAATCCGCGATATATCGTCACAGATCCGGAAATTACCGTGCGTGTGTAACTCCTCCAAGTGCGTCAGCCCATCGAGGGGTGAAAAATCCCGAATATCATTATTTTCTACTAATAACTTTTTGAGATTGACTAACCCTGCGAGGGGTGAAATATCTTCAATGTGGTTCTGCCACACATGTAAAGTCTCTAAACGTGTGAGTGCTGCGAGCGGGCGTAGGTCCGAAATCTGGTTCTCCCCCAAATCCAGAAAAGCAAGTCCCGTTAGACCCGACAAAGGAGATATATCGCGAATCTTGTTCCCTATCAGCACAAGTGCTTGTAAATCGGTCGCATGCTCTAAACCTGTCAGATCGAGGATCCCTTTGTATCGCACATCGAGACTGGTTAAGTGTTGTTGAAGATATGCCTGGGTTAAAGGAACGTCAGCCGGAATACCCAGCTTTTCTCGAACTGCCTGTCTCAGTGCAGGATCCGGCATCCACTGCGCCTGAGAAAGGCTGAGTGAATCTGCTGAGGCATTTGGCGTTAAATTCCGCTCGGAATCGTGTAAGCCGACCCTATTGTTTTTACTAATGGTCGTCGTTTGTCCACTCTGATTTCGCACGGAGGGTTTTGCGTCAGTCTCAAGGACGATAGGGGCATCAATAATTTCAACGGTCGGTTCGGATTCAGCCTCGAAACTATAGGGTTTCTGAAAATGCGCGAGGTATTGGTTGCTGACACTGAGCATCAACAGCGTTGCTAAAACTATAGCACTCCCAAAAGCCACCCACGGCAAGAACGGTTCCATTTTCGGAGAAGGGGTCGGTTGCATGTTAGCAACCTCCCGCATGATGTTCTGTTTTATACTCGCCGGTATCTGCACGCTACCGAGAACTTCTTGGATTAAGAACTCTTCTTCTTCTCGTAACCGCTTTCGGGCACGATGGAGCCGAGTCCGTATCGTCTCCACGGACACCCCCAAGAATCTGCCAATCTCCTTTGTCGTCATTTCGCCGAGATAATAGAGCGTCATCGCTGTCCGTTCACTCTCCGGCAATCTTGCCAAAAGTTTTTTGACGATCTCAAAACGATGCTCGGTTGCTTCCGTCTCGCGCCGTTCTAAGATGTAACGCGCATACGCAGATTTCGCCACGTCTTCCACAGGTGTGTCCTCCAATGATTGCGAGTGTCTTTCAGACTTCTGGCTGCGTAGCCAATTCAGACACAGTCGATTTGCAATGACATACAGCCAGCCAAGAAACTGGCTCGGATTTCTCAGCGTTGACAGGTTTTGATAGGCGCGGAGGAAGGTATCCTGTGTAATTTCTTCCGCATAGTGAAAATCACCGATCTTCCGCCACACGAGGGCATGCACACTCTTTTGGTATTTTTCAACTAAAATGTCGAATGCTGTATCATCGCCTGACAAAACGGTATAAATCAACTGAACATCGTCTTCTCTCTCCACGGAGTTCCCTCCTCACGAATGGATTTAACTACGTTGATCCCGACTGAAACGTTCAATACAGTTCACAGAATTACGTTATGACAATATTAAAGACACAATTTTCACCCAAAACGTTACATCAGGTGAAAAAAAGAATTTATCAGGGAGTAATTTACGATTTTTTTTAACAGGGTAGGGGTTAGTGGAAAGGGGAGCAGTATTGTATTTTCCTGCTGTTTTAATAGGTTATGTTATCTCTTGTAACCATGTATGTGGATTCTCTACGCGGACGCGAAGGTGCGACTGATAGCGTTTGGCGAGTCTTAACATTCGGTCATCAGTTGTCAGTAGGACATCTGCCCCACCGCTTTCGGCACACGCAATATGCAAAGCATCATAAGGCTTAAATCCCAAAACTTCGAGTTCAGTGCCTCTGGATTCCTCTGCTGAACCTACCAAAACAGTTTCATGGGCGAAATTTAGACTATCTCTCATTACCTCACGTTTTTTTAAATCAGGGTTATTCGCAATTTCAATTGCTAACGCTTCGCTGGCAACCCAATATAATTCACCTGTGAAAAAACAGTCAACGATTGTCTCAACTGCTTCGGCTTCATGGCGTATGCGATCTTGTTCCTGATTATCTAAGGACCTACCTACTGAACATGTGTCCAAGTAGATTCTCCGCTCTTGGAACTGAATTTGCATGCATCCGCCTACTCTATTTTTTGCAAGGGATCGATTTTGTCTTCCTGCCGATTTTTCGCAAGTAGTGCGAATTTATGTCAAGTTAAAGCACAATTTTCTGTTTCTGATTTACACTGACGTAGGAACCTTAACTGTCCAGATAGCCCCAGTTTTCCGGAAATTACGCCGAGTCCAAACCGATAAACCTCAATATCTGCCATTTCACTTATGTCTTTCGGAGACTTATTTTTGGGTCCCTCTTGTTTTTTTTCACGGAGATCTTGAATCCCTTGCATAATTGTCTCCATATCCAGACCGTCTAACCACTTATGGCGTTCAGCAGTATAATCGCCCGTGGGAGGCTCACACTGCCCAAGGAACCGAATTGTTCCAGCACGTCCCAATTTATCCAAAAGGATCTCAAGTCCCAACTCGTAAACTTGAGTGTCTGTCATATCTCGTATGTTCATTTGCACTTACCTCCTGTAACCATTATGTAGATTTCCAACGCGTACCCGAAAGCGGATAGATAAGCACTCCCTCTAAGAGAAGGCGAGGTCAG
>JAJEIP010000022.1 GCA_022827885.1 Candidatus Poribacteria bacterium
TTACTTTGACGCTCACATCTGCTACTTGTGGTGCGCCCCCGTCCTGTGTGACGAAACTCAGACGCTCAATTCCACTAATGGTTGTGGTTTTTGTCCGTAGTTCTGCGATGATCTCATCCACACCACGGGTGCGTTCTTGCTTTGGTGTGAGCTCGACGATTACCTCTCCTAAATTTGAACCGTAGGTAACACTTCTTCTTACCAAACCTGACATAAATGTGTGTAAACCGACATTGCTGACGACCGCATCCACTTCAGTTGATGGAAGTCCTTTAGCCATCTCTTCAATTTGGACAATTACTTCTGTTGTTTCCTGTATTCCGTAGGAAGGCGGCATCTCGGCTTGGACATAAAACTGTGGGAACTCTTCACCAGGGAAGAGTTCCCTGTCAAGAATAAAAAATGCCCCGATGCATGCAACCAATCCAAAGAAGAGGACACTCCCTACAAACGCATATCGGTGTCGAATGGTTATTTTCAGGATTCTAACATATCGGTTCCGAATTAATTCAAAAAACATGGCAAACCACACGAAAAAGCCGACAATGCGGACACCAAGCGTGAAACTGCTCGGAGACTCGGTTCGGAGATTTTCAAGCCTGCTGCGTCCTATGCGAATTTTGGTTCTTCCCCATTCAGCGACGTGTGCTGGTAAAATTACGAAGACTTCAAAAAGAGATGCTATCAACACCAGAATCGCCATAACCGGCACGATCCGCATAAACTGTCCGGTAACACCAGACATAAACATCAACGGTCCAAAAGCACAGATTGTCGTCAAGCTTGCCGCCATAACGGGCCAACCGACCTCTCCCGCACCACGAATGGCGGCAACTTTCGGTGATTCACCTGCCTCAATATGCCGGTAGATGTTCTCTATGACAACGATAGCATCGTCAACAACGATGCCAACGACTAAGATAAGCCCAAACAGGGAGACACCGCTGAGCGTATAACCCGCAATGGACATAAACCAAAATGTTGCCATGAACGCCACCGGTATGCCGAGTGCTGCAAATAGGGCATTCCGCCATCCAATAAAGAGAAGGAGCATTAGCACAACAAGCACCAAACCGAAAAACGCATTTGTTTCAAGAATTCCCAATCGTTCTTTGAGAACAACGGAATAGTCATTAACAACCGTCAACTCAGCACCCTCAGGGAGATCCATTCTCCGATTGTCGACTAATTCTCGAAGTTTAGCAACTAATGCAATTGTGTTTCCCTCAGTCTTCTTTTGCACACTCAGGCTAATCGAAGGTTGTCCATCAAGTCGCGATAGCGTTCGCACCTCCTCGTAGGTGTCAGAGATCGTTGCAACATCTTTCAGACGGAGAAGCGTACCTATCGACTGAACTGTGATGAGAGTTTCGCCAATAGTGTCCAAATCGGTGAATTCTCCCATCGTTCGGATCATGAATTCTGTGCCTCCGAGTTCCATTGTGCCGGCGGGGAGATTCAAGTTGTTTGTTCCCAGCGCGGTAATGACCGCTGAAATTGGGAGTTGATATGCCTTCAATCGATCCGGGTTCACCTCAATCCATATTTCCCGCTCACGGAGACCTGCGATTCGGACAGAGGCGATGTTTTTGATGTCCGAGATTTCATCTTTGAGATTTTCAGCAATATCCCGCATCTGCGTTTCCGCAATATTTCCACCTACAACAATCGTCAAAATAGGAAAACCAAATGAGATATCAAATTCTTCGACCCTCGGATCATCTAAAATCTCCTCTGGCAACTCATTTACCTGCTCAACAGCGGTGCGTAGGTTTTCAAGTTCCTTGTCAAAATCCCGATCGCTTATCTCCTCAAAATCGACAAAGATAACAGAACGCCCCTCTGAAGAGGTAGAAAACAGTAATTCAACTTTGTTGACGTTCTCCTCAATAGCATCTTCAATAGGCGCAGTGACAAGTTTTTCAACTTCTTCTGGGGATGCTCCCGGATATAACGTTGTCACAACTGCGCTCTGTACTGAGACTTCTGGGGTGAGTTCCCGCGGTAGGTTCATCCATGCGTACACCCCAAAAACGATGATTATAATCATCAGGAGATTTGCTAAAACAGGGTTGTTTACGGAGATCTTGGGGATGGACATGGGGTCGGATTTTACTGTGTGAGATTGGAATTTGGTGTTAATCTACAGATATTTCGCCTACAAAGGCAAAGACTATATAAGGCGAGGCACGGAAACCTCGCCTTATCGTTCTACTTAATCGTCAGCTGGAACCGCAACACCCAACAGATCTTCCTCTGAAACGGTTCGGAAGCGTTCCTCTGGATTTTTCAAGACAAGTCCGCGTATGTCCGTTGTGATTGCATAAAGTGCAGGCATCACAAATAACGTCATCGTGGTTGCGAGCGAAAGCCCGAAGATGATGGTATACGCCATCGGCATCCAGATCGGAGATTTACCCCCAAGACCGATCGCCATCGGCATGAGTCCGATAATTGTCGTCAGTGAGGTGAGAACAATCGGACGTAATCGGACATACCCGCCTTTCAGGATTGCGTACCACTTATTGAAACCGCGTTCTCGGAATTTGTTGATGAAGTCGATAAGCACAATTGAATCGTTAACGACAATACCGGAGAGGGCAACGATCCCAAACATCGCGACCATGCTAAGCGTCGCATTGGCAAGGAGAAGCCCGACCATCGCCCCTATCATTCCGAACGGAACAGCGAGCATAATGACAATCGGTTGGATAAACGATTTGAATTGCGCGCCCAATACGACATAGATGAGCAACAGCCCGACGATAAACAATTTCCACAACTCGGAAAAGGACTCTATAATCTCATCGAAAAGCCCGCGAAAATCGAGTTGGTATCCCGGATACAGGGATTCGACATCAGCAAATTTACTGATGAGCGCCTGATTCGCATCGAAGGGTGTCGTTTTTGCCCTATCTACAGAAGCGTAAACTGTAATCGAGCGTTCACCGTCAAATCGACGGATATCAGAATATCCTTTTTCCTCTGTGATATCGGCGACATCCTTGAGGGGGACGATAGTCCCAGTCGGTGTTGCAATCAACAAGTTATTCAGTTCAGCAAGATTTCCAAGTGTATCTTCCTTGTATTTGACGATGACATCAATCGCCTCGTCTGCTTCACGATACGTTGTCGCTTTAGCACCCTCAATCGCAGTGCGCACTGTTTGGGCGACTTGGAATGTGGTTAATCCATACTGATGTGCCTTCTCCGGTTTCAGATAGATACGGAGTTCGGATTTACCCGTGCGAAAGTCATCTCGAATGTCGTAGACACCGTCCATTTCCATGAGCGATGCTTTAAGGGTATCCGCAAGTGCCGTCAGTTGCTCAAATCTCGGTCCCTTTACCTTGACTTCAACATCCTCACCTTGTGGAGGACCGCCTTCCTGTGTGATGAAATTCAGTTCCTCAATTCCGCTAATGGTTGTGGTTTTCGTCCGCAGTTCTGCAATAATGTCATCTACACCTCGAGTACGCTCCTGTTTCGGTGTGAGTTCAACAATAACCTCCCCGAAATTGGATCCATACGTGACACCTTCCATCAAACCACCAGTCGGCGTATGTAACCCGATATTGCTAACGATTGCCGCGACTTCACTTGATGGAAGTGTTTTAGCGGCTTCTTCAATCTGTGCGACTACAGCGGTTGTTTCTTGCATGCCATAAGAGGGCGGCATTTCGGCTTTGACATAGAATTGTGGAAAATCTTCGCCTGGGAAGAGTTCCCTGTCGAGGACCAAGAATGCACCGACACACGCGATCAAGCCGATAAAGAAGACACTGCCTACAAAAGCATACCGATGTCGAATCGTTATTTTTAAGATTCGGATATATCGGTTCCTGATAAAGTCAAAAAACAGACCGAACGATGCGAAAAAGCCTGTGATGTAGGCACTTAGGGCAAAGGTATTCGGAGATCGGGTACGGAGGTTCTCCAGTCTGCTCCGTCCTGTTTGGGTTCTCGCTTTTCCCCACTCAGAAACGTGGGCCGGTAAAATCACGAACACTTCAAAGAGAGAAGCAATCAATACCAGAATGGCCATAATAGGAACAACCCGCATAAACTGTCCAGGTACGCCGGACATAAACATCAGCGGACCAAAGGCGCAGATGGTTGTCAAACTGGCGGCTAAGACGGGCCATCCAACCTCTTCTGCCCCGCGAATGGCAGCGATTTTTGGAGGTTCACCTCTCTCAATGTGCCGATAAATGTTTTCTATCACCACAATAGCGTCGTCAACAACAATCCCGACAACTAAAATAAGTCCGAACAGGGAGACACCGCTGAGTGAGTAGCCACCCACGGACATAAACCAGAAGGTTGCCATGAACGCAACGGGTATTCCGAGTGCCGCGAACACGGCATTCCGCCAACCGATAAAAAGGAAGAGCATAAACACAACGAGGAGCAAACCGAAGAACGCATTTGTTTCAAGGATCCCCAACCGTTCCTTGAGAATAACCGAATAATCGTTCACGGCTGTCAATTCGGCACCTTCAGGAAGGTCTGCTCTCCGTTTTTCAACCAATTCCCGGAGTTGGGCGACTAACGCGATTGTGTTGCCTTCGGTCTTTTTCTGCACACTTAGGCTGATAGAGGGTTCCGCATTAATCCGGGAGAGGGTTCTTGCTTCCTCGTAGGTATCCGATACCGTCGCGACATCCTTCAGACGGAGCGGTGTACCCGTCGGTTGAACAGAGATGATGGTTTCACCGATCGTTTCTGGATTGGCGAATTCGCCCATCGTCCGGACCATGAATTCTGTATTCCCAAGTTCCATGGTGCCCGCTGGCAGGTTTAAGTTGCTCGCACCGACTGCAGTGATCACCATCGCAATCGGAATCTGATACGCTTTTAACCGATCGGGGTTCACCTCAATCCAAATTTCCCGTTCACGAAGCCCTGCGATCCGGACAGACGCAATGTTTTTGATGTCCAGGATTTCGTCTTTGAGATTTTCGGCAATGTCTCGCATCTGCGTTTCCGAAATTTTCCCGCCTACAGCAATCGTTAGCATCGGGAAGCCGGAGGAGACATCCAGTTCTTCAACCTTTGGGTCGTCGAGAATCTCTTCTGGTAGTTCGTTCACCTGTTCTACAGCCGTGCGGAGGTTTTCGAGTTCCTTGTCGAAATCCCGGTCACTCAGCTCTTCAAAATCGACGGAGATAACGGATCTACCTTCAGAAGAGTTAGAGAACAACAGATTGATTTTACTGACATTTTCCTCAATAGCGTCTTCAATAGGGGAGGTGACGAGCTTTTCAACTTCTTCCGGCGAAGCCCCTGGATACAGTGTTGTTACAGTCGCGCTCTGCAATGCGATTTCTGGGGTCAGTTCTCGAGGTAGGTTTATCCATGCATACACCCCGAAAGCGATGATAATAATCATTAACATATTCGCTAAAACAGGATTGTTCACGGACATTTTGGGGATGGACATAGCGGTAGAATTTCTCCTTACGCTTTGGCTTTATATTCCCTAAGCACATTAAACGTTGTCTTTTAAAACGATACGGTCCTGATTAAGAAGTGATATTGGGGTAGTGCGTTCACCACCCCATTTTAAATCTGCTGGCGTGTTAGACGGATTTCCTTCTCTTTCTACCGGAAAACGCAGTCTATCCAAGATTATCGACTCGCTTTAAGTGCGCTCCATGTTGTCGCTAACTTGCCATTTGGCGCAACTTCCAAGGGTTCAATCCCTTCGCCTTCAATGGAGAGTGTGTCAACAAGAAAAGTGACCGTTTGACCACCCCAACTGTTCATAAAGCCGACACCGACGCGTTCTACGTCGAACTTGTGGTTCCACGTTTTGTTTCCAGAGAGCGTCCAGTCATCTTTTTCGCTTTCGCGGTAGTAGCCAGAAAACAGATCATCCTCTTTGACGATCTTGAGGTGAAGTGGGACATCAAACCCGGTCTGGAAGTGTCCTTTATCTTGCCAACCCCCTTGAACCATGCTGCCGATAAGTGTCTTTTGTGGCTGATTCGCTTCGCCACCGAACAGCAGACAGGCGTAGTTCAAGTCTTCATCGCTGTAGAGGAAAATGCCGATCCATGAGTCGGCAGGTTTATCGGGTTCGGTTGAAAAGATTCCACTCACCGTTATGTTTTTCGCCGCACTTTTCGGAATTTCCCGTTCGAGCATCGGTTTGTCAGGGGTCGTGTGTCCCCATCCGCCCTTTGGATTGGTCATCTGTAGAAAGCCATCTTTAACCTCAAAAGTCGTAACTTCATCGCGATAATCGCGGAATTCCCATCCCTCAACAAGTTCATTACCGTCAAATGGGTCGGTCCACACACCAGCGGAGACTATCCCGACGGTGCTACACAGCAAAATTCCGCATACGAGAATCATAATTCGCATGGTAATTCTCCTTTTGATTTGAGACATTATAACATGTAACCCAAGTTGCTACTTACAAGACTTTAGACAAATGTCCACCGTTTTTGATTAAAAATATAACGCGCCTCCACAATTGCGGACTATCGGTTCATTTTGAGCGTTGCCCAGGTTGTCGTTAATTTACTTGCAGGTTCAACGTCTAACCCACCGAGTGCTTTTGCTAATCCGTGTTCCACGATGATTGATAGGTCGTCTTCACTGAGAACCGTATTGAAGATGGCAGCTTCGTCGATAATGCCGACGAAGTATGAACCCCCACCCCATTTACCAATCTCAACGGGATTCGCTGTAACAGCCGTTTTTCCGGGACGTGTGCTCACGCCTGCTTTTTTGCCATTTACGTACACAATGAGTTGCTCGTTCTTTTCATTGATGTCGTAAGTCGCTGCGAAGTGGATCCATTTTTTCTCATCAGGAACGTGTGCGGAAGCTCTCGGTTCCCAACTTCCACCCGGTTTAACAAACGCCGACATCCTATTGCCTTCCTGCGGCGGATCGATACGCAAGAGATACTCGTCACTTTTCGCAATAAGTTGTCGCCACGTGGAAATATCTGTGGCAAAAAACCACGCCATCATCGTGAGTTCTTCACCGAGTTGGAGTTCAAGAGTCGAGTCGATGGACACCCACTGTGCGCCATCAAACTCAAGTCCTTTTCCGATTTTTCCGTCTTTCCATTTGGCACCGTTAATTGTGCCGTCGTGTCCGAGTCCTGAGGCATCTTTGGTTGTTTTACCCGCGCCTTCATCAAAGAGCCACACACCCACGGCTGTTTCAGGGTCGATTTCAGCAGAACAGATCTGTGGGAGTGTCGAAGCGATTAAACAAACGATGCCTAAAATCAATATCAATTTTCGCATTTTGTCTCCTGTACGCATTATATCTCGGAGAAGTTCCTTGATAATCAAACTTTGGTAAACTGTATTCTCTCTTACAATTATAACACGCTGCTCGCCGCCATAACAAATAAAAATACTGGAAACATTCGCTAAATTTCTAATTGGACATTCAACCAAAATTGTGATACACTAAATACAAACGTAATCAGAAATTGCCATGCGGAAGGAATCGATTATGGACCAGAAAGAACAACTCATTGCTGACCTCTCTACGCTCCTTGGGTCTAAAAATGTCTTAACGGATGCGACTGCTCTCTCGGTATACGAATGTGATGCGGCTCCTTCTTTTAAGGCGATGCCGGATGTCGTTGTCTTCGCGGATACGGCACAGCAGGTATCGGATATCGTGAAGTTGGCGAATAAATACGATACTCCCTTTATCGCCCGTGGCGGCGGCACCGGCTTGAGTGGCGGGATGCTCTCCGTCCAAGGCGGGATTATCATTGCCCTCAACCGGATGGACCGCATCTTAGAAGTAGATCTTGAAAATGAACGCGCAGTGATTGAACCCGGTGTGGTGAATCTCTTGTTGACACAGGCGGTACAGAACAAAGGCTATCACTACGCCCCGGATCCGTCAAGCCAGAAGGCATGCACGATAGGCGGGAATATCGCCGAGAATTCAGGGGGACCCCATACCTTGAAATACGGTGTTACCTCCGACCATGTGCTCGGATTGGAAGTCGTTTTGCCGGATGGTGAAATTGTTGAATTGGGGGGTGCTGTTGAGGAAACACTCGGCTACGACCTACGCGGTGTGATGATCGGTTCCGAAGGCACATTTGGCATCGTAACCAAAGCAATCGTCAGACTTACCCGGAATCCGCAGGCGTACCAAACGGCGCTCGCTGTCTTTGAGACAATGGACGATGCGTCTAACGCTGTTTCAACGATTATCGGTGAAGGTATTATCCCGGCTGCCCTTGAAATGATGGACACGCTCGTCATTCGTGCTTTAGAAGAAGCCTTCCAGTTCGGGTTCCCGCTTGATGCTGAAGCAATTCTGATTGTGGAACTCGATGGTATTGAGGCAGGCATGCAGAACCAGACCGATCAGATCCTGGAAATCTTCAAACAGCACAACGCCCGGGAAGTGCATTACGCGAAAGATGAAGAGGAGCGACAGCAACTCTGGAAGGCACGAAAAAGCGCGTTCGGTTCATTTGGAAGACTCGCGCCGAACTACATTACACAGGATGGGGTCGTGCCACGGACGACGCTGCCGAAGGTGCTACGGCGGATCTCCGAAATCTCTGAAAAGTATCAGATTCCCATCGCGAATGTGTTCCACGCCGGTGACGGCAATATTCACCCTATCGTCCTCTTTAACGAACGAGACGCTGACCAGTGTGAACGTGTAGAGCATGTCAACAAAGAGATCCTGACGGTATGTGCAGAAGTCGGTGGCACAATCACCGGGGAACACGGTATCGGCGTTGAAAAGATGGATTACATGCCCCTCATTTTCAGTGCTGCTGATATGCGAGTGATGGCGACGGTCAAAAAGGTCTTTAATCCGACGGGACTCTGCAACCCCGGAAAGATTTTCCCCACAGCCGAATCTTATGAGAAGTTAGGTTTGCCATACGACGCAGCCGGGAGTTTTTAAATGAAAACCTATTCCAAAGCTGATATTATCGGCACTGTCCGAGATATGCTTCAAGACATTACGGAAGTTGAATCTGTTGAGCATCTGGGAGGTAACGAATTTGCTGTCCGTATTGTTATTGGTGAAGCAGATAAGATACCTGTTATCCCTACCCGAAGTTACGAGCGGTTTATTGATACTTTTGCTTCTGCTTTGGGACATAAATTTGATTCTGAGGGAAGCATGTCAAGCACTGGTGACAAGATGGAATACCTTGATAGTAGGGCAGGGGAGTACTGGACGAGACAAATTCACTTCAGTCTTGACCAGATTAATGTGGAGGGATAGGTGAGTGATAGAGACAAGTGTCATAGTTGCTTTACTTGCAGCCGGGGTACCTGTATTACTTGGTATTGTGGGCGGTATCATCTGGATTGTCCGAGAATTTGGTAAAGTGAACGCGCGGCTCTCTTTGCTTGAACGGAGCGTGAAACGTTTGGAAGATTTTTCCATTTACCAAACTCCCGTTAAAACAGATCAAACAGAAAAAATAGAAGGATTTGAGATAAGAATCCTCACTAAGAATCCTGATGCGTAAGCCTTTGAGACAGATATGACAACGGATAATCCCACTTATTCATAGTTTTTTGGATGGGGTTTTAAAGTGTTTCGACAGAAAATCATTTTACTGCAACGATAGAGAAAGAGAAGTATATGGAAAATTCACGTGCTTTGCACGATGAACTTCAGCGTATTGTCGGCGAATCCGGAATTCTGCCGGCGGAACAGGTCGCCGCCTACACTTTTGATGGATACGTGCCGAAGGCGGTCGTTCTACCGACCTCTGCTCAAGAGATACAAGAGATCCTCCAATTTGCGGTAAACCGAAATTTGTCGGTTATGCCAGCGGGTGCCGGCACGAAACTTGGCATCGGAAATCTGCCACAGAAAGTGGATATCGTCCTCGCAACAACACGCCTGAATAGCGTGGTGGAGTATGAACCTGCGGATTTAACCGTAACCGTGGAATCGGGTATCCGCCTGAGGGACCTTCAGACCGAGTTGGCAAAGCATCGTCAGTACCTGGCGTTGAATCCATCGTCCGCAGATCGATGCACTATCGGTGGTATAGTCGCAACAAACGCGAGCGGCTCTTTCCGTTTACGACACGGGACTGCCCGTAATCAGGTCTTGGGGTTGCGGGTTGTTCAGGCAGACGGCACGGTTGTCAAAAGCGGCGGGAAAGTGGTGAAAAATGTCGCAGGCTATGATCTTAACAAACTCTATATTGGTGCGTTCGGGACACTGGGTATCATTACCGAGGTGACCCTCAAGTTGTCTCCCATACCCGTCCAGCAAGCGATAGTTACTGCGGATTTCCAGAACGTTCAGGCTGCAGCAGACACGGGTTTGGCTATTGTCGGTTCACAGACATTGCCGATGTTTGTAAACTTGTTCGTCAATTCGGATCCAACACGTGCGAAAACCGAGGTACCCGCAGATGAAAATAAGCCGATGCTGGTGGTTGGCTTCGGTGGGGATCCCGAGACTGTAGCGTGGCAGTTGACGCAGTGCCAAGGAATTATGGAACAAAACGGCGCGATAGGTGTGACAATTGTAGAAGACGAATCGGTACAGCACCTTCAGGAGGCTGTTCAGGAATTCTCAGCAGATAACAAAAATACCGAAAGCGTCGTTGCTAAATTGAATCTGAAGCGCACCGATCTTGCTGAATTTGCTACGCAAATTGGGGAAGCGAATTGGACTCGTAATGCCCAGATGATGGCGTTGCTTGGGACTGGTGTGGTGTCCGTCAATATTCCTGTAGCATCCGACACGGATTATCAATCGCTTGCGGATGCGCTGACACACCTCCGTCAAACTGCAATGTCGAAGCAGGGAAATCTCATCATAGAAATCGCACCCCCCGAACTTAAACGGCATATTGACGTTTGGGGTTCCGTTGAAGGAACGCTCAGTTTAATGAAACAGATTAAAGCGAAATTCGATCCGACCGGTTTGTTGAACCCAGGACGGTTTATTTCGAGTATTTAGTTTTTTGCTTTTTGCTGGAGGATTCACGACTGCTCACCCCGAAGACATCGGGCACGTAAGAGGTTGCTCGTTTATTACGATGTAGGGTGCCTTGGCACACCTACATTCCAAAAAGGGGACATAATATGCAGGAAAAAAGATGGAGACTTCTGTGGTTTGATAACAAAATATCTGATGTAGATCCCTCTGATACGCAACTTAAGAATCAACATCGGGATGAACAGACCCATATAACATCCAAGCCCTATATCCGCTTTCTGGAATATCAAGGGTACGACATTTCTGTAACAAACACGATTACCGAAGGCATCACGTTACTCCAAGACGAAGACTATCATGCTGTCCTATTGAATTATGACGGGGAGACACGAGAAGGGAATCCGCTTGCACACATTCGGAGTGTAAATGCACATGTTCCTGTTATTCTCCTAACACGCGAGAAGGAACAAGAAGTGCTGCAGCAGGCGAGTCTTTACGATGTTGAGAATATTCTCATAGGCGCGGCAGACGATCAAGATGAAACCTCGTCTCGGCAGTTAGAGACCTCCCTCGCTCTTCTACTCGAAAAACAGACCAACAGAGAAACATATACACCCCAAGCTTACGCGCAGCACTTTAATAGGTCCCAAATATCGGGTGGTACTACGCTCGGACGCGGTTCTACCGACGACTGGCAGACATGGATCGATACTTATGTTCGCCTCGTCGAATGGGATTTGCGACTGGATACACTTCATAACGTTGATGAAATTAAATCCATCCATGAGATGGAGAAACGCGAGGCAAATGCTGCATTCGCTGACTATATCCAAGCCAACTATCACAATTGGCTTGCGGGTAAAGCATCGCCGACTTTATCCGTGGATGTCGTTTATCGATATGTCATTCCTGAAATTCAGGCGGGGAAGCAGATCCTCTTTGTTGTTATGGATTGTATGCGGTTGGACCACTGGCTGAAAATTGAGCCTTTGCTGTATCCGTTGTTTCATATAACCACAGATTACTATTATTCCATTCTGCCAACTGCGACCCGTTATGCGCGGAACGCTATTTTTAGCGGGTTGTTTCCGCTTGAATTTGCTGAGAGGCACCCAGACCTATACGCAGAACCCGACACAACGCAGACGAGTATCAACCGCTATGAGAAAGAGTTGATGCGCTTACAACTTGAACGGCACGGCATACTGCTCAAGCCGCCTCTCCATTACTTCAAGATTTTTGACACACGCGGCGAAATTCAATATCTGCACTGGCTGAACGTTACGGATAGGGTTAGTTTGACAGCACTTGTTGTTGACTTCCTTGATATGTTGACCCATACACGGCACGAGATAGGTTTGCTACAGCAGCTGGTCCCCGATGCAGCAGCGTTTCGGACGCTGACGCACGCATGGTTTCAGCATTCACATCTTTATAGAATATTCAAAGTTGCGGCTGAACGCGGTATGACGGTCGTCTTAACGTCTGACCACGGTTCCCTTCTTTGCCAAAATGCAGCGAAGGTGTCAAGTCAAGCGGAACTCACAACGGGACTTCGGTTTAAAGAAGGAAAAAACATCTCGTGTGCCCCGGAAGCGGGGTGGGTCATAAAGGAGCCAGGCGCGTATCGCTTACCCGGTGAAGAAGCACGAAAGAGTTATGTCCTCGCAAAAGAGGACTACTACTTCGTTTATGAAAGACGCTTCGATGTCTATAAAGAGATATTTCAAGGCAGTTTTCAACACGGTGGCGTCTCACTTGAGGAGATGATTCTGCCTTGCGTTGTGCTGGAGCCGAGGTAATTTCGGGAGTTACGCGATGGCGTACTTCCGCTGAGGAGAATGAATCGATGAAGAAAACCATCAGACTTCATAAATATTTATGCTGTGGACTGTTAGTGCTTGCCATAATGGTAACTTCTGCCCCGGTTCAGGCGCAGCTTGCGGATTTCGGATTTGGTGAAAGTGCTCCTGTTGAAAAACTCTCAGTAAAGGGGTATCTCTCGCTTGACAAGGTCCAACCGGGCAGCCAATTCCAAATTGCTGTTGTCGTTGAGATTGCCCAAGGATGGCATGTTAACGCCAATCCAGCGGGTGAAGGATTGATCGCCACGGAGGTCGTTCTCCCCGATACACCGCATCTTGCTTTCGGTGAAATCGTATATCCCAAGGGGGAGGTATTGGCACTCGGTTCAATCGGAGAAGCCCCGGTCTATCACGATACGATTACTATCGGTATCCAAGCCGATTTAAATCAGACCGCTCCAATTGCGCCTATTCTGCTGGATATGGAACTCAGATATCAGGCATGTAACGATGAACAGTGTCTATTACCCGAAGTTCTCACCTTTGCCGTCCCTATTGAAGTTGTTGGCATTGAGAACCCGATTCAGCGGATGAATGAAGCGATTTTCGCCACTGTCGAATTCGGTGCGCCGCCGAGTGATGAGACAGACCAAGGGGGTCTCGCCCGTGCACTCTCCGGTGGGCAGGTCTGGCTTGCATTAATACTTGTATTTGCGGGCGGAATTTTGACGAGTTTGACCCCTTGTGTTTATCCACTCATACCGATCACTGTTTCCATCTTCGGTGCCAATGAGTCTGCTGGTCTATTCAAATCGTTTCTGCTTTCTGTTGTGTATGTGCTCGGGATTGTTGTGACCTATTCAATTTTAGGCGTGGCGGTCGCATCGACAGGCGCAGTTTTCGGGCAGATAATGGCAAACCCGTGGGTCGTCGGTTTCATCAGCCTCATTCTTGTGAGCTTGGGATTGTCTATGTTCGGTGTTTTTGAGATTCGGTTGCCATACACTGTGCAGAACCGCCTTAACACCGTCGGGGGGGCAGGGTTTGCGGGCGCGTTCGCTATGGGGACAGTCGCAGGGGTGATCGCTGCACCTTGCACAGGACCGGCGTTGGCAGTCGTGCTAACTTACATCGCAACCACGGGCAGTCTCTTCCTCGGATTCTGGCTCATGTTCACTTACGCCCTCGGCATGGGACTCCTCTTTATCGGTATCGGGACGTTCTCTGGATCGCTTTCCGCACTCCCCCGTTCAGGTGGATGGATGTATGTTTTGGAAAACGTCTTCGGCATTGCCATTATTACGATGGCACTCTACTTTCTTAAAGATGTATTTCCACCATTGCAGGATTTTCTACAGAACTCGCTACCCTTCTTCGCTATTGCCGGTGGTCTCGTGCTCATTGGCGTGTGGCTCGGTAAGTTAACCCAACGTTTCAGCGGTATCTCTCCCCGGATGCGATTCCAAAAGGCGTGTGGCCTGTTGCTGGCGGTATTCGGTGCCTATATGTTTATTGGAGGCATCCAACAGCCTGCCGGACCCCACTTGGATTGGGTTTACGATGAAGCCGAGGGTTTTGAAATCGCTACGCGCGAAGACAAACTGGTAATGCTTGATTTTTATGCCTCTTGGTGTGCGGCGTGTAAAGAACTCGATCATAAGACTTATGCCGATCCCGCGGTCGCTGCGAAACTCGACGATTATGTAAATGTTAAACTCGATTTCACCCGAAACTCCGAAACGACGCAGGCACTCACCGAGAAATATCAGATTCCCGGATTACCTGTCGTCATTTTCATGGATGCTAATGGGACCCTTCTCAAGCGATTCACCGGATTTGTGGGTCCGGAGGAGATGCTTGACATTCTTGAGGACATTGAAAAACGCCCGTTGTAGTGCGCGGTTTTGCGCGTTTACCGAAGTGATCATCCTATTACCTTATACGTCAGGGCGGGATAGAGGAGGAAATATGCCCTTTAATGCAAAATCCTTAGTCTCCTTGCGGAGCTGGCTTTTTTACGCAGAAGTGGCGGCAATCATCGGTTTTGTGGGGCTTGCGTTCTTTTATATTCGGCGTGGGACAGCGGAATCCAAATCGCCCCCATTGTCACAGGTGGGTGCTTTTATTCAGCAAGCAGATACCCTTTATAAGAAACAGGACCTTGCCGATGCTGCCCTTTACTATTGGCAAGCCTTACACGCCTTGGAAACGCAGGATACAGTCCGTGAGATTCCCATAAACGGTATCTCACAGACGAGGGCGGAAGTTCGTTTGCACGCCAATCTCCGCATTGCGGAGATCTATTCACAGAGTAATTGGTTGAAAGATGCGAAGGCACGTTTAGAATATGCATCGCGCATTCAGCCTGAACATGCGGGTGTCCGTCTCTTACGCGGCAAACTGTTTCGTGATGAAGGCTCGCTTGCGGAAGCTACCCAAGAATTCCTTGCTGTGCTCGAGAGCACTCCAAACAGTGCTGAAGCACACTATCTCCTCGGTGTTCTCTATCAGGGGAGTAAGCAGTTTGAACAAGCCGCCAAGCACTACACGAAAGCGATTGAAAACGATCCGGAGCTTTTAAACATCCCTTCTGAAAAAGCACCTATCGGTATCCTGGCTCGCCTCCAGTTATCAAGAACATATGCCAGAATGCTACAGAGTTATCAGTTCCTTGATAGGGAATTCACCGAAGAGGATTTGGCTGAGGTAACGCGTCTGGAATCGGCATCGATTGCCCTCTTGGAACAGGCACATGAAAAGATGCCTGAAATGAACGAGGTTGTTGACGATCTCGTTCGCCTGCTCTTTTCCCGTGCATCTGCGCTTGAGCGAGAGGACATAGAGACGCGTCAGTATGTGGATGCGCTGCAAGTCTATGAACGGATTGTCGAGCTTGATCCCGAGGAGGTTCGGGCATGGGAACGGATGGGAGAAATTTATGCGAGTTTCCTGGGTGATAAAGCGGCTGCCTTGGAAGTGTATCGCACCGTGTATAAGATCGAGCCGCACCCGACTGTCTTAGCAAATATCAAATCGCTTGAGGAAGATGTCGCCGCTGAAACCGAAAGCCGATGAGAGGATTTGAACCTCCGACCTACTGATTACGAATCAGTTGCTCTTCCACTGAGCTACACCGGCTTAGCAAATTATTACGATTGGAAAGGAAGTGCCGAGAGGCAGAATCGAACTGCCGACACAAGGATTTTCAGTCCTCTGCTCTACCGACTGAGCTATCTCGGCATTAGGTATATAATAATACCATTAAACGGAAGGGATGTCAAGTTTTTTTGGAAAAAAGAGCGTTTTTCAGGATGTCCGCGCGCGAAGGTAAGGGCGCGCAATACCCCTATCTCTATCTTATAGCGTGATGTCTTCAGACCCCGCACCACAACATGCGTCCTTAAGATTCCAAACGCATCGGCATTACAAGACAGATGTGACTTTCCGCACCGACCGGTTTAAAGACGATAGGTTCCACTTCGCTTTTAAATTCTATTGCGATGGATTCTGTGTCGACGTGCCCCAAAGTCTCTATCAACAAACGTGCATCGATACCAATCCGTATGCGTCCCGTGCCAGACGCCACAGGAATAGGCTCGTATGCCTCCCCTAATTCCGGCGTCTTTGCCGAAATCTGGAGTTGCTCAGTATCAATTTCCAAAGCAATCGCATAGTTCTTCGGATTCGATAGCAACGCAACGCGCCGTGCTGCATGGAGCATCTGTGCTTTAGAGACGACCACTCTGCCTTCCGCAGCTTCAGGGATGATTTTCTGGTATGGCGGGTAATCCCCCTCTACGAGCCGTGTCGTTAAGGTCGCATTCTCATCAGCGAAGAGAATCTGATTTTCAAAAATCGAGATCTGCACTGTGCCAGATTCAGCGAAAGTGCGAGCACTCTCTTTAACGGCTTTGAGTGGGATGATGAACCCTTTTACGTTCTCCGACGTGAGCCGTTCACAGCGTGCGAGTGCAAGCCATCTCATATCGGTCGCGACGACTTCTGTTCTATCCGGCAGGAAATTAAAGTAGAGTCCATTTAAGAAATAGCGGACATCCTCCGTTGCGGCGGCAAATTCGGTCTTGTAAAGTAGATCCCGTAGCACATCGCCATCAATTGTGAGTGAATCTCCGTCAACAGCAGGCAATTGAGGGAATTCTTCGTCTGGCAGTCCAATAATTTTATAAACACCGTTCCCACAGGCGAGTTCAACTCGGTCATTTGCCGTCGTTGCGAAGTGGATCGGTTTGTCTTCCGGCAATTCTTTGACGATGTCTGCCAACTTTTTCGCAGAGACAGTGATAGCACCGTCTTCTTGAATGGCACCTTCCACCTTGATCTTAATGCCGACCTCCAAGTCTGTGGCGATACATTCAATTTTCCCGTCTGCGGCTTGGATAAGAACGTTTGAAAGAATCGGTAGGGTTGTGCGTCCACTCGCTACGCCTTGTAGCACTTGCAGAGAATTTAAGAGATCATGTTTTTCAAAGGTTAATTCCATTTCCAGTTCTCCTTACAAGC
Organism: Candidatus Poribacteria bacterium; assembly: GCA_022827885.1. Taxonomy (GTDB): domain Bacteria; phylum Poribacteria; class WGA-4E; order WGA-4E; family WGA-3G; genus WGA-3G. Next base: position 17,256 of record JAJEIP010000022.1, read on the forward strand.
ATTTTCACAATTTTAGCAAAAAAACGCGTTAAAGTCAAGCACTTTTTCAACTGATGTTAAGTAATTTCGGTGATGCCGATAATTTAGTTGTCTGCTTGTATTCCTGCGAACTGTTTCTGGAATAGGTCGTGGTACACACCGCCTCGTTGAATCAGTTCGGTATGTGTGCCGGTTTCAACGAGCCTGCCCTCCTTGAGAACGAGGATTTTGTCGGCATCTAAAATGGTTGAGAGTCGGTGTGCGATGACGAAACTCGTGCGTCCCTTCATGAGGCGTGTGAGAGCTTCTTGGACCAATGCCTCGGATGCTGCATCCAGAGATGATGTAGCCTCATCGAGAATGAGGATTTTAGGGTCTCTAATAAGCACGCGTGCAATAGCGATCCGTTGCTGTTCACCGCCAGAGAGTCGAACGCCACGCTCACCGACTTTAGTCTCGTACCGCTCAGGGAAATTCATGATAAAGTCGTGTGCGTTTGCTAATTTTGCTGCAGCGACAACTTGCTCGTGTGTCACTGCTTCTGGGTCTTCTGCACCCAGACGAATATTATAATCGATGCTCTCGGCGAACAGGTACGGATCTTGAAAAACAATGCCGATATGTGATCGCAACGACTGAATTTGGATTTCTTTGATAGGGACGGTATCTATTGAAATACTGCCTTGCTGTGGGGCATAGAAACGTGGAATTAAGCTAATCAGGGTGCTTTTACCTGCGCCACTGGGTCCAACCAAGGCAACTGTCTCATCGGGTTCCGCTTGAAAGCTCATTCCTTGTAAGATGGGTTCTGCTTCGTTATACCCGAAGGAAACATTAGTGAATTGGACACGTCCATCAATATGTTCTATTCGTGTTCCTTCTTGCGATTCTTCTTCGTGCTTATCAAAGAACGCAAAAATACGCCGAGCGGCGACCATGATCGACGGTATTCCGAGGTGGAGTTTTACAAGTTGTGACACAGGGGCGTGTACGTTGCCAAAATAGTGTATGATAACAAGCAGTTCACCGATAGTGAGTGCATCGCGCAGGACATACCCACCGCCTATCAGAAATATAAGACCTCGGGCTAACCAGAATAGAATGATGGTGAATCCGCCGCCTGTCTGCTGGATGAGTCCGCGTCTAATATCGATGGAGATGAGTCGTTCAATAAACTGGCGTAGGTTTTTTAAATCATAAAATTCTTTTCCTAATCCCTTGAGTTCGCGAGAGCCAGCAATGCTTTCCTGTAGTTTGCTTGACAGGAGTGCGTTTTGTTCTTGGATTTCCGTACTCATTCGATTGAGCGGTTTATCTAAAACGGCGGGAATGATAATGTTTAGGGCGACAAGTAATAAGGAGAGAATACACAACTGATAGTTGATATATGTAATAATACCGAGTGTCACAACGAGCATGATGCCGTTTATGATATAGTCACCCGCAAAGAGATTGAATCCTTGCACCGCTGTTGGCGTGTCCGATGTGAAGGTTGCCATGACTTTTCCAGTCTGGTGCGTGTCGTAAAATTTGAATCCCAATTTGCGTAAGTGGTGGTAGGCATCAAGTTGAATATCTTTCGATCCGTTCTCCGAAACTTGCGCCGGGAAGTAAGCGGCTCCAAATTTGAAAAAGTACATGCCGACCGCTGTCAGCGCATAGAATCCGCAGGTAGGCAGCAGGAGTTCAGCATTTTTGGGGATAAAGACATCGTCGATCAGAATCTTCCGAAGCCAGGGCCAGATGAGGCTACACCCTGAATTACCGAGTGCGCATAAGATAAAGAGCAGTTGGAAGTGCCAATACGGTTTTAAATACGACAACAATCGCAGAACATCTCTCATGTTATGCCCCCTTTTGCATTCCTGCGAACTGTTTCTGGAATAGATCGTAATATACACCGTTCCGCTGAATCAACGCAGCATGCGTGCCGGATTCAACGAGTTCTCCATCGTTGAGTACGAGAATCTTGTCAGCATTCAAGATGGTTGAGAGTCGGTGTGCGATGACGAAACTCGTGCGTCCTTCCATGAGGCGTGTGAGGGCTTCTTGGACGAGTGCTTCGGATGCTGCATCCAGAGACGAGGTTGCCTCATCAAGAATGAGGATTTTGGGGTCTCTGATAAGCACACGCGCGATAGCAATGCGTTGCTGTTCACCACCCGATAATTGAACCCCGCGCTCACCGACTTCACTCTCATACTGTTCAGGGAAATTCATGATGAAGTCGTGTGCGTTTGCTAACTTTGCTGCAGCGACGACCTGCTCGTGTGTTACTACTTCCGGGTCTTCCGCACCCAGACGAATATTATAAGCGATGCTTTCAGCAAATAGATATGGGTCTTGAAAAACGATGCCGATATGTGAGCGCAACGACTGGATTTGGATTGTATTGATGGGTGTGGTGTCGATGAGAATATTGCCGTGCTGGGGTTCATAGAAGCGTGGAAGTAGGCTAACCAAAGTACTCTTACCAGCACCACTGGGTCCAACGATAGCAATTGTTTCGCCGGGTTCTGCTTGAAAACGAATCCGTTTCAAAACGGGTTGCGCATCGCTATACTCAAAGGAGACATCGGAAAATTGAACGCTGCCCTCAATGTGCGTGAGGGGTGTTCCATCTTGTGGTTCTTCCTCGTGTTTGTCAAAGAACGCGAAGATCCGACGGGCAGCCGCCATGACGGATGGAATGCTGAGATGAAGGGTCACGAGAAAATGAACAGGACGTTGCAGCGCATTGAACCACATGACTACCGCAAAGAGCTCTCCCACGGTCATAGCATCTTGTAGGACATACCCACCTCCCACCAGAAGCACCAGTGCATCGCTGAGCCACCAGATGGCTAAGATATCGCCTACCTTTTGGATCTTTACCTGTTTGATACGGATTGTCACAAGTTGCTTCAGGAAGTGATGGATGTTTTTTAAATCGTAAAGTTCTTTTCCCAATCCCTTGAGTTCTCGGGAACCGGCAATGCTTTCCTGTAGGTTGCTTGACAGCACGGCGTTCTGTTCTTGGACTTCCTCCCCTATTCGATTGAGGGATTTGTTTAAAAGGATCGGCATCGAGACGGTCACGCCGACGAGGAGCAGTGAGAGAAGGCATAACTGCCAACTAACACTCATGACGACAGGGATGGTAACAATGAGCAGGATGGTGTTTGTCGGATAGTCGCTGGCAAATATCTGGAATCCCTCTATCACCTTTGGTGTGTCCGACGTGAACAGTGCCATGACCTTGCCGGTCTGCTGCGTGTCGTAAAATTTGAAGCCTAATCTACGGAGGTGATGGTAGGCGGCGAGTTGGATGTCTTTCGCGGCATTTTGTGAGACCTTTATAGGTAAGTAAGCGAACCCAAGTGAAAAAAGGTACATACCGAATGCGACCAACATCCAGAGTCCACAAGTGGGCAATAGTTTATCGGCGTTTTTTGCGAGAAAGACATCGTCAATCAGAATCTTTTCAATCCACGGGAGAACGATAAATCCGCCAAAGTAGCCGAGCTGACAAAGAATGTAAAGGGTTTGGAAATGCCAATACGGTTTTATGTATGACAGGAGCCGCAGAACATTTTTCACTTCATCTTCCCTTGCGAATTGGGATCCAGTTCTATTCTAAACGTCTTCAATACTCAGGGGACGATCCATTTTCTGATTTTCGGTTTCCAATTTCTCACGGCTCGCGACCACGCAAATCGAGGCTTTATCCTCGTTTTCCGTCAAGGTTTGGAGCAGAGCACGTCTTACTTCCTTAGGGGTTGCGCGTCGAAGTTGGGCATATTTTTCTTCGAGCACTTCGTGTGTCTGTCCGGTGAGGTGGTGCGTAAGCGCATCAATTGAGGCTTGACCGGGTCGAATTGTTTTTTGGTAATCTGTCGCTGTCGCGATGATTGCCCTGTCAATGTCTGCCTGCGTCCATTCTGCCTCTTTGATATAATCAGCAGTCCGTTCAAAGACGTTGAGTGTACGTGCGATGTGCGGATCAGCGCATGATCCTTGATACAGACAGGCATCGAGCGGATCATACGCGAAGCATGGTAGGTAAGCATTGCCCTTAAGACGAACTTCGGTCATAATGTAGCCAAGCCATAAGATCTGTGCCCCGATGTTCAGAAAGGCTGAATCCGGATGTGAGTAATGCGGTGCCGGTATTGCGTATGTACAGTTGGCTATCTGCATAGGAACCGCCAACCCTTCGCGTGGTGGAGTGTCAAAAGGTTTAAAATCCATTGGTGCTGGAGTTATCGGTTCATTACGCATGTCGCCAATCCATGCAGCGAATTTTTTCTCAAGACTCCCAAAAGCTGCGTCAGAACCGGTAAAGCTGGCAGTCACGCGACCGCGCACTAACAGAAAATCGCGAATCTGTTCGATGTAAGCGCAAAGTTCCTCATGAGATTCATCAAAACGGTTGAGCAACGTTTCACTCGTGCGTAGCTGCGGAAGTCCAAAAACAATTTCCGATAGATAGGCTTGTGGCGAAAGCCCACGGGCGGCATGATAGGTCGCCGAAGCCAAGCCATAAGGAAACCGCGGTTTATTCATCAGGGTTGTGCGACCTTCTGTGACTGCCTGGCTAAGTACATCGCGAAGTCGTCCAGTATTCCGCGGATTCACAGCAAAAATCAGGTCGTGTAAGACATCTAAGGCATCTCCCATCTTACCGTCAAGTGCTTTAAGTTGAAACTGCATGTTACACAACGTTCGTCCTGCATCGAGTGCGTGTGTGCTAAAGTTAGGGGCGCATTCTAATCCGCCGGTAGCTGCTGCGGTGCGCTGCGCCATCTTCGCGTAATCCATTCTGCCAGCACCGAGTTTGTGGATAGCATCGGTGTATCTGGGCAGATACTGCCAAAGGTGTTGCGGCAATCCTTGTAGATCAAAATTTAGGACAAGATAGTTCACACCGTTGGAAAAAACGTCGCTTCGAAGCAAAGGACATCCACTAACCGTTTCAACACTTGTGGAAATATGCAACGGTTTCTCAGGCAGATCAGAGACGCGCAGTTGCGGCAACTTTGCTAAATCCTCGGATGAATTGGGTTGTTCGTTGAGACGTTCAAGTTCAGCAGCATCGTCAGCAATGTCTATCATCTGTTCATCGGTGAGTTGTGAGCGGAGCGATTTCAGACGTGCGTCTTCATTCGCATTAAGACGCGCCTGCATACCCGGATCGGGAGAGAAAACAGTCGTCAAACGGTGTTGGTTGTTAAGGAGTTTCTCACGAATTAGCTTATTGAAAAGGCGCGGATTTTGCTCCCAACGTTGGCGGATAGCAGATAGGACTGACCCCATCTTTAAAAAGAGGGTCGGCTCCTTTTCATATATCCACGTGTTTATGACACGCGCCATCATCTGAAACGGAAATCCCGGCGTAACTTCCTGATAATCATAAGTGATTTGCTGAAACGCAGCGTTCACTGTTTCCGTGTCAATTTCTGTGTCTGCAATTTGAGCCAATGTATTAACAACCAATTCTGTGAAAACCTCAATACGATCTGCTTCACTTCCGGTTAAGCCGATGTGAAAGGTACTGTGCGGACCTATAGTATTAACTCCGGGGCGCATGAGAAACCTATTATTAAATAAGTCGGTTCCGAGTTTCGAATCAATAATCGACTTGCGGAGCGGGGATCCCTCGTTCCCGATCAGAATCAGACTCAAAATTCGACACAAGACAACATCTTCAGGGTCCGTTGCATCACCAATAAGCCAGTTGAGCATGAGGTATGTCTTCTCAGCCGTCGATTCATCTGCACCAATCAGATAGGTATCACGCACTGTCCGTGGGGTTTTCCACTTTGAAGGATGTGTAATTTCTGGTCGGAGGGGATGTAGAAACCCGTTTGTCTCAGTGTTTGGCATTGGCGCCAGTTTATCGGCAAGAAATGTGAGATAATCGCTTGTTGGAATATTGCCGTAGCAGAAGAAGTAACAGTTCCTTGGATGAAAATAGGTTTGGTGATAGGACTTAAATTGTTCATAAGTTAGATCGGGCATAACCAGTGAGTTCCCACCACTATCAAGGGCATAGCAAGTGTCAGGCAGAAGCCCACCAGTCACGACA
>JAJEIP010000147.1 GCA_022827885.1 Candidatus Poribacteria bacterium
TCTCTTTCGGGAGTGATGGCGTTGAAGGCGGGACAGGTGAAGCGGAGGATGTCGTGAGTTGGATCCGGCGTGATGAGTAATTTTAATTTTTCCTTGCGGTTCGGTCGGGATGGCTGCGGGTTTGAGGTGCCGCCCCGTCTATCCGCACTCCGCTTCGCTACGTGCTACGGTTTTGTTACTAACGGGTGAGAGGACCTCGCCCCACGCGATCTTGAACTATACGAAGAACCTGCGTGTCAGCGGAGCATACGCCAGGAGGCCATCAATAAAAATATGAAGGTTACCCAAATTGACGTTATGAAAGTAAAAGTGCCGTATCATGAAGGCATTTATGAACTCATGGCGCGTCGGAATCTTTACCAGATTGATTACGTCTACAGGGTACACACCGATGTAGGGATCGTCGGAATTGGCGATGGAGCACTTCAGACGAGTGCAGTCGCTCAACACTATATCGGTAGAAACCCATTTGAGTTTATAAATGGCTGGGCACCGACCCCCCTCCAACAGGCTTTTTACGACATTATGGGGAAGGCTCTCGGCGTGCCGGTGCATCAACTTTTGGGTGAAAAGGTGCACAACAAAACGCAATTCGGCTACTGGTCGATTGATATGACCCCAGAAGAATGGGCAGCAGAAGCACAGCACGCGTATTCGCTCGGCTACCGGCTCCACAAAATCAAAGCCCGCCCCTGGTTTGAAGTGCTTGAGCAGGTAGAAGCAATCACGGCAGTTGTGCCAGATGATTATAGACTCCGCGTCGATGCAAATGACTCGTTTGAAACGCCAGGGCGGACCCTCGAAGTTGTGCGTCAACTGCAAGATTACAATATAGAGTCATTTGAAACCCCGATTCCACAAGCCGATGTTGCCGGATACACAGAGATCAAACGACACACCGATATGCCCATAACGATTCATTTCGGCAACCCCGATCCAATCGAAGCGATACGGGCAAATATGAACGATTCATTTATTATCGCTTACCCCGACTCACGCGCTGCCAATGCTATACAGGAGGCAGTTATTTCAAATGCCGCACATCTCCCTGTATGGATACAGATTGTCGGGCTCGGCATCACGACCTGTTACGTTATGCATCTCGCCGCAGTAATGCCGAATGCAACCATGCCTGCGATTACACTGAATGCTTTGCGGGCTTTTGATGTGGTTACACCCTCAACGATTCCGCTTGTGGATGGGTACGCAACTGTTCCGGATAAACCCGGATTAGGCGTTGAATTGGACGAGGATGCCCTTGACAATTGTCGAGTCTGAGGAGCAGTAAAATGCATTGAGATTCAAAAACGTTAGCACGTAATGAAATGGAGTGCGGATTTAAGAAACGCATGTCAAAGTTCAGACGCACGTCGTTTAACCGCAAGGTATAATTAAAAAGGAGAAAAGGCATTATGCAAATGCACGTAGGTGGAGAATGGATTGATAAATCCGATAAAATTGACGTACTGAGTCCTTTCGACGGTTCAGTTGTTGACACCGTTCCGAGAGGGGACGCAGCCGACGTTGAAACCGCTATTCGAACCGCAGAACGTGGCGCGAAGATCATGGCAGGGATGACCGGCTATGAACGCTATGAGATCCTGCGTAAAGTTGCGGACTTGATGGTGGAACGGGCGGGTGAACTCGCCGAAGTTATCACTCGCGAAGAGGGAAAAATCCTTGCCGAGGCGACAATTGAAGCAACACGCGCCTCCGAGATTATCGCCCTGTCTGCCGAGGAAGCGAAACGATTAACCGGTGAAACGATCCCCCTTGAAGGCGCGCCTGGGGTCAAAGACAAACTCGGCTTTACAGTTCGCATGCCGTGTGGTATCGTCGCCGGTATTAGTCCTTTCAACTTCCCACTGCACCTTGTTTGCCACAAAGCGGGTCCCGCAATCGCCGGTGGAAACGCGATTATCATCAAACCTGCCACGGACACACCGCTCTCCGCTCTGAAACTGGTGGAACTCTTTTTAGAAGCAGGGACACCGCCTGAGGCGATTCAGTGTGTCACAGGTCCCGGTGGCGAAATCGGGGATACGCTCTGTGCGGATCAGCGCGTCCGAAAGATTACCTTTACGGGCAGCCGCGATGTCGGCGAACATATCTGTAAGGTCGCAGGGTTAAAACGTGTCACGATGGAACTCGGATCGAATTCGCCGCTCATTGTCATGCCCGACGCGGATCCCGAGAAAGTCGCGCGTGCAGCGGCAGCATCCGGTTATTCTAATGCCGGACAGGTCTGCATCTCAACGCAGCGCGTCATCGCACACGAAAAAATCTATGGGGATTTCTTAGATGCGTTCCAAGCGGAAGTCGCTCAAATCAGCACTGGCGACCCTCTCGCAGAAGGAACACGGATGGGACCGATGATTCGAGAAGGCGATGCCACACGTGTTGCCGAATGGATTCAGGAGGCAGTCACAGATGGGGCAGAACTCCTCACCGGTGGCGATAAGCAGGATCAATTTGTTACGCCTGCCATCCTTGCCAACGTCAAGCCGGAGATGAAGATCTCCTGTGATGAGGTCTTCGGACCGGCAGTCGGTGTAACGCGCGTCAACGACATTGACGAAGCGATCGCTCTTGCGAACGATACCAACTACGGATTGAGTGCCGCGATTTTCACACAGAACGTCGATTGGGCAATGAAGTTTGTCCGTGAAGTCGAATCTGGCAATCTGATGGTGAACTGGGGTACGCAGTGGCGTGCGGATCTAATGCCGTATGGCGGGGTCAAAGAGAGCGGTATGGGCAAAGAGGGTCCGAAATATGCCATAGAAGAGATGACCGAATTGAAGATGGCGATCTTCCATTTGGATGGCTAATCGCGAACATTGAATTTAAACACAAACCCGCTGTTGATACAAATCAGCAGCGGGTTTATCTTTTGTCTATATCTACGCTCTGGAAGGCAGAGGGAACCGACGGTGCGATTTCCGGTCGTCTATTCTTCCTCTTCGGTTTTCGACGCAGTGATGACCTTCTGTGCAACATCATCGGGTGTGATCTCGTAATGCGAGAACTCCATGATGAAGGTGCCACGCGCACTCGTCATCGACTTGAGGTCGATCGAATACCGGAGCATCTCCGAAAGCGGGACGTTTGCTTGAATGATCTGCTTTCTCCCCAGTTGTTCAACACCCATTACCTGTCCACGCCGTCCGTTCAAGTCGCCGATAATGCTGCCCATAAACTGTTCAGGCACCGTAATCGCGACGCTCATGACCGGTTCGAGCAAACATGGATCGGCTTCTTCGGCGGCAGCAGAAAAGGCGATAGAACCAGCGATCTGGAACGCCATATCCGAAGAATCGACAGGGTGATACTTGCCATCATAAAGATCAATTTGGATATCGACGATTGGGAAGCCTGCAAGTAAGCCTCTGTCCATTCTCTCGCGGATGCCTTTTTCGACAGCCGGAATATAGTTGCGCGGGATCGAGCCGCCGACGATGTTGTTAACAAACTCAAAGCCATCACCGCGTTGTAAGGGCGCGAGATTAATCGTGACATCGCCGAACTGTCCTCTTCCACCGGATTGACGTTTATGTCTACCTTGGACGCCTTGGACTCTCCTACGAATTGTTTCCCGATACGGCACTTTGGGCGGTGAGAGTTCCGTTTCCACACCGAATTTATCTGCCATTCGTTCCCGATTAATGTTAATGTGCAGGTCTCCGAGCCCGGAGATGAGAAGTTGTTTCGTAACTTCGTTCCGCTCAATCCTAAACGTCGGATCTTCTTCGGACATCCGGGTGAGTGAGGTCATCAACTTTTCATCGTCGCCTTCGCGCGTCGGGCGAATGGCATAGGAGATAACGGAGTTTGGGAAATCAACACCTGAAAGCTGAATGGAAGCATCTCTGTCGCAGAGTGTGTCCCCGGTCTGGGTCGCGGCGAGTTTCGTGAGTGCGCCAATGTCGCCTGCTTCTACCTGTGGTGTGCCGATTGCCTCCTTACCGTTCATGAACGCTGTTTTTCCGAGGCGTTCGATTTGTCCGCGCGTCGAATTGCTGACCTGGGTATCCCCTTGTAATGTGCCAGAGTAGACACGGAAGAAGCTCAATTGCCCCGCAAACGGGTCGGCAATCGTTTTGAAAACAAGAGCGGACATCGGTGCATCCGGTGAGGGTTCTCGACGCTCCTCTTCATTCTCTGCAGATGTAACTGCGCCTACATCGACCGGAGATGGACAGCCCGTTAACAGCGTATCCATCAATTGTTGCACGCCGATATTGTTCAAAGCAGCACCGCAAAGCACAGGCGTAAACTGATTCTCGAAAATCCCAAGTTGCAAACCATTCTGAATTTCTTCGTCGGATAGTTCACCTTCAAAAAACTTCTCAATGAGTTCATCGTCGCTTTCTGCAGCGACTTCGACAAGAGCTTCGCGCGTTTCTTCAACCTCTGTCTCCAAGTCTGCGGGTATTTCGGCTTTTGCAGCGCGCTTGCTGCCATCGGGTTGCAAATAAGCCGCCATCTGTATGACATCGACGATACCGGCAAACTGGTCCTCTTTACCGATTGGGAGTTGAATAGGGACCGCCCGAGTCTCTAAAATTTCTTCAACACTTGCGAGTGCGTTTTCAAAACTGGCGTTCTCTTTATCCATTTTATTGATAAAGATGAGGCGTGGCAATTCGTATTTGTCCGCTACCTCCCACACCTTTTCGGTTCCACCTTCGACACCGGTTGTTGCGTCCACGATGACGACGACAGCATCAACGACTCGGAGGACACTGTGCAGGTCGCCATAAAAATCTTCTGCCCCCGGGGTATCAATCAGATTTAGTTTATGTTCTTCCCATTCTGCGATACAGACTGAACAGTTGAGAGTCGTTTTACGTTCAATCTCGTCAGCGGCATAGTCAGCTACAGAATTTCCATTATCGACAGCTCCCATTCGCTCAATGGCACCCCCGTTGTAAAGCATCGCTTCAACGAGTGATGTTTTGCCGGCTCCTGAATGCGCGATAATTGCAATGTTTCGGATCTGGTCTGTTCTGTATTGTTTCATACGTCCAAAATTTTCTCCTTTTACTTTTAGCCACACGGAATAGAGCGAGCTACGCCGTTTAAAACTAAATCCTAACACAATATGGCAAAAATGTCAAGAAAATTTTTAATTTTCCTTACGGAGGAACAATGGGCGTTAAGACTCTAACGTGCGTTCCTTAGATCCGCCTGCGTGTTTTTGATAGGGTATTTCTGCGTATTGTTGCAGGCTCACATTTTTGACACTATGTCTGATCAAGCAATGGATGCTTCCAAACTACCTCAAGCAAAAACGCCTGACATAATATACTTGGTTTAAGTTATAATTACTAAAGTTTAGACAATTTATGTTGATTGGACATTGTTTTCCCACACGGAACTAAACATAGCACTCCGCTGGAGTGCAGGGACCTTTGGAATTACTTTCTATAGACATATCACGCCTCTGGCGTGAGGAGTTTCTTTGCTGCGTCTGGGGACCGGAGAGGGTGTTGGCATTTGCTCCAGCGGAGCAATATGTCTATAGCAGCCAATAATAGCAAGTCTTGCACTCCAGCGGAGTGCTATGTCTGACAATTGTCTTTAGTATAATTAATGGTGATCATAAGTTTCTGAAAGGAGGCATTTATGCAAAACCTTTTCTTCGCATTGGGTTCAGGTCTGAGTCTATTGGGTGTCGTTTTTGGAGCGTTTGGGGCACATGCACTGCGATCAAAACTCTCACCGGAGATGCTTGAGACGTTTGAAGTCGCAGTTCGCTATCAGATGTATCACAGTCTCGGGCTGATTGCTGCGGCGTGGGCGGTATCGCAGTGGCAGAACCAACTCACGACTGCATCGGGATGGTGTTTTTTGGCAGGTATCCTGATTTTTTCGGGCAGTCTCTATATCCTGAGTCTCACGGGCATTCGGTGGCTCGGTGCAATTACGCCCATCGGTGGGTTGGCATTTATTGTGGGGTGGGGATGTCTGACACTCGCTGCGATTCGCGGGTAAAGCGTCCGGATGCGCGCCTATTTAAGGTTGACAGCTGCGAAATTTCCGTGTAAAATAATTGGACTTGGAAAAACACATCTATCTACTTTATGCAACCCGCGAGCATCCTACGTTTTGCTTAAGGCAAAAGGCGGATATTCGATGCTCCGGCTATAAATCTAAGGAGAATCTCTCATGAGAAAGTTAAATATCCAATGGGTTTACGCGTGCATTTGCTTGGGCTTTCTGCTGATTGGGCACACCGCACAGGCGATTCGTTATGAGTTTGATAGTGACAAGGAGATAGCGGATTGGGAGTTGGGACCGCAGGCAACCGCGGAGGTGAAAGACGGTATGCTTGAGCTTACCGTTGCCGGTGGACAGAATTCAGGTATCTACTTTGGGGAAGAAAACTGGACGGATTATCGAATGGAGGTCAAGGCACGAAAAATTAATGGACCCTACTTCCATCTGTTCGTTCGGACGCAGGAACCCGCTGTAGATTTCTATTTCATGGAAATCAGTTACAACTCGCATACAACTTCGGTTTTCATGTTTAGCGGTGGAGCCGCGAATGAGATTACCGGTGGTCCGCGCCCACAACGTCCCGATTCAAAGGATACAAAAGGCGGCGATGCGTATACCATCGTCTTTGAAGTAGAAGGGCTAACCCTCAGGACCTACATTGATGGAAAACTGATGGTTGAAACCGAGGATAAAACCTACGATAAAGGGCGTCCCGGTTTAGGCGGTAGGGATTCAACCGTTGCGTATGAATATGTTGAGATTAATGGTGAGGGGATTCCACCGACAGCGGTGGAACCTGTTGATAAATTGGCTATTACATGGGGCGCGTTGAAAAGTAGATAGACGCAGAGCGGGTTTCTTTACCCGCCTACGATCTACAGGAGGAAAAAGGTGTTAAAGAAACTGAGTATTCTTGTTTTTGTAGTTCTGGTTTCCGGTCAAGTGGAAGCTAATTACAATTTTGCGCTGCACACCGATTCGCACCCTTGGGCGCGTGAAGACGCAAAAGGGGCGCAAGAGGAAATTGATACCTTAATTAAGATTATTGATAATAAGGTGAACCTGACGGCTTTTGATCCGAAGGATATTGACGGATTAGCAGATTGGGTCAAGGCACACACAGAAGGTGGCGGAAATACCCTGATTCTGACAGGGATCACCCCTTCAACGATTTATCCGATCGCCAACGCAAAACCTGATGGCTCGCCGCTTGAAGAGTTCCTTGATGCCGGCAACACGATTTTCAATACGGGTGAATACACCTTTTACACATCGGAAGGACCCGATGAAACGAACGGACAAGCTGCACTCCCCAATGTCATTGACGTTCCAGAAGCGTTCGTGTGGATGAATAGAGGTCCAGACGCTTGGGCAGCCAATCCCGTTGAAATGACCCCGACACAGGAAGGTGAAGACCTTATACCGAGCCTGAAAGAGTATAATACGTCTTATCCGTTCCATCTTGACGATTACGAAAAAAGCCCTTGGGAGTTAGAGATCGCACTTGCTGAGAATGATGATGCAGATCCGCGGGTTGATCCGGCTGTGCTATATAACAAAGACACCGGTGGCCGCCTCGGGATCTTCGTCCAGACCTATGTGGGGGATGTACCGCATCCGGGTGTCTCATGGGGCAATATTATGGGGGAATTCATCGTTAATTATTACCTACCAGAGGTTTTATCGGTTGAACCGATCGATAAATTAACAACAACTTGGGGAAAACTGAAATCCTCAAAATAGCCATTAAACAATTGGAGGAAAAGTGTGAGGGTGGCACTACAGATGAGCATGTCTGTGTGCCGCTTTCACACGTGGTAAAGATGAAAAAATTAGCATATCTTTTAGCGGTTGTGGCGTTCTTAATGAGTTGTGTACTCGCGCACGCAGTCGATCCAGATAAGGATTTACTTATCTATCTGCCTTTTGATGAAGGTCAAGGTAACAAAGCGGAAGATGTTGGGCCAAGTGGATTCGTGGGTGATATAAAGAACGCAAAATGGGTAGAGGGGGTCTCAGGTCAGGCACTTCAATTTAAGGGTGGAAGTGTCAACTTCGATCCGCTCAAAATTGATCAGCCCAAGGAAATGACGATCGAATTCTGGTTCAAACCGGACGAGAAAATTGACGGGGGGAATCGGATTGATCTGCTCTATCGTTTGCAAGGGGGTGGACGTCCTCATATTACGTTCAACCGTGGTGGCATTTTATTCGGGTACTACTTTGCGACCCAAGGTGTGGAATTACCGATACATACGACTTATGATGCGTTTGAATCGGAATGGTATTACTTCGTTGGGACCCAGACCAAACAGACGGGGTGGATGTATATTAACGGGGAGCTTGATGCTGAGACGGATGCCGGTGGTGATGCCCGCATGGATTTCGGGACCCAAGGGATGTGCATCGCAGCGAGTCAAGGCAACGCCAACTTCTTCAACGGTATGATTGACGAATTTAAGATGTGGAGTGTCGCTTTCACTGCTGACGATGTCAAAGATAGTATGGAAAAAACCCTTGCAGTGCAAGCGGAGGGTAAGTTGACCACGACGTGGGGTAAAATTAAGTCTGGCTCTGATGGGATCAGGTTTTAAGCGTCTTACCTAACACGCCTACCGAATCACCGAAATATGGAGCGGACGGGTTGCTGAGCGACCCTCCGCATCCACGCACGTTAGCATATGTTTTCCCTTGGCAGGCGTAAGCCAGTATTGCTCTCCCGCATTTCCCTGAAAAATTAACTCACCATCCAAAAACCAGAACAGATTCTGTGTCCGACTGGAAGCTGAGGCGATCAACCGAATCTTTTGATTTTCCAGTGGCACCCCTTCCCGGATGTAATAGGTAGTGTCTTCTGCTGGGGATAAAATAATCGGGGCATTCCCTGCAATTGTGCCGGTACACAAGGGATTATGCGCCGGTAGGACAGACACAGCAAAACCATTCTCTGCCAACCACGTTGCCGCATTGGCGGGCCACTCCTCAAATATTTTTTTATCGTTTCCAGTTGACCGATCACTATTTCCCCAACAATGAGAACAGAGACTGTATCCTGTCGATTCGTCGATATAGATGCGTTTATGAATCGCGCAAACCGCTACAGACGAAACACTCGGTATATACACGTCCTCCTTATAGGTGGGACAGTGCGTTGAAATCGGTGCGCCACTCAGGGTACAGACTTGTCGTGTTTTCAATTGTGCTGGTTTGGTAAACCAGTGGTGTGTGTCTTGTCCTGTCAAGGCAGTGAAGAGCGCGAATAGGATCGGAGTTGCTGCATCTGTGCCGCTCAGCATTGGTGTCCCCTTTCCATCGAAATTGCCGAGCCATACACCGATTGTTAAGGTCGGCGAGTACCCGATGCACCATGCATCTCGGTGTCCATAAGAAGTCCCAGTCTTCCACGCAATCTTTGGTAGGTTCATTGTCCGCTCAAAGGCTTCTGGATTTTTAACCGTGTTGGTAGGCAGTTGTGAGTTTGTTAACATCTCGGTTATGATGAAGCTGGTCTCTTGTCGGAGTAAACGTTTGGAATCGTTTTCAGTTTTCAGTTGATGACGCTTTGTCAGTTGATAAGGTCCAAATTCCCCCATATTTGCCAGTCCCGCATAAAGTGTTGTCAATTCGAGTAGATTCACTTCGCATCCGCCGAGAACCATGGAGAGTCCATACTTCTGAGCAGGGGCGAGTGTAGAGATACCCGCTTGTTTGAGGAAGGCGTGTAGCGTCCTGTTTTTCAAGCGTGCATTAAGATTAACGGCGGGGACGTTGAGAGAACGTGCGAGGGCTCGACGGGCAGTGACATAACCGTTATATTTCCCATCATAGTTCACCGGTGTATAGTCAGCATGGGTAACAGGGACATCGAATAACAATGTTTCAGGTGTAATCAGACCCTCTTCCATTGCCAAGGCATAGACGAAAGGTTTGAGGGCAGAACCCGGAGAACGCGGAGCGAGCGTCCCATTTATTTGTCCTAATGCCTTCCGGTCGAAAAAGTCGTGGGAACCTACCATTGCTAAGACGTGGCGATTTTGGGTATCCATGACGATGATTGCGCCTGTGCTGGTGCGATGAGACCCGCGCAAACTCGGTTTACGCGCTGCGTCCACCAGATATTCGTTAAGGATACGTGCCGCAGTCTCCTGAACCTTCGCGTCTATTGTCGTGTGTATCCTGCCATTTGTTGTCTGTGAGTGGGAGGGGTTTGTCCGTAAGTGGGAGGGGTTTCTAACCCCGAATTTCCTCCAGTTTTCTTTACTCAATAAGCGTGAGAGGTGTGGTGCTTTAAATGGAAGTGAATAGCGTTTGTGCGGAATCGGTTCTTGGACTGCCTCCTGCCACTGCTGTTTGGAAATTTGTCGGCGTGCCAGGAGACGGTTCAGGACTTTTTCGCGTGCCTTTCGGGCGTTTTCTGGGAACCTGTCAGGACGTAAACGTTCTGGGGCGTTCGGAATGGCGGCGAGAAGTGCGGCTTCCCCAAGACTAAGCGTATGCTGGGGTTTGTTGAAGTAGAACCGCGAGGCTGCCGCTGTCCCGACTATATTCCCACCATACGGGAGCATGTTGAAATAAAACGTTAAAATCTCCGATTTGGAATACGCGTGTTCAAGTTGAAATGCCCGGAACATCTCGATGAGTTTGTTCGGAATGTTACGCGCCTTCGGTTCCATCAATCGGGCGAGTTGCATGGTGATGGTTGAACCTCCGCGGACAACCTCACCCGCTTTCAAATTGTCATAGATGGCTGTTGCAATCGATACAGGATTGATACCGTAATGATAGTAGAACCACCTATCTTCTGATGTGAGTATTGCTTGGTGAAGTAAGTGGCTGTTGGCTATCGGCTGTTGGCTATCGG
>JAJEIP010000090.1 GCA_022827885.1 Candidatus Poribacteria bacterium
TTACCGAATTATTTTTTTAATCCTCATCTAACCGCACGTTCCCATAGTGATAACTTTGGGATGCCCCAAGATAGGTATCTCGGCTTAATTTGCGTAAGTCCTTTTAATTAGCGTCCGAGTCGCTTCAGCATTTCGCGGGCATTTGGGTTCTGCGGGTCCAAGCGTAGCACCTCTTGAAATTCGCGAATAGCAGGACCTTTCTCTCCGAGTTTGTAGTAAGCAGTGCCTAAAGCCCCATGCGTTAGCGCATTGTCCGGGTTGCGTTGAAGGACTTTTTGAAAGCAAGAAACCGCTTCAGCGTATTCCTGTTTCGACAGTAAGATTATGCCGAGGTGATGCAACGCATTTTCGTCTGACGGATTCAGTTCAAGGATAATCCGGTATCCGATTGCGGCTCTATCGTGCATCCCCTTCTGCCAATAAATCTGTGTCAAGTTTTGGTGGAACTCGATGTTTTCAGGCGCAATCTTAATCGCTTTTTGGCAGTGGCGAATCGCAGCATCAAGGTCTCCAGTTCGCCAGTGTATAACGCCAAGTCCACCGTAAGCGTCAGCGAAATTCGGTTCGAGTTGGATTGCTGTTTGATAGGCGGTAATCGCTTTCTCGATTTTGTCCTCGTGGTAGTAAGCGAGTCCTAAATTGTAGTGGCTTTGGGCTTTTAAATCGGTGATTTCCGTCGGATTCCGGGGTGCGTTCTCGGGGTCGCGAATAATGCTCAGCGTGTTCTCTAAGACAGCAATGGCTTCACTGTATTGCGTGTTGAGCAGAAGCGCGATTCCGTAATTGAGCCAGAGATGTGCGTCTTTATTAAGCCCTGATACTGCTATCTCTAACTCACTGACCGCACGTTTGAAGTCCCCTTGTTGTAGGTATCGGTTTCCCCGTTCGGCATAGCGTTGTGCCGTTACGCCAAGTTTCAGGACATCCCACCACAACGGATCTCGCATCTGTGCGTATTTTGTTCGCTTCCGTGCGGCGTGCGCATGCTCGGTGGCGGCCTCTGTTTCTCCGAGGATCTTCGCAACTTGTGCCAGTGCGGCGTGTGCTTCGCGCTGTTCCGGATTCAGTTTTAAGGCACGTTGCAGGTGGCTTTGGGCGACTTCAAACTCTTGGGCGGCGAGTGCGAGTTCACCGAGCCATAAAGACGTATACGGATTCCGCGGATCCAATTCATTGGCGGTTTCGAGGTGTGCTTTCGCTTGCTTCAGGTCTCCGAGGCTTCGGAGCGCAGCGGCGCGGTAGATATGGGCAGGTGCGTAGTGCGGGTCAAGTTTGATGGCATCAGCAAGCGTTTGAGCGGCGGCTTGGGGATTGACTTTATAAGTGATCAGTCCGAGGTAGTATAACCAGCGGAATTCGGTGGACGCAATCTCAACGGCATTTCGGTAACACTGGGCGGCTTCTGTCTCCCATCCGTGGACGAAATAGATGTTGCCTAACTGCCCCTAAGCCGTTGCGTCTTTAGGGGCTGCAATCAATGCTGTCTGTGCGGTTTTAACGGCAGCCAAGAGTCGCTGTTCTTCGACGTGTACCATGTCGCTCGGCTGCGGCACCCAATTCGGCATGAGTGCATTGTGCCTGGTTCCATCTGTATCCACCTTTTGATTGGAATCGTCTGCAAGGACGCGGTTTCTTACTTCGCTACAGAGGAGCAGGAAACAACACACCAACAGCAGCACCCCGTAGATTCCTTTCATCCGACGCTCCTTCATACCACATACGGTTCAGGATTGCGCTCGACCTCTGCTAAAAGGGAGTCCACGTACGTTTCAATATGGAACAACCGACATACGGAATCTCCCACTTTCCCTTGTTTCAACTGACCGAGACGCTCCCAGTATTCACCGAGTTCTGGACGTTCCAGACGGATATATTCCGCCTGTGGATCGTCAGCGAGACGTTTGTTCCAATGGATAACCTCAACGAGGTGGATATAGGTCGAGGTCTCGTAATCGACACCGAGCATGAGAAGTTTGGCGTTCGCCTTATAGGCACGGAACATCGGTGAATGCGTGCCGTAAGTCTTTCCCCACGGGTAATGATCCCACGGGGATTGATAGCCTTCGCGTCGGCGGTGGTCGGACACAAACACCTTTGCATCTCTCCCGCGAGCAGCAATAGCGTGCGAATAGTGATCGGAACGATGCGTGCCGGGCATCTGTCGAAAAAACTCTGTCAGCCAGCCCACTGTAGAGGGGGTCTTGTTGACATTCCACGCCGCAACGCGTTCTTCCCGACTCGGTAAAAGACTAAAAGTCGGCATCAGAATCAGACCTTCCGCTCCAACTGCCGTCTCTAACGCAGCGATAACCGTGTTGGCTCCATCCTCGACAGGTCCGAGACTCTTGAAAGATGAATGGATAAAGAGTGTATCCCCTTTTTGGATGCCGAGGTCGGTGAAGTCTTGGGTGAGTTTTTCGCGTGTGTGAGGTGTTTTCATTATTTCGTTTTAAAGCCTAAAAAAACAAACGTATTTGTACATGAGGTTTCCCATCTTTCTCAAGTGTCAGTTTCTGCATTTTTTTCGAGCCATACGTTGAACGCATCCACGGTTTCAATTTTATCTTCGAGGACAGCACGATAGATTGCCATACTGTTGTAAACGGTCCCCCGATAATCGGAGTGTTGACAGAGAACGTGTTTGATACGTAGGATTGCGGCGCGGTCTGCGTGCTGTAGTTGGCAGCGCAGAGTCTCAGCTTCGGCGATATGTTTTTGATACGCTGCGTCGTCATATCCCCAGAGGTCTATCTTCCATTCCCGTTCCTTGTAACGGAGTTGAATGCCCCAATAAAGTCCGTGGTCGTATCCAGGAAAGCCGCGTATGTAGTGATTTGAATATGACATCTTTGTTATCTGGAACTTCGTTCCGATTCTTTTTCCGATCTCAAAGAACAGTTCTGTATTTTTTTCATTCGGTAGATTCATACTGATGTCAATATCGGGCCAGGTCATTGTATCCAGGGTGTAACTTCCAATAACGCGGGTAGTTCCGAAAGACCTGAGCATCGGAAGTAGCCCCTCTTTGTCGAGCAATTCGCTTGCTTCCTGATGGAGTTCTTTTGAATGTCTGACAATTTCTGCGTCGGTCATCACAATCCTCCTTTTATAGTGAATAGGACTTACGCATTTTCTCTTAAAGTCCCCCTGATAAGGGGCGGGGAATGCCATAAGGCATTCATACCGTTGATTCTTTAGGGGGTTAAATCACGGAAATACACTGTTTTTACCCAATTTGCGTAAGTCCTGGTGAAATTTCGTAACAAGCAATATTAAGAAATAAATTCCCATTTTCTCCGAGAAGCTCGAACCTGTAGGGGGTTTTTGCTTGGGGTTTCCTCAGGGTTTCCCCACCCGTTACCAATGCATAATATGCTTATGTAATACGCAAAATTGCTAAACAGCATAATATGATTGCAACAACTCAACAATTCTACCCGCGCCTGCCCTCCGCATCCGCTTCGCGACGTGCAGCGGGGTTTGCCCTTTCCGATTCTTGACGTTTGGGTTTGCCCCTTTGATGAGCAGCGCTTCCAACGCTGCGCGCTGTTTCTCGCCGTTCTTGATTGTCGATCGGATCGCCTCAAACAGTGGAGTTTCGCCAGTGTCGTCGGCGGCATCAACGGTCGCACCGTTTTCAATGAGCAGATTGATAACTTTCAGAAACCCGGCCTTCGCTGCACAATGTAACCCCGTTTTCCCTTTATAATTCTGAATATTAATATCGGCACCAAGTGCTAAGAGTCGCTCGATTTCCTCCGGATGTTCACCGTTGTCGCCGCGGCAGACGTAGACGAGCGGGGGCCAGCCCATGTGGTTCTTTGCGTTTATGTCCTTAGGCGGGACACCATGTGCCTTGAGGAGCGCGCTCATGTCGGAGTTATCGTCCAAGATGCGGGGTGCTTTGCTCGGATCCGCCCCGTTTTCGAGCAGCAACTGGGTAATCTCCACGTGATCATACGCCGTGGCATAATCGAGGAAACGTTCGCTGTGCGGTTCGATTGTCGCGCCTCGTGAGATAAGCAGTTCGACGATCGCGGGATTTCCGCCCACGATGGCATAACAGAGCGGTGTCGCCCACGTCGCGTGGCGATGTTCAAATGTGTGGGGTTGTCCTGCCGGTAGCATGACTGCCTGAAGGTATCCGCTATTGACGAGGTTTGGATCGTTATCGAGGTGTGAACGGACGGCATCGTAATCTTTCAGATAGGCGGCGGTATGGATGTCGAGGGTCGCGCCGTGCTGAAGTAGAGAGTCGGCTACGAGATCGCGTCCTTCATACCGTGCCACACAATAGGGGGTTATCTCAATCCTGTGCTGGATATGGTAGCAACCCGGCACGTTTATATCCGCACCACGTTCAAGGAGGAATTGAACCATCTCCAGTTTACCCCGGTATGCCGCTTCCCACAACATCGTCCGACCGTGTGAACCGACGGTGTGAATCCAGGCAGGAGTGTCATCGACCAATTGTCGGACGGTTTCAAGATCACCGCGGCCTGCCGCGGCAGCAACAATTTTCAGGAAATCGCTCTGGTTTCCAGTGAGTTGAACGTTTGACATTTGTGTTGTCCTTGTTTTAGGCAATCCGTTCTGAGGTTATGGGGCTGGCGTATCTCAATTCTCGTCTACAACGTAGGGCCGTCTACCGATGGATGGCGGCAGGAGCATCCGTTTCTGTTGTTCGGTGAGTTCGCCGTATTTGCTGAGATCGTGGTATTCCCCCGACCATGCCGAGTGTCCGGGACTGTATTTATAGAGCAGGGAGCGGCGTTGATGTTTTGCACGCCACGGCATCGTCCCGTGAACAAGCGCTTCCGTGAAGAACAACACATCTCCCGCTTCGACAGGCGGTTGCACAACGTAGTGTGCAGGACGCTCGAAATGCTGCACATCCGACGGCAAGTCCCGCAAGAAATTGCTCTTGTGGCTGCCGGGGATACAGGCGAATCCGCCCGCGCCTTCTGGGGCATCCGCCAGATTATAGGACATCACGGACAACCCGTTGCGCATGACACCATCGCGGTATTTGTACCAATGATCCGCCTCAGGACCGCCAGGTCCACCACCGTCTTCACCGCCATGCAATCTACCGCCTTCTTGTCCTTCGTCCATAAAGATGGCATAATCGTGGTCTAAACGGACATGCGGACCTAATAATTCGAGTAGATACGGCAGAATCTTCGGATAGTCAATCAGGCTTTTAAAGGGTTCACCCCAAAGACTCGACACTCTATCGCCGTGTCCTCTCAGGTTATCGGCGGATTCCCTGTCAATAATCTCATTCATCTCAGCGACTTCATCGTCGGTGAGGACGTTCTTTATGACGAGGTAGCCTTCAAGGTCTACCTGAAATTTTTCTTCGCTGGTCATTTGTAGAAACTCCTTTTAGTTGTGGTGTAACCTTGTTTTTTCCTCATGTGTAACTTTCCACTTCATAAAGTGCTGAGTGTTGTAGCACAAACTGTTAGTTTGTGCCGTGTTATCCCGTGGATCAACAGTGTTTGTTTCAGAAGGTTCTATTGGAAGTGGAGCAAACACGATATGAACGTGATTCGCCATGATGCAGTAGGCATCTAAGCGATACACTTTTCCATCTCGGCAACGTAGACTCTCCGCTACTTCTTTAGCAATCCGTTTATCTTTGAGCCATAAGGGCCCATTTTGAGCATTATCAAGTGTGTTTTCAAACTTTTGGAACCAGTGCCGTCTCCATTCACGGTATTCTCGTTTTTGCCCAAACGCTATCTGTTTAGATGCGGCGAAACCGGACGCATTTGGCAACTTGAGAAAATGTGATTTTTCTGCCTTCCACTGCTCCAATATACGCTGTGGTAGTGAACCTGCTAAGTGAAAGGTGACAAAGAAAGTTGCCCCTGGTGGCTGTATATGCGGCAAGTTGCGACGATAGAATGGTTTGTAGTCAAAGTGGTTCATATATAAATCTCTATTCCATAAAGTCCTGAGTGTTGTAGCACAAACTATTAGTTTGTGTGGTGTTCTGTATAAAACATTTAGTGTTGTAGCACAAACTGTTAGTTTGTGCCGTGTTCTCCCGCAAACTAACAGTTTGCGGTACAGGGACTTTTTACCATATCAGCTGACTACAAGTCGCACCGCAGCAAACCGCATCTACCAATTGAAGAACAGAATTTTCAATCCGGATCAACAACGCGGGG
>JAJEIP010000140.1 GCA_022827885.1 Candidatus Poribacteria bacterium
ATGAGAGCCCCACCGCCTGCGCGTTCTTTATCGACAAACCACCCTTCCTTGCCGATAGGAATACCCCGCCGTCGGACATAACCTGCTTTGCCGAAGTAAATTTCACCGAGTTCATCTTCTCGTATCAACTGCTTGAGCCGCTGGGTACTCCCATCAAATCGCTGCACGAGGGCATACATTAAGGTCTTTCCATTTTGAGTGGCGGCATCCGCCATAGCCTTTGCTTCCTGTGCACTTCGAGCGGGAGGTTTTTCACAAAGCACATGCTTTCCAGCGTTCAACGCATCAATAGAGATAGGAGCATGGAGGAAGTTCGGTAGACAAACGCTAACGGCATCTATATCCTTATTTTCCAACATCTCTAAGTGGTTGGTATACGTATTTGGTATTTTATACTCCGATGCTACCTGCTTGACCTGCTTCTCATCTAAATCGCAGACAGCAATCACTTCTGAACGTGGATCGGCAGTATAACCTTTAAGATGTTGCATCCCGGGCCAACCGAGTCCAACGACAGCAGCGCGAACTTTTGTTGTTCGATTTGACACAGCATATGCTCCTTTTTTCGGCGTAACTTGTAAGCCAAAATTTGCTATTTTAATTTCCCATAAACTTTGATTTTGCGAGGGAGGTGTGAAATTATGTAATTTTAGTCATGACGCAGTGCCTCTGTTGGGGTGAGACCTGCGGCTTTGTTCGCTGGATAGAGTCCAAAAAATATACCGATTAATGCGGAAACGCTAAACGCGATTAAAGCGGCTTGGACAGAAACAACAGCGGGCCAACTCGCCTTCATGAGTTTTGAAATAATCAAACCGGAAATAGAGGCGAGGCTACTTCCGATGAGAATGCCGATAAGCCCACCGCAAACACTCAAAACGATGGCTTCAATGAGGAATTGGATCAGAATGTCGCGACGTTTTGCACCAAGGGCTTTGCGCAAGCCGATTTCACGGGTTCTCTCCGTTACGGAAACCAGCATAATATTCATGATGCCAATGCCACCAACGAACAAGGCAACACTTGCGACACCGCCCAAAAGTACCTGCACAATCCGACTGACGTTGCCTACCTGTTTTATAATCTCCTTCGCCGTGAAGAATTCAAAATATTTTTCGTCTCCGTGTTGTTGTCGCATCGCAACTTTGATTTCAGCGACGGCTTGTTCCACTTTTTCATAACTCTCAGCTTGTGCCCACAAGAAGAGCCGTCCTTTCATCTGCCCGATATACCGAATCTCCATTGTGGTAAGAGGGATAATCACTCGATTATCCCACCCCTCACTCGCCATACTGTTGCCCTTCTCCTCCATGACCCCGATGACGGTGAACCGCTCTTCCCCGACTCTGAGTTCAA
This sequence comes from Candidatus Poribacteria bacterium, assembly GCA_022827885.1. GTDB lineage: Bacteria > Poribacteria > WGA-4E > WGA-4E > WGA-3G > WGA-3G. The sequence continues at coordinate 1,357 of JAJEIP010000140.1, forward strand.
GACCAATCGGGTCTTCCCTCTCAAACAGATCCTTACGAACTTCAGAACCGATGATACAGACGGGTTCTCTCCGTTCCATGTCACTTTCCGTAATAAATCTGCCGGCTTGAATGTACCAATTATTAACCTCTTCATAGAAAGGTGTAACGCCCCAAATCTCAAGCGATTGATTAACGTGCTTGTGTGATACGGTGAGATTCTCTTGTGATAGTGCTGTGGCTGCTTTAAGAGAGGGACAATTCTCGAGGAGAAAGTCCAAATCTTCGTATTCAATATACGCTGGATGCTTATTTTCGTAGTAGGAACCATCCTCTCTACGAAACGCCTCTTTCCGAAAGCAGACAATCAACCCTGCCCCGCCGATCCGCTCTAATTCAGCGAGCATAAGGTGTTCGGCACCACCGCCAACAGAAACAACCGCCACAACCGCCGCGATACCGATGATAATCCCGAGGGTTGTGAGCACAGAGCGCAATTTGTTACGTTGTAGTGCTGTCAAGCCGACAGTCACCCCTTGTGTAATCTGCATAATTCTCTAATTCTCGTAGGCGACCTTTAATTTTCAGGTTTCATGGATTCGCCGTGCAACAAAAACGCGCGGATGTCGTAACGCCCTGGGCGTTCAATAGGCAAGTCTCCACTTTGGATCATCAAATCCAAGGGATTGGCATGCGTTCGCAGCGGTAATTGGACGACTTCGTGCATACGTGCGGACTCATAGATCGCCATTATAATTTCAACAGCAGCGCGCCCATGTTTCGCCTCACCGCGGTGTTCAGGACCGCCCTCGATCCACTCAACGAGTTCAGTGGCTTGGGCGACGTGTTGGTCCCTGCCATCAGAGGGACGTTCTTCCCAGTCCGCAGCCTTATTGTTGAGGAGCCGTACGCGTCCCTCCGTTACATCCGCGATCCCATCTGTTCCGTAGACGATACCCCCTTGATAGTTGGGTCTACCGATCTCCTGCAAGAGCATACCGATGCAACCGTTTGAAAATCCCACAACCCCAGCACTCCGATCCTCAATCTGAATACCGCGCTCGTAACGTTCCGTTTTCCGTTCAACGTTACCAATGACCCATTGCGGATCCGGGTCGCCGATGACATAGCGCATCATATCAAAGAGGTGCGAGCAGTCATTCAGTAACCCTTGACCCCCGTGACAGACAATCTGTCGAGGTTCACCGATTGCTCCTTCGGCAATGAGATTGCGGGCATCCGTCCATGCGGAATTGAAGCGGCGCTGATGCCCGATAACGACTTTAACATTATTGCGATTCGCGACGATTAACATTTCATCACATTCACCGAGGCTGACACCCATCGGTTTTTCACAGAGCACCGCCTTTGGACTTCGCGCACACGCTGCAATTGTCATCGGCGCGTGGAGTGTATGCCACGTCGCAACACTGACAATATCAAGGTCTTCGTTATCCAACATCTCGCGCGCATCCAAATAACAGTTTTCAGCGGATACGCCGTAGGTGTCGGCGAATTTGTCAAGAGCGACTTGAACTGGATCGGCAAGTGCGACAATTTCGGTTTGCTCAGCACCCTGATAGCCACGTGCATGAGCATTGGCGATACCGCCACATCCGATAATTCCAACGCGATATTTAGATGCCATCTTTTAATCCTTCCTTTTTACTGACCTGCCTTTGTATTCTCACCGAAATGCGAGGAAACAAGGACTAAATCAAGGACATTTACTGTCCCATCACCGTTTACATCCGCTTCAAGGGCTTCCCCAGACTGACCGAATTCGCTCGCGACCAAAACCAAGTCTTGAATATTCACGATCCCGTCGTCATTGACATCCCAAGGTGTAGGGGGTGGCGGCGGTGGCGGCGGCATTTCTATGGTTGTTGTGGTTGTGACTTCAGCAGTCATTGTATCATCTGTTCCGGAGGTTGCCGTTATACTAAGAGGATAATCCCCGGGTTCTGTGAAGAGATCCCCTGCGACTTTCAATGTCACTTCTGCATCTCCACCGGCCTCAAGTTCAATGGATCTGTCGCTGAGCGCGCCAAGGACACTGCCTTCAATGCCGACTTCTGCTGAGGCTTCAAGCATTATTGTGTCCATCATATTACCGGTATTCGTGACTTTAAGGGTATAGTCTACACCTTCAACAGCATTCATTGTAGAGAGTGCTATATCTCCTACGATTTCTAAGGATACACCAGCAATTATGGGAATTGGAGGTGTCGATTCTGCTTTTGTTGTGTAGATATAATCTCCAGCAGGTGTGAAATCGCCATTGGCAGCGTTCCCGGCAGCGTAGAACGTAATGGGTCCTATATCAGCATCAGGAGCGGTCCATTTAAGGGTCCACTGGTTCTCATCATTTGTCCCTTGTGCACTTCCCGCAGCAGTGTGCATAATATACTGCTTACTGTTCGCATCCTTCAACTGTGTATTTATTACGTCTGCGGCTTCAAAAGAACCAGCACTTGCACCATTGCCATCGAGTGCTGTCATTTCAAACCCCCAACGACTTTGCCCATCACGTGCAAGACCAACAATAATTTCATAAACCTGATTTGGCTCATAGGTTTCAGGGATTGTCAGCATCAGTGAACCACCTGAAGCATTCAAGTCATTGCCTGTGTGACAACCCGCATCCGCGCAGGTACCTTCATTGGGGCTTCCTGTTTTCTCCTCCGGCGGTCCGAAAGAGAAAGCAAACACACTACCAGCACTCGCAGCAAAGAGAAGGACAAGCAATGCCCAAGTAGATAAGGTATTTTTTCGATAACTCAAAAAACTTCTCCCTTGTGTACACATTAAAAAACGCCCCAACGCCGAGTGCTAATCGGCGTTGATTCGCGGTTAGCTTAATCGGCACTTCCGAATAGCACTCGGGGGGCGTTTTATTTTCAATAGCAAATTTTGGCTCTCAAGTCTCGCCAAAAAGTACTTTTGCTGCTATACCTTACTTAAGAATAACCATCCGGCGGGTCGCAGCGAAATCTGACGTCTGCAGCGTATAGAAGTAGATACCACTCGCAACACGCTCACCGACAGCGTTCCTACCATCCCAATACGCAGCACTCGACGGCGTCATATACGAACCCGTCGGCTGCCAACCCAAATCTAATGAACGAACCAAACGACCCGATACATCGTAGATCGAAATCTTTACTTCCGTCGATTCGCTCAACTGATACGGGATCCAGGTCTCCGGATTGAACGGATTCGGGAAGTTCTGCGCAAGTAACGTGTCTTGCGGCTGAACATCTCCGACCCGGAGTTGTAGACTCAAGAAGGCGTTGCGAATGTCACCCGTCGTCACCGTACGTTGGAACGGACCTGAGACGATTCTATTGCTGTCATCGTAAAGGGCGACTTTGAGTTTATCACCGGCTTCAACGACGCTCTTGCGGTTCAGGTCTGCCCAGACGGCAGAGGAACGTCTCGCTGTGCTTGTGATATTCTCCGTAGCGATCGTGCCAGTGCGAAGGTTCTCAGCGACGAGGGTATATGCGGTTCCAGTTTCCATGCCCTGGATGTCGCTGGTAACGACGAATGCCCATGCACTTTTATAGGTTGCGAGTGAAGGTGCAGCGGGAGCCTCTTCTTCAGCAGCGGGTTCCTCAACAACCTCTTCCTCTGCAACTTCCTCTTCAGCAGCGGGTTCCTCAGCAACCTCTTCCTCTGCGGGAGCCTCTTCTTCAGCAACTGGCTCTTCAGCAGGGGCTTCTTCAGGTTCAGGTTGGTTGTCCCATGCATCACCTGTGAATTTTACCGAGGCGCCAGCAGGCGTATTCACGATATAACCTTTGCCGCCGTCAATACCAAAGCCATCACCTTCATCGGCTACCGTATAACCCACGAAACCCTGCGTTGCTGCATCGAGTTGGATGACAATCGTCGCACCCAGCATTTCTGCGAGTGATTTTGCCGTGTAGGGTTCTGCAGGCATCAGCGGAATCGAAATCATATTCAAACCCGCTTCAAGCGTCACATCAAAGCCAGGACCTTCCACGACCGGTTCCGGCATCGGCTCTTCTACAACCGGTTCCGCAGGCGCGTCAACCGGTGTGATCGTCAACATCGCCGTCGGCTCTTCCCACGCAAACGCTTCTGTCACATCACCAACACCTTGAATACCTTCGTGGGCTGCTATGACGCCACCTTCCGTCGGAACACGCTCATTGCTGCCTGGGGGATCCGTCGCTTCATCTAAACCGAGGGGTCCCGGAATATCAGAAGCCATCTCTGTGTTATCTTCACTCCCAGCGTCATACGCCATCAAATCAAGGCTCGCTGAAACAGGCATCCCATCTTCGTCAAAGAGCGGTACATCAATCGCAGCGATGAACGCATCGTTTGTTGAGACCAACATTGATCCGACAGACAGCGAAGAATTGATCATATCAGCCGTTAGAGTGACCGTCGTAGATTGACCGGGCATCGTATACCGAGGCGTCATATCCGCATTCATAGCGATCATAACGTTCGCACCAGCAGCTGTCGCAAACGCGGCGAGTCCTGACACATCTCCACCTTCAGCAAGTGCGACAATTAATTCACTTGCGGGTTGACCGACTTCGGCGAGTTTAACGCCAGCAGGGTGTGCTGCGAAAATGGCGGGAGATAGCGTTTGTCCGCTCTCACCGTGTACACCCTCCGTCAGGTTCGTGAGGGTAATCTCGAACATCTGGCTCGCCGGCATTTCAGGAGCAACCTCTTCGGCAGGGGCTTCTTCCTCAGCCGCGGGTTCCTCGGCTGCTTCTTCCTCGGCTGCCGGTTCTTCAGCAGCTGGCTCTTCGGCTGCTTCTTCCTCAGCCGCGGGTTCCTCGGCTGCTGGACCAGCACCATCAACAGTAACCATACCGTCCATAGTCGTGGATTCTAATGCAGCAGCAGTGGCATCAGCAAGCGTCACATCCGTCAAACTGATAGCAGATGCTTTTGCCTCAACGACTGTAAATGTTACCGTAGCGAGCGTGCCATCGGCCGCTGCGGCAGCACCTGTCACAGAAGCTGCCGCGATTGAGACACTACTGTCAGTCACAACAGCTGGGACGGGAAAGGCACCTGCGGGCAAATAGTCCGCATTCGCACTGGAGACATACTCAAGGGCAGTTGGATCAAAATTTACGGTTATCTGATATCCAGCAACATCTGCCCCACCCGTTATGTTAATATTCACCATGAGTTCTTCCCCGGCTGCTGGGGATTCTACTTCAGCAGGGTCCACAGAAACAACGGCTGCACCGTAACTCATGGCTGTAAACCCGAAACACATTATAACAGCTAATAAGGAAAAAAGGATTTTCCTATTAAAAAGCTGGTCTTTCATAAGACACTCCTTCATAATTCATTTATATTCTGACATTTCCTTACCTTCGGTAAAGATTATAGTCCCCCGTTTGACAAAAGACTTCAACCGCAATAGATATGGGAGATTCTTCCGCACCAGCGCATTGGAATCAGAGCGCCAGGTGAGTCGCTCAAATGGGACCTTAAAGGTTAAAAGATAAGTTTACCCTAATTTTAAAACGTTGTCAAATCAAATTCGGTTCAAATTTAGATAATTTTCCGTAAATTAGGCGAATATACGGTTTGTTTTTAAGTATAGCATAAACACGAAAACAAAGCAAATTAAAAATAGTCTATTGGGTCACGCGGGGCGCAAGCGCGTTCCAGACTTCACCTAATTCAGCAACAGCCTTGTAAACGGGATAGATGGCTTCCCACATTGCTTTACGCGCTGCGATAGCGGTGTCGGCATCATCTTCAGCGAGCGCTGTCTTAAGTTGCGTGCCCATCTCTCGCTGAACTGTCGCACAGGTGTGAGTGAGTTCTTCCAACAATTGGGCGGCGTGTACCTGGCGCGCAACGAGTTCTGATACCGATACCTGCATATCCGGCTCAACATCGTAAGCACGAGAAGGGGTGAAATTGTGCGGTAATCGTTCACCTTTTTCCGTCCGCGGCGTGTGTGTGGGGTGGATGTGTGGCGTAACAGACAGATACATTGTTATGGGTTCATCACCGAGAACTCGCACTGTGTGCGGTTGATCTGCCAAAGCGACACACATTTGCCCTGGTCCCAGTTCTTCAGTTTCACCCTCAATCTCAAATTCGACGCGCCCTTCCAGAATCAGGAAAATTTCATGTCCCAAGTCATGACTATGAAGTTGGGCACTTTGCCCAGGCTCCATCCTTAGAAACCGAGAGCGAATTTGCGGTGTCACCAATATATTCCGTATATCTGTGCGGTAATCGTAAACAGGAAATCCCATTGTATGCCTCCGTGGATTTTTAAAATAAATATACAATGTCCGGTGAAAATTGGCAAGGCAAATTAGGGAGCCAATGTACTTTTTCTCTTGACACGCTTTCTGAGCATGATAGAATATCGGCAAAAGATATAATACCCCATTTCTTGAACTGGAAGGACATAAATTATGGATTTGACACGCCAACCGCCACGTCGCCCTTCAAATCTCGGAATCGCCGGGATCGTAGGTGTGGCACGGATGACAGACAAGGCACGCGCACATAACGCAGAAACTCTCGGCGATTATATCTACGGTGAGAGTTCCGGCTTGGATCAGCGCGTCTTAACGTTTTTAGGGATTTCCGCCGATGCTTACGCCGAAGCGGTTGACGAACACGATGATGCTGCACTCGGACACTGGATACTTGAAACAAGTGGAAAGACGGCAGCAGAAATTGCTGCGTTTAACGATGCCGCCCTCAGTCAACTCCCTGACACGGAGGGACACAAACAACGCTTGCAGGAGCGACTCGCTCGCTTTGCCCCAGGTAGAACCGATATTACAACGGTATTACAGTCAATGGAACTCGACGATTGGGGCAGTTTCTGGCAGGTCGACTTGACCGCTGGTCCCCCTCGCAGTGCACGCGCTAAAGATGTCGGTGGCATCTGCGGTGTCGCGCGTATGACAGACAAAGGGCGCGCCGAACGCGCAGGCAAAATTGGTGAGTACCTATACGGCGACGATTCTGGGCAAGATGTACGTATTTTAGCATTCCTCGGTATTTCAGCTGCAGACTTTCAGGAAGCAGCCGTCAACAACCCGAATAATCTTGAACTCGGGGCATGGGTTCTCGAAAACTGCGGTAAATCGCAGGACGAAATCGATGAATTCAATGAGACGTTGGTAAACTATGGACCCAATGAAACAACACGGGAACGGTTTGAAGCGCGCTGTCAAGAAGTAGATCCGACCCGCACAGACATTACCACATGGGTTATGCTTCAGGACGTGGACGATCAGTTGAGTTTCGGTATTATTGACCTCAATCGCCGCGCACCCCGAAGTCCTTATAACACGGATGTCTACGGAATGGTTCAACTCGCACGGTTGGTTGACAAAGGACGTGCCTCTAATAGCAACACGCTTGGTGCCTATTTTTACGGTGAAGATTCGGGGATCGATCGGGCAACGCTCGGTTTCCTTGGTATATCTGCAGCAGAATTTGCTGAAGCATTGAAAACGTCGGCAACCGACGCAGACGTTGAGGCATGGCTGAAGGCGAATCATCCGAAAAGTGAAGCAGATATTGAAGCCTATAACGAACGGATGAGCCAGATGGGACCCACGGATGAACGCTACACGGCACTCATGGCGAAAATGATCAGTCGGATTGCCCCAGAGCGTACGGACATTAATACATGGTTCGCACTGATGGCTCTTGACGATGAGAAGACCTTTGCATTGTAAGCAATGTAACAATTAACATATAAAGCTGCCAACACGCCCAGTTTGTGACAGGCGGGCAGCTTCCTTTGTTTTAGTGTAGCCTCTACGGAGCGTGAGAAATGAAAAATCTCGAAGCGATTGCGGACGTTCGTGCTGGAAAGAACCGAGTTGCCAATGCAGCGTGGTGGGGATTTGATCCGGAAGACGCGACAGAAGCACTACAAGCGGCTATCGATTCCGGCGCAGAACGGGTAGTTGTCCCGAATATGCACGCCGATTGGATAATTCGACCGATTAAACTTGCGGGAAACCAAGCGTTGATTTTTGAACGCGGGACAGTCGTTACAGCAAAACGGGGTGAATACCGCGGCAGAGGTGATTCGATGTTCACCGCACAAGATATTGAAAATCTCTCTATCCGTGGCTACGGCGCAACCTTTCGCATGTGGAAACAGGATTATATAAACGGGCTAGTGCTTGAACAGTTTGGCTGGCACCGCTGGTATGGACAGTATCCAAAGGCGGAGTGGCGCATGACTCTGGCAATTCGAGGTTGTAAAAACGTAAACGTGTCCGGTTTGACGCTCAAAGATAGCGGCGGAGATGGTATTTACGTTGATGGTGGCAAAGAACGACGGGCTTCTGAAAATGTGGTCTTACGCGACCTTGTCTGCAATAATCACTATCGGCAAGGCATCAGCGTTATTAGTGCTGAAAACCTCAAAGTCGAGAACTGTACGTTTTCAAACACATGGGGGACGCCGCCAGCATCAGGCGTGGATATTGAACCAGATAAAAGCGAGCAGCGGATAAAGAACACTGTATTCTCCGGATGCCAGTTCGTTGATAACGTCGGTGACGGCATTGAGGTATTCTTGGCACATACCACCGACGAATCTGACGACATGACGCTGCGTTTTGAGAATTGCTACATCAGCAGTAAACACGGAACGGGTATCCGCGTGTCAAAAATTGGAGACAACGGTCCCAATGGCAGCATCGAATTTGACAACTGCACGGTCGAAAACACGGTCGGTTATGGCATTAAGGTTCAGGAAAAATCAGTGACAGGCGCACGAGTGAAATTCATCGGTTGTAAAGTCATTCACGCCGCCACTGATCGACAGTTCGGTGGCGAATGGTCACCGATTTCGCTATCCTTACCGCAACCGAACATAGTTCAGACGATGGGAGGCATTGACTTTATTGACTGCTTCGTTGAGGACGACCGCGAACGTCCTGCCATCGAATTTACGCAACCGGAGAGCGATTTCCCGCTTTATGATATTACAGGAACAATTACGGTGTTAAACGCAAACGGTGCTCGGGCCGAATTAGGTAAAGACCGTAAGAAACTTCCGCTGATTGTCACGGAACATGAATAGGACGTGGACCTCGTCCAGTCCAACCGACATATTAGGGTTCAAAACAATGCCAATAGAACAAGTACTTCCCGCCGAGCCTCTACCTCCAGATACCTTGAACACCATCTTGGCGGATTTCTATCAAAACGGTGTAACGATTATCCGAAACGTGCTCTCACGCGAAGAGTGTGAACGGATTGTTGCGCGCGTTGACGAAATCTTTGCCGAACCTTACTTCATGCATAAACGGAATGTCAAAGGTTCTCGACAAGATGGTAAAGATCCTATCGTGGTGCATCGCCTCTTTGAGTGCGACCTCATGTTCCGGGATCTGCTGGTGCGCGAACCGATTATCAGCATTGCTGAAAGTGTATTAGGTAAACACAGTCATTGTATCGCTCAAGGGTGTATTCTCAACCGAAAAGATTTAGGGATCAACCGGTTCCATATCGACGATGGTGTGGAATTCCCCATCACATCGGAAATGGAACGGCACGATCCGAGATTGCGCATGCCCGTGCTTCGTATGTCCGTGCAAATCGCACTGACCGACCAAGACGATGTTAAATACGGTCCGTCCCAATTCGTTCCCGGTAGCCATTACTCCGGAGGACAACCCGATGATCCAGAACACCCAACCTTTGATGGCAAAGCCCCTGTTTCACTCCTCATGAAAGCAGGCGACCTCTACCTGCTTAATGGGCAGACGTGGCACCGAGGCGCACCGAACCAGACCGATCGCGTCCGTTATCTGTTCCATCAAGTCTACGGACAACGTTTTGTTGCCCAGCGGTTCTGGCCCTATCTGAATTACCGTATGCCGGATTATGTCCTGGAAGGGGCAGACGAACGACTGCTGCGGGTTTTGGGGAAACACCCAGAAATGGCTTACGGGTGATAGACCCCGGAATGAATCCAGGGGTTTTGACACCGAAAGAGATAATTTATATGGAGTTTGCAAAACTAATTTTAGGATGTGGTTTGCATCTTATTACAAAGTCATTGATTGGTATTATGTGTGTTTTTATGTGTATAACAAGTTGTGGAAAGACAAGGAATGCCCCATCCCAGACCAAGAAAATAGAATGGGGTTACGAAGTAAAGAATGGACCAGACGTGTGGGCGGAACTCAGTCCGGAATATATCCTTTGTGCTGTAGGAAAACATCAATCACCGATTGACCTTGTGAACCCGACACCAGCAAAACTGCCGCCTATCACTTATGCGTACTATCGGACAACAGACCTGAACATCCGCCACACTGGTTATACAATTGAAGTTGCTTCTTCAGAAGGGAACTGGATTGTGGTTGATGACACGCGGTACCAACTTCTCGAATTCCATTTCCACGCGCCGAGCGAACACACAGTAGCAGGTCAACCGTTTGATATGGAGATGCACCTCGTTCACGAAAGTGAGGATGGCAGCTTGGCAGTCGTTGGATTGCTGATCAAGAGCGGCAGCTACAACGCCGCATTTGACCCTGTTTGGGCCCATTTGCCTGCAGTCTCAGGCGAAACGCAACACATTGGACATGTCAATGTAGATCTTCACCATATGTTGTCAGCAAATGGACAGGTAACCGACGAGGGGGTGCAACCTTTTTCCAACACCTACCGCTACGATGGTTCACTGACGACCCCGCCTTGTTCAGAAGATGTCAAGTGGATTGTGCTGACAACCCCGATCGAGATGTCTGAAGCACAAATTGCAGCGTTTAAAGCAATTATCCATGACAACAATCGGCCGGTCCAACCCTTGAATGGACGGGAACTCCTCGTGGATGTTGAGGCAAACGAATAGGACGCAATTATCTATTATTTTTTACAAAAATCTAAAGGAGATTTATGATGTTTATTGAGATCATCAACCAAGATGGGAAGTATAACTCTTCCTATCGAGGGATGGTGAATATTCAGTATGTACACCAGATTCAAATCATCAAAGGGAGGCATCGTTCATACGAGTTGCATATTAATCTGTCAAATTCGCCCAGCATAGAGCTGCTCGGCACGAAAGAAGAATGTGAGCGATTCTACAATCAGTTGCAAGAGGTCCTGAAGACCTATCAACAATTATCCACAACGAACACACTTGTTTTCCCGCCTCAATTGCCATCAGAATTGCCTACAGGCGAAAATGAGGAACAGGATTGATTGAGAGTAACAAATGATTGCTACAATATTTGATATTGACGGCACTTTGGTCGAAAGTTTCGGTTTCGATGATGCCTGTTACATCTCCGCAATCAGAGAAGTTTTGGGAGAAGTCTACATCCATAACGATTGGAGCAAATACAAAAACGTAACCGATACGGGTAGCTTGCGACAAATCATGGAAGAGAATAACATTCAGGAAAAGGCGCAAATTAAGGAAGTTCGCACGAAATTCGGGGAATTGATTCGCCGGTATCTTCAAAGCGGTGGCAAATGCTGTCCAAAGGAAGGGGCTCTTCACCTGATTGACAAACTTCTCACCTCAGATGACTATGAAGTTGGATTCGCGACAGGAGGATGGGAACATACCGCCAAAATGAAACTTCAGCATGCAGGATTTAACCTGAGAAATACGGTTTTGACTTCCAGTGATGATGCGGACGAACGCGTAGCGATCATGAAAAAATGTCTATTTGCGTTAGGGAATTGCTTTGATCGCATCGTATATGTGGGTGATGCCCAATGGGATATGCAGGCGACCCAAGAACTCGGATGGCATTTCATAGGCGTCGGAACACGGTTAAAGGGAAAATGTGAATTCTGGGTTGAAGATTTTTCGAGTCAGGATACATTTATCAAAATACTACACGCCTAAAATTTGTTAGAGCATATCTGATTTGAAAATTAAACTTTCACCAAAGAAAGGGTTTCGGATACCCTCGTCTTTTCGCTATTCTCACAAGACGCGCTTTAATTCAAGAAATTTTAGACACATTTTGCATCCACTATAATATCGGAAAACACCTCAAAGGAGGGAAAATCATGTTTATCGCAACTTACAACGCTATCTACACCGTTGGAGATGATGGAAATAGTGAACCTATCCTCGCCTATGAAGGCACTCTTGGCGGAATGGCACCCCATGGTGCGATGGTTTCACTGTCAAGCGGCAAAACGGTGGTGTCTGCTTTGTCGGATGGAACGCTACTCGTTTTATCGGAGAATGGTGAGAAACGAATCCCAACAGGCATAGAGGATCCAATCGCTGCGTTGCTCGTTGTTCGTGAGGATCCGTTGACCCTGCTCATCGGAACAGATGAGGGTGCTTATGTCTATCGCCTCGTTGGAGAAGAGGGACCGGCTGAACGTGTCGTCGCGTTTGACGAATTAGAATGTAGGCAAGATTGGTATACGCCGTGGGGCGGTCCACCAGCCGTGCGGACTTTTGCTAAAACCCAAGACGGCTTTTGTTACGCAGATATCCACGTCGGAAGTATCATGCGTTCCCACGATGAAGGGATTTCCTGGGAACCCGTCACGCCGGAACTTCATGAAGATGTCCATCAGGTCACTACATGTCCTGCAGACGATAATCGAGTTTATGCGAACACGCAAAACGGTGTCTATGTCAGCACCGACCGTGGGCACTCCTGGGAACATCGGTTTCACGGTTTACCGCGTCGCTACGGCACGGCTATTGCTGTACACCCAGCAGACCCAGACCTACTGATCGCCACAGTCCAAAGCGGACCCAGAGGTGGTGGTGCTTGGCTTTGTCGTTCGGAGAATGGCGGCGAGACGTGGACGCAACTCAACGATCAGCTCGTAGCATCCACCGATCGGATTAGCACAGGCTATATTGCATTTACATCCGATGGAACAGCATGGGCAGTTATCGGAAAGATACTTTACATCGGAAAGGATCGCGCCACAGATTGGCGTCCGTTCTGGACAGCATCCGAATACGATGGTGAATACCCCATCCAAATCCTTGCCGCTTAGTATATCATTGTAGGAGCGAGTAAAGGAGGCTGTAGCCGTGAATGTATTAGGTATCGACTTTACTTTCTTTGCGGTGAGCGATATGCAGAAATCGCTCACCTTTTATCGGGATGTGCTTGGGATTTCGCTGGCATGTTTGGTGCATGAAGGGACATGGGCAGAATTTGAGATAAACCCCGGCACATTGGTGTTGGGACAGGGTTATGATTTTGCACATCCCGGTGGAGGAATCGTCGCACTTGCTGTTGAGGATGCAAAGGCTACCGTAGAAGAATTAGAACAAGTAGGAATTCATATTCACTCACCTTTAGGTGAATCCGCTGTATGTTTTTGGGCGATTATTGAAGATCCCGACGGCAATCGTGTCATCATACACCAACGCAAGGATAAGACAGTCGGTTAAACAGAAATGAGGTAGAGCCCCTGATACAATACGCCAAGGACTTTCTGATATTACAAATTAGATTCGCCGAAAAAATCACCGAAGTTTCCGATCAGGCTTTGGAAGATGTGTTAATAGACTACACAATGTTGCGAACTTTGTTCAATTTGCGAGTTTCCCATGATACGCCCAATCCACTATGGGACGCCTTCATTGAAGGTCTCCGTCCGTCCGACACTCCCGAAGCGTGGACCTACAACTTCTATCTCCAGCGAATGGATGCAAAGCCAACTGCCCCAGACGACCGGCAATTCTTTGGGTGCTTTTCCTACGTCTATCCATGGCGCAACACGAGAAAACTTCGGCTCCATTTTGAAAACCGTGAAACCTCTGAACACGGCACCTTAAGTAAAGCAAGAATGACCGTCCGGAAGTCGGAGTTGTCGGCGATGTTTCGACACATCCAAGCAAACCACCCCGACGTGGAAACAGTACGTGGTGGATCTTGGCTTTACAACATACCCGCCTATCTTAGACTCTTCCCGCCGGACTATGTTAAGACGGCGAAGCCAGTGGGTTATGAAACCACGTTTTGGGCATTGTGGGGGCAATTTATTGCCCGTAAGGGATCCATTCAACAACCCACTGCCTCACAGTTCTTGGATTGTCTCAATAAGCAAAAAAGCGTTGAGGGTTGCCTCCAATGCTTTCCCTACCAAGTCCTGAGACCCGAATGTTCTGTCGAAATCTTCTATGATTTCTATAGCCTATGAACTTCAAATAATTGATTTAACTTAGAAATTTTAATATTTTTTGCACATTCGCGAAAATTGTGGGTATAATTAACCCAATTCGTGCCATTTTTTGCGAATTTACCGCGATTTTTTTGACATTCGTGAAAACTGTGGGTATAATTAAAAGATAATGAGATTCGTTATCAATTTTTTAGAACGCAATCTCCAACAAATATTCAAACTACCGAGCAACCAAAGACTAAATATGATAATGAGTCTCAATATCATATTCATGAAGAAACAACTGGCAAATTCTATAAGATTTCTTGCGGTTTGTGGAATGTTTATTTTACTCAGTGTCGATGTTATTGCTGAATCAAATCCATTTTCTGTCTCTGGATACGGCGTGATTCACTACTCTCATTTCGATTGGGAGCTCGATCCAGACAGACGCGCTGCTATTGACGTGGAACGCTTCGTTATCGCGCCGAAATACCGTATCAACGATACCATCCGACTCGAATCGGAATTTGAATTCGAGCATGGTGGCACCGGTAGCACGATGGAATTCGACAAATTTGAAGAGTTCGGGGAATTTGAGACAGAGATCGAAAAAGGCGGCGAAGTTATCGTCGAAAAACTTGCCGTTGTCTTTTCCTTTCAACCTTCCTATAACTTTCGCGTTGGGCATATCATCGTCCCAGTAGGACTCGTCGCGAAACGGCATCGACCCCAACACTACTTTACAACAACTCGTCCCGAGGCGGAAGCACATATTATTCCAACCATCTGGCATGAAACAGGTATTGAAATTTTTGGATCGCTTGGGTCACTGAACTATCAGGCACAAATTGTCAACGGATTGGATTCAACGGGTTTTAGTTCCCGGCACTGGATTGTTCGCGGACACCAATTGCGGTTTGAAACTATAAACGCTGAGGCACCCGCATTCGTCGGACGCCTCGATTATATGTTTAATGAAAACGCTACCATCGGCATCTCCGGTTATTACGGAGATACTGCGGTAAATCGACCGAAACCCGATGTAGACTTCGATGCATACGTCGGGATCGTGAGTCTTCACGGATTTTATGAGGTAAATGCGGTGAAGGTCCGAGGATTGTTTCTCTGGGGAGCACTCGAAAATGCGGATCGGTTGTCTAAAGTCAACCGGACCCTCTCCAATAACCTCAATGTGAAGCGAACACCGATAGGGAGTTCAGCTGTGGGTTGGTACATTGAGGCAGGTTACGATATCCTATCATTTTTCAGGCAACCTAATAACAGCACAGAACATCAAGACCTGAAGGATACGGGTCCAGACCAGGTTTTAGATGTCTTCGCCCGTTACGATTATTACGATACGATGGCAAGTGTTGAAGGTATCATCTTCAACAATCCGCGGTGGGAAAGAACCACATGGACTTTTGGGATTAACTACCACGTCCACCCGCAACTCGTTTTCAAGAGCCATTACTCACTGCGGCGGTTAGCGACAAAGGATAAAAACAGGGAAAATACCTTTGCACTCGGTTTCGGTTTTCAATATTAATAACATAAAAACATGGAGATTTTTATGAAAGTTTATAAAATTTGGACATTGCTCTTCTGTTTACTACTCACATTCACTCTGGTCATGGGATGCGGTAGCGATGAAGACACAGTTGAGCAGGAAGAACAAGTTGAAGCTTTTAATGCCAGCACGATGCTCAACGATTTCGCAAATACCGTTGTGTTAGCCACATACACCGATTTGGATAACAAAGCAGGTGAACTGTTGTCTGCCGTCAAGGCGTTAGCAGCAGACACCACACAAGGCAATCTTGAAAAAGCACAACAGGCGTGGAAAGCGACGCGAACACCGTGGGAACAGAGCGAAGCGTTCCTGTTCGGTCCCGTTGACACGCAAGGCCTCGATCCGGCATTAGACAGTTGGCCCGTCGATCACGTTAACTTACAATCCGTCTTGAACAGTGGTGATTCCTTAACGGTGGACTTCGTCAGCGGATTAGAAGATACGCAGAAAGGCTTTCACACGATTGAGTTCCTTCTGTTCCGTGATGGCAATCAACGGAAAGCCTCAGACCTAAGCTCACGTGAACTGGAATATCTCGTTTCGACGACGGAGAACCTCAAGACGAGCACCTCACAACTACGGTTAGCATGGGCACCGGAAGGCGAAAATTTCAGCAGTGCAGTCGCGCAAGCTGGCGTGGGAAGTGCTATCTATCCGTCACAGAGTGCTGCGGTGCAAGAGATGGTCAACGGCATGATCGTCATTGCCGATGAGGTAGCGAATGGTAAGATCTCCGATCCCTACAACGAATCGGACACGACGCTCGTTGAATCCCAGTTTAGCTTCAACTCCATCTCGGACTTCCAAGACAACATCCGTGGAATTCAGAACGTCTATATGGGAAAATTTGCGACCGATGGCCAAGGGCTCAACGAATTCGTGAACAGTCAGGATCCCGATTTAGATGCGCGTTTCCAGCGGGAGGTGCAAGCTGCGATTGACGCTATCGGTGCCATCCCAGATCCATTCCGCGATTCTATTACCGCGAACCGTGGGGCTGTCCAAGCCGCGATTGATGCCGTCAGCAAGGTTCAACAGACACTCGAACAAGATATACTCCGGCTCGTTCAATCGAGTGAGTTTAATTAAAGTAGTAGGCGCGCCGGGTTGGCGTGGCTGCCGTTTTGAATTCTGCAAGATGAAATATTTTGACAATTTACTCTATCTAAGCTTCTTGGTGTCAATTCTACTAAGCGCGTGTGATTCCGAATCACCTGTGGCAGTAGAATCAACACCGATATTTTCGACAAGTGAGTTCTCCGGTGGTGAGACGACTGTTTTCGATGCGTCAAGCCATGCGTTCTCAATCCCAGCACCTAATCTTTCAGACGCATCACTTGCGAAACATCTGGAAGGCGATGTTGAATTTGAAGCCGTTTTTGTGACAGCTCCCGCAGTGGTAAACCCGGGACTTGGACCCATCTATAACAACGTTTCCTGCATTAATTGTCATTCACGCGATGGTCGCGGGCGGCCCCCTGTTGCTGACGAGGGACTTGTGTCCCTGTTGTTCAGGCTCAGTCTACCAAAAACAGAGGATTCGATAGATGGAAAGCCACCAACGCCGGTGCCAGGCTTCGGTACGCAACTTAACAACCGTGCTATCGTTGAAGCAAACCCAGAAGGTAAAGTCAAGATCGCGTATACCGAGCAGACGCTAACGACGGCAGATGGGACGCGCGTGCATCTGCGCTACCCGAACTATACCGTTACGGAAACCTATCAACCGCTACCAGAAAATGTTGAAGTATCGCCGCGTGTTGCTCCAGCTGTCTTTGGACTCGGTCTGCTGGAAGCGATCCCTGAAGAAACCATTCTTGCTTACGCAGATGAAAACGATGCCGATGGGGACGGTATCTCAGGCAAGCCGAATTACGTATGGGATGTCGTAGCACAGCGTTACAGGCTGGGACGCTTCGGATGGAAAGCAAATCAACCGACCCTCCGTCAGCAGGTCGCAGCAGCCTATAACGACGACATGGGCATCACGACCTCACTGTTCTCCGTTGAGAACTCGGCAGGACAATCGCAACTCACTGACCACAGTGTAACACCGGAGGTGAGTGACGAGATTTTAGAGATGGTGACGTTCTATGTTCAGACGTTGGCGGTGCCGGCACGACGCAACATAGATGATCCACAGGTTAAACAGGGAGAACAACTTTTTGCCGAAGCGCAGTGTGCCAGTTGCCATGTGCCGACGTTAAGAACCGGTGTTTTAGCAGGCGTGCCTTCAGTGAGCAACCAAACGATCCATCCGTACACAGATTTGCTGTTGCACGACATGGGCCCTGATTTAGCGGACAATCGTCCCGATTTCCGTGCCAGTGGTCGCGAGTGGCGGACGCCACCGTTATGGGGCATCGGTTTAGTGAGAAGGGTTAACGGTCATACCAACTTTCTCCATGACGGGAGGGCGCGGGACTTAATGGAAGCGATTCTCTGGCACGGCGGGGAAGCGGAAGCATCACGTCAAGCCGTTGAACAGATGTCAAAAACAGAACGCGATGCACTCATTGCATTTTTAGAGTCTTTGTGAAACTGAGAAATAACGCTCACTGCGAAGCACTCTCATTTGAAACAAAAAAGGATTGAAATTCGTTTCAATGCCTGCTATACTATTCAGTAAAATAAAAAAGATTGAAATTCTAACACTCCATTATAGGAAACATATCATGAACCAGGCAACAAACGACGCAATTATTAAAGAACTCACTCGCGCCTATTGGTTAGAGTTAGAGGCAACCATCAACTATCTCGCCATCTCCGTCGATTTGGATGGCATCCGTGCTGAGGAAATCAAGAAATCCTTGGCAACAGATATCCAAACAGAAATTACACACGCACAAGAACTTGCCGCCCGCATCAAGGAGATAGACGGGCGAGTCCCCGGTTCCTTTGCCTTTAAACCGGAACAAGCCTCCCTTCAACCGCCAGAAGATTCCACAGATGTTGTATCAACGATCCACGGTGTCATTGAAGCGGAAAACATGGCAATTGAACAATATAATAAGATTATTCGTCTGTGTGATGGGATAGATTACGTTACGCAGGATCTCTGCATTAAACTTCTTGCTGATGAGGAGAAACACCGTAGGGAATTCAGAGGCTTTCTCAAGGAATACGAGAAAGACTAATCTTCTCAGAATATACCGAAAAAAGAATAACGGGCAGTAATGCCCGTTGTTTGTTTTTAACCTGTCTAATATGGCGTTTCACCTGTTTCCTTCCAAACTACCTATTCTGTACGTAACCTCGGATCCAACGCATCACGGACGGCATCGCCGAAGAGGTTTGCGGGGAGCACCAATCCAAACATAAATGTAAACGCTGCGGTGAGATTCCACCAAACAACCGGGTCGCGAGCGAGTTCTAAACGCGCCGTGTTAATCATATTTCCCCAACTTCCCGTTGTCGGTTCAACACCGATTTGGAGATAACTCAGCAACGCCTCTGTCAACACCAATCCACTAAAGCGTAAGATCGTGGTGATCAATACGATATGCATGAGGTTCGGAATGAGATGCTTGAGAATAATGAGTCCACGATGGACCCCAAAGGCTTCGGACGCTTGGATGTACTCCAATTCCCGGAGTTTTAAGGTTTCACCGCGTAAGATACGACATAATCCCGTCCAACTTCTGATACCCATGATGAGACAGAGATTGAATAACCCCTGTCCAAAGAGGAGCATGAAGGCAACGATAAGGAGGATAGACGGAATGGAATCGAGCGTGGCGTAGATGTACTGAACGGCATCATCTACCCACCCGCCAAAATAACCCGCGATAACACCGAAAAATATGGCGAATGGCACAGCAATCATGGTTGTAAATCCACCGATAACGAGTCCAGTACGGATGCCTTTTAAGGCACGGTAGAGGACATCATTGCCCACTTTATCAGTACCAAGGAGATGACTCCGGGGATACTGAAGCGGTGGATAGTCGCGAACCGTGCGCCCGTCAGGCGTCTGGAGGGTGCTTTTCGCATACAGATGCGTTGCGAACGGAGCGGAATAGGTTTTTTCGGTGCGTTCTCGAAGCGGTGTGCAAAGCCTATCCAGGAGGCTTAAACCTCTCGGTCTATAGACAATGTCACCGTTCTCATTTCGGGTGAGTGTTTGGTCGGTCTGTCGTATGAGCGGGTCACGCCAACCGATGCTATCCAACCCACCGACAAGGAGGTATCCCAAGAGAACGAAAAGACAGACAATAGCGAGTCGGTTTCCGCGAATTTGTCGCGCGGCGTTGCGCCAGTACTCCTGCTGTGCGGCATATCGGAGGAGCCACCCGGCACCGACAAGGCATGCAATGATAATGAGATTCTGATAGGCATCGGAACGCCAAACCCAACTCAGTCGATCATCGATGCCGATGCCTGGAGCATTTGTCCCGATGAGAAAAACAGACATATTTTAATTATTCCTTGCGGTTAAACAAAGTGGGTTTGGACTTTAGCATCCTTTTCTTAAATCCGCGCTCCATTACATTACGCGCTACAATCTTAGTGCTATTCTTGTTGAAGTTTATCCATGACTGAAGACACCTCCACTGACAACTATTCCGTTTTATAAACGGCTTGGCGTGTATGGAATCCATCTTTAATGACGACTCCATCCAGATTCGCTTTGTCAACTTGGATAGGTGTCAGTAGGATGGATGGCACTTCAATTTTGCCGTTGTTAACGGTCTGTGTCGCTTCAGGGATGGCTTCACCTTTTGCGAGTGCGACAGCGGCTTGTGCCGCCTTCGTTGCGATGAGGTGGATCGGTTTGTAAACCGTCATCGTCTGTGTGCCCTTGACAATCCGTTGACAGGCAGCGAGTTCAGCATCCTGCCCCGAAACAAGGACACTTCCGGCTAAATTCTGTCCCTCAAGTGCTTGTATCACGCCACCGGCTGTGCCATCATTTGACGCCACGACAGCGTCTATTTGGTTGTTCGTCTGTGTCAAGACCTGCTCCGCCTTTTTGAGTGCGTCCCGCGGATCCCAATTAACCGCCCAATGTTCCCCGCCTGCCACTAAACGAATAGCACCGCTGTCAATTGCGGGTTGCAAGGCACGGAGCTGCCCCTGTCGAAGGAGTTGTGCATTATTGTCGGTTGGGGCACCGCCGAGCAGGAAATAGGCACCTTCTGGCTTCTGACGCAGTAGGTATTCGGCTTGTAAGTACCCGACCTGTTCGTTGTCGAAAGAGATATAGAGATCAGGTGAACTCTCACGGATGAGTCGATCATAGGCGATGACTTTGATTCCCTCAGCGTGTGCAACTTGGACGATTTGTGCAGCAGCGACGCTATCCTTCGGAATAACAACGAGAACGTCCACACCCTGGGTAATCATGTTCTCGGCTTGCTCGTTCTGTCGACGTTCATCTCCATCAGCAGACTGGACGATAACCTCAGCACCGAGTTTCTCTGCTTCAGCCGTGAAAATATCTCGGTCCTTCTGCCAGCGTTCCACCCGCAACGAATCCATAGACAAACCGATTTTGATTTTCTGAGTGGCAGTCGCATCCGCCTCTTCGCTCTTTTTCTGTGTGCCCGGGTCAGCACATCCAAATAGAATTACGAGACACACGGTTATGGGAAGCCAAAAGTTACCGTTAAAAGTCGCAAAGTGCATCGTATCACTCCTTTTGAGATTCATTGTTATTCTTCAGACGAATCTGCGTCTGAAGTAGATTCCGCGGATGGATCAGAATCGGGTGTAATCTCGCGAACAGCATCACCGATTTTGAGGGGCTCCGTCGTCTCAACAATTCGGAAGATAGAAACCTTATCATTCAGGATTTCAGAAACCGCCACAAGCCCAATCTGCTTTGGGACGTATGTTAGGATTTCTCCTGTATCTAAATCTCGGACCGGTTTGCCTTTGGTATAGACAGCGAACTCTTGGTTGATAGCGATCCGCTTGCTGGAACCGATATTGACATAAATCTTATCCGGATGCTCATTGTCCACGTACTGAATTTTGCCTTTGACAGGCTCCCCAGATACCGTTTCTGGCGTTTCCTGTCCTTCCTTCGCGATCCCAGTTTTCGGTTCCCAAGGCGTAATGAAATTGGGACCGACGTTGTCCCGAAGTGCCAAAACCACTTTAATCAACGCTTCATTGGTTACGACGCCGAAAAGGGTTCTGTCGTATTCAGCACTCGCAAACTGGATCTGATTCAGTTCGGTAGGTCTAACAATCGGGCGTGGGTTCTTCCGTTGAGCGTCCTTTGTTTGACCAAAAGAGAGGTTTGTTCCTTCCTCGGTCATACTGGCTTCAAGAGTGGCGAATTTTGTGCCGGTGTACCGGTGATCACGGCTGGCGGAGATTCGAGGCTCAGCCACAAGGCTACCGGCGGCGTTGTAGAATTTCATGTTCAGTTTAATGGTGGCACGGTGTAGGGACCCACGCAGGATAACAGGCGCCAGGTAACTCGTGCGCCCAAGTCCTTGCTGCGATTCTCGTCCACCTTCCCGCAGCGTGCGCGAAGCGTTAGCCCGCAACCGTTCTTGATTAAATTTTCGGATATCGCCTACCACAATTACGTCTGCCTTGAGATGCTTCGCAAGCGTTGCATACTGTTCTTGATCCAGTTTTCTCAGGTTCTGCCGTGAGAGCGTCATAAGTGCCATCGCATCAAGGAGTTCATCTTTGCTGACAGGTTCATACACATTCGTTTCGACGAACTTCCGATTGAGCATTTTCGCAAATCCTGCCTCCAAATCCCATCGTTTCTTTGTGCCGAAGATGCTTCCGATGAAGGTGGGGACACACCCACATCCGGTAGGAGAATCAAAGCGACTGTGATCCTCAAAATAGAGAACAGCAATGCGTTTCTTTGGCGTTGCATCGCTCACAGCAATAGTGCCAATCATGAAACACAGACTGAACCCTATCACGAGCAGACTTTTTAAGTTTACCTTGCGGAGGAATAACGAGGTTTGTGCTTTGACGTGTCTGTCGTCAGCGGCGCCCTCCGTTTCGTTACGGGCTCGGTTTTTGTTATTATTGTTATTAAGACTTAAAAAGAAGCGTTTCACCCTTTTTTACCCTCCTCTTTCCTTTATTTACCTTTCACCTCTATAGTTTAGCAGTCCTCTGAAGATTTATCAAGGTTTTTAAAAGGTAAAATTAAAACCTTGAAACACCCAAAAATATCTGGTATTCTTATAATTATCGGTTTTAGAGTCGTCAGTGAAGAGAGGAACCCTTTAACAAAATCTCTTGTAACTGAAAACTGATAACTATTTCCAACTGATAACTACTCAACATACAAACGAAAAAGGAAACGCCATGTTTACAAAAAACAGATGCGAGTGCCATAATTTATTACATATATTTATATCCGCCGCGTTGGTTGCACTCATTGTTCTCTATGGATGTAGTGATAAACAATCGGGTGAAAAAGCGAAAACAGGTGATGCCGTCCCGCAGAAAAAGGAGTGGCTCTCGATTTTAGGGGGCGTGATGGGCGGTAGTTTTTCACAATTTGCCGGGGGCGTTAGCCGTATTCTGAACCACAAGGAACCACATCTGAAAATATCCATCGATGCCTCCGCAGGTTCGGTCGAAAATACGCGGCGTGTGAACGACGACCCAGAAGCACTCGGTGTCGTTTTTGCGTCTGAAAGCTACCTCGGCTACCACGGTGAAGAAATTTTCGCAGAAGAGGGACCGAAAACCAACATTCGTATGGTAACGTTGCTCTTCATCGCTTACGACCAATTTTCGACGCTGGCAAACAGCGATATTTACGAGTTTGAAGACATTGTTGGAAAAAAAATCGCCTCTGGAGCGAGTGGATCTGGCACGGCACAGACCTTAGAACGCCTGTCAAGACTGGCGGGTATCTGGGGAAAATTTACGCCGATTTATAAAGGCGGGAGTGCTGCCGCCGAGGCGCTCCAAGATGGACAGGTTGCTGGATTCCAGTGGCTCGTGAGTGTGCCGAACAGTGCTGTTATCCAGTTGACAGCGATTAAATCTATTCGGATGATCGATCTCGACGCAGCTGCGAAAAAGTATGGCTTCTACGAAAAGTATCCGTTCTACCTCCCCGGCTCTCTGCCGGAGGGCGCGTATGAAGGCAAAGTGGAACCGGTGAATACTATTCTGATGCCGACAGTCCTCATCTCGAACAAAGCGGTGAGCGAGGAGACTATCTATAAACTTCTAAAACATGTTTACGCCTCGGAAGGACATCAAATGATGCTGCAAACAAACCAAGCAGCAGCAGATATGACGATAGAGAATGGACCGAAAGCCTTTGTGATTCCACTACACCGCGGAGCATACAAATTTTGGAGTGAACAGGGCGTGGAAATTCCAGCGCATGCCATGCCAGTGGATTAAGTCAAAAACGAAAGATCGTTGTGTCCCCAAAATTTGCCTTCAAAAGAAAGATTGATTTTCATAACAGTCAAATCTAAATAATTAATTTACGAATCTATTAGCAGAGGCGAACAATGAAAAATAAGAAGATCCTCATCATTGGTGGCGGTGTAATTGGACTTGGCATCGGATGGCAGCTGGCGAAAGCGGGTGCGGCTGTCACCATTTATGACCGCGGGCAAGCTGGACGCGGTGCCTCTTGGGCAGCCGCCGGGATGCTCGGACCAATTGCTGAAGCACATATCGACGAACTCGACCTCCTCAAACTCAGCAATCAAAGTTTAGCACGCTACCCGGAATGGGTCGATGAGTTAGAGACAGAAACAGAGATGCCAATCGGTTACCGAGCGGAAGGCACGCTCATTATAGGAATTGAACCTGATGATGCATATCAACTCCGGCATTCTTATAATTTACAACAAGACTTAGGGTTGAATGTCGAGTGGTTGAGCGGACAAGAAGCACGTGAAATTGAAGGCGCGCTCTCACCATACGTGACTGCAGCGATTCGTTGCGAAACTGACCATCAAGTCGATAACCGACTGATGGCTCAGGCACTTCAGCATGCCTATCAGGGGCGCGGCGGCGTGTTGCATCAAAATAGCACTGTTGAAAGAATCGTCATAGAAAACGGAACCGCAACCGGTGTTCAAACAGAAGAAGGTTTTCAGGCAGCAGATACGTTGATTCTCGCCGCAGGGTGCTGGTCTGGACGGATCAACGGGTTACCGGATACTATTATCCCTCCCGTGCGGCCCGTGAAGGGACAGATGTTGGCGTTGCGAATGCAGGAGGACACCACGATCAAAAACGTTATCCGTACTGTCAAGGCGAGGTATCCGATGCCGGTATATTTAGTGCCGAGAAGCGATGGTAGACTTATCGTCGGTGCAACAACCGAGGAAATGGGGTTTGACACGGATCTGACCGTTGGCGGTATATATGAACTCCTCCACGGGGCGTGTGAAGCAGTGCCGGGTATTTACGATCTGCCAGTTATCGAAACTTGGACAGGTTTACGTCCCGGTAGCAGCGACAATGCTCCCATACTCGGCAAAACACCTGTCGAAAATCTAATATACGCAACAGGGCATTATCGCAACGGCATCCTACTCACACCCATCACAGCTTACGAGATCTCCAAACTAATTCTGACGGGTGAGACTTCAGAGACAATCGCCCCGTTTCACTTGGACAGGTTTTCAAAGGAGTAGGCTATACGCTTTCTCCTGCCGTGTGCCGTTCAAAATTTGCTTTAAATGTGGAGAATATGCTATAATACTTAAATAAGTAACATTATGGGGTGCTCTTACCTGTTTAAGAGCTGAGAAAACACCCTTTGAACCTGATCTGGGTCATGCCAGCGTAGGGAAATATGTGAGAATGGTTGTCAGTTGTCAGTTAATGTTTGTAGTTTTGACAGTAAATGTAACTGCCACATGCACCGGCTTAACTGAAAACTATCAAAGCCGCTTCCTTTTTGGCACTACCAAGGTCATAAAACCTTTGGTAGATGGGTATGTTCCCTACATCCAACACGGAAGGCGGTTTTTTCGCGTTAAGGAGTCAATACGCATGCTTAGCAAATTCGTAGTTCCTGTTGCTATCCTATTGGCAATATTGGGGATCTGGGAAGCTGCTGTGCGTCTTCTTGAGATACCCGGCTATATTCTGCCAGCACCTTCAAAAATTGTGGTGACGTTATTTGTGGAGCATGCCCAATTACTGAAACATACACGCGTGACCTTAGCGGAGATGCTTCTTGGATTTGCTCTCGCAGTTAGCATCGGAATTCCGTTAGCCATATTAATGTTTGAGTTTCCGATACTGGAGAAAGCCTTTTATCCGTATGTTATCGGCTCCCAAACAGTGCCGGTGTTCGCGATTGCGCCGTTATTGGTGCTGTGGTTCGGTTTCGGGATTGCTTCAAAGGTCGTTATGGCGGCACTGATCGTATTTTTCGCGATTGTGCTGAATACTTTAGACGGGTTGAAGTCCACCGATCCAGATACGGTAAACCTGTTTCGGATTTTGCGGGCAACTCGGTGGCAGATACTTTGGCAGGTGCGTATCCCCTCGGCATTGCCGTTCATCTTCTCAGGTGCGAAGATAGGTATATCTATCTCCACAATCGGCGCAGTTATCGGTGAATGGGTGGGAGCGAAGGCAGGACTGGGGTATCTCATGCTGTATGCCAATGGGAGACTCCAAATTTCACTCGTATTTGCTGCTATCTTTTGTTTAACACTTTTGGGCTTAGGTCTTTTTGGATCGATGACGCTGTTGGAACGGTATGCAATGCCGTGGCGGCAGTATCAATATAACAAATCAGATGTCCGATAGGTCCATCGGGCAATGAACAAGAAAGGAAATTCTCATGAAAACCGCAATTTGCTTAATGTTTCTCATCAGTTGTGCTATACTTTTAGTAGGAATTGAGAGTCGTGCAGACAGCCACCAGAAAGCCGAAACGGAGAAGGTTACACTGCTCCTCGATTGGTTTCCAAATGTAGATCATGCGCCACTTTATGTTGCACAAGAGAACAAGATTTTTACCAAACACGGATTGGAAGTTGAACTTCTTTGGGGGGGCGATCCGGATGCTCCACTCAAACTGGTGGCGGCAGGAGAATATCCGTTTGCCGTGAGCTACCAACAGAGTGTAACAATTGCGCGGGCAAGTGAAGAGGTTTTGCCGGTGAAATCGATCGGTTTACTCGTGGAACATCCACTCAACACGATTAGTTTCCTGAAGAAAACCGGTATTAAAACACCAGCAGATTTCAAAGGGAAGAAGATAGGGTATACGGTCGCCCCCTTAGATGTGCTCCTGTTTAATGCGATCGCGGCGAACGCCGGATTGTCCGAGGATGATTATGATCTGATAAACGTAGGTACGAATATTTTGGCGCCGCTCCTAAGCGGTCAAATTGATGCAGTGATTGGACCATTTCGGAACTACGAGATTAACATGTTAAAACTTGAAGGGGCAGAAGCCGACTTTTTCGCACTCGAGAAACACGGTATTCCGGACTATTATGAATTAGTAATT
>JAJEIP010000096.1 GCA_022827885.1 Candidatus Poribacteria bacterium
GTCAAAGTAAAAGGACCGAGATTTGAGGATCTGACTGAACTCACTGGCGTTTTTAAGACAGCCCTATCTCAGATAGATGGCGTTTACGATATCCGAGAGGACTTCAGCATCGGAAAATCTGAACTGCACATCTACTTGAATCAGGAGAAAGCATATCAATATGGATTAACCACGTTTCAGGTTGCACAAACCATTCGGACAGCGATTGACGGGGCTAAAGCGACAACCTATCGTGAGGCAGACGAGGCGATTAATGTCATCGTCAAATATGAGGAGGACACACTTACAAATCTTGCTGAACTTAATAACCTCTTGATTGCAACACCCACCGGTGCTATTGTTCCACTCAGGGATGTTGCGGACATTGTGGAGGAAAAGGGGTACGCAGATGTCCATCGATTCGAGGGAGAACGGGCAATTACGGTTTATGCCTCGGTAAATAGTGAAAAGACGACTGCCTTTAAAGTGAATCAATCCCTCATCAGCGCATTTGCTGATATAGAATCTTTGTATCCAGGGTATCAACTCGATTTTCGAGGGGTTTTTGATGAAATTACAGAATCCTTTTCCGAGTTGTGGAAGTTGTTCATTGTTGGGCTGTTGCTCATCTATGTCGTATTGGGTGCACAATTCAGATCGTTTATACAACCCATTATCATTATGTTTGCTGTTCCCTTCGGTATGATCGGTGCGATGATTGGCCTCCTCCTTTCCAATGCGACACTTAGTATCGTCGCGATGTTTGGTATCGTCGCACTCGCGGGGATTGTAGTGAACGATTCAATTGTTCTTATCGACTTCATTAACAAGTACCGAGAGAAGGGGTATAACAAGTGGTACGCTATTCTGAAAGGTAGTCGTCTCCGATTGCGTCCAATTGTTCTCACCACGGTGACGACGATTTTCGGACTCATTCCGATGGCAATCGGGTTAGGGGGTAAGTCGCCTATCTGGATGCCGATGGCCTATACGATCATTTTCGGACTCGCCGTTGCAACATTGATGACGCTGTTCGTGATGCCGGGATTATATGCCATCACAACGGACCTTCGTAGACTCGTTTTGAAAGACCCAGAAGCACGCTTCCGTCCCGTCTCAGACGCGGAACTACTGGACGCAGTAACTCCGCCTGATCATTAGAACCCAGTCCACAGTTGAAAAATTTCCACTTTCAAAATGGTACAAGGGGTGCTATAATAAGGGGTGAGTCGTTTTGATACTTGCAGAAATGAAAATGGAGATCGCAAAATGGCAACATTAGAAGGCTTCAGAGTGCGAAATTTTGGGGTTCTCAAAGATGTGACACTGGGTCGCCTATGGAATAAAAGGAAAGAAGAAGCCCTCACGCCAATGACAGCAGTAATAGGAAAAAATGGAGTCGGCAAGAGTGCTTTATTTGACGCATTTGGTTTCCTTGCAGATGCTCTTAAATTCAATAATGTTGAGGAAGCCTGCGATGCCCGCGGGCGCGGTGGTTTCGAGAAAATACAGACTCAGGGGGCGATAGGTCCAATTGAATTTGACGTGTACTATAGAGAACACGGAAATGCCAGACCTATTACATACCAGATTGCCATTACAGCAGATACGTTCGGACGTCCTTATGTCCTTCGGGAGCGTCTTGGACAAAGACGAAAGGGGCAGAAGCGTGGTTGGCCCTTCTCTTTTCTAATACTGAATAATGGCAGTGGTGTAGCATGGAAAGGAGATCAAGGAGGACACCAAATTGATGAACCCATTGCGGACTTACAATCATTTCAGGCATTTCTGGAATCCATAAAAGCAGAGGAATCTGGAGAAACAGAGACTATTGACTTGAGTGACCCGCGTAAACTCGGTATCGCCACAATTGGAGCATTGAAACAACATCCCCGAATCTCCGCTTTTCGCCGATTCATTGAAGGATGGTATCTCAGTTACTTTACCCCAGATGCAGCACGTAGTCTGCCACTTGCTGGTCCTCAGGAACACCTTAATACCCGCGGCGACAACCTTGGCAATGTTGTGCAATTTATGGAGCGTGAACACAAACAGCGTTTCAAAATAATTTTGAAAAAAATCGCTGATAAAATCCCGGGCATAGACCAAATTGATACAGAAAAAACCAGTGACGGCAGACTGCTACTCAGGTTCAACGATAAAAGCTTTAAAGCCCCCTTTTACGCGCAGCAGATGTCCGATGGAACACTCAAAGTGTTCGCCTATCTACTACTGCTCGAAGATCCAACCCCGCCTCCCTTTATTTGCATTGAGGAACCGGAAAACGGCTTATATCACAAACTTTTGGAGACTCTCGCTACCGAATTTCGTGAATACGCTACTGGACACAAAGGCGGTTCACAGGTTTTTATTACAACACACCAACCATACTTTGTCGATGCGTTAGCCCCGAAAGAGGTATGGATTCTGGAAAAGGGCGAAGATGGGTTCTCCAAAATTCGTCGAGCAAGCGAAGATCCACTCGTCAACAATTTAGTCGAAGAAGGTTTGCCTTTGGGCGGACTCTGGTACAGTGATTATCTTGATCCGAGGTCATGAATGCATTTTGAGATACTCATCGAAGACCAATCGGGCAAGAAAGCACTTGACATTTTAATGCCCAAGATTATTGAAAAAAAACATACATATAGGGTTATTAGTTACCGAGGAATTGGTCGTATTCCCAAAAACCTCAAGAGTCACACCGATGCCCGTAACCGCATTTTGCTTGATCGCTTGCCTGAGTTGCTCAAAGGGTACGGAGAGACATATACCAACTACCCAATCAACTATTCAGCGGTGGTGATTGTGGTCTGTGACTTGGATCGTAGATGTTTGAAAACATTTCGCCAAGAACTCTTGAGAGTCCTGAATTCTTGCACCCCCAAACCAAAAACACGGTTTTGTATCGCCATAGAAGAGGGTGAAGCGTGGCTACTTGGCGATATTCCGGCGATTAAGGCAGCTTATCCGAAAGCCAAGGTCAATATTCTGAATAATTATCAAAATGATTCAATTTGCGATACATGGGAACTTCTGGCTGATGCTATATTTGCAGGAGGGGCGAAAGCACTAAAAAATGAACCTTGGTATGTAATCGGCAAGGAAAAATCTACATGGGCAGAGAAAATTGCTCCAGAGATGAACGTAGAACAAAACGCGTCACCCAGTTTCTGTTATTTTCGGGATAAGATTCGAGAACTGATATGAGTATTCAGTATTGATCTGTCAATTTATTGGAAACCAAGGAGAAAAAACCGCGTGAATCAACAAGATTTGAAAATCACTTTTATCGGCGTTGGTGGTATCACCAGAAGTTATCGCCAAAGCCTCGGACAACTTGAACGTCCCATTGCGGCAGTCTGTGATATAAATGCTGAACGCGTCACATCTATCGCTGATGAAGAAAATGCGAGGGCATACACCGACCACAATGAGATGCTACAGACAGAGAAACCGGATGTCGTATTCATCTGCATCCCGCCCGGAGCACACACGACACAGGTTGCCGATGCAGCAGCATCAGGTGCAGCGGTCTTTGTCGCCAAACCCGTCGCACAGGATCTGGAAACCGCGCAACACGCTCGCGATGCGATTGCCACCGCAGGCGTTATCAATCAAGTCGGTTATATGGCGCGCTATAGCGACATCACAGCGAAAGCAAAAGAGCTCGTTGGTGATCGGAAACTTACAATGGGGATCGGACGGTTTCTCACACGAATGGGTGCCGGGCATCCGTGGTGGGGAAAATACGAGGTCTCGCGCGGACAGATGGTCGAACAGACGACCCACGTTTTTGACCTTATCCGTTACTTTCTCGGTGATGTCGCAAATGTCCACGCCTACGGGATCAAGGGGGTTTCTGAGGAGATCGCTGACTTTGAGGAGTGCACCGTTTGCAATATGCAGTTTGAGAGTGGCGCGGTAGGCAGTATCACCAGTACCTGTGTCGCCCGCGCACACGACCATTTCGCAACCGAATTGGTCGGTGATGATTTCTATCTCAAACTCACGCTTGACCTCGGATTGCGCGGACAGATCAGCGGTGAGGAGGTCGACTACACCGGCACGGAAGCGGGTTACTTCCGACAGATTGAGCAGTTCATCAAAGCAGTGGAAGCCAACGACCAAGGATTGGTCATTGCGCCCTACGCCGATGCCGTCAAGTCTCTCGCTGCCACACTCGCCGCGAATCGTTCGTTGGAAACGGGACAGGTTGAACAGGTTGCTGTCTGACTGATCCGAGCAGGCGCATTTGCGAAGCGCGCCTGCTATATGGAAGTTAAAAAAACGTCAGATACGGCTTTCCAAGGATCTCTCGCCATAACAGGACTGCGAGTTCACGGGCATGGTAATCGCCCCACATGGAAGCCTCGCCACACGGAATCTTCCTGCCCTCTGGCACATGATCCCAGCCATTCGGACGGTGATACACCGAATGCAATAACAACCCCTGATGTGTATCGGATTCAGAGAGATACGGTTCAGCAAAGAGCGTCTTCGCCACCGTTAAACCTGCTTGATAATAGGAATCCCCAACCTCCGACTCGCTGTGCTTTCTGAGATAGTTACCGAGTCGAATCAAGCCTTGCGCCGCAATCGCCGCGGCGGAGCTATCCACAGGTTCAAGATCGTTATACGGATCTGCAGGGACTGCCAAATAATCGCCGAGTTCAGCTAAACCAGGCGCACCGGTATCCCAATACGGAATCCCATCTTGTGCTGTGTTCTCAATATAGAAATCCGCAGTGGCTTCCGCGGCTTTGCGCATGTGTGCTGTCGTCAGTTCATATCCACCGTAAGGTTCAAGCATATCTGCGGGTAACGTGTCAAAAAACTCAAGTTGCTCAGCGTAACCCGTAATAATCCAAGCCAGCCCGCGGGTCCACGTCGTAAAGGGTGAATACCCCTGCTGAGTGCTTGGACAGCGATAGTTCCCATCGTTCGTATTAAAGATAGATTCATGCACCACCCGTCCACGCAGATCGAACGCATCACGTCCTTCGCTGTAGTAAACGTTATAGGTCGCTGTCGTCTGCGAATGGTGAAGCAACCGTTCCAGCAGACTGATAGCGGCATCGCCTTCACCCATCAGCACGGCACCGAGGGTATGCCCAAGCCCTAAAGCGCGCAAAGACCGGATAGTGTCTGAGAAGAGTGAATGCGGTCCGTTGAAGGAAGCGATATATCCTGTCCCATCACTAATACGGGTCCAGCGAGCCGCCTGCACGGCAGCGGAGGCTTTCAGTGCGAGTTCATAGAAATCCATCTCGCTATCGTTCCACGGAATCACGTCCTCACGCATCAAACGCCGGAGGTTACCATACGTAGAGACGTTATTGAACCCGTGATCGTGGACACCGATATGTGTCACGTGGGGTGCCATTTTCTCAACCGTGTTCCGTCTACCGATCTCAAGGAACTGCGCATCCCCGGTGGCATCAAATTGAAGGATAGCGGAGCCGAATTGAAACCCTTGGGTCCACTCGGTCCAGCCGCGTGTTGTATAGGTCCCAGCGACCGTAAACACAGGTGTTCCGTTTTCGGGGAGCCATGTGTCTTCTATGGCTAAAATCTTTTGACCGGAGCATTCAAGAAGCCTCTCAATCTGAGGCTTCAGATCAATGGGACGCAATGAATCGTTTATCTGCATATTTTTAATTTTCCTTACGGTGTATTTGCGACATCAGCATCTATATACCGTTCACATATCACTTGGATGAGATTGGTTGTGGATTTACCGGGCACGTTCAAACCAACGATAACCTCACCCCCGTTTGCCTCAACGACATCCCTTTCAATGAGTTGTTCCAGTTTATAGTCGCCGCCTTTAACGTGGATACTCGGTTTAAGTTCGGAGAGCAAGTCGATCGGCGTTAATTCTGGGAAGATGACAACGTAATCGACGCATTCCAACCCGGCGAGCATCTCTGCGCGTTCTTCTTCAGGGACGAGTGGACGATTTTCACCCTTGAGTTGACGGACGGAACTGTCGCTGTTGACCGCTACCACGAGCATATCCCCAAGCTGGCGCGCTGCCTGAAGGTAACGGAGATGCCCCAAATGTAGGACATCAAAACAACCGTTGGTCGTGACAACAACGTTTCCGTCTGTTTTCGCTTGCTTAAGGATAGAGGCAAGTTCGCTGCGATGATAGATTTTTGGGTTTAACATTTTTCTATTGAGTGGCAGTTTTCCCAATTACCAACGTCTCCTGGTTCGGCGCTTCTCACTCGCTCTCCATTTGCGCTGCTCGGCCCCTGCTTCTCGAAACAGAAGACGGAGAAACTCTAATGCCAAACGTAGCGTGAATATTAATACGCTTCTCACGAATTTCACATGGATATCCTCTCTGTTTATTTGAATGAATGGGTAAGACCTAAACGTTAATAGTCTAACACGCATCAGAACGCTTGGCAAGTTTTTCCTGTATTGCTGAATTCCTGACCTCGTGCTACAATGCAGTGGAAATTGCAATAAAAAATTACACCAAATCAGGAGGAAAGAGATGACAGATCAAAAAGAACAGACACATCGCGGATTACCTATTTGCACGCTCGGTGCCCCCGGACACGGCAAAACAACATTAACAGCAGCGGTAGCGAAAGTCGTTGCGAGAATCGGCGCGATCCACACAAACGGAGATAACGATTTTGAATCACAAATCCCAATCAGTCACCCAATCCGAGAAGGGGTCGGCATTACCTACCGTGCGATCGCGTATGAAACCAGTGGTAAACTTTACACCCACATCGATTGCGAGACACACATTGATGTTGTCAAAATGCTCGTTAGCGGTTCTCCCGCAATCCATAGCGCTATATGGATCGTAAACGCGGTTGAAGGGGTCACACCTGACTCCGAGGCACACCTACGTCTTGCCAATCATACACATCTCCCGATAGTGTTATCCTTTCTAAATACAGACGGCATCCCAAATGACGATGAACTGATAGACATTTGCCAACAAGAGATGAGAGAACTTCTGAACGGGTGTGGTTGGGATGAGGATACGTCTCCAATAATTGTTGGAGACGCGCGCAGGGCATTAGACTATAGGGGAGACAGCCTCACCTCTGCGCAGTGGCAACCGATTGTTGATCTTATCTTCGCCATGAATCGGGCAATGCCTGCCCCCGTGGACACAGCACGCTTACCGCTTATCATGCCAATCCATGAAATCGCTGCGGAAATGAAGGAGCGTGTATCCGTCCGCGGCGATATTGTGCAGGGACAACTCGCTGTGGGACAAGCGATAGATATTGTGGGCAAAGGGGATAGAATTAAGACGCGGATTCTCAGCATAACGGAGGATGAAGTATGCGTTGAATCCGAACCCGACTGGGTGTCTATTGGACAGGTGCTTTGTACACCGAAGACCGTCAAATCACATTCCGAATTTACCGCACTCATCTATCTGCTGACACATGAAGAGAGCGGCACCCACATCCCGCTCATAGAAAACGATAGACCTGACATCCATTTATGGGGTATTGACATGCCAGCGCATCTAAAACTTCCGCCAAGCCTCTCCCTTCTTACACCGGGGGCTTATGCACATGTCTCTCTTACGCTTGATCTGCCCTTGGTGATGGAGGTTGGCACGCGGTTTGAAGTGAAAAAGATGGGATCGCGCATAGGAATTGGGGTTGTGACGGGTGTTGTGTGATGTTTTTCTAACGTGCAGCAGCAATTGCATCTGGCAGCGCGAGATCACCGGTGTACAACGCACGTCCGATAATCGCACCGCTGGCACCGATCTGCTTCAAAGCCGCTACGTCCGCAAGCGACGTGACACCCCCCGAAGCGATGACATCCGCAGGGACGGCATTGATAATATCAGCCGTCGCGTCAACATTGGGACCTTTGAGCATTCCATCGCTTTTGATGTCGGTATAGATAAGCGTTTGGACCTCCGGCATCTCTACAGCAAATTCGACGGCAGATTTTTGGGAGACCTCTAACCATCCGTCCGTGGCGACCCTGCCATCTCTGGCATCAATGCCGACAGCGACCCGCGCACCGTATTCCGCACACGCCTGTTTCACGAGACTCGGTTGTTTGAGGGCAACCGTGCCTAAAATAGCGCGATCCACGCCTAACGCCAGAACCGCTTCTAAGTGCGCCATACTGCGGATACCCCCTCCAAGCTGGACAGGAATATCAAGCGCAGAAACGATTTCGCTGACGATGTGGAGATTCGCCGATTCACCCTGAAACGCGCCGTCCAGATCCACGAGATGCAAGTATTCCGCACCCTCGGCTTGCCACCGCAGTGCCATTTCTATAGGAGCATCCGAGAAGATCGTCTCCTGTGAGGCGATCCCCTGCACTAAATTCACACATTTTCCACCGCGAAGATCAATGGCGGGTAGTATATACAAAGTCTTTCCTTCCGTAGTTGACGGCACAACGGCGTGTGCCTACTACTATTCATCTCGGAAAATGCCGAGCAATTTCAATTGGACGATTGAGATAACCGCAATAATGAAAAATAGTACCCATCCGATCGTCGCCGCATAGCCGAGACGCATGAACTGAAATCCATTTTTGTAGAGATACATGACGATCGTCGAGCCGGCATCCGCAGGTTCACCCCCGTTTGTCAAAATGAACGGAAGGTCGAAGAGTTGGAGCGAGCCTATCATCGAAACCACGAAAACGAAGGCTATCACGGGTCGTAAGGAGGGAAGCGTGACATGGATGAACGCCTGCCACCAGTTGGCACCATCAACGGCTGCCGCTTCATACAACTCCTGCCGAATCCCTTGTAATCCTGCTAAAAAATAGATCATATTGAATCCCGCCCACTGCCAAACGCCTGTCAGGATGACCGCTGGCATCACGTATTTCTCCTCGTTTAACCAACCGATCTCTTTGCCGAAGAGGACGAATTCCTGATTTACTAAACCCGCCCGTTGATCGTAGACGAGGTTAAAGATAATCGCGACAAAAACGCCCGCAACAAGGACGGGTGCGAAAAAGGCGAGACGTAGGAAATTCTTGCCTTTGACGAATTTGGAGTTGAGTAGAATCGCTAACAGCAGCGCAATCGGTAGTTGGAGGGTAAGCGTGCCTGCTGCGAAATAGGCGGTGTTCCATAACGATTTCCAAAAGATTGGGTCGCGGAACAGGTCTGTGAAGTTACCGATGCCAACAAATATCCGACTTTGGAATCCACGCATTTCATAGAGGCTCATCACGAGCGACGAAATAAGCGGATAGCCCATAAAAATGACGAAAAGCAGATAAAATGGAGCAATAAAAAGATAGGGAGCGATTTTCTGTTGTTGATTCCAAAAAACGTTCGTTGTGCGTTTCTGCTTCATATTTTTTAATGATTCCTTCCACTGCGTTTCAGGCTACGTTCTAAATGTCTTTTGCGGAATTTACCAATTCCTTCGCGTGAAAGCCTCATCCTTTAGGGTGGGGATGAAACGCTTTTTTCTTGACTTTTTTCTCTAAAAAGTGGTATAATGCTATTAGCACTTGGATAGGGATACCACCTCTCTCAATCTCTGAGAGAGTCCTATCCTCACCAGTGGTATGGTGTGTGAGTGCTAAGTGCGATACCACTCTAAACTAATCGGATAGCGTGCATATAAGCCGTATTGCGGATTTATAACCCTCACGCCTTGTCTCGCTATCCATTTGTTCTTGCAGGCTGGGGTACCCTGGACTTAAACCAGATAAAACCGATCTGATTCGGAATAAGAGCCTGCGGGTGGAGCGACCCTAAGACGTTCAACCCTTTAGGGAAGAACGCAGTTGCTATGAAGCCGAAGCCCCACGCTTTAGCGTGTGGGTTGTATCACAGGTCTCCCCATCTGCCTCTGTCCTTGGCAATCAGGGCTCGCACTTTTTCTGCCAAATCGGTTAACGCCTCTCTCGGGGTCTGTTTCTCGGTGACAGCGGCGAAAATCGCATCGTTGAGGAGATCCGCCCCTTCCGACCAGTAGGGATTCTGATACCGCGCCGGCATATCGGGTGCCAATTTGATAAATAACTCTCCCAGCCGCTGTCCCCCCAAGTAAACATCAGGTTCCCTAAAGATGGGTGCGTCCCAGGCGGATTTGAGTGGCGGAATAATGCGTGTCGTCTCATAGCGATTGACGAGACCGGGTCTGTCAAAATAGGTAAACTTGAGCACTTCCCACGCCAGATCCGGATTTTCACACTGCTTCGTAATTCCGATCATGGTTCCCCCGCGCGTCGTGGTTCGCCGACCCCCGGGATGCCACGCAGGCATGCTGATCGCCTTCCATTTACCGGACATCTGCGGCACCTGACTCTTGAGAATGCCGACATACCAATCCGGTGCCAGGATAGAGAGAATCTTGCCATCCTGCATCGCTGCGAAATTACTCGGATCCCCGTGCCATGTACCGTATACGGGGGTCGCGATTTTATGTTCATTGAACAACGCCGTGAAGAATTCCAGCGTCTCGATCGCGAGTTCACTGTCTATAATGACGTTGCCTGCTTCGTCGAAAAATCCGCCGCCCTGTTGGAGAAGTAGACTGAAATAGTCGCTCTCCGTGCGTCGATCCAACACGATCGCGTATTGGTCAATCCTACCATCGCCATCAAGATCACGAGTCGCCTGCTTTCCAGCAGCGATGAAGTCGTCCCATGTTTCAATTTCTGTCATCTCAACACCAGCGGCTTTAAAGAGGTCATCCCGGTAGAGCAGGATGACGGGATGTAAATCGTGCGGGATGCCGTAAATCCGACCGCGGTAGGACCAGGGGGTGAAGCGACTGACGACCAGTTTTTCCATCCATCCTTCGCTTTCTAAACGGGGACGGAGATCAACAAACCCGACCTCATCAATGGCGCCCTTAAGAAACCGACCGATGGAGGTGATCTCAACCTCAACGAGATCCGGGGCACCAAAGTTGGATAACATCGCAGCGAGGAGTTTATCGTGCATTGTGTTACCGAAATTGATGAGTTGGACGTTGACACCTGGATTCTGTGCCTCAAAGATGGGGACACGTGCTTGGTATTCTTCGTAGTGCGTGTTCGCGAAAATCCAGAATTCGAGATTCTCACCTTCCTCCTCCGTCCGTCCGAAGATGAAAAGTGTAGAAATCAGGAACAGCACCAGCATGACCATCGGTCCCTTGCCGAGCGGAAAACTTTCAGAATCAATAGGAAGGCGAAACATAGATAACTCCGATCAGAAAAAAATCGCTTGACTTTTGCACGCGTAACGATTAAAATTTATCAGAATACAGTCTTTTTAGCAACAAACTTTTTGTTCCGAGAGGAAGCGGTCGCGAGTATGGGAAGTCCGCAGAAACCCCAAGCAAAAACACTCGCTCCTATAAAAAGAAATGCTGTCTGCAAAATATATCAAAAAGGAGGATCACTCTATATGCCCACATACGAGTATAAGTGTCTCGCATGCGACAACCGATTTGAGCGGTTTCAGGGCATTACCGCCCCCGCTATCGAGGAATGCCCGGAGTGCAATGGTAAAGTGAAGCGACTCATCGGAGCCGGTGCCGGATTGATTTTCAAAGGCTCCGGATTCTACATTACAGACTACCGCAGTGACGGCTACAAAGAATCAGCGAAGAAGGATAAAAACGAGTCGTCAGTTAAAAGCACTTCATCGGACAAAAGCGAGAAAAAAGAAAAGAAAACCGATACAAGTAGCGAATCAAAGAGCACGTCCACCGATTAGAAGCCAACGAACCTGCGTTATAGGGAGCGGCATCACGCCTCAGTTCCGTTACATTTGTAGTGTCGGCACAACGGCGTGTGCCTACTACTTTTAAAGGGAGACGCTGTGCACCATCACAGTCACGACCATCACCACCATGGCGATGGACACGAACACAGCCACCAAATACATCTCCAGAAGAAATTCAAGTTTGCTGTTGTCGTCACATTTTGCGTTTTCCTCGGTGAACTCATCGGTGGTATCTGGTCAGGCAGTCTGGCACTGTTAAGTGACGCGGCACACGTCATGTCGGATGTCGTCTCGCTACTGATCAGTTGGTTGGCGATTTATCTCTCAACACGTCCCGCTACCTCCTCTCGGACTTACGGCTATCATCGTGCGGAAGTCTTCGCTGCTTTTGTCAATGGGGTGTCGCTCATCGGGATTTCGGGTTGGATTTTCTACGAAGCATACCAACGGTACATGTCGCCGACAGAAATAAAAGTCACGGGGATGTTTATCGTCGCGTGCCTCGGATTCGTTGGAAACCTGATCATCCTCTGGAAACTCCACGGTGAGAGTCACAATAATCTCAACGTCCGGAGTGCGATGCTCCACGTGATAGGAGACACCCTCTCCTCAGTTGCGGTGGTCGTCGGAGGCGCGATTATCTTTTGGACAGGATGGTACCCGATTGACGCCTTGCTGAGTTTCCTTATCGGTGGGATTATTCTTATCGGAGCAGTGAATGTGACGAGAGAAGCGGTGCATATCTTGTTTGAAAACTCGCCGCGAAACGCAGACGCAGACACCGTCGCGACGCATCTCCGTGCTTTGGATACTGTCAAAGATGTTCACGACATGCACATCTGGTCATTGTGTTCTAACTACGCTGCCCTGAGCGCGCATGTCGTGGTTGACGAAAACACAACCTTAGCCCCGGATCAGATTCTTGAACAGATCAACGCAGAACTGAAAACCCGTTTCGGTATTAGTCATACTACGCTACAACTTGAACAGGTCGCGTGTGCGCAAGGGGGAAATCTCTTGTGCAACGCACAACACTCGTAATCTCAAGCGATGCCTTAACCGTGTTCTGCTTTTAGACGATGTGCCTTCCGAATGAGATCGTTATCCTTCGCAAACTTCTGTGTTGCCTTTACCAACCCATCTACATGTGATACCATGTCCTTCTCGACTTGCACAATCCGGTCAATCAAATACGGCTGATCGCCCTGTTCTATTGCCTTCCTCATGATAGAGAGGAGATACATATAGATGGCATCTGCCTCACTTCCTTCAATCGCGATTGCGATCGCGAAGGCTTCATCGAGCGAAATCTCTCCATTCTCGACCTTCTGTTCGTGGGCATTCAGAGCGTCCGTAATTTGCTGAACCGGGATGTTGGATAATTCCGTCACAGGCGCATCAATCCCGAAGGCATCCACGCACACAGATCGCCCGAAATCCACGAGAATGTAGTGTTGCCATTCTTCTGTGCTCATCTGTTCCCAAAATCGCGCGATCCGTTCATCAACACTCCCTAAATGCAACGAGAGGGAGGCATAGAGCTTCGCTTGTCGCAGTTCAATGTCTTGACAAAGATCAAAAAGCTCTCCGAGTGTCAAACGTCTCTCCTTCCAAAATAGCAGGCACACGCCGCTGTGCCGTAGTTTTTAAGGTAGCAGGCACACGCCGCTGTGCCGTAACCCGTTCTAAATATGAAGAGGCAAAGTAATTGCCGTCCCCGATTGCATACTCAGCGTGACCGCCTCCGTAAACTCCATATATTTCACACCCGTCTCAAAGTCAGTGTGCGTGATAACTTCCTCGCCACGGATAGCGTTCACAAATTCTTCCTCGACTCGCCACGCGCCTGCCTCTGAATCAGGAATATCAATCTCGGTGAGTTCCGTATCCGCTTTTTGTCCACCGTAAAGCCGGTTTCCCGAAAAACGTAAAGTTCCGTTGCTACCGAAGACATAAACCTCCGGCGCGCCTGCTAACCCCGCGACAGTAGAAACCTGTATGTGCAGTTGCGCGCCACATTCAAGATCCCCAACGACATCGATATGTTCAGGAATCCGCACAGCGCGCATCACACCGTCGGTGTCCGGACGCATCTTGACGAAAGTTTTGCCCATCGCCATAATCCGCGTCGCTTCTCCGACCCAACGGATCAACGCTTCGTACCAGATCCCCATACTCATGATGTTAAGACCGCTGAGATCAAAATCCTGTCGCCACTGGAGCGGTGCCTCGCTATCCAGGAACGCGCCGCCTGCGCGTGCTTCCACTGCAAGCACATCCCCGATGTATCCGTCAGCGATGAGGCGTTTTATGGTGTTATCTGCCCGCAACGTCATCGGCGACGGAACGATCTGTGCGATGAGATGTGTTTTCTGACGCGCAACCTCTCGCATTTTATGCGCTTCTCTGGCGTTCATCGCCATCCGCGCCTCGCACATCACGTGTTTATCCGCCTCAAGTGCCGCGATGGTGGTCCGGCAGTGCATATAGGGCCACGTCCCGATAACAATTGCATTAGTATCAGGATCGGCAATAGCCTCTTGCCAACCGCCATAGGTTTTCGGGATACCGAACTGATCCGCTACCCTCTGTGAGGATTCCAGACTCCGATTGCAAACCCCGACGATCTCAACGCCTTCGATGGCTTGGAGTCCGGGAATATGTCGTGATGTCGTGTTGCCACCTGCCCCGATAACCCCGACTTTAATTGTGTCTTGTGCCACTTATATTGCTCCTTCCATTTTTTTGAATAACATTTTCTACTCTATCAGCAATTGGGAAGGATGTCAAGGGATAATTTTGAGGTGGGGTCTGTCAATATTTTGTCGAAAAGTAAGAGGCGGGGTGATATTTGAGTGGCGTTACTTTTTGTCTGAATCGCGGATTGTCGCGGATGACACGGATTACGCGGGTTTTCGGTCCGCAAACGAGCGATTTGCGCTACAAAAATGCTGCGAATAATGAACCCCTCACTCAATTTCTACGATCTGAATATTGTTTCCGCAAGTATCATTGAAAATAGCAAAAATTGTTGTTCCTATCTTAGTAGGCTCTACACTGAATTCGACGCCAAGGTTGATTAATCGCTCATATTCTTCCTGAACGTTTTCCACACTGAATTGGGTATATGGAAGCCCTACATCAAATACAGCTTTTTGATACGTTTTGGCGGGTCCAAAATGGTTACCAGATAATGGTTCTAACAAAAGTTCAGGCCCGTCTTGTTCTTCTTTTGCTACTACGGTAAGCCATCTGTCACCATTTTCTAAGGGAATGTCCCTCTTCTTAACGAATCCCAATTTTTCAGTATAAAATTTTAACGCACTTTCCTGATTTTGAACAAAAATGGCGGTTACTCTAATTTGCATAATGTAATTTACCTCGAATTCGCCCGATGAAGCGAATACTTTTTACAATTTTGCTGAAAGTGTAATTTGGCGGAGAGAGGTGGATTTGAACCCACGGTGTAGTTCCCCGTACAACGGTTTTCACGCATTTTTTTTCTCGAAAAAATAATTTGGAAGAAAGTGTAACATTTTTTCACCGGCAACAGATCGCTTTCCTGACATCCCCGTTTTTCGTAGTTGACGCAGGACGTTCCTTTTTGGAAAAGTCATAATATATTATACTATATTTATTAACCAGTGTAAAGTTAAATTGTTAAAAGACATAAGAAACCATTTATAGTGGATTTTAGAATTAACGATACACTCTGGAGGGGTCCCAGTTGGAAATGCCACACACCATGAATCGAGGAACGGCGCGGTTAGGAAACTTCACTTGTGAGGTGAAAAAGTACTACACATCCAGCTTAACCTTCGACTTTTTACCTCCATGGATACTCGGTTCTTGGCATAGCATTTTCCGAAGCAACGCAAGTCCTTCGTGCACATCGGAACGTTCCAATTCTGTAATACCAAGCACCTCCGACAATAGCAGCCGATCGAGTTCATGACGCACCGGATCTGCATCCATCTGATTAAACGGTAGCATCTGCTGATGCTTTAGTGAGTCGAAAATACGTTCTGCATTAGTGAGTGCCTTCGCGGAAAGTTGACGAACATCCAGCGTGGACATTAAGTCCAAGGCAGCTTTTGAACTTCTACCTCGTCCCGCTTGTTGCTTCCCACAGATCAACCAATAGCATAATAAACCCAATGTAGAATTGCTCCATAAGGTCCAGACATAATCATAAATCTGTTTCTCTTTAAAAACGACGTTTGGCATTGAATCAACGCCGATAGCCTCCTGTTCTGTGAAAGCTACTAACAAAGAGTGTGAATTGAATCGCAAATCTATGTTGAAATGCCCTCGACTATTACGCGCCAGTATTTCTCGCGCCTTTGCTTCTGCATGCGGACGAATAAAGGCGTGGGCATTGGGTGATACAATCACCGACCGCTGCGCCTTGCTATTGAGATGCCACAAGCACGGATATTCAGCTGTATCAGGACATCCGTCCTCAATATCAAACGCGCCGCGCCTTCCCGGATCATGGATATCCCGATGATCTGCTCCAAATTGAGCAACGTCTGAGAGAAAACAGATTGGTAAGTCGATAGCGGCTTTCTGTCGGGGGAATTGTAACTTTCCATTCGCGAGTTGGTATGCCGATTGAACCGCTGTTATGTCGCTAACGCGGGATATAGGCCATCCTACAGCACCAGAGGTTAAGGGAGCGGAAATGGCAAATCCGATTACATCATCACCAATGTGAATAGGGTTTCCTCTATTAATACCATCCTCAAGTTGGCGAACATCGTTGATCCCATAAATAACCTTTGCGATTTCTTGAGCTTCCAGTTCGCCATTGGGACACCGTTCAAGGCATACAAAAGTCGCCCGTCCAGTGTTCTTCGATTTTCCTTTCGTTGCGATGACGAGGCACTCTGCCATATTGGTATCCGCTGAGAATGCGCAATTCTCAGTAGCTGCATCGGCAATCGTGATGACAAAAATATCGTGATATTCCTCCCCCCACATTTTCCGAACCTTTTGCCAACTACTGCCTGTGATTGCTGTGACGGGCAGCACGAATGCCATTGTGCCGTTGCGTTTTAGCATTCTATCCGCGAGATCGACAAAGTCGGGACCCGCTCCAGGATTATTGCCGCCAAGCCGACGTCCCTGTGCCCTCCGTGATGCTTGCATTGCCACTGCGTCCTTTTTGTCGGCGAATATGCTCTTAGGCAAATTAGAGTTGCTATCAGCACCACTTCGTGTATACGGCGGATTCTGGATAACGATGTCGAATTCGTCATGCTTGAAAGCATCTCGGAGTTCGATAGTTTCCGTGCCTTGTCCGGTAGCCGTCCCTGTTGTGCCAAGATCCAACGGTAAAGTCCTGGCTGGATCGCTGAGGAGGTTGAGAGCCCCGATAGCGTAAAGTCCATCAGCGCGCTGCGTGCCGTAAGGCATCGTATAAATACGTGTGCCACCGATACGAATGTCAGGATAGGTGCTGGCAATAATAGAGGCAGTCAGGTGTGCGGCGTTGGGTAGAATGTCACACCCAACGAGATTATTCTCCATCATGTACTGATGGATGGCTTTTCCTTTACTGCCTGCTTGTTCATAGAGCATGAGAAGGCGTTGATAGACACCATTGAGAAGTGAACCGGTCCCACAGGCGAAATCTGCGATTTTTAGTTTTTTCGGATCTTTCGTGAGTTCCGGCAGCACAAGCGCGCAGAGGAGTGCTGCGGATTCAGGACGGGTATAGTTTGCCTTGAGAATTTTTCGATTATCAATGAGTTTCTGGAACACAATCCCGGCGAGTTCATGCTCTGCTGTTAGTG
Organism: Candidatus Poribacteria bacterium; assembly: GCA_022827885.1. Lineage (GTDB taxonomy): Bacteria > Poribacteria > WGA-4E > WGA-4E > WGA-3G > WGA-3G. Next base: position 17,479 of record JAJEIP010000096.1, read on the forward strand.
TGTTGGCGGTTCATAAAATTTTCTTGACTTCGGGTAACTTAACTTTCCTGCTCAATTTTCTTAAACATAGATTTGTCTAAATACTAAGGTTAGGTAATTAGTAATGTTCACTTCCTTCAAGTTCATCCAACATATCATATTCTTCATACCAACCGTAGGACGGATAAAATCCAGCCTGTTCCGATTTTAAGGGTTCCAAAAGCGCGTGAACAGGCGCATAATCTGGATTAATCTCTAAAGCGTCCATGGATGCTTGCGCGGCTAATTCAAGTTGACCTATCTTTAGATAACCTACAGCGCGGTTGTAATGGGCTTCGGTTAGTTTCTCGTCAAGATCGGTGAAATCGAACAGATCTCCCGTTTCTGCGTTGTGTTCCATGGGAATTCCCCATATCTTCATAGTAAAACTAAACTTTGGACGATTTTAAGAACTTCCGTGTGATCTATTAGGGGCAAGGGGACATCTGGCAATTATTGAATTCAAGCGGAAGGGGTTTCTTGCATCACAGGAATAACATAACTCCGAATCTCTACACCGTCCACAACTTCCGTCTGGACGCGCGGTTCCGGATGCCTGCGATGACCAAAAACGACGTAGTACCCCTCACCGACCTCTTTCGTTTTGAGATAAGCCGCGAGCTGTTTCTTTCCTGCCTCATAGCGGATGTTACCTCTCCAAATTTTTGTTTCGACAATGTATTTGCGCTGATTGTGGAGGATAAGGAGATCCATCTTGCCCGCGCCTGTTGCGACCTCAAAAGACATGACACCGCCCACCGCCTTGACAAACGAATCGAGGTAGGTAAGGAGGAGGTGCCTACCCACATATTCCTGCGGCGTTTCTGGGACCTGTAGAATCTTGAACCCGACACGTGTGATGAAATCTCGAAAGTTATCAAGAAGGGATGCCATCTCAAGCTGCCCTGTGGGGGTGAGATAATTGCGGAATCCATTGCTATTGTCTTCTGTAAAGTAGTTTCGTTCCAATCCGTTCACAGTTGGTGTGAACGCCTCTATGATGCAATGCAGATAAATCGGGTTAATAATCTCACACGTTCCATCTGGTCCTCTGACGATAACCCCATAAGTGGCGAGTTCGCTGATGAGTGGATCGCGTGGATTGAAGCGCACGCCTTCCTCATACGAGAGGATGTCCATAAGGAGCGTTTCAAAGCGGCAATCCCTGCGGATATTTGTCACCAGATGTGTCAGGTTGGTATTATCTTCGCCAAGCAGTTGTTCATAAGCCTTGGCAAAGTGTGCCATCCTAATTGTCTCAATTTTGGGAATGTTCAGTTCCTCGGTGAGAATTTGCGCGGTGCGGTTGACAAGAAAGGGTTGTCCGGCGGTCTGTTTGTGTATAGCCTTCACGACTTCGGGTGTGAAGGGCTGCCCGACCTCTTCCGTATACTGTCCAAAGAGTTCGCTGACCTGCTCAAGTGTGAAATTGGGTAAGTGCAGCTCATCTTGGATGTTAAAAGGCGAGATGGATCGGTCATAGTCAAGCTGTGTTATGCTTTTGACCCCGACGATACCGACACTATGCGGACATAGCAGCATATCAGACAGGTAGATGTGGCGAAGCGCATACAGAAAATCGCTCACAAGGGTTTGCGGGATACCATCAAACTCATCAATGAGGAGGACGATCCGCTGGGCACCCAGTAAATTCCCCAGGCGTTCGAAGAACGTCACCATTGAAAAAGCGTCCGTCAGTTGTGTACTCTCTAAAAGTTGCGCTAACGCCGGAGAAGGCACCTCGCCGCGTTCTTGGAAAACGAACTGGATCTGCCAACGCATCATTTGGTAGAGTCTCGCGTAAAAAGTGGCAGCAGAAGTGTTACGCTGTATTTGGAAATCCAGTTGGATCGGAAAATAGGTTGGATCCTCGGCTGTGAGAGTAGCGAGTGCCCATCGAAAGAAGGTTGTCTTTCCAGTTTGGCGTGGCGCGAAAAGAACGATGTAACGTCCCTCTTTGATGCGATTGATGAAATCTTTAACCTCTGCTGTGCGCGCGACAACATAGTGCTGGTCGGGTCGCACAGTGCCTCGGGTTCCAAATGTTCTCATCTCTTTTTTCTTCCAGTTAAGTCCCTGCCTGTTTATCCACGTCTACCACATCACCGTGCCGCCGGTGTTGATGTCTTGACCCGTCATGTTCGCGGAATCCTCTGATGCCAGGAAGACCGCTAACGCAGCAGCATCCTCCGAGCCTGAGCCTTTATCGCTATACCCCTCATCCGAACACCATCTTCCGGCGATAACGCTTTTCGGATTCGTGCGTCCGTATCGCTCCCGTAAGGCGTCTTCATCAAAGGGTTTATTCATGTATTCGGCTCTGCCTCTGGCGAGTTCAAGACTTCGCTCCATGTGCCAGCCCGGACAGATGGCGTTGACGGTGATATTGTAACGCCCGACATCCGCAGCGAGTGTGCGTGTGAAACCGATGACCCCCATCTTCGAGGTCGCATACGGTGCCCTGTGCGAAAGCGGTTGTTTGCCGGTGCCTGAACTGAAGTTTATGATTTTCCCGTATTGCTTGCGGATCATCTCCGGGAGGACGGCTTTAGAACAGATAAACAGCGAGTCGAGGTTGACCTCAAGCGTGTGTCTCCATTCCTCCAAAGTCATGTCCCAGACATCCTTCGTGGGTCCTGCGATACCGACGACATTGGCGAGTATATCGACAGTGCCGAATTTCTCGATGGTTGCGGCGACCATCTCAGCGACGGGTGCCTCTTGTGAAACATCGGTCTCAAAACAGATGACGTCCCCACCCGCGGCTCTAATTTCTGAACCGACCTTCGCTTCTAATTCCTGCACTGGTATCACATCAGAGATGGAGACCGCTGCACCTTCTTTCGCGAAGCGTCTTGCGACTGCCTCGGCATGTCCTCTACCGGCACCCGTTACGATTGCGACTTTACCCTCTAATCTTCCCATGAGATCTTCCCTTTCCGTGCGAAAATAGATGTAGTGGGTTAACAGCATAGCAGAAGCGGGTATGGATGTCAATCGAAATTGGCGTTTATCCAGAGACATTCAATTCTCCGGTAGGCGGAAAGAAACATTTTCTTCGCAATTACTGTTTTTTCAGATCCGCCCATGTTCCAACCATATTCTTTTTCACGAGAGAAGGTGCAGCAGGCGCAGGCGTCGGAACCGTCCACTCGCTTCTCAGGTAGTGCGTATTCCAGTCGAAACTCTCAAGATGAACATTCCGTAAGACTCGCGGATCCTCCGCATCTTTCAACACCTGAAAAATGTCGAATCGCTTATAGCACGAGATACCAAAGTCCACACGACGACCCTGATCATCATACAGACGATAATCGAAACCCGGCGCAGGAGACCCCGGAAACCCCATACCCGTCATCGGGAAGAGGTCCTCTTCGGGGGGGACGATGAACGCAAAACCACCTTCCACAAATCCGGCATCCACAATGACGGAATTCTCGGCTGTCAGGGGATACTCTCTATGCCGATTATAGGGGAGTGCGACCTGGAGTTTCCAGCCATCTAAGGTCTCAAGTGCTTCGTCAGGATGCACATAGATAGCGACCCAGGCAGGTTTATAGATAGAGACGGGGTCGCGTATATCCATCTCTACCTTGACTTCATAGAGGAGTGCGCGCCGGTTGCGTCCGGCAAAGCCATCGGATCGCACCCATCCAACCGGGCATTCAAAGATACGGCGTTTTCTGCGTTGAAGTGCTATCGCGGCTGAGGTAGAGGACGTACTTGGCGATGAGGTATAGATATAGCGTGCATTTCCTCCCGCTCTGACGTAAAACGCTCGAATCTGGAAAGTATATTCTGTCCCAATTTGGAGTCCTGTTACGGTATACCTTGTGTCGGAACTCCCTGTAGATTTCCAAGGCGTCCACGGATTAGACCTATATCTATACTCATATCCAAGAGTCTCCCCTTCCGTGTTTCCCGCGTTGCTTGGGGGGTTCCATGTTAAAATAGCTTTCGCCGTTTTCTTATCTTCAGCCGGAACCATTTCTACCTGAAGATTTACAGGGTCCCTTGGTGCGTCTCGCAAAGGTGTTGCTCTGTCTGACGTTGAAACCGCTCCGTTTCCAGCACTATTGACACCGCGGACTCTGAATGTATAGATCGTTCCGTTTGTCAGATTCGTTATAGTATGGGTCGTATTGCTGCTCCCTGTAGAGGTCCAAGCGCCATCGTCTTGACGATACTCATAGTGGGTAACAAAAATTGTGGGGGCAGTCCAGCTCAACGAAACTTGAGCATTCCCAGGGGTGGCTGCCAGTCCTGTCGGCGCATCTGGCGGATTTGGCAGTTGAGGTCGTGCTGTGACGGACGCTGAAGCCGCTCCGTTTCCACCAGTATTCACGGCTCTGACTTCGAAAGAATATGTTTGTCCATTTGTCAGTCCTGTTACAGTATGGGGCAAACTGGTGCCAGCAGATTTCCAAGTGCCACCATTTTGACGATACTCATAGTGGGTAATCGGACCCACTGGAGCCATCCAACTCAGTCTCACGGCACCATTGCCTGCAAGGGCTGTGAGTCCTGTCGGGGCAGCCGGGAGAGATGGCCGAGGTGTTGCTGATGCTGACGCTGAAGCCGTTCCGCCTCCACCCGTACCGACTGCCCTAACTTTGAAGGTATAGGCAGTGTCATTTGTCAGTCCTGTTACAGTATAGGGCGAACTGGTGCCAGCAGATGCCCAAGCATCAGTGTCTTTCTGATATTGGTAACCCGTGATCGTCGTATATCCAGATGGTGCTGTCCAGCTTAACGTCACTTGACCATCACCGGCTGTTACTGTAAGGTTTGTAGGGGGATCTATGTTAGGGGTTGCTGTTATTGTTGTAAACGGTCCCGGTCCTTGATTGCTATTTGCCCTAACCTTAAGAGTATATAAAACTCCATTTGTTAATCCAGTTATCGTAAGGGTCGTGTCGGTAGTGGATCCCGCGGACGAACTCCCCATTGAAATCGAGTAAGAATACGCATAGTTAGTAGGGGTAGCACCTGTAGCGGGAGCATCCCAGTTCAAAACGATCTGACCATCACCAGTTGTTGCTGTAAAGTTTTGAACGGCTGATGGTGCCTGGGCAAAGCCTTCAATTGTAAACAGACTTGTGAGGAGAAGTAAGACACCCACAAACATCACCGACGCCGAGACCCGCCGGTCAAGACGCAGACGGCGCGGGCGCGAAGCCGCCAGCACAGCCATCACTGCGGATACTATCCTGTGAAGGATGCCGATTAATAACTTAATACATATAAAGTGGGGAGGGGCTACCTAACGACTTGTTCGCAGTCTGACAGAACGACGCCACGGCGCGACGCGTAGATAGATCTTGGGAGATACCTAATCCTATCAAGGCGAAAATTGCTTTGTGGATGTTGGTATCAATGTGCTTCTTTTTCATGGGTGTTTCCTCTGTGAAGTTTTGTGTAAGCGTTGTCGGTGAAGGATGCTATCGGTCAGGATAACGCACGTTGCTACCTATAAGATTTTAGGCAGACGGACGGCAGTCCTCATCGAGAACGGTTTACACACGCTATCTTTTCACACACGTTAATAGTATATATTACCAAAGATTCCATGTTATGTCAAGTTTTAAATCGTTATAAAGCCAATATTTATAAGGGGTAATGCGAAAGTTATATTAGGACATATATTTCTAATGAAAAATAACAAAACAGTAATGTCCTGATACATCTATCCTACAAATACCAGGGCTATTTAATTTTCCGAAATTTTGGATTTTCGGTTCCCAAGAATTCCCTGTAGGAGCGAGCTTTGCTCGCGATGTCTTGGCGAAAACGCCGAAAAAACCTACAATTGAATGACCCTATTCAAAAGTATAAAAAAGGTTGATCTCCAATGGGAAATCACGGTATAATAGTTCCAAACAGCTACAAAATCTTTATTTTTCGTAGCGCACAGGTATTATTCTTTTCAGGGAAGCCTTTAGGGAGACCGGTCCCAGGGCGTGATGAGGACCGTGGTGTGTTGGAAACAGATGTTGAGGAAATCCTAACTTTCTTAAGAGAACCGTTGCGAACGTTCCCAGACCGGAGTGCGAAATGGTTATTGGCAAATAGCGACAACCTCCGGGAGTTGCTTCAAATCATCGGCAGCGATATCGTGAACGCCTTGGATTTTAGTAGGGTTCAACGCGTTAATACCACTTTTATCGCTGATAATCTCCGAGAACAAGAATCGGACTTGGTATTTCTGGTGCCTTTCCAGGGCGTTGATCAAACAGAGGTGATGATTTACATTCTCCTTGAACATCAATCCACACCAGACCCTTCAATGGGATTTCGGTTGCTGTTTTATATGTGTCAGATTTGGGATCAACAGCGGCAAAAGTGGCTTGCTGAGAAGATTCCTAAGAGCAAGTGGCGTTTCCGTCCCATCATTCCAGTGGTATTTTACACAGGGAAACAAGAATGGCAATCGCTCCCGGTCTCCTTGGAAACATTGATGGATGTTCCGCAGGCACTAATGCGGTTTATCCCGAAGTTTGATACGCTTTTTCTCAGTATCGGTGCCGAACCTGATGCGACTTTTCTCAAGACCGGGCATCCCTTCGGTTGGCTCCTGACGCTCCTGAAGCGTCAGGACGCTGGGACTTCCGTTTTCATAGAGGCGTTAGAGCGATTCGGTGAACAGCTCGGCACCCTCAGGGCTCAGGACAGCGCAGCATGGAAACAGGCGATTTACTTTCTTCATCTTCTCATCTTCCACAAGCGTTCAAGCGAAGAACGCGAGGTATTAGAGCGAATTCTCTCTGAACACCAAGACACTTTCGGACTTACAAAGCAGGAGGTAGATATCATGCAGACTTTGGCAGAACATTACCTACAGCAAGGTATTGAGCGCGGTGCGCGCGAAACGACGATTGAGAACACCGTAGCAACCCTGACAACGCGGTTCACAGATGTGGATGTCAACCGCCTCAAACCGTCCCTTGAAGCGATTGTGGACCTCGACCGCCTGAAGCAGTTGAGCCTAAACGCTTCATTGGTGTCGAGTTTTCGTGATTTCCAAGAGGCGTTGGACAGGACATCAACCCGACAACAGACGAACACATAACCCACCCCACAAACTTTTACAAGACGACTGAACGCCTCCTCAAAAAAGTGATGGTGTGCCTGCCATTGCTTTTTTTGGTATGGCTCTGATCCTACACGGGAGGACCTTAACAAATTTTGGGGCGTGGTATACACTCGAAACTATGGAAACAGAAACAACACACCGCGCACGCGGCATCATCGTGGGTATCACAGGCGGGATTGCTTGTGGAAAAACAACCGTCTCGGATCTGCTCGCGGAAAAAGGGGCAATCCCGATCAATGCGGATGAAATCGGACACCAACTCCTCAAGGCAGACAGTCCGGTTATCGGGGAACTCACGGAGGCGTTTGGGCAGGACATTCTCGACGCATCCGGGGATGTGAGTCGAAAAAAACTCGGCGCCATCGTCTTTAACGATAAAGCTGCCCGGGAACGATTGAACGGTATCCTGCATCCGTTAATTATCGAACGCTCACGCGGACAGGCACGCCACTTCGTCAGGGAAGACCCGACGTGCGTCGTGCTACTGGACGCTCCACTCCTCATTGAAGCCGGTGCGTATGATACTGTCGATCTGATCGTTGTTGTGACGGCATCATCGGAGACGCAGCTGCGGCGCACATTGGAACGCAGCGTGGCACAGGGGAGACCGCTTACGGAACCCGAAGTCCAAGCGCGGATTGATGCACAGATGCCGATCACGGAGAAGGTCAAGTATGCGGATGTTGTTATAGAGAACGAAGGGACGCTTGAAGAACTCCACAGACAGGTGGATGCGCTTTGGGAACAACTTCAGAGCAGAACTAATTCCAGAGAATATTGACCGCACTCGCCTTCATAACACAGTAAACCTCTGATCCTTCCTTCAATTGCAACTGCTCTCGCGCTTCGTGCGTGATCTTCACGGCAAGGTGATGCCATTCAACGAGAATCGATAACCACGTGCGTTCACTCTTGACATCGAGATACTGAATCTGTCCGAGTAATATGTTGCGTGCACTTACCGGGATATCGGGTTCAAGTGAGATAATAATATCCTCAGCACGGATAGCGACCGGAACAACCTCCCCCACTTCAACATCAATATAAGGGATGCTAAGAGACTGGTTTCCGATTTCTAACACAGTCACACCACGTGCTTTGTTTGAAGCCGTCACTGGAAGGAATAGAATGTTTTCGACACCTGTCATCTGTGCAATGCGCATGGCGGAAGGGGCGGTTAACAATCGGTGGGGTTCACCCCTCGCCATAACTTCGCCATCAGCGATGAGGAAGGCTTCGTCAGCGAGTGTCATCGCCTCGGAAAAGGCATGGGTAATATAAAGGATGGGTATCTCAAAAACTTCCTTAACGTGGTGCAAATAGGGTATAATTCGATCTTTTAGCGCGCTATCCAGTGCCGCAAGCGGCTCATCCATCAGGAGCATGCGTGGCTCCATGGCGAGGGCGCGTGCGATCGCAACCCGTTGACGTTGACCGCCAGAAAGCTCCTTCGGATACCGCTGAAGCAGTTCGGAAATTTCGAGAACGTCTATCGCATCTGAAGATTTTCGGGGATTCGGTTGTCCATATCGGATGTTCTGTGCAACCGTGAGATGCGGAAACAGGTGTCCTTCCTGAAAAACATAGCCGAACCTCCGTTTTTCAGGCGGTAGATTAATGCCAGAAGCAGAGGCGTAAAGGATCTCGTCTCCAAAAGCGATTTCCCCCGCATCGGGTGTAAGCGTGCCGCCCACGCAATTGAGAAGTGTGCTTTTACCACTGCCAGAAACGCCTAAAAACGCTGAAACTTTTGTTTCCAGCGTGCAATCAACTTTTAGGGTGAAACTCCCCAGGCTTTTATGAAAATTGAGTCTGATTTTGGGACTATCTGCCATTCTTTAATTGTTCCTTGCGGTTCGGTGAGGTGGATTAGGTTACTCGAATCCACTACTATCGTCATAACCACCCTCGAATCCATCAGCATATCCGTCAGAGTCCATATCATCAGATGAAGTCTGATCCTCATCATAGATTTCTTCGAGCATTAGACCTGTTAAAAGCAGGTCCTCATAGCCGTCATCCGTCGGTACCTCTTCAGTCTCATCGGCATCATTTTCGGAACGCCGACACAGATACCAGACCAGCAGAACACAGCCAACAACAGTAATAAAAATTAAGCCTATTTCCCAATTCATTATTATTCTCCATAAATACACGAAAAACGCGCCTATCGGAGCGTGAACCGTTCCGTGAACCAGAGCGCTATGAATGCAACAACGGTTGAAATAAATACCAAGCGATAGACAGAGGCGTCCTCTCCGAGATGGACGGCACTGAAGATCGCTAACGCCATTGTTTGGGTTTTGCCGGGGATGTTCCCTGCCACCATAATTGTCGCACCAAATTCACCAAGACTTTTGGAGAAACCGAGGATCGTTCCACCGATAATTCCGCGATACGCAAGCGGGAATGTTATCGTCCAAAACACCTTTAGGGGTGATGCGCCAAGCGTCCGTGCTGTGTTCTCAAGTTCCAGCGGTACAGACGCTATCCCTGTCACAATGCCTCGCACTAACAACGGAAATGAGATAACTGAGACCGCAATGATAACAGCCACCTGCGAAAAAACGATCTCTATCCCGAAAGTTCGATAGATAAATCCACCGATGACCCCATGTTTGCCCAATAAGATAAGGAGTAGATATCCAGTGACGATAGGCGGCAGCACCAACGGACACATCACAAGCGTATTGAGGAAAGATTTTCCTGGGAATGTGCGTTTTGCGAGGAGCCAACCGATCAATAACCCTGGCGGGAACATTATAACGAGACTGAGCAAGGCAACTTTTATAGATAAAGAGAGAGCGGTAACTTCGGCGGGGGTAATCTTCATTTTAGTACCAAGAACGTGAATCCGTGCCTTTCAAAAACTTCACCACTCTCCATGGAGTGTAGATAAGTCATAAATTTACGCGCCAATTGCTTGCGCGGGCTACCCTTCATAACGACAGCTGGATAAATGATCGGTGTATATGCTTCAGTGGGTAACTGATAAAGCACTTTTATGCGTTGGGTCAGCGTTGTGTCCGTTTGATAGACAATCGCTACATCGGCGTTTCCGGCGGTTACATACGCCAGCGTGGCGCGGACATCCGTACCGAAGACGAATTTCGACTGTAGCGTCTCCCATAATCCAAAGTGAACCAAGGCTTCTTTGGCGTAATCGCCAGCGGGCACAATACTTGGATGCCCAATAGCGATTCTCGAAATTTCAGGGATCGCAAGGTTCGTTAGGGTCTCCATAGAAACGCCAGCACTCTGATCAGAGACAAGCACTAACCGATTGGTTAGCAAATCCTTGCGACTTTCAGTTTCAAGGAGCCCATTGGTTTCTAAGGCAACGACTTGGCGAGGGCTCGCTGAGATGAAGACATCGGCTGTCGCTCCCTTTTCGAGTTGACGTTGTAACGTCGTAGAGGCGGCGAAATTGTAAAAGATTTTAACGCCATTTTCGGTTGTGAACGCCGTCCCAATTTCTTCAAGGGCATCCGTCAAACTGATTGCGGCGAACACGTTCAATTCCGTCTGTTTCTGCTCCCGTTGTGTGCATCCGATAAGCATCATTAATAGCATCAGCAAACCGGTCGCAACACAACTTCTGATGATTCTGACCATCACATATCCTTTCATTGACAAAAAACTCTTGACAAGGATAACACATTTGTTAAACTATGTCAAGCAATCGGGATTCAAATAGGGCTATTTTGGTAAACTCCACAATAAGGAAAATTAGAAAAATGAATCAGCACGATTTCAGCATCACCGAGTCGGAGCTTAATTTTTTTAAGACGTTCGGTTATCTCAGTTTTCCGCAATTGATGGCGGACCGGGTTACGGCAATTCAGGATGCTTTTGAGGCTGTCTGGGAAGAGCGCGGCGGTGGACATAACGGTAAACCGCACGAAGGCACTGCCCGTTCCTGCATTGTGCCGTTCATTGATCAGAGTGAAGAATTATCATCACTCTTAGACGATCCACGGATTTTAGCGATCGCGAAGGCGTTGCTGGGGGATGATTTCAACTACATGGGCAGCGACGGAAACTTCTATGTCGGGGATACGGGGTGGCATTCGGATGGTGGGCATAAGTTGGAAGATCCGATGCACATCAAGATCGCGTTCTATCTCGACCCACTGACTCGCCATACGGGCGCACTTCGCGTGATTCCGGGAAGTCATCTCTTTGGTGATAACTATGCGGATGCACTCTCTAAACAGGCTGGAAAGAGTCAAGACTTTTGGGAAATACACGGTAAAGATGTCCCCGCAACGGTCTTTGAGACAACCCCCGGGGATCTGGTTCTGTTTAACCATAACACCAAACATGCCGCGTTCGGGGGCGGCGAGCGGCGACGGATGTTTACGATGAATCTCTGTCAACGCTATCCTGATGATAAACTGGATGCGCTGCAAGCCTATATCTCTGGATCTTCACGTTTCTGGATCGATCGGAAGTATGGCGAGAAAATGATACGCACAGCGACTCCTGAACGGTGGATACACCTTGAACAGGTCCGGGCAAACGATGGGCATCTCGCTGAACTCTCGCGCCAGGCACGCGAACGAATGAATGAACCGTCACGCGGGTAATCGATTTCAGTGGTCGGTAAGAAACATCCGCATTTCTGTTTGTAGTAGCGCAATTCATTGCGCGTTTGTGCTTTACAACGGATGGTGAATCGCCCTACATTAGTGCGATGCCTGTTCCCAAGCATTTTGGACGTAGGCGATTGACGCTTCAAACCCTTGTCGTCCGGAACGGCTGGCTTCTTCAATGCTGAACCAACCCTCGTAACCCGCTTGTTTCAAGCGCGCGAAAATTGGTTGGATGGGTGAGGCACCCGTACCGACGCGGACGGGTTCAAATATCCTAACTGCCCGCAGGTCGAAAATATGCAGCACAACGATGCGTTGAATGACTTTCTCCAGAAGTGCGAGGACATCTTCACCGAGGACGAGCGGATTCGCAGTGTCGAAGCAGACACCGAGGGGTGTATCGGAAAGCGCATCTAAGATTTCTAAAAAAATCTCTGTGGGTTGTGAGAAATCCCAGTAATCCCAAGGCGCGCCTTTGGTATGATTCTCGTAGGCGAGGGTGATATCCTGCTTTTCCGCTTCGTCAAGGGCACGCCGAAATCCGTCTGTCACCCAACGCACACCCGCTTCACGTTCGGTGTCGGGATGGTTTTGCCCTGCTGTCACTCGAATAAATTTTACCCCCAATGCTTTTGCCAACCCGATGTCCGCCTTCAGGTCGTTTAGTTCCTGTGTGCGTTGCGCTGCATCGGGATGTGTGAAGTCGCAATAACAGGCGATCATACACGCCTCTATGTTGAACTTTTCGAGGGCGGCGCGTGTGTTATTTATCGTTTCTGTGTCGCGCTTTGGGAAGAATTTGATACTGAAATCCACGGCATCCAACCCTAATTCCGCACCGAGCTGAATCCAATCAGCGACGGTGCTTTTTCCTGTAAAGATATCATCGTAAAGAGAAACGGGGAGACAACTTAATTTCATTGTGTATTTTCCTTTGGTGGTCTAAAACATTCTATAGACATATTGCTCCGCTGGAGCAAAGAGATATAGTTTTCAGAAACATGGATTTCACTCCGCTTCAACGTGCCCAACTGATCCACCTCACCGAACCGCAAGGTAAAATTAAAAGATTGTCCAAAGCGCGTAGCTCGTAATGAAATGGAGAGCGGATCTACGGAGAAGAACACTAAGGTCCGCAACCCACCTCATCGAACCGCAAGGTAAAATTAAAAGATTAAAACATGAAGCGGTACATGGGGCGTTCTAAGGTAATACCGATGAGGGTCCAGATGGCACCGAGCAGAAACTCGCCAATCACCAAACCGATAAAGAACGGCATCGCGCGCCGATAGGTACGAAGTCCCCCCGTTTGAAAGAGAATCGCTTTTATCCCCCACGACAAGAAGATCGAGAACCAATACCAACTCGTATTCCAAAAACTGAGTGACAAGGCATAGCCTGCCGGGTGGAAGGGCCACCAGATAAAGCGGCGGCGTAGCACCATCAGGAGCGTTGTTAAGGCAATCGCGCCACTGGAAGCGGAAACCGCACCGACATCTATGGATTGTGGGTTAATAAGCCACTGCTTCAGCTGCTCATAGGTCCAGCGGCATTGTGCTTGCTCACCATAGACTGCTGCGCCGTAATGATACCCTTGTGCATAATATGCCCACGCCGATGAAATCGTTCCAACGATGGTCACCAAGATGATCGCAACGATAAAGCGATTGTGCGATAACCCGCGGACCTGTGCTACCTTAAACCCCTCCAACATAATCGGCATCGGATGCGAACGATAGGACCGGTTGAAACCGTGAAACATACTAAACGTGGTTAATCCCTCTGCGCCAATGCGACGGGTACCGAGAAAGGAGACGAGGACTTTGTCCGGTCGCCACGGCACATCGTGTGCCGGCGGTCCAACTTCAGCACGAATACGCGTAATAGCAATCGCTAACGCGAAGAAGAGCGTAAAATAGCCGAGAATACTGAAGATCGGTGTGCCTGTGCTTTTGAAAAACACAAGGATGAAGATACCGCCGAGTATTAACCCGATAATCGCGTATCGGGTGTGTGTTGGAGGAGTATCCATTGTGTTGGGTTTTCCGTTACCGACTTGAAAGGCGTGTTTCACCTGTCGCGCGATGAACTTTCGGGTGAGCCATATTGCGGAGATCCCTAAGCAGAACCATGCCCCAAACGATTGGGCATCGAGAAATGGGAATCCCGGAAGGTGTCCGATGCCTGCCATGGTGCCCCAGACACGCGTCATTTTGTGGAAGAGATAGAAGAACCAGATAGAGAACGAGAGCTCCAACGGGATGAAGAAGCTCATTCCGATAGCGAACGGATAGACGGCAATAGGGAGCCTACCGATGGCGTTCAGTGGTTTTGTCTGAAAATACTGCCCTAAATTGTAGAGACTCCCGCCTAATCCCGGCACGACTGGAAATAGAAAATGGAGACCGTTCAGGAGGTTTATCCCGCCTGCGAGCACAGCCCCTAACAGAAATAACCGATTGCTCAGGAGGACGCGTCCCCCATTTTCCGTCAAATGCAGGGGAATCTGGATGACGGGGTAGCTGAGTTTTTCGTGGTTCACCCATTGGTGCCGAATGAGGATCGTGATACAGAGCATCATACAGGTTAGCACGATAATGAGAGCCGACCACCAGAGCACAGGGGGCATCCAGAGTTGTAAGTGTTGGACGGTATGAAGTGAGTCGTCCCCTTGATAGAAGGTTGCCAGCACGTCCCGTTCTTTGATGGTCAACCAATCGGGCATGTGCCGAAGAAACAGTTCACCCCATTCATTCTCAGGACTCGCGAACCAGATGGGATACGTGAGCAGGGGCCATAGTATCTGGAGGGTATCGTGTCCAGCGAGGGAGGAAGCGATGGATACGAGGAGGTAGACCACCATTAACTCGGCATCGGTGAGGCTCGCATTTTTCCCGATAACTCGGAGCAACGGGTTTACCGCCATCAAGATGAGCACAACAAAAATGACGTTGAAGTAAACGGTGGAGACAGTTGGGAAACTCTGACCGGTGCCATAACCGCTGGGCCCCCAGTTGATCATGAGCCAGTAGGAGTTCGGGATAGTGATGAGGAGTGCGAGCAACACCGCGCGGAGGCTAACTTTTGGCGAAGTTTGCGGGTTTCCAAAACTCGCTCTACGAAAGTTGTTTGACATTTTTAATTTGACCGATGCGGTGCGTATTCCCAATCGAAGCGTTGGCGTCCATAACGCGTGCCGTCAATTTCGGTCTGGTGGCAGACGAAGCACCGATGGGCTTCTGTGACACCGTGCAGTTCATGCACTAACTGAATTTCTTCTGTGTTATGCACGTGGCATTTGATACAGGTGTAACTCCCGTAATCGGAATCGGCGTAGATGGCGATGCTATCTGTGACCCGCCGGATGTGGTAGGTGCGTTTATTTTTCGGATCGGTGACTGTCCAAGCAGTGCCGGGGTCCTTGACCGAGATAGGAGCAGTTGTGGGTACCCTGTTTTCATTTTGTAAGAACCACCAGTGCAAGTCTTCAGGGATCGTGTCTGATGTGTCCAGATCTTCGGGAAAAGTTGTACTGACATGGAATAGAAGGCGTTCGGGTGTATGGCATCTTGCGCAAGGCACATCGTGCGCTTGCGTGAGCGGGAGGAACTCGTCATGTTCCAGCTTCTTTTGTCCGTGGAACACGATACCGACGAGCAATATTGGAGCAAGGATGAGATGGCATCGGAGCAGAATGCGGCGCGCACCGCGAGAGGTCAGACTCACGGCGATGCCCGTGCCTAAGTTCGACAAAGCGAGCAAAAAGGTAAGCCAGGAGTGCCACACCAGTGGTTGGAAGGCAGAATGAAATAGCACCAAGCACAAGCCTAACGAGGCGAGCCGTTGATGGTATTTGAGCCATGTCTGACGATTGCCCCAACGAATCCAACGGCTCCGCAGGAGGTAGAGACTCGCAATGACGATGGCGATCGCACCGATGATGCTGATGGTATGTCTCGCTTCACCGAAACTGCCTGCTTGCCATATACATAAACCTGAGATGACGGCGGCACCGACGATGCCGTGTCCGATTTGAATGAAAACTCTCATGCTCTCAGTTTAGCATGAAATCAGAAAGGAGTCAACGGAAAGAGTTTGGTGTGCAGACAACTGACAAAATATTTATACAACGCCAAATGTAAACTTTTTTCAGAGGTCTCTCGTATAATATGTTATAATAGTCGGCACTGCCGGATAAATCCAAAGGAGGAAGGGATATGAAGTTGCAGGTAACTTTCACACTATCGCTGCTTTTGGCAATGGTGACGTTTGCCGGGTGTTATACGCAACTCGGCTATCAAGGGTACGGCTTGCAAACCCATGTTGGAAGCGCGTCTTCGGATTTTGATCGGGAATACGATACGGTTTTGAAGGAAGAGGAAACGGAACATCACGCTGAAGCGGAATCGGAAGAATTGGAATCAGAGCCGACCGATGCTGAGGCGTCAGAAGGCTATTACGGACGACGGAAGTATACGCATCGTGAAACCTACGTTTACCCACGTGGATACCACGGCAGCTACTGGGGACCTTACCCACTATATCCATACCGCTCTTACATACCCGTTATGCCGTATTACTCACACCCTTGGTTTTACGGATATGGGTATTACGGTTACACGCCTTACTACCGCTATTACAGGGGATATTACCCTTACACGAACGTCTATCGACGGTATTACGGTCGGAGCCGGTATACACCGCTCTCACGGCGGGCATACAACAAAAGGGATTTGCGACTTGAAAACCGGCGTTCTCGGAGTTCACGCAGCGTGACATCGCCAAAGTCAAGATCGGAACGACCCCAGCGACGCATAAGAAATCGGAACTCGAATTAGCCAAGTGGTGGGTCTACGGAAAAGTGCTTCAAAATTCCAAACCCACCTAAACGAACCGCAAGGAAAAATTAAAAAATGGAGGAATCAGAACGATGAAACGAACGATCTATACTGCCTTGATTTTCTTATGTGTGGCAACGTTCTGGACAACTGTCAGTATCGCGCAGATAGAAGAGATGGCAATCGGAAAAATGTTTGGTGTCGGAGCACGAACAATGGGGATGGGGGGTGCCTCACTGGCACTCTCGGATGATTTCACCGCGCTCTATTGGAATCCGGCAGGGATGGCACAGATCCAAAAATTCGAGATGTTCAGCAGCCTGTCCCACAACACAGCAATTGCTGATACCTATTTTACAGGTGATACAGCGAAAACAGCAACGAGTCGCTCACAGATGCGTCTGAATTCCATCGGTTTTGTTTATCCGTTTTATGCGAGGCGTGGCGGTTGGGCGATCGCGTTCGGTTACAACCGTTCACAGAATTTCGATGATCAGACCGCAATTCAAGGTATTGATCCCAGCACTGGCACCGAATTCAGCGGACTTGCCATAGATGAAATCAACGCGAACAGTGGAGGCATCGGAATTTGGAGTTTTGGAACGAGCGTATACATCTCAAAGCGGATTCTGATTGGAGGTTCCCTCGATTTCTGGCAAGGAAACAGTCTCAATGAATTGGATACGACCGCTACTGATATCGCAGGCATAGACCGGGAATTGGCACGTTTCAGATACCAAGACGAAATTGATCGCGAGTATTCGGGCATAGGCGCCAGGGTTGGGCTTCTTGCACACCTAACCGATGCGGTTAGTGTTGGTCTAACTGTAGTGTCTCCCGTGGAATTAGGGGTAGATGAACAGTGGTATCAATCAACGGTGGCAGTTTACGATGACGGAGAAGAAACGAACGATACAGTGACCGGTGTCCAAGCGTTTGACATTAAGCGTCCCTTTGAAATAGGAGCCGGTGCTGCTGTGAAATTATTCAACAAGCAGTTGATTTTGGCGGGGGATGTTCAATTCACGGACTGGACGCAGACGCGCTACGATCCGAGTCCGGCGGAGGATATTTCAGAAGATAATTTTGAGGAATTCTACGCCACAACCCTTCAGGTAAGACTCGGCGCAGAATATCAGATACCCATCATTGCAACACATATCCGCCTCGGTTATCTTCGCGACCCTATCCCGTTCAGATCTACCCAGGTAGATACGCATGATTTCTTGACAGCAGGCGTCGGTAAAATTTTCGAGGATTCCTTGAAACTCGATGTTACATATGTGCTCGGCGGTTGGGCACAACAACGCAATGATGTCAAGACCGAACACTTGACACATCGGGTGTTTGCATCCGCAGCCTATCGGTTTTAATAGGTGTCAGCAGTCGATTATCAGTTAAAGAGGGGTCTGGTGAACCCAAAATTCTCTTGTAACTGACAACTGAAAACTGAAAACTATTAAACCAGTTGAATGTAACCCATCTGTGCGCCGTCGCCTTTTCGGAGTTCACCTCGTATAATACGTGTATATCCACCGCTTCGGTCTTGATACCGGGGTCCGATGTCATCGAACAGTTTGCGTAGGATCGCGTGCTTGTCGAGGTCTCTCGCTTCTTCGCCTCTTCTGGGTGTATAATGCAGATTGGTCCCATAGAGCATTTTTGCGGCTTGTCGGCGTGCGGGCAAGTCGCCGCGTTTGGCGAGCGTAATCAACTTTTCGGCGACACGCCGAAGTTCTTTACACTTTGGGAGTGTCGTCCGAATTTGTTCGTGTTCAAATAGCGCCGTGGCTTGATTGCGGAAAAGGGCTTTTCGATGGCTTGTCGTTCGTCCCAATTTCCGCCCGCGTTTTCTGTGACGCATCGTCTTCCTCCATTTACGCGTTGTCGTGAAGAATTACACAGGCGGTTGCAAAGGTGCTTGGATCATATTTTCTTCGTCGATGTCCGCGTCGTCTAAGTCGTCCAATTTCATTCCGAGGGCGAGTCCCATGTTGGCGAGCTGCTCTTTGATTTCATTTAGCGATGTCCGCCCAAAGTTCTTGTATTCCAACATGTCCTTTTCCTCTTTTGTGACGAGTTCTCGTATAGTTTTGATATTTGCCGTTTCGAGGCAGTTACTGGCTCGGACAGAGAGCTCAAGTTCGGAGACGGGCTTGGCAAGGTATCGATCGCGCCGGAGTTTTGCCTCGTCAATCTCAGGTTCCGGTTCAACGTAGGTCTCATCGAATTCTGTGAAGATTTCGAGCTGTTGCAGCAGAATGTTAGCAGCGCGTGTGACCGCTTCCTTTGCCGTGATGGTCGCATCCGTCCAGACTTCGAGATTGAGTTTATCGAAATTTGTCATATCGCCAACGCGGGTTTCTTCTACCCAGAAGTTCACTTTCTCAACGGGTGAGAACTTCGCATCGACTGGAATCAATCCGATTTCGTGCCCTGTAGGTCTATGCTCTTCGGCGAGTGAGTATCCTCTTCCTGTTTGTGCGTGAATCTCGATGTCCAATGCTTCGCATTCGTCGAGGGTTGCGATATGCTGGTCAGGGTTTATGATCTCAATCAGAGCGTTAGAACGAATATCAGCCGCTGTAACCTCACCGGATCCTTCCGCTTTCAATGTAAGTTTCATTGGGTCGTCAGTTGCGATATTTAACCGGATCTCTTTGAGGTTAAGTATGATCTGGACGACATCTTCCACGACTCCGGGAATCGTAGCGTATTCATGCTTTACTTGCTCAATTTGAACGGCTGTAATCGCCGCGCCTTTAATTGAGGAAAGGAGGACTCGGCGTAACGAATTGCCGAGGGTTGTTCCGAACCCGCGTTCAAACGGTTCGGCGGTATATTTTGCGTAATTAGGGCGTAAGGAATCTGTATCCGTTTTTAGCCGATCGGGCATTTCCAGCTCGGACCTTATCATCGATTTCCTCCTATAAGCTTAAAAGAGTTGTCGGTTTTAACCATCAACTCGGGTGTCCTTAACACTTTTATCAACGCGCAGGTTGATGGTTAAAGATGTCGGTCATCGATTTTCAGTTAAGAGGTTTGCATTTAACGCAGGGAAATCCGCAGAAACCCCCAAGCAAAACCCCGCTTGTAACTGATAACCGTCAACCGATAACCAATATGGGGATATGTCTATCGGGAGTAAAGTTCAATGATGAGTTGCGTTTCAAGGTCGATAGCGATTTGCTCTACTATAGGTGCCCCTTGAACACGCCCTTCTGCTTTGTCCGTGTCAATTTCCAGCCATTCAGGCGCACCGCGATGCTGGGCGTATTCTAATGCCTCTTGAATGGTTGCAAGGTTCCGGCTCCGTTCGCGCGGTGTGATGACATCGCCAACTTTCACGATATAAGACGGGATATTCACCCGTTTGCCGTTGACTGTGAAGTGATTGTGCTTCACGAGTTGACGTGCTTGGTTGCGGGAGGTTGCGAACCCGAGTCGGTAAACGACATTGTCTAATCTGCGTTCAAGGAAACTAATTAAATTCTCACCAGCAATACCCGTTTGGCGCGCTGCTTTGAAGTAGTAGTTCCGGAATTGTTTTTCAAAAACACCGTAAGTGCGTTTGACTTTCTGTTTGGCACGCAACTGTCGGCGGAAATTGTCTGCACGACTTCTGCGTGGTGGGGTCTGTCCGTGTTCGCCGGGCGGGTAGCTGCGGCGTTCAAAAGAACATTTCGGTCCGTTGCAGCGCCGCCCTTTCAGAAAGAGTTTTTCACCTTCCCGTCGGCATAATTTACAGACTGAATCTAAATATCTACTCATTCCCTCTCCTTGTGTATGAAGGTGGCCCTCAACTCGTGCTTTTCAGTCTTGTATTGGAGTCGAGGTGCGGGTCAACTTAAACCCGTCGTCTTTTAGGCGGACGACATCCATTGTGTGGGATAGGAGTCACATCCTTCATTAGGGTAATTTCGAGTCCGGCTGCAGCGAGTGCTCGTATAGAGGACTCTCTTCCGGATCCGGGACCCTTGACTCTCACCTCTACGCGTTTCATGCCGTGATCCATTGCTCTCCGCGCGCATGCTTCCGCCGTCTGTTGTGCCGCAAAAGGCGTTGACTTCCGTGAACCTGTGAAAGTCATCCCAGCGTTCGCCCAGGCAACAGTGTTTCCGCTTAAGTCTGTGATTGTAATAATTGTGTTGTTGAAGGTCGCTTGTATATGCGCGACCCCTTCAGGAACGTTCTTGCGTTCTCGTCTTCTTCCACGCACAACGGTTCTCCTTTCTTATGAGGGGTGGTCAGTTAACACTAACCGCCCTTGCGTGCTGCCTCTTTCGCTTTTCTACCGACGGAGATCGTTCGTGCCTTGCCTTTACGGGTGCGTGCGTTCGTATTGGTGCGCTGCCCACGAACAGGTAACTGCCGACGATGCCGTAGTCCCCGATAACTGTTAATGTCCATCAGCCGTTTAATATTCTGGTCGATTTCACGCCGCAAATCACCTTCAATTTTATACTCTTGGACCTTATCTCGGAGTTGACCGATCTCGTTTTCAGCGAGGGTGTCAACTTTTTTTCCGGGATCGATCTCCAAATCGGTGACAATTTGCACTGCGGTGTAGCGACCGATACCATAAATTGCCGTCAAGGCAATATCCACCCGTTTATTTCGGGGTAAATCAACCCCTGCGATCCTTGCCATGCGTTTGCTCCTCTTTTAGCCTTGGCGTTGTTTGTGCTTCGGGTTTGAAGGACAAATGACGCGGACTATCCCTTTGCGTTTGATAATTTTACACTGGTTACACATCTTTTTAACAGAAGGTCTGACTTTCATAATGTCCTCTTTCAGGTAAAAGTGCTTAACGCCGTCTGCCTTTGAGCTTTCGATCTTTTAAGAATCCTTCGTAATGACGGACCGTTAGATAGGATTCGATTTGTGACATTGTATCTAACACGACACCGACAACGATCAGGATAGAAGCACCTTCGACCATGTTTCCAACCTGAAGCTGGCTCGTGATAATAATCGGAATCACAGCAATAGCAGCGAGAAATACTGCACCTGGCAGTGTGATGCGTGTAAGCGTGGTGTTGATGTAATCTGCGGTCTGTTTACCTGCGCGTATACCCGGAATAAAACCCCCGTATTTCTGTAAATCCTCTGCCATTTGGATCGGATTGATTTGCACCGCCGTGTAGAAGTAGGTGAAACCAATAATTAATAAGGCGTAAACGGTGAGATACAACGGTGTTCCCGGAGCGATGAGTGTTTCTACACCCGTTACCCATCCCCAGTCGCGCGGTAGAAAACCGAGCACGGTCGGCGGGAACTGGATCAGTGTCACAGCGAAGATGATTGGAATCATACCAGCGGCATTCACACGGAGTGGGAGATGTGTTGATTGCCCACCAATGACTCTGCGTCCGCGAATCTGCCTGCCGTATTGCACGGGAATCTTCCGCACAGAAAGTGTGATAAACACAGTTCCCATAACAGCTACAACCACAAGTGCTACTAAAAGCGCTAGTTGCAGAATTCCGAATTCTGGTCTTGTCACGAGGTTGTTGAAAACAGTCGTGACACCCCCGGGCAATCCCGCAATGATACCCACTGTAATAATTAATGAAATACCTTGTCCAATACCGCGCTCCGTGATCTGTTCACCCAACCACATAACGAAGGAGGTTCCGGCAGTGAGCGTTATCACGACGAGGAAATGCCACCAGAGGTCCGGGTTCCTTACGATTTCGCCTGCCTGTCCAGTTATGTTTTCCGGGTTCCGCAGGACGATGCTAATTGTGATCCCCTGAACAATACTCAGTACAACCGTTCCGTATCGGGTATACTGCGTAATTTTCTTCCGACCGTCAGGTTCTTTAGAAAGCTTCTCCAAAGAAGGAACGATGACGGCGAGGAGCTGCATAATGATTGAGGCACTGATATACGGTTGTATGCCGAGCGCGAAAATAGTCATCTGGCTAAACGCGCCACCAGAGAACAGGTCGATGAATCCGATGACATTCCCACCCCGCTCCATGAGTTGCTGGAAAAAAGCTTCGAGGGCTTGGTCGTCTATACCCGGAAGCGTGATGTGTGCGCCAAGGCGGTAAACAATCAAGAGCAACGCTGTAAAAATGATGCGCTTCCGCAATTCCGGTATTTTAAAAGCGTTTTGAACTGCCTTAATCACTTATTTTTTTTCCTCCTGTACGGGCTGGGTTACCCAACCCCTACGATGCTTAAGCAGGGTCGTTAGTGTTCGCATGCATCCCGAGGACCTCGGTTGTGCCGCCTTTGGATTCAATTTTCTGGATCGCAGATTTTGAGAAACGATGGGCTTGAACTTTCAACTGTTTTTCGAGGTCGCCGTCGCCGAGTATCTTGATCAGAGCGTTTTTCCGCTTGATGATTCCTGCGTCTCGAAGGACTTCAGGAGTGATGACTGTGGCATCTTCAAAAGTGTTGAGGGTTTCGACGTTAATGACATCATACGCCAATCGTTTATGTCCGGTGCGTCGCGGGCCTCGCTTGGGGAGCCGGCGCACGAGTGGCATTTGTCCGCCTTCAAACCATGCGGGGATCGAAGCACCAGATCGGGATTTTTGACCCTTGTGTCCACGGCCGCAGGTGCCGCCCCAGCCTGAACCGTTACCTCTACCAACCCGCTTTCTTGAGCGGGTCGCGCCCGGTGCCGGTTTAAGTTCGTTCAATTTCATCAGGATTTACTCCATTGTTTATGGAATCGTTTTCAGCTTTCAGTTATCGGTTATGCATTAAAGAGGACCTGATTTAACCAGGGTGCCTCTTAACTGACAACTGATGACTGACGACTAATTTAGCGTTTCTTGAGCAGTTCTTCGACAGGTATATCTCGTAACCGAGCGACTTCATTAACATCTTTGAGGTTTTTTAATCCAAGCATGGTCGCTTCAGCGATATTTTTCACATTCCGAGAGGAGAGGCATTTTGTGAGCGCGTCTCGAACGCCTGCGAATTCAAGAATAGCACGCGTTGCATGGCCTGCGATAATGCCTGTTCCGGGGCTTGCGGGTTTTAGCAAGACTTTGGCGGATTTGAATTCGCTGATGATTTCATGTGGCAGCGTTCCGTTGATAATTGGAACCCGAATCAGATTTTTTCGAGCGTCTGCAAAACTTTTTCGAAGCGCGCCGGCGACTTCACTCGCGCTACCGAATCCAATACCAACAATCCCATCACGATTTCCGACGACGGTGAGTGAGTTAAAACTGGGCGTTCGCCGCCCTTTACCAACTCGCATTACACGGTTGATGGTAATCATGCGTTCCTCAAATTCATGGTCATCAAGGTTGATTTTATCTTTCAGCATGCTTAAGTTATGGCCTCCTGGGGCCTCGCTCCACTTCATTTCGCACGGGTTCTCGCGAAGTTCCGATTCATCTGTAAAAAACGATACCGGACGCACAGAAAACCTACCCGAAATTTAATGGAAGGGTTTTTGCTTGGGTCTTTCCCTGAGCAGAAACTTGGTAGAGGCTGGGTTCCCCAGCCCTTACAAGAGATTAGAACTTTAATCCTTCCGCCTTCGCAGCTTCAGCCAGGGCTTTGATCCGCCCGTGGTAGAGGTGTCCACCCCGGTCAAAAACAACTACCTCAATCTCCTGCTGCTTAGCTTTTTGTGCGATAAGTGTGCCGACGCTCTCTGCTGCCTTAACGTTTCCACCGTTTGAGAGGTTCTCTCGCAGTTCGGGCGATAAAGTCGAAGCTTCGGCAACCGTCACGCCACGTTCATCATTAATAAGCTGCGCATAGATATGTTTTGAACTTCGAAAAACGGAGAGTCTCGGTCTGCCCTCGGTGCCGCTGATTTTTTGGCGGACTCGTTTGCGGCGTCGTAAATGACCCATCCGTTTCTTTTTTGTAAGTACCAAAGGATCTGTCCTCCTCGTTAGCCAGCAGCCGCTTTTCCTTCTTTATCGCGAACGCGCTCGCCATCGTACCGGATGCCTTTACAAGGCTTATAAATCTCCGGTTTCTTAATTTGACGAATAGACGCTGCAACTTGTCCGACCAGCTGTTTGTCGATACCGCTGATAATCACAGGTGTATGTGTCTGGCCATCTATGGATTCAGTGGCTTCAACGCTCAACGTTATTCCGTCAGGTGGGGAGTAGGTAACGGAATGCGAATAGCCAACATCAAGCACTAAATTGCTCTCACGATTGACCTCAGCACGATAGCCCGTACCGACGACTCGTAGTTTTTTTTCAAAGCCCTCTGAAACACCAGTAACCATATTAGCGATAAGGCTGCGCGCCAATCCGTGCAGGGCTTTGTGGTGTTTTAATTCACTTTTCCTTTCGACGATTAGGACATTTTCCTCAAGTGTTACATTGATGCCTTCTGGCAGTTGCCAATTAAGGCTTCCTTTTGGTCCATCTACCTGCACGTCACTGTTGTTTAAAGCGATTTGCACCTTGTCTGGCACTGGAATCGGTTTTAGTCCAATACGTGACATTCTGTATCTCCCGTCAGGAGACAAAAATGAAAATGTAAACATTTTCATCTTTTCTGCCTGCAGTGCGGGTCATCATCAAGATGTTACCAGACGTAACAGAGAACTTCGCCACCGATTTTCTCCTGTCGGCACTGTGGGGTCGTTTTGAGTCCATAGGATGTTGACAAAATAGCGACTCCGAGTCCGCCGTAAACCTGTGGCAAATTGTCGGATTTGGCGTAAACCCGCCTGCCGGGTTTGCTGATACGTCTTAGGTTGGTGATAACCTTCTCTTTTTTCGTATTTCCGTATTTCAAGTAAATTCTTAAAATCCCCTGTTTCCCATCTTCGAGGAGACGATAATTTCTGACGAAACCTTCTTCTG
This sequence comes from Candidatus Poribacteria bacterium, assembly GCA_022827885.1. GTDB lineage: Bacteria > Poribacteria > WGA-4E > WGA-4E > WGA-3G > WGA-3G. The sequence continues at coordinate 42,833 of JAJEIP010000096.1, forward strand.
CGAGGATACGGGCAATCTCAGATTTAACTTTTGAAGCGGGGATTTCGACGCGTTCATGTCCTGCCATATTGGCATTGCGGATACGCGTGAGCATATCAGCAATCGGATCGGTCATTGACATGAAAGATTCTCCTTATTTTTTTTTTACCAACTCGCCTTTCGGACACCGGGGATTTTACCGGCGCGGGCAAAGAGTCGGAAACAGATACGACACAACTCAAACTTGCGAAGATACCCACGCGATCTGCCGCAACTTTTACAACGACTGTATTCTCGGGTTCGGAACCGCGGGGTTCTTTTCTGTTTGGCAATCCATGATTTACTTGCCAACCTGAATACTCCTTTTTTTGTTTACCTCTCGGGACTGGGGTACCCAGCCCTACGGGTGTTGCCTCCGGCTGTTAAACAGGAGTTGCTCCTAAAGAGTGCCTGCGAAGTCTTTTTACTAAAGTTTAGCGAAAGACCGCATCTATTTTCGGAAAGGCATGCCTAAAAGCCTTAGCAACTCGCGACCCTCTTCGTCAGTTGGGGCAGTCGTGACAATGGTTACATTCAGTCCGCGAATATCGTTAACCTTGTCGTAGTCAATCTCGGGAAAGATTAACTGTTCCGTGAGCCCCAGGGAATAGTTGCCCCGCCCGTCGAAAGCATCCGGCGATATACCGCGGAAATCCCGAATTTGCGGTAACACGATGTTGATTAAGCGGTTCAGAAATTCATACATTCTTTCCTGCCGCAATGTAACCTTACATCCGATCGCCATGCCGGGGGTGCGTCCTAACTTTGATGGACCTCTAATTTTGAACGCGGAGATAGACTTTTTGGCACGCGTAATCACTGCGCGTTGCCCCGCAATAAGGGTCAGTTCTTCTACGGCATCTTCCAATGCACTCGGATTCTGAACTGCTATCCCCACTCCGATATTCAGCGTAACTTTGTCCACTTTCGGAATCTGCATCACATTTTGATAATTAAAATGCTGTTGCAGTGCGGACATGACTTCCGTTTGGTAAAATTCTTTAAATGGGCTCATAAGCCTTTATCCTATTCGATCTTTCTGAGATTAGAAACGTGGATGGTGCCTTCGCGTTCAACAACCCCGCCTTGTCCTGCCTGGTTTGGACGGAGGTGCCGGACAACTATATGAACACCTTCAACGATCGCTCGCTGTTTCTTTGGGAACACCTCTAAAACGACACCTTCTTTACCGCGATCTTGTCCACTGAGGACGACGACTGTGTCGTTCTTTTTGATATGTAGTTTTTGCTGTGCCACAATTGTCCTCCTAAATAACTTCAGGCGCGAGCGAGACAATTCGGGCGAACGCCTTTTCCCTGAGTTCACGTGCAACGGGTCCAAAGATGCGAGTGCCACGCGGTTGATTCTGCGGATCGATGAGGACGGCAGCGTTCTGATCGAATTTGATATAGGAACCATCTGCGCGTCGATATTCTTTCGTCGTGCGGACGACAACTGCCCGAACGACTTCACCGGCTTTTACCTGCGTATTGGGTACTGCTTCCTTGATGCTTGCTACAATCACGTCGCCCACGCGTGCGTAGCGTCGACGGGTGCCGCCAAGCACACTAATGCACATTAATTTCCTTGCGCCAGTATTATCAGCACAGGTTAATCGAGTATATGATTGAACCATTTTTGTAGTCTCCTCTACCGTTTTCAAAACGGGAACCTGTTTGGAAACGTCAGAGTGGAGATGAAGCCCTTTCTTCTCAAGTGCCGTGCGAACCACATTGCTCTGTTTCTCACCCTCTCATACGGGCGGCACAAACCACGCGCTGTTGGTGGCACTGCTTAATCGGTTGCGGTCTGCCCTGCGCTTACTATCGCTTGGACCCGCCACCGTTTATGACGACTCAGCGGGCGGGTTTCGACAACCTGCACCACGTCACCGACGTTACAACTGTTCTGTTCATCGTGAGCCAGAATCTTTTTCGTTTTCCGGACGACCTTTTTGTAAAGCGGATGTTGAAAGCGTCGAACAATCGACACTGTGACAGTTTTATCCATACCGTTACTGGTAACAAGACCTGTCCGAAATTTGCGATGTCTTCGTTTTTCCTCGCTCAACTTTATCCTCCAAACCAGTCAAAACTTATTAAGTACGTTTTTTCGGCACACCGTACAAATGTGATCAGTCGGCATCGGGCGGTAATCGCTCACCGATTCCTGTAGATCCCGTCTACTCGGCTCGGAGCCGTAGGACGGTTTTCACGCGTGCGATGTCCTTCCGAATCTTACCGATAGTTGTTGTATCCTCTTGTTGTCCTAAAATACTTCGGAATTTCTGGTTAAACAGATTCTCTTTCAGAGTTTGCAGTTCACCTTCTAATTCTTCGGTGGTTTTTCCGCGTAGTTCATCCGCTTTCATTTTTCCGAACCTCCATGTATGTTGTCAAAACCGGATACTATAGACATGACGCTCCGCTGACGGCTTCAAAGGAACCCCTTTGAAGCACCCCAGCGGGGGCAATGTCTGTAGAAGCAGACGAAATTACGCATTCCGTGCAACGAACTTAGTTTTGATTGGCAATTTGTGGGCGGCTCGTTCCATCGCCCCTTTCGCGTCTTCAAGCGAAACACCGCTGAGTTCATAGAGAATTCTGCCGGGTTTAACGACGGCGACCCAGTGTTCAGGGGGCCCCTTCTTTCCCTTACCCATACGCGTTTCTGCAGGTTGTTTACTGAGTGGTTTATGTGGAAAAATTTTGATCCAAAGTTTTCCACCCCGGCGGACATATCGGGTGATAGCGATACGTGCCGATTCAATCTGATTGCTGGTAATCCAGCCTGCTTCCATTGCTTGCAAGCCGTATTCGCCGAAGTTAATCTGTGAACCTCGAAGTGGCTTTCCACGGCGTTTGCCACGATGCACGTAGCGGCGCATCACGCGTTTCGGCATTAACATCTTAAATGCCTCCTTAAGCATCTGCCCGATGTTCTCTTGGGCGGTTATGAATTGCCTCCGCTTCGACGCTGCTGTCGGCGCCGGCCTCTTCCTCTGCCTTGGTCGCCAGATTGACGGGAGCCAGATTGACGGGAGCCAGATTGGCGGGAACCGGATTGACGCGAGCCAGCTTGACGCGGGCCAGAACGCCTGTCGCCACCCCGGCGGCGGGCAGGACGTTGTGAACCTGTGTCTTCCCGGCGTCCAGATTGACGACGATCAGCGGGATCAGCCTTCAAGTTGATAATTTCGCCTTTGAAGATCCACGTCTTGACCCCGATTTTACCATAAGTTGTATTTGCTTCTGTAAATCCGTAGTCGACGTTCGCTCTGAGAGTGTGAAGAGGGACACGTCCCTCAATACTCGATTCAGCACGGGCGATTTCCTTACCGTCGAGTCTCCCACTCACCATGATCTTGACACCCAAGGCTCCGGCTTGTATTGAACCAGAGATTTTCCGGCGCATTGCTTGTTTAAAGCCTGCACGCCGCTCTATTTGTGTCGCAACATCTTCTGATACGAGTTGGGCATCGAGTTCGGGTTCTCTGATCTCCGAAACATTAATCCGTACAGGACATCCGACCTCTTTTTCGAGCATCGCTTGTAGTTTTTCAGCTTCCGCACCGCGACGCCCTATCACAATACCTGGACGGGCTGTATGGATGTTGATGCTGCACCGGTCTGCTACGCGTTCAACTTCAACACGCGAAATACCAGCGCGTGCGAGTTGTTCTTTGACGAACTTCTGAATTTTAAAATCTTCATGGAGCCATTTGGCATAATTCTGCTCGCTATACCACTTTGAATCCCACGTCTCAATGATGCCTAAGCGTAATCCACGCGGATGAGTTTTTTGTCCCACGCAAACCTCCTATTGAGTGCTTCCCCGTTCGCGATGTAGAAGATAAGCGGGGCTGCTGGTGTTTTGTAAGTACACGGCGTTACTCACCATTCTCGCCACTCTCCTCATCAACGACGACTGTGATATGGCTGCTCCGTTTTAGGATCCTGTTCGCCATACCTCGTGCCCGGGGACGTATCCATTTCCGCGTAATCCCTTCATCAACCCGAATCTCTTTAACATATAGGTTTGTGAGATCGATGTTCGGATCTTGATATTGTGCGTTCGCAGCTGCTGACTGAATGAGTTTGTAAATTATAGGGGACGCGGCTTTATGCGTAAAGCGCAGCTGACTTAACGCATCCTCAACATACTGATTACGGACGAGATCGGCTACTAAACGGGCTTTCCGGGGCGCAACCGACGCGTTCCTAATCTTAGATCTGGCTTCCATCAGTATCTCCTAATAAAAGCGATTTTCGGGTTTCGTTGTGATTCGCGACCAAGCCTCCACGGGCATCATCTCATAAAAAAATGAAGTTACGGAGAACCGCGATGGACGATGAAAGCGATCACAAAGTTATCTTCTACCGCCACCACCTGAGTGGGCACGGAAGGTACGAGTCGGTGAAAATTCTCCGAGTTTGTGGCCTACCATATTCTCGGTTATATACACTGGGAAAAATTTTTTCCCGTTGTATATTGCCAAAGTGTGTCCTACCAATTCAGGGGTAATCATTGAACGGCGGGACCAGGTCCGCACCACCCGTTTACTGCCAGAACGTTCCATGGCGGCTATCTTCTTAGCGAGTTTCGGGTCTATGTACGGTCCCTTTTTGAGAGAACGCGCCATTGTGTTTCTCCTTTTTATGCTGTTCCTTGCCGACTATTTCCGTTTCCCGACGATGTAACGATTGGATTTCTTCTTCGGGTTTCGGGTCTTATACCCTTTGGTCGGGACTCCCCAAGGCGTAACCGGATGTCTACCCCCGGAACTTTTACCTTCGCCACCACCATGTGGATGGTCGATCGGATTCATAGCGACGCCTCTAACTTTCGGGCGTTTTCCGAGCCACCTCGAACGTCCGGCTTTACCGATAACAATCTGGCTGACGTTGCCGATCTGTCCGAGCGTCGCCATTCCTTGGACAGGGACGAGGCGAATCTCACCAGAAGGGAGTCGGATACGTGCGTACTTTCCTTCTCTGTCGACCAACTGCGCTGCACCGCCTGCACTCCGGACGAGTTGCCCACCTTTCCCGGGACGCATTTCTATGTTATGGATTGACGATCCGAGTGGGATTCTCTCAAGCGGTAAAGCGTTGCCAGGCCGAATTTCTACATCTTCACCTGACTGTAGCATATCGCCAACCTGAACACCGACGGGTGCAAGGATATAACGCTTTTCACCGTCGACATAGTGTAATAAGGCGATGTGCGCTGACCGATTTGGATCATACTCAATTGCGGCAACTTTAGCGGGAATGCCAAACTTGTCTCGTTTGAAGTCGATGACCCGGTATCTGCGCTTATGTCCCCCACCGCGGCGTCTCACAGTCAAACGCCCATTGGCGTTCCGGCCGGCTTTCTGTTTCGTCCCTTTGACGAGAGATTTTTCCGGTTTGCTCCGCGTAATCTCTTCAAAGGTGTACCCAGTCATGAACCGGCGACTTGGAGTTATGGGTGAATAAGTTTTAGGCACTCTGATTTCCTTTTTTTAGTCGTCAATTGTCGGTACCCCCACAAGGATAACCGACAACTATTCCTATATGGTGTCAAACGCTTGGATTGTCGCGCCTTCTTTCAGGGTAATAATCGCTTTCTTCCAATGTGGTTTTCTGCCCCGTTGATAACGCAACATTTTACCTTTGGGTTTACCTCGAACGCGCATTGTGCGAATTTTCAGAATATCGCCTTCAATGTCAAACAATTCTTCCGCAGCTCGACGAATCTGGGGTTTCGTTGCGTTGCGATCCACAACGAAGGCGTACTTGTTAGATTCACGGAGGATCGTGCTCTTCTCCGTTATCAGCGGTTGTAATATGATCTGATATACATCTTTCATCAGTTTTATCCTTCTGCTTCTGAACTGATGCCTTAACCATCTGCTCGTCTTCAATAGCCTTTAGATGGCTAAAAATTTGGATTCCAGTTGCTCGGCGGCGTTCTCAGTAATGATGAGGGTGTCATGCCACATAACCTGATAAACGTTGAGATGGTTCCATGTGCAGCTGTTAACCTGTGGAATATTCCGGACAGAGAGGTTGATATTCGGGCAGTGCTCATTCAGCACAAGCAGCACTTTCCCCGCCGCGTTTACCGCCTTTAGCATGTTAACGATGTCTTTGGTCCGGGGTTTTTCAAGTGTAAAATCTTCAACGAGAATGCACTGCTGGTTCTGGAACCTGTCTGCGAGTGCACTGTGAAGTCCAAGGTGGCGAACCCGTTTTGGCGTGGCCTGTCGGTAACTGCGCGGTTTCGGACCGAACGCGACACCGCCGTGTACTCGATTGGGTGCCTTGGCGTGTCCGACCCGTGCTCTACCTGTTCCTTTTTGGCGGTAGAGTTTTCTCCCACTGCCTTTCACTTCACTCCGGGTTTTAGTGGATGCGGTGCCCTGCCTCTGATTCGCGAGGTAAGCAACGACACACTGGTGAATGACAGGACCATTCACTTCAGCTTCGGTGAACGCATCGGCTAATTCCTTTTCTCGGAGGACTCCCCCAGATATGTTGTGTACGTCTAAGGTTGACATATTTTCCTCTTTTAATGGTTGTCAGTCGTCAGTCGTAGGTTAAGAGGTTTTCTGTGGCAATCTTTGCTGCTGTTAGCGTATTCCAGGGTTGTGAAGATTGTTACCAGTGGCCTCTTTAACTGAAAACCGATAACTGATAACTGATAACTATTAAATCGGTGATTTAGATGCTTTTCTTACCAATAGTAACCCATTCGGCGGTCCCGGGACAGCCCCTTTAACCACCAATAAATTGCGCTCAGGATCGGCTTGGATCACAGACAAGTTTTGAACGGTATGCCGTTTGGCACCGTGACGTCCCGCCATCCGTTTTCCTTTAAAGACTCGGGAAGGGGTCGCACTTGCACCTATGGAGCCAGGTCTGCGTAAATCTTGCTCGCCACCGTGGCTTTTCCTACCACCGGCGAAATTCCAACGTCTCACCACTCCAGAGAAACCACGTCCCTTTGAAGTGCCTGTCACGTCAACAAGTTCACCCTCTGAAAAAACGCTTGCATCGACAACGCTGCCTACAGACACGTCCTCAAGGCTCTGGACTCGAAATTCCCGAAGCACAAATGCTGGATCAACGCTGGCTTTGGCGAAGTGTCCTCGTTTAGGACGATTTACGCGGCTTTCTTTTTGCGTCCCGAAACCCAATTGAACTGCCTGATATCCATCTTTTTCTTGCGTTTTGAGTTGGACAATGGGGCAGGGACCTGCTTGGATGACGGTAACAGGGACCGCTTTACCTGAGTCCTCAAAGACTTGTGTCATGCCGATTTTGCGGCCGATAATTCCATTAACCATTTTCTTTCGCCTTTTGTGAATGATTGAATCTGTGTGTTGTTCCCCTATAAGCATACCACGCTTAGCGGGTTTCAAGAAGAAATGCCTCTTAACACCTCGCAGGCTGTAAGATCTATAGGTCCAGATTCCCAGAGTTAGAGAAGCGTAATTTTAACATCGACCCCTGCGGGCAGGTCCAAACCCATCAAGGCATGAACAGTTTTAGGTGTCGTCTCTAAGATATCCAGCAGACGTTTATGAATCCGCATCTCAAATTGTTCACGCGACTTTTTGTCTTTAAACGTTGAACGTTGAACGGTATAGATATGCTTTTTCGTCGGCAATGGAATTGGACCGGAGACAGCTGCCCCTGTGCGCTTCGCAGTTTCTGCTATCTGCTTTGACGACAGGTCTAACAACCGATAGTCAAATGCCTTGAGCCGGATGCGAATTTTTTGATTGTCCATCTTTTCATATCGCCTTCATCAAACACGGAAGTCTTGTTAACTGACATAAGGACTTCTCTGTGTTGATTACTTAAAAAGGGCGGCGCGTCAGCACCGCCCAATCAGTTTATTCAATAATTTTGGAGACAACACCGGCACCCACAGTCTGTCCACCTTCACGGATTGCGAATCGGAGTTGTTCTTCCATCGCAATCGGTTTAGAAAGTTTTACAGTGATCTGTGCGTTGTCGCCAGGCATAATCATTTCGATGCCTTCCGGGAGGTTCATCTCTCCGGTTACGTCGGTTGTACGGAAATAGAACTGCGGTCTGTATCCGCTAAAGAACGGATTCCAGCGTCCCCCTTCATCTTTTGTGAGAATGTAGGCTTCCGCTTCAAATTGGGTATGGGGCGTAACCGTCCCAGGGATTGCCAAAACTTGTCCGCGTTCGACGTCATCGCGTTCAACACCACGTAAGAGGGCACCGAGGTTATCGCCGGCTTGACCTTCGTTGAGGCTCTTGTTAAACATCTCAACCCCTGTAACGACAGTGTTTTGTGTTTCACGTAACCCCACGATTTCAACAGTGTTCCCGATTTCAACCGTGCCACGTTCAACCCTACCCGTAACAACCGTTCCACGCCCGCTGATGGTGAAGATATCTTCAATCGGCATCAGGAAGGGGCGATCGGTATCACGCATGGGTTCTGGGATGTATTCATCAACAGCTGCCATGAGTTCAAGAATCGGTTGGCATGCTTCGTGTTCGGGATCACCACCAGATTCCATTGCTTCAAGCGCGGAACCTGCGATGATAGGAATATCGTCACCGGGGAAGTCATAATCGCTGAGCAATTCGCGAACTTCCAATTCGACGAGTTCCAGCAGTTCTTCGTCATCCACCATGTCAGCTTTGTTCAGGAAGACGACGAGCGAAGGCACGTTCACCTGTCGCGCCAGTAGCACGTGCTCACGCGTCTGAGGCATCGGACCGTCAGCGGCGGATACCACCAGAATCGCACCGTCCATCTGTGCCGCACCCGTAATCATATTCTTGATATAGTCGGCGTGTCCGGGGCAATCTACGTGTGCGTAATGCCGGTTCTCGGTTTCATACTCAACGTGTGCTGTATTAATGGTAATACCACGTTCTTTTTCTTCGGGTGCCTTATCAATTTCATCATACTCCATGACGTAGTCCGCGTCAGCGAGTTTCGAGAGCACCATCGTAATTGCTGCTGTCAGCGTTGTCTTACCGTGGTCAACGTGACCAATTGTGCCAACATTGACGTGGGGTTTAGTCCTTTCAAACGTTTCCTTAGCCATTTTTGTCCGAGCTCCACTAAAAGTTTATTGTTATATTGGTTATCAGTTCGCCTGCTGGGCAGGCTTCCCGTTATCGGTTTTCAGTAAACGGTTTTTTGTTTAATGAAAACCTCTTGTAACCGATAACTGGAAGGGTTGCGTAGCAACCCGCACTGAAAACTATTAAAATCTTGTGTCCGCTTGTGGGAAATGTGAACACTCCGACAGTTCGGACACCTTGAAAACTACTTAACGATTCGCTGATGAAATTAAATCTTCCATCACGCTTGTTGGGACTTCGTTATAATGGGCAAACTCCATAGAGTAATTGGCTCTACCCTGTGTGAGTGACCTAAGTGTTTTGACGTACCCAAACATTTCTGAAAGCGGGACATCAACACGAATAACTTGAATACGAGATTTCGCTTGCGTTTCAGTTTCACGTATCTGCGAACGCCGTGAATTCAGGTCGCCTATGACCTTACCGAGGTATTCATCCGGAACAATAACTTCAACGTCCATAATCGGTTCGAGAAGGGTCGGTGTAGCACGCTTGATCGCGTCTTTAAATGCCATGGAACCTGCTATGGAGAACGCCATTTCTGATGAATCTACGGCGTGATGTGAACCGTCTACGAGTCTGACCAACACATCAACGACCGGGTAGCCGGCTAAGACGCCTGTGTTCATCGCGTTCTCAATGCCTTTCTGCACTGCGGGGATGTATTCTTGCGGAATAACGCCACCTTTGGTTTCATCAATGAATTCAAAGCCTGACCCTTTTTCAAGGGGTTCGACCTCGATCGTAACGTCCCCAAATTGACCTCTACCCCCGGATTGACGCACGAAACGTTTCCTGGATTTAACGGCTTTGCGGATCGTTTCCCGATAGGCGACTTGCGGGTTGCCAACATTCGCCGAGACGTTAAACTCGCGCACGAGTCTATCAACGATGATTTCGAGATGAAGTTCACCCATACCCGACAATAATGTTTGTCCTGTTTCACTGTCTTGATGCACTTTAAAGGTCGGGTCTTCTTCAGCGAGTTTCGAGAGAGCGAGATTCAGTTTGTCGATATCGGATTGCGTTCGAGGCTCAATGGCAATAGCCATTACCGGCAGCGGGAACACCATCGTTTCTAAGGTGACATGTGCCTTCGGATCGCAGAGCGTATCCCCCGTTGAGAGGTCTTTTAACCCGATGACCGCGGCGATGTCGCCGGAGTGAACGGCTTGATGTTCTTCCCGCTTGTTGGCGTGCATCTGCATTAACCGCCCAATCCGCTCGTGTTTGCCAGTTGTGCTGTTGTAGACGGTATCGCCTTTCTTGAGGATACCGGAATACACCCGTAAGTAGGTGAGTTTGCCAACGTGAGGATCTGTCATGATTTTGAACGCCAAGGCACAGAAGGGTTCATTATCCTTGGGAGCACGTATTTCCTCTGCTTCGGTCTTCGGATTAAAGCCTACCACAGGCGGCACGTCGGTGGGTGCCGGTAGATAGGAGACAATCGCGTCTAAGAGCGGTTGGACCCCTTTATTTTTCAGAGCGGTGCCGCAGAGAATAGGGACGACCTTTCCATCGAGGACAGCGTTTCGTATGCCTGCTTTAATCTCTTCCGGTGAAATTTCGACACCATCCAAGTATTTGAGCATAAGTGTGTCGTCGTGATCCGCGATAGCCTCTAACAGCTGCTCGCGATATTCCGTCACCATGTCCTCCATTTCTCTGGGGATGTCTGTTTCTTGGATGACAGTGCCATCACTGCCGGCGTCTGTTCCGACATTCCAGATCTGCCCCTTCATGGAGATGAGGTCGACAATGCCTGTGAATTGTTCCGCTGACCCGATAGGAAGTTGTACGGGTATCGCTGGGGCACCGAGGCGTTCTTCCATCATTTCAACGGTTCGGAAGAAATCGGCACCGGTTCGATCCATTTTGTTGACGAATGCGATCCGGGGTATATCGTATTTATCTGCTTGTCGCCAAACAGTTTCAGATTGGTGTTCAACGCCACCAACTGCGCAAAAAACTGCGACTGCGCCGTCGAGGACGCGGAGGGAGCGTTCGACTTCAACGGTAAAGTCGATATGCCCCGGTGTATCAATGATATTGATTTGGTGTTTTTTCCACTGACAGGTCGTTGCAGCGGCAGTAATCGTAATACCGCGTTCCTGTTCTTGCACCATCCAATCCATGGCAGTGGTGCCATCGTCCACATCTCCGATCCGATAGAGTTTACCGGTATAATAGAGAATGCGTTCGGTGACAGTGGTCTTCCCGGCATCAATGTGTGCCATGACCCCGATATTTCGCATGTGGGGCAATTCTAAGCGTTGGGGGTTGCTATTTTTTTTCTCCGCCACGATTGGACGACTCCTTTTATGTGTTCACGCTTCGGTGCTCAGCCGTAACGCGTTTTTTACCATCTATAGTGTGCGAAAGCTCGGTTGGCTTCTGCCATTCGATGCTGATCCATTTTTCTGCGAATCGCGCCACCTTCGTTCTGAGATGCTTCAAGTATTTCGCCTGCGAGACGTTCTGCCATCCGTCTTTCGCCACGCGAACGAGCGGATTGAATAATCCAACTAAAAGCCAATCGCTGTTTCCGTTCTGCTTTTACATCAACAGGCACTTGATAGGTCTGACTGCCTACGCGCCGAGGTCTAATTTCCAACACGGGTTTGACATTGTTGATGGCTTGACGGAACACGGCGAAACCATCTTCCTTCGCACGGGATTCAATAATATCAAAACTCTCATATAAAATTGATTGCGCAGTGCTTTTCTTGCCATCTAACATGAGGCTATTGATGAATTTTGACACCAGCTTGCTGTTATATTTCGCGTCAGGACTGACATCCCGTTTGCTGATGTTTCCACGTCTCGGCATCTACTCTTCCTCCGTTTTTTAAGCCGGTTTCCGTGCACCGTATTTTGAACGACCTTGACGACGGTTATCAACACCTGCCGTATCCAATTTGCCGCGGACGATGTGATAGCGGACATTAGAAAGGTCTTTGACTCTCCCGCCTCGGACTAAAACGACTGAGTGCTCTTGCAGATTGTGATCAATCCCCGGAATGTAACAGGTCGCTTCGTAGCCAGAGGTGAACCGCACTCGAGCGACTTTACGTAAGGCCGAATTCGGTTTGTTCGGCGTTACTGTTTTTACTTGTAAACAGATACCGCGCCGCTGAGGACACTGCTCGAGTACCGGAGATTTAGTCTTTTTCCGGGACTTTTTGCGCGGTTTTTTGATTAACTGATTAATTGTTGGCATTTCGGACCTCCGCGATGATATATCTATGGGTTTCTGATAAAAAGAAAAAAGCCCCGCGCGGGGCATTGTAACTTCAACACATTAACGCTGAATTTTAGGTACGACGTTAGAATGTTTCCGTAGTTGCCCCCTCGTTTCTAAAAAAGATTGATTAGGGTTTCCAAAACTAATATTATACACAATAAATTGGGCTGTGTCAAATTTATTTTGAAAAAAAAGCGAAAAAGATTGGAATTCTACGAATTTTCTACTTTTTTATCACTTTTCCGCCTAAAATAACGGTTTGAACGCTCAAATTTTCGTCAACAATAACGATATCTGCCGTTTTACCGGTTGCAATGGAACCCACCGAATCTGCAACGCCTAAATTTTGCGCCGGCGTTAAAGTCGCCATCGTTAAGGCATCTTCTATGGAATGTCCCCAGTTGATGACGTTACGGACCCCTTCCAGCAATGTAATTGTTGCGCCCGCGAGGCGTTCTGTGGGTTTTCCTACATCCAACCACATCGCTCCGTTACGGATGTATTTCTCGGTCCTATGCCTCTCGAAGGTTGTGTCGTGTTCGGAGATCGCATCTTCATGGAGGCGATAGGCATCCAACTCGGGGAGGTATGTTGCCGAGGTTTGCCATTCTTCTTCAGGGACACCGGCAAGTTCTGTGCAGTCTGTAATTAACCCAACGGCGTGAATGCCTTTTTGTTGAATGAGGGTATTTCCCCAAAAAGGATGGACATGGTGTTCATCGACGATGAGCTCTGCGTGGATGTCTGGATGGGAGAGGACTGCTTCAAGTGCGCCGAGGGTGCGGTGGTGCATTCCGCTCATACCGTTGTAAGTATGGGTGGCGCGTGTCACGCCTGCGTCAATCGCATCGGTTGCCTGTTGATATGTGGCGTTTGTGTGTCCCATCGCGATAACGATGTTGTTATAAGCATCTGCTTTAAAGGCCGCCAGATGCTTGATAAACTGCAGATTTTCATCGTTTTCTGGTGCGACAGAGATCACCTTTAAAGTCCCATCGGAAGCTGCCCACATTGCATGGAATTCTTCGAAGTTCGGAGGCGTAATGTATTTTGCGTTCTGTGCCCCGTTTTTGGCGAGACTCCCGAATTTTCCTTCCACGTAGGACCCTAAAATCCGAGACCCGTCCGCTACGGGTTCGTCAACGACGTGTGCAATAGCGGTTAAGGCATTGTTGATTTGTGTCATGCTCCCCGAAGATATTCCCAGTACCAAAGAGGTAACACCGCTGCGCGCATGTGCGCGTGTGAGGGTCGCAACGTCTTCAACGTGCCCCGTCATGCTATCATAGCCGCCGCCGCCGTGCACCAATCCATCGATTAATCCGGGAATGACGAGGCATCCAGCGGCATCAAGGGTCTCTCCCGATGGCTGCAGCGCTTCTGCGGTTATCGCTGAAATTTTGTCGTTTTGAATGACAATGCTCCCCTGTCCATGATGCGTCGGGGTGTAGATATCGCCATTCAGAATTGTAAGGGTTTCCATGTCTCCAAAATGCCTTGATTTTTTTCCTATATCTGTTCCGTTACCCACAAGATACTTTGCGCGAGGACTCGTAAAAAGGGTTCTACTTCAAAATCTTTCTGGTGTCCTAATGAAGTATAACAGATACGTCCGCCATTATGCAAACGCGTCCATGCGACAGGCTCTGAATGTTCGTCCGTGTGTCCAATCAAGAGTAGGGAGGTATCGTCGCGAAGGGATGGGTTTTTATAGAGGCTGCCATAACAGTCAAACGCTGGAATGCCGTTCAGGATGGGATGTTCCGTATCAATCAATTCCACCTGCGTGGGAGGCCCTTCACCGTAATGCCCTTGATAGTCGCCCCCGAGCACGGTTTTATCGAATTCCAACCAGTTCTGATAGGCGTGGCTGGCTGTCCTGACCCCAACGAGCGGTCTACCTTGTTCGCAATAGGCTTGAAATTGTTTCAGTGAGGCACCCGCTGTGTTCAGACGGCGTGTGAAAACCAATAGCGCATCTGCATCATCTAACGCCCCTAAAGCGGGATCGTGATCCTCTGAATTGTAGACGACTAAATTCGCGTGGATCGGATAGTGTTTTTCTGCGAACGTTTTGAAAATTGTCAAAGATGCCTCGGAGTCGTACTCAAAGGAACCGGAAAGCATACACACATTAAGCACGGGATTCCTCCTATTTTCTTTCTAAAAACAAAAAACTGTAAGGATAAGGATTTTTCTCGTCAGGTTCGCCATTGATGCGGTTTACTTCTTGCCAGGCTTCCATATCAAAGTCCGGAAAATAGACATCACCTTTGAACGTCGCATGGATCTGTGTGAGATAGAGTCGGTTTGCGTGCGGTAAGAAGGCTTCGTAGATAGGTGCCCCGCCGCATATCATGAGTTCCTCTGTCCCTGCACAAAGTTTCAGGATCTCTTTTACTGAATGTGCCACGATGCACCCTTTCGGTGCCGCGTAGGTCGTGTTTCGGGTGAGAATAATATTCCGCCGCTTACCGAGAGGACGTTTCAGGGTTTCAAAGGTCTTACGTCCCATAACGACGGGCTTCCCAAGCGTCATATCGCGAAAATGCCGTCGATCCACCGGCATCTGCCAAGGGATATCCGGTCCGTTACCGATAAGTCTATTTTGATCCATTGCGGCAATCATTGAAACTACCATTTTTAAGATTCCGCTCCTTCTTCCTCTTGTCCTGCCCGTATCCCACTCAAGACGCGTTCGGCAAAATGGATGACTGTCTCTTTCGCCATACGCGGGACGAGTTTGACCTGTTTTTCCTGTTCCCATTCGATCTTAAATTCTTCGGCAGTTACAAGCTCGTTAATCCCTGTTTCGATGGTCTCCATATCGACTTCAAACTGTTCGACGAATTCCAGGAGGTCCAGCGGTTCTTCGGTTTGAAAAGCAAGGACTTCTATCCAGAGCCACATACCCAACTGTCGTGTGAAGTGTGACAGGTCCTCGGTTGTATCCGCCAGACGCGTAATGGAGGCGAAGCAGTAGGCGGCGTGATGTGGGTAATTGATGATAATCTCTTCAAACTCCTCAAAAGCAATATGAATGAGGTATCTGGCTTCTTCTGCGAGCGTCAGTTCGTCTGAGACTGCGGAATTGCCGTTCTGTTGAGAAGGATCGGAATTGCCTTGATTTTG
The DNA here is from genome assembly GCA_022827885.1 of Candidatus Poribacteria bacterium. Lineage (GTDB taxonomy): Bacteria > Poribacteria > WGA-4E > WGA-4E > WGA-3G > WGA-3G. The sequence continues at coordinate 58,355 of JAJEIP010000096.1, forward strand.
CTTTTTCTTTGTCATTCTTTCCTATAAATACTGCCTCTTTTTCTGTAGCGTTATGCCTCGAGCAGGCTACACGATCATAGGCGCGTAAATAGCCTCGTGGTGTTGGTAGTCTACCAGTTGAATGTGTTGCATCTTGAAAGCATCAATCGACTTGATTTTCGGATTGAGTTCGAGACGTGGGAGCGGATAAGGTTTCCGCTGTAATTGGGTCTCGACGGCTTTAAGGTGTTCGTGATAGATGTGCGCATCGCCTAAGGTGTGGATGAATTCATGAGGCGTAAAGCCTGTTACCTGCGCAACCATGTGTAGGAGGAGCGCATACGAGGCGATGTTAAACGGGACACCTAAGAACATATCACAACTCGGTTGATACATCTGCAGCGACAATTTTCCGTCTGCCACGACGAATTGGAAACACATGTGGCAAGGGGTCAATGCCATTTCGTCTAATTCCGCGGGGTTCCAGGCTGTAACGATATGTTTGCGGCTATGCGGGTTGGTCTGAAGTTGTTCGATGACGCGACCTAACTGATCAATCGCGCCATTTTCTGTTTTCCACCGCCGCCATTGGACACCATATATGCGTCCGAGGTAGCCGTCCCGTCCCCATGCCTCAGCGTTGGCATCCCAGATTTGTGTGCCGAGTTTTTGAAACTGATCGACGTGGTTGTAGCCGCGCAGGAAACCCAGAAGTTCTGCTTTTACCGACCGGAACGCAAGTTTTTTTGTGGTTACGGCGGGAAACCCGTCTGCCATGTTGTAGCGCATTTGCATACCGAAGAGCGCGCGGGTTACCCCGTTTCTACCCTCGCGGTTGATGCCGGTATCGAATACTTGTCGAAGTCCGTCTATGTACTGTTCCATGGCTACACCTATATCTACCGGTCTGTGCTACCGAAGCCGCCTCTGGAGGCTGCGGACATCTCTTCGACCTCGTTCCATTCTGCCGTATCTACGCGCACGAAAATGGCTTGTGCGATGCGACTCCCTCTTTCAACCTTAACGACGCTATCTGTGAAATTATAAACCTGACTTTGCAATTCGTCCTCTTCACCACAATAATCGTTGTCGACGATCCCTACACCTTGCGGCACCATCAAGCCGAATTTACGCGGTGTGCTGCTTCGTGAACATACCATCAGCATATAACCGGGGGGTGTTTCAACGATGACGTTCGCGGGGATCAAGACGATGGTGTGTGGGGCAATCTCTGCGGATTCTCGACAAATCAGATCGAAGCCGACGGAACCGGCGGTTTCGTATTTCGGCAACGGAAGCGTCTTGTCAATGCGTTTGATGTTAATTTTCATGGGCGTTACGGGACTGCGACTCCTACCGTCTGGCATGCTACACGATAAACAGAGGTACTCGCCGTGATGAAAAGGGTTGTCCAGTCATCTCCACCCCATGCGAGGTTCGCGGCGCGCTCAGGGATGAGAATAATTCCGAGATGTGTTCCGTCAGGTGCGAAGACCCAAATACCGTCGGGACCTGTTAAATAAACGTTTCCCTGTGTATCGGCTTTCATTCCGTCCGGTTTCCCGGTATCCCCTTCCTCTTCACCGAAGATGCGATCGTTGGTGAGGGTGCCGTCGGGTTGCACATCGAACGCGCGCACGTGCATCCGTTCGGTGTCGTTGATGTAAAGGATAGATTCGTCCGGTGAAAAGCAGATACCGTTGGGTCTATCAAAGTCATCGACGAGCAGGGTCAGTGTCGCACCGTTTGGAGACAGACGGTAGACGCCTTGAAAGTCGAGTTCTTTCTCTGATTCAACCCCGTACGCTGCGCTGAGTCCGTAGGGAGGATCGGTGAAATAGATACTTCCGTCGGATTTCACGACGACATCGTTCGGACTGTTCAAACGTTTTCCCTCATAGTGTGATGCGATTGTGATGACGTGTCCGTCGGCTGTCGTTCTGGAGACCCGTCGGTTGCCGTGTTCACAGGCGATGAGGTGTCCGCCTTTATCGTAAGTCAAGCCGTTTGACTTACCGGAGGGTTCGCGGAAAACAGTCATTCCGGCGTTCGCATCCCATCTCCGCATCGTATTTGCGGGGATATCGCTGAAAAGCAGGAACTGCTCTGTGGCGTGCCAGAGGGGTCCCTCGGTGAATTGGCAGCCTGTTGCTATCTGTTCGACGGCTGCTTCTGGGTCAATCAGATCCGTTAATCGTGCATCTCTGACATCAAGTGCCATATTTTTCCTTTCGAATATCCTTGACAACGCTCTTAATTAATGTTAGCATAGTTTTTAAAATGGTGGATATACGGTTTCGCGCAGTGAGAATGTGACGTGCGCGTCCATTAGAAAAAAAAGAACGTGCCTGGAGCGACTCGAACGCTCGACCTTCAGCTCCGGAGGCTGACGCTCTATCCATCTGAGCTACAGGCACATAAATCTTCAAAGTCAGGGAGGTTCACGAATAAAACCGCTCCTGATTTACATGTATTCTTAATTTTAACAAATTCGGTATCTTTTGTCAAGTTTTTCCAGTGAAAAAAATCTAAGGAGGAAAATCAGGGTGAAACGTAAATTCCAGAAGTTCTCAATCCTTGCGGTTCTGGTTGTCTTTTTATTCAGTTTTGCACCCGATATCGTAGAGAGCCGCCGCGGCGGTGGTTTTAGAGGGGGGCGGAGTTTCAGTCGCAGCCGAAGTTATAGCCGCAGCACGACTCGGCGGAGTACCACTCCCAGGCGGACCTATAGTAGCACGCGCAGCCGGAGTAGCACGAGTCGTTCTTACACAACCCCACGGACTTCGACGCGGACGACCCGTAGCACGGGCAGCACCTATAGCAGAAGTAGCGCGTCAAGAAGCACCGGCACACGTGCCAGCACGGTCGCACGCCAGCGGCAGACGGCAACGAGCCGCGCAAAAGCCACGACTGCAACCAATCGAAGCACGACTGCGACCCGGAGCGCAACGCGCAACCAGCAACGGCAGGTGACAGCGCAAAATCGGAAACAGGTTCGACAACTCAAGGCGGAAAACCGGACGCTGAAACGCCAAAACAGAAGAGCGAATCGCGAGACGGCACGCGCACGTCGAGACGCACGCCAAACGATTAACGTCAATAATTTCGGAGGTTACTACCCGATGATGGGGTATTCAATGTACCCGTTGGCGGCATCTATGGCGTTTAACAACCTCATGTTCGGTATCTATTTCCATGATTATTATAACCATTCGATTCGCCATAGTTACCTGTGGCACTATCACCATCGAGACTATGACCGCTCGCATTGGAGTGCAGAAAAACAGGCGGAGTATGAGTACTACAAAGACTATTACGAGAGTCAAGGCGTTGAACCGAACGCGAATTACGTAGATCCCGGCACAAACCGAGATGAGGATTATGTCGCAAGTTACGTCGAGGAAAATCCTGATGCGTTTTATGGGGAGGGGGCCGAGGCTTTCACAGTTGATGAACTTCCCGATGAAGCGGCATTGAAGTCGGAACTTATTGCCGCTGCCGAGACGACACCTACGGTAACAAACACAACGCGCGCCCCGCCTGCTACACGCACTGTTGTTGTTGAGAAGAAGACATCGGGGGCAACTTGGTTCCTGCTTATCTTCGGAAGTGTCCTCGTTGTTGGTGTGATTGTGGTTGTGATGTATAACAAGGGTTATTTTTAGGTGGGAATATGGCACTGTTTGGCAGAAAAGACGGCAAATCCCTGTTTGGTAGACGCAAAGACGCTGAACCGAAGAAACCGGAACGGCATGAGTTGGTCGATATTCCGCTCGATAGCATGATTGAACTCTCCGACATCCTCACGTATGAGGAGACCGGAGATACTTCGCACGCTTTTAAACTCGTCATACGGAAGAAGTATGAAGGGCACAGCCTCCGCCGCTATATGTATCACGTCCGGGACGCGGAGGAGGAAGTCGTTATCGGGGTCGATCATATCGCTGGAACGAAGGACGATTACGAGATCTCCCGATGGATTGTTGACGATGAATGTGAACTCGGTGATCCGTTGCCGGATACCATGACCCTCTATTTTCCGGACCCGGAGGATGAGAATGCGGATATTGCTGTTGAATATAACCGACAGGACGTTGTTCCCGCAACACTCACCCTTACCAATGCCGAAGGGGAAGATAAGTTCGATGTTGAACTTCACGAATATGCCAGTGATAACGATGAGTATATGTCTATTGAGTGCTGCGGCGACTGGTTGACGTTCTACGTCGGCGTTCTCATCACACGAGCGGATATAGAAATCTATCCAGCGATGGAAGCATCCTCTAAACGCAAGTAAATTTTATCCCTGATATAT
>JAJEIP010000107.1 GCA_022827885.1 Candidatus Poribacteria bacterium
GAAAAAGTGCCATAAACCCTTATATTTACTGAGTTTTTCGCTTGTAAAAATTCTATAAAAATGCTATAATTTCGGCAGTTAAATAGGGGTGCTGTCAACATCCCTATAATGAAAACCTGTTGCTTTTTTCTGGTTTTCTAAGTTAACGACTTATTATAGCAAGATTCATCAGAAAAAAGCAACTTCTTTAAGCGTTTCATGCGAATACTTCCGTGAAAACTTCGGTGACATGCTCTACAAATAGAAACTCAACACCAGATTGAATGTCTTCTGGAACTTCAATGAAGTGTTTTTTGTTCCCTTGTGGCATGATGACCTTTTTGATACCTGCCTGCTTCGCGGCAAGAATTTTTTCCTTCACACCTCCGATAGGTAATACCCTTCCCCTGAGCGTCAGTTCGCCTGTCATAGCGATCTCAGGACTGATTTGTTGCTGTGTGGCAATTGAAGCAAGGGCAGTCGCAATTGTAATACCAGCCGAGGGCCCATCTTTAGGGATTGCGCCTGCTGGTACGTGGATGTGGATGTCGTTTTCTAATACACTCGGATCAAACTTAAGCGCATCAGACTGGGATTTGACATAACTGAGGGCAGCCTGTGCGGATTCCTGCATAACCTCGCCAATCTGACCGGTAATACGAACTTGCGTCTGGGCATTTATCTTCTTGGTAGCAGCGACTTCAATGAAAAGGATCTCACCACCAGCAGGTGTGACAGAAAGCCCCGTCGCGACACCAATATCGGCTTTACGACTCGCGATTTCAGAATCAAACTTCGCGGGTCCCAAATAACCTTGGATGTCCTTCGTCGTGATGGTTGTCGGATCGGTATTCCCCTCGGCAACACGACGTGCGACTTTTCGACAGACGGTACCGAGTTCGCGCTCTAAATTTCGGACACCCGCCTCGCGAGTATATTCGCTGATTACTTTGTCAATCGCTTTATCCTTAATATCAATCGACGTATCTGTCAATCCGTTCTCTTTCAATTGACGCGGTATCAGATACTGCTTGGCGATAATTTGCTTCTCGTTGGCAGTATAGCCGGGGAGCTCTATGGTCTCCATCCGGTCACGTAGCGGTGGTGGAATGGTATGAAGTTGATTTGCTGTTGTGACAAACATCACTTTTGAAAGATCAAACGGGACATCAAGATAGTTGTCCGTAAATGAATGATTCTGTTCCGGATCAAGCACTTCCAGAAGGGCGGACGCCGGATCCCCTCGGAAATCAGATCCAAGTTTGTCAATCTCATCAAGCATAAAGACAGGATTGTTCGACTCGGCTTGTCGGAGTCCTTTGACGATGCGTCCCGGCATTGAACCGATGTAGGTGCGTCGATGCCCACGGATTTCAGCTTCATCGTGCATACCGCCTAACGAGATACGCACAAATTTTCGGTTCATCGAGCGAGCGATAGACCTACCGAGAGAGGTTTTTCCGACACCCGGCGGCCCAACGAAACAGAAGATAGGTCCCTTCATATCGGTTTTGAGCATGCGAACCGCAAGGTATTCCAGAATCCGCTCTTTGACCTTTTCCAAATCGTAGTGGTCCGCATCAAGGATTTCTTGTGCCGCGGCGAGATCTAAAGCATCTTCCGTGCTGACACACCAAGGCAGATGTAACAACCAGTCCAAATAGTTTCGAGAGACAGTGGATTCGGGTGAGAAAGACTGCATTTTAGAGAGACGTTTCAGTTCTTTTTCCGCTGCGTGTTTCGCTTTCTCGGGCATTTCAGTTTCACTCAACTGTTCCCGCATTTCATCAATTTCAAGTCCAAGGTCATCCGATTCACCAAGTTCCGTCTGAATGGCTTTGAGTTGTTCTCTGAGATAATATTCACGTTGTCCTTTGTTAATGACGGCTTGGGCGTTATTTTGGATTTTGCTTTCTAATTCATGGAGGTCGAGTTCTTTAGCGAGGATAACAGCAAGGGTATTCAAGCGTTCCTGGATGGATACCGCCTCCAAGACGCGCTGCTTATCGTGTGGCTTTAAATCCAACATGGCGGCAATATAGTCGGCAAGACGACCCGGTTCATCAATCATTGTTTTGGTGAGGCTGCCGTATTCCTCTTGGTAGCGCGATGACATCTGAACGATCCGTTGGAACATTTCATCGTTGCTGCGGACGAGTGCCTCCACCTCCAGATCCAGTTCTGGGTTACCAATAGGGTCTTCGTTATCACCACTCAGGATATTCACACGAACCTTGACGAAGGGTTCGGTGTGCAAGATATCCTCAATTTCAACGCGTTCGCGTCCAACCGCGAGAAACAGCACATCTTCATCGTCGGTTTTGTATCGAAGGATGTGTATTAAACTCCCGATTGGACTGAAGTTACTCTTTTTAAGATCCTTGATGTCCTCTTTGGAGAGTTCCTTTTTCGGACGAAAAATGCAGAGCGTCCTTTCATGTTCCATCGCATGTTCAACAGCCGTGGTTGCCATCTTTCCGGTAAGCGCAACGTGGTGTGGCGGAAATGGCGGCACCGGCGGCATATACGGAAAGACAACGAGGTCGTCTAACGGAAGGAGTGGGAGTTCCTGTACAAGTTCTTCTTCAGTGGAATTTTCGTCTCTGTTTTTTTCTGCTTTCTCTTTGGTTTCCATGTTTTTTCTCCTTTTTAATATAGATGGGTCGTTACGTATGAATTCGTCGTACCTATTGACCGAATAACATGCAATATCTGTGCCAATAACAAGTACGTGAAATAGCGCGAGTGCCCACTGAATTTCTGCCAAACTGGCACGGTCTTAAAAGGATTATGATTTCATCGGTCAATTTGACCTCTTGATACGGAACGACGACGGAGCACAATCGGAGAACATCAGGGCCAAAATTGATAGAGCGTCGTGTTGGCAAGAATGCTACCGATGCTCCACAAACTTCCGCTTATGTAGTCTCCGAGGGCAAGTCCGAGGAAGAATGGCACCATACGTCTGTAAGCTTTGAGCCCTCCTTGATGCAATACAACCGCCTTTGCTACCCATGCGACGAACAGACAACTCCAGAGGTTGAACATGCCCCAACTGTTTGCCATAGCATAGCCGAGGGGATGCAGGGGCCACCACAGAAAACGGGTTCGCAATAACATAAGTCCGAGAGCGACGCCGGCGCCACCCCCCATAAAGGCGAGCGCGGGGACATCCGTGCCTTGTGGATAATTCAACCAGTTTTCAAGTTGTCGATAAACGCCTCTGCCGAACCCTAATGCCCAAGGACCGTAATAACCCGTTTCTGCGCCGTGTCTGTAGTAACTATCTAAGAGTAGCCAGAATATAACGATCGCGCCAACGAGGGTTGCAATGACAATCGCCGCAGCGGTATGCTGAGGGCGGATCTGTCGTCGCTCTGAAATTTTCAACGCCTCTAATTCTTGCGGCATCGGGTGCGCTCGATAGGCTCGGTTGAAGAACATGTACAACGAGAAAACCGTTTTTGTACGCGTTGTCAGACGCTGGGTACCGAACGCTGTCACGATTAACCCGTGAGGGTCGACTCTGTGCAAATCGTGAACTAAGAATCCTAATTCCGCCCGAAGTCTGGCAATCATGGTCGCGAGCAGAAAATAAAGCCCGAAAAAGATGGGAATTACCCAAAGCGACATGCCTGCTTTATAGGAGAACACGGACAAAAACAGCATCCCGCACACGATGCCGAGAAAAGCGATGTGATAAGGCATCGGCTCACGCTGCATCTCTATCTGAGACGTGCCTCGGAAGCCATCTACCACCCCAGTAAAAATCCGTTTGATGTGCGTTCTGCCGACCCATCCAGCGGTCGCGAGAAGCACCATATATGCCCCGAAACTCTGGGCATCCGCGTAGGGAAATCCCGGTAAATTCCGGACTCCAAGAATACTACCTGCCATTAACTCAAATTTGTACACCCAATAGAATGCCCAGCACGAAAAAAGCAAGTCCAGTGGAATCAGGAAACTAATCCCAATCGCAAAAGGATAAAACGAGAGACGCACACCCCCCATCGCATTCCAAGGACGACCGGTGAAGTACTGATGGATATTTTGACGTTTTACTGGTAGATATGGAACCGCTGGATAAATCGAATTAAGTAGGTTTAGGATGCTAATAGCTGCGGCAATACTGAAGCCTAACCACATTAGCTTATTTTTGAAAAAACTTGTATTCGGCTCCGTCATCGCAAGCGGAAGTTGAATAATTGGATACGTCAGCCGTTCCCGCTCAGTCCATTGGATACGAAGCAGTGTGTTGATGCACAGCATAACAAACATCAACACGAGAATAAAAACCGTCCACCACACCACAGGAGCCGCCCAAGCCGTAAGATGTGTCTTTCGATAGAGACTCGATTGCCCCTCATAATACCCCGATAAGACGCTCGGGTCTTGAACGGTTAACCATGTCGGAAGCTCTTTCCAAAAAAGCTGCTGCCATTCATTTTCAGACGTTGCGAACCGAAATGGATGCCCAAGGATAGTGACAAGGATTTCCATCATATCGTGCGAACAAAGCGAAGAAACAATGCACAACATGACATAAACTGTGAGCAACTCCGCTGGTGTTAACCGCAGTTTGGGGGACAATTTTCCCAATACCGCACCGAACACTATAAGCCAAAAGATTATGAAAATGACATTAGACAGCGGATGAATTAATGTCGGATGTGTATAACGGACAACCTCCAACTCAATAATCCAAAAAACGTTAAGAGGTATTAGGAGAATTGCGATGAGGAATGCTTTAGGCGTTAACCCACGTTCGCCTCTGAACAAGTTTTGCGAGACATCCTCCGTGTTGCCTGTCATATTTTCTAATGTTCCTTGCGGTTATAGAGCATGCGTTTGGACTTTGACCTGTTTCTCTCTGGGGTTACCCCCACTTTGTTACGGGCTTATCCCTTTTTCTAACGTTCATGGTTAGAAAATCGAATCCACCCGCGTTCGCCTTCTATGAATACCTCCGTTTTCAGTTCTGCGCAGCGTCGCTGATAATTCTGTAAGGTGTCTATCGCTGCCTTCCCCGTTAGGACGCTCGGAAACTGATTGGCAACTTGTAGGGGCGAGGTCCCCTCGCCTCTACTTTCCTTGGGTTTTCCAGGACGGACTGAGGTCTTTGGCGGATCTGTCAAAATCGGGATTAACTCAATTGACTTCAGCGTTTTCGCGTCAAACGTTGCCTTGGGGATAACGATGTGTGAGTGCTGTTTATCGTAAGTATCATAGATAAAATCTGACAGGCTGTAAACAATCGGTTTGTCCTGATACAACTCAATACCACCAAACGTATGGAGTTGTTGACATACCACCATGTCCGCGCCTGCCTCGATGAGAGCGTGGGCAAAAATTCGCTGTCTGCCGATTGCCTCTTCCTTAGAGCGGCTTCTGCCGCCCCAGTGTAACCAGACAACCACGAGGTCCGCTTTTGTCCGTATCTGTTCGACAGCATTTGTCATTTCGCTGTAAACGGCATAGGCAAGTGGATCCTCAGTGTAACGTGCGAATTCATTTACTCGATAATACGCTAACAACGCAACCTGTGCAGTTTCGGTTTGGCCTCGCCTGACGGATACCCATGCCGGTAGTTTCGCGGTTTCCCCGCTCGTCCCAGCACCAATCGGTTTGACATCATACCACTCCAGTTCTGTGATCGTATCCTCCAACGCCTCGAAACCGAAATCCATTATATGTGGGGTGGCTAAGGAGACAGCATCAAATCCTGCATTCGCAATGGCTCTGCCGAGTCCCGGTGCTGCCCGAAAGGGGTGTTCAATCCCGTATCGCGGTTCACCTCTTTCCGATATGCTCGCGTTCAGGGAAGCAGTCGCGACATCCGCAGATTGAATCAAATCAGCGGTGCCCTGAAAAAATACACCCGCACCTTTGTTTTCAATCAATGGGGTCATCCGACTACTGATCGTAATATCACCAACGACAAGCACTGAAATCTCATCTGACGGAACTGATTCAGCCGCTGCGGTTTGACTGCTCATGCCAGCGGAAAGCATCAGAAGAATCGTTATAACTGTATGCTTAACTTTCGTCATTTTCCGAGTTTCCATCTAAGCCTTCATCGAGGTCCAGATTTATTCCGAATTCATCCAGCAAGTCATCATCTTTCAATTTCATCCCAAGCATAATGAGAGTTTCGGCTAAGGTTAACCGATCGACTTTCGTAGTTTCAAGGGTTTCAGTTTCAGAAATTAACTCTGTGCGTAAAGATTCCTGATTTCGACGCGCTTGCTCTCGTAAGAGTTTCATTTCATTGGTGAGTCGATCAATTTGTTTCTGAAACTCACTGGCGAAATCGTTAATTAAGGTTGACAATTTCTGAAGGTCAGCCTCGCTGCGGGCAGTAATCCCGTCAAGTCTTGCATCCAGCTTCGCATCAATGAGGCCCTCAATTTTTTCTAACGTTAACCCTAAATCCTCGCCGCCAAGTTGGTCGGACAGGCCGCGAATATCAGTTTTGACCGCTGCGATTTCCTCGGAAACGTGTCGATCTATACCAGTGAGTTTGTCATCAACCTGCTGTTGTATGTTTTCTAATTCTTGGGTGAGCGTGCGCAAACGCCTGTTGTAACTCCTGATATACCTTCCGACTATGCTCTCACGGAGATGCGCTTCCAGCTGATCGCGCGCTGGATCTTCCTCAGGGTCCACACTGTCATGCTCCAAGTCTTGGACATCTATCGAATTTTGCATATATATTGCTCCTCCGTTTCTATGGATAGCGGCTTTAGAGTTATTATGGTAAATCCTATAAATAAGTAGACATTTGCAAGTCAATGTGTCATGAGAAAGACCGCTAATTCCCCCCTGATAAGGGGGGTTAGGGGGGTTAAGTCC
>JAJEIP010000091.1 GCA_022827885.1 Candidatus Poribacteria bacterium
TCGAGGGGGCACATAGAGTCCGATTTCATGCACGAGACGTGACCGAGGCACGAAACGTGGAACGGTATCTGTTGCCAAAGCCGGAGTGGTATCTTAACCTCTGGTGTGCGTGGCAATAGAAAAATAGATGCGTTCACCAAAATTTCTGTATAATATGCTATACGCTTACCAGAAAAATGATAAAAGAGGAAACAGCATCAGACGGCAATGAATCGAGGGAGCGCGTCTTGAATACCCAGAGGTGGATAAAATGAAAGGTAAAATTGGTATTGTCCCTATTACCCGCGCTGGCATTCTCATCAGTTGTTTCTTTGTCGCTGGATGTGTGCCTGCTCCTGGGTATATCATCATCGACTCGCAGTCGGAGGTGATGAACCCGACATTCTCTATGTATCTGAATCGAGGTTTTGGTCATCAAGAACGATTAGACATTGGAACGATTATCGTTTGGGAAGTGCTACATTCCTCTGAAGAGACAAGGGGATGGGAGTTCAACGCAGGACACGCCCATCTTCCTATGGGGTACCATACACGACCCGCAGAACCCAGTATGGTGTGGTACTTACAATATGAGGAACCGTCTGATAATTTCATTCAGAAACTCCTGGGAAGATCGGCATCACCTGTATCCTCTCTGACCTACGGGGACGTGCCACCGGGCTATCAAGAGAAGGTGAAAGCCGGACCTCTCGAACCCGAACGATATTATATCGTCCAGATGCGGGAGTATAGAGGAAGACCCTCAGAAGGTATGGCATTTATCATCCGTTTGAATGAGGGAGGCATCCCAGAACGATTGGAATATCACCTGAAAGACTTTCTAATCACGCGTCGCAATCGTTTCACTGTTCCACGAGATGACCTCCAACTCTATTGAGGTCCTTTCTCAGGCATAATGGGCATTTTTCACCTGAATGGAGTTTAATAAAATATTCGGGTAATTCTATGTTTCCCCAAACCCGGTAGGTGCGGTTTGTAACCGCACCGGGCAAAGACAAACAAGAATGGATAGGTTCAATGAGATGGCATTAGGAGGATTCACGGCTGTGATCGTCAAGGAGAATTACGATGGCTGTTTTGAGAAAGGTCTTCATCAGAAGCATTGTAGCCATTCTTATAGTCGGGCTATTGGGATATGGGGGGCTTATTCTGGTTACAGCGCAGAGCCCGAATCTGTACACGGATGTGTATAAAGCGAACGATCTGCAATACGATCGTAAATACGAGGCAGCGATAGCAAAGTATGAGCAGGCTCTCAAAAAACTCCCTCGATTTCCCGCTGATACAAAGGTCATTAATGTCAGTTTCCCTGCTTTTTTCAACTACCATATCGCTTTTTGCTATGCCAAATTGGCAGAGACGGAAAAGGATGTTTCCCTCTATATTAAAGCCGAGGCGGCAGTTAGAGAAAGTTACGAAACGGCAATACTCTCCTCCGATCAGGCAGACGCGCTCTATCTGTGGGGATACATCCTTTTCAAGCAGGGACGGTATGCCGAAGCCCGTGCCAAATACGAGCAACTCATTGATGCCGCCCCGCAGAATGGATTCAGTGATCGCTTTCTTGAGGATGCCCTGTATGCGCTTGGTAAAACGTATTTGGAACTCGGTGATACTGCCGCCGCAGGACAGATACTTACCCAGCTTGAAATCATGATTCACGGAACGGACAGTTATTTCTATACTGCGGGAGTCATGTGTGCGCTTGGTAAAGCGTATTTGAAGTTAGGTGATGAATCTGCTGCTCGACGTGTATTTGCCCAGCTTGGGCAGCTACTTAAGATAACTGTAGAGGGTGATCATCTCGGTTGGGATGCTAAGGGGATCTATGCGAAGATCCCGTATGATCTTGGTAAAGCATATTTGGAGTTGGGAGAAGAATCCACTGCACGGCGTGTATTTGCCCAGCTGGAGGTACTACTTAAAATAGCCCTACAGAGAGAATACGTGGGTCCCGACGCTGAGGAGATTTATGCGGAAGTCGTGTATGGTCTTGGAAAAGTGTATATGGAGCTGGGTGAAGAAGCCGCCGCACGACGGATGTTTGCGATGCTTCTGGAGCGCTACTCCGATTCACCACACAAGGCTGAGGTAAAACGTTTGCTTGAAAAGCAATAAATCCTATGATGGTAATTTCACAAAGGACAACAGGATGGAACCCAGATTTACACGCGGCGAGTATTGGATACTCGAAACCGTTGTCGAGTGGCTATTTCCTGTCTCAGGTCTCACGGATAGCGACTTTGAGTTCAGTCTCAATAAAAAAGGACACGGGTTAACGCGAGACGCACTCATTGAGACGCTCCATCGCCTCATCGTCTCGGAGCTAATCTATGCCGAAAATAAGGTGGATGCACCTATCTCAACGCACCAACAAATCGAACGCGCCCTAAATGAACCCGGCTGGCAGGTTGACCTTGTAGACTGGAGAACAATTACGTATTATGGGCTGACACCCGAAGGCGGCGCACAATGGGAGGCGTTCGCCGCACCTGACTGGCAAAGATACATAGACGCGAGTTCTCGGTTGACAGATGATAGGGAAGGGATCATCTGGGAAGTGATTTGTGCCGATAAAGTGTGGCTCGAATGGTACTTTGAATCCAAGTGTTTTTATGAGCCGACGGAGGTGTCTTTGAAGTCGGTGGTGTGGGATTATATTGCACCATGGGACGCAACCTACTGGAAACAACTTGAGGGAGGACATAGAGTCCGATTTCTGGAACCGGACGAAACCGGGGCACAAAATCTTGAAGCGCCTCCCTGTTCAGATACAGAATTCTTTCGGACAGCTTGGTGTGCGTGGCGATAGAAAAATAGGTTCGTTCTCCAAAATTTCTGTAATATATGCTATACGCTTTTGAAAAAAATGATAAAATAGGAAACAGCATAAGACGGCGATGAATCAAGATGTCCACCTTGAATACCCGGAGGTAGCCGAAATGAAGAATAAAATTGATATCACCATTGCAGTCGTGAGTGGTCTCCTCATCAGTTGCGTCTGGGTTTTCCTTGGATGCCAACTGCCCCTTGGGTATGTCACCCTTGATTGGGGGTCGTCAGTGATGCAGCCAACGTTCTGTATGTATCGAGATCCCTATTTTCAAGAACCGTTGAGCGTTGGAAGTATTACAGTTCGGAAAAAACTAAGTGCCTCTGACGAGAAAAAGCGATGGAAAGATTCTCAAATGGTTTGGGAATTGAAATATGAATCTTCTGATAATTTTGTTAGGGACCTGTTGACCTCCCCGGTTTCTTGTCTGACCTATGGGGAAGTACCACCCGGTTATCAAGAGATAGTGAAAGCCGTCCCGCTCGAACCCGAACAACTTTACGTCATCGGGCTGGATGGCGATGACGGAACAGACGCAGATGGTGTGTATTTTATCATCCGTTTGGATGCCAGCGGCACCCCCGAACGACTCGAGTATCGCCTGATGAACTTTCTTCAAACGAATTACCCGAATCGAAAATACTGGAACCGCGAATCTCTGAAGTTCTATTAGCGTAACACAAGTTGATCCTAACAGATTTTGCACATTCCAGGCGTTTTTGCGTCTCTTTCCAAATTGCTAAGGAGATCCCTATGTCCATTCGGATAAAGATATTTGGCATAAGTCTTGTGGGTATTCTGATGATGGGACTGCTCGGATGTAGACAACCGAATCTATATAAGGATGTGTACGACGCCGAATCCCTGCGGTATGAGGGTAAATATCGCGCAGCGATTGCCAAGTACGAGGCGGCTGCGAAAAAGTTCCCTCACTTCCCTGATGATACAAAGATCATTAATGTCGAATTCCTTACACTGTTAAATTACGGGATCGCTTTTTGCTATGCGAAGTTGGCAGAAACGGAAGGGGATGTTTCCCTCTATCTCAAAGCCGAGGCAGCCGTTAAAGAGGGTTACCAAACTGCGATACTCCCATTGAATCAGACAGAGCCGCTCTATCTCTGGGGTTACATCCTTTTCAAGCAGGGACGCTATGAAGAAGCCCGCGCAAAATTTGAAACACTCCTGGGGATACTCGGGCATAATCGTCTTGACGGTGACTTTCCGGCGAAAACCTCTTTCGGTTTTGTTGATGACACCACGGAGGCCCTGTTTGGACTTGGTAAAGTGTATTTGCAACTCGGTGATGAAGCTGCCGCACGACAGACGTTTGCACAATTGAAGCAACGAATCGAGACCATCAAACAGAGAACATCCAGTCGTGTCTACACTGCCGAAGTCTTGTATGGACTTGGTAAAGTATATTTGGAACTCGGAGATAAAGCCGCCGCACAGAGCGTCTTTGCGCAGCATCTCAAGGACACCCCTGACTCCGCATACAGACTGGAGATAGAACGCTTGCTTGAAAAGCAGTAAATATAACTATGGTGAATTGTAAAAATAAGTTGACATTTCAATAGAACGCACGCAAAGGTTTTCCCTTCCCCGGTAGGCGAGGTTTCTAACCTCGCCGGTGGGGAGTGTCTAAGTAATTGTATAATCCACCATAAATAGACAAAAAGCGATTTGACATCCCCTTTTGTATAGGTTAAACTATATGGTAGATTTTAGAATTACTTGGACTTAGAGGAGATGCAGTTGGACGAGAACGCCGCAAAACCGCATCTACCCGTGGACATCTATATATTTGGAAAAATTTCTACATCTGTCCGCATAACAAACAAATAGAGAGGAGAACACGGATGATACCCGCTATCACGAAACTGCTCATAAAAATTGAGCAACTTGAATGGGACTTAGCAGAAGTGAAAAAGGAATTAGAAGTACTTCAAGCTCCACTCATGAAGTCGCTTACACCGGAAGAGCGTCAAGCTGCGTATTCCGCTCGAACACGAGCACAGAATGAAAGACTACGTCCATCTATTGAAAAGGTCCTTGGAAAACCGGATCCTAACACTGAAATTCCTACTGCCGAAGAACTGCAGAAACTTCTATTGGAGGATGGAATAAACCCAGAGGATAATCTTGGCAGTCGTGCTATCATAGAAGAACGGGAGAAATAAAACTTGTGGATTATTTCTTTTTAGATGCAAGTGCGCTTGTTAAAAGGATTAGTCACATTCGACCCGGAAATCGATACGCAAACTGCCCTGGATGCTCTCATCAATCTCCCATAGGAAGCGGTATCTTCTCTTACCAGCAGAGCCTCTAAACACATCAACGCCGTATATTCACCAGATAAATCCCAGCAGCCACGAGGACGGCACCTACCAATAAACTGACCGTCAACTCGTCACCTAAAAACACGTAGCTAAACACAACGCCCGATAGTGGGGTTGCGAAAAAAAGCACGACGAGCTTACTCGCACTATACCTTTCAAGCACCGCAGTCCACGCCAAAAAACAGAAACCCGCGATGACACCGCCTTGATAGAGTAAAGCAGCACTACTCCTGAGTGTCAGTTCCATCGGCAGTCCACGCTCAAAAACTAAATTCATGATGGCATAGCACGGGAGACTTAAGGTGAGCAGCCACGCCAAGAGGCGATACGGATGGATCGACTGGATGAGCAGTTTCGTCACGACGACGCGGAGTCCTAAGAAACATCCGCTCACAAGCACGACGAGGTCACCGAGGACGCTCGTTTCGCCTTCTCCGAGGTTCGGAGCAACAGTTACGAAGACACCACTGAAAGCGACAACGATTCCCAAGGTCTTTGGAACGGAGAGACGTTCGCCGGGAATCCAGAAATGCGCAAAGAGTGCCGTGAAAAAGGGGTAGACGTTAATGAAAATGGTGGATCGGGAGGCGGTCGTGTAGAGGGTGCCGGTGTTCAAGCAGATGATTTGGAGGATGAAGATCGTTGTTAGCAACAGCAATCGAGGGAGTTCACCCTTGCGCAAACGGAGTGAGACACCCCGATAGAGTGCCCACCCGCCGATAACGACAAGCCCAATCACGAAACGGAGGAACGCCAGTGCCATTGGCGGGAAATCTGCCAAGCCGATCTTGATGGAAGGCGAATTCCCGCCCCAAAGAAACGCGAGGAGCAGACTGAGGGCAATAATTTTCCCGTGTGGCTCCTCGCTGATAACGCTCGGTGTTGGCGGTGTCCCGATGGTGTCTTTTCTATTCAAGGGAAGTTGTTATCCTCGGTGGCGGTCATTGTTCGCTGAAAAATTGGGGATCAATCGTAGGCGCCGGGGCGGTGATTGCCCATTAATCGTTGTTGGCGTTCAGTTGCCTGTTCCAAGATTCCCGCATTGAACTGAAACCGGTTCAGATAGGGTGGGAATTTCTGAGTGATCATCCGATTCGCGTAATGCACTTGTAAGAGGTAGCGGGTCTGGTCGCTACGGTTTGCTGTGCCGCGGTGCCAGACTTCGCTTCGGAAAAGCACGACATCGCCAGAATTGCAGAGGATACTCTTTTCTGTCGCCCCTTTCCATTCCGTCGCGCCGTCGGGTCTCCGGCCGGAGAGATGGCTACCGGGAATGAATTTTGTTGGACCGAGGTCTTCGTAAAGGTCATCGAGGTAGTAGTGTGCGGTTGAAATGAAAATTGGCACCTTGACGCGTGGATCTTCCAGAATATCCGTTGGCAATGGGATCGGAAGCCAATCTGCGTGCAACCCTTGGTCGGGACGCCCAGGCCCCGTTACCCATGCCGTCATACCGATGACATGACAATCCTCGCCGTGGACTGCCTCTGCCAATTCGATAACTGGAGACAGATCAAGATATTTTAAGAAGACAGGGTCGCGGTTGAAGGCGTTGTTAATGTGTTTGTTAAGGAAACCGTTTCCATTCTCTGGAGTCCCGTGCCGATCAAAACTCTCGGGAATTGCGGTTAACCGATCCATCGCAGCACGAAGTTCCGCAAGTTGTTCGCCTTCGATAACCTTCGGTAGATAAGCGTATCCGTCTTCCTCCATCGCCTTGACTTGGCCTTCGAGGTCAGGATAGGCGACAAGCGGTAAGGCTTGGCTCATTGTTTTTTTCTCCTTTTATAAAAAACTCGAAATGGAATCTCCTACGCCTGTATTTTATAACTTTTCGGGCTGGATGTCAACTTTTTTCCGAACAATTCGTTAATAAAGTGCATCCAATAGAGTGTTAAATGTAACAAACAGTCATAAAAAAAGAGGAGAATAGAAAATGAAAAATGAAAATGCGACGACCAAAACCCGTGAAGCCACTAAAGACGCAGCGATTCGCGTCTTCGGAACTGTTATGGAATCCTTACCTGGAAACCTATTTCAGGTGAAATTAGAAGAAAACGACCACAAAGTTGTGGCATACCTCGCTGGTAAGCTGATGCAGCACAAGATTTGGGTGCTTCCCGGCGACCAGGTTACCCTTGAACTTTCTCCGTATGACCTGACGCGGGGCCGCATTATCTGGCGGAACCCTGGTGCTTAGGCACTGTTGAACGAGGATTTCTTTGATGCTCCCTCTGAATGAGACTATGGAAGGCATTGTCATAAAAGCGCGAAGTGGTGCTTATGAGGTACAAGTTGGCAAGCGCAGCTACACTTGTGCATTACGGCACCACCTCATTGAAGATGAAAAACGGCGGCTCGCTGAGACAAAGGAGATGCCATACGTGGATCTCGTCTCGGTCGGCGACCGAGTCCACATTTCTACGGCTGTGTCCGCAGCGGACAGTGGATACATTGAGGAATGTCTGCCCCGGGACACGCAGTTTGGACGGATTCGCACGGACGGGTGGCGACAGGTTATTGTCGCTAATCTGGATATGCTCCTCATTATCTTTGCGGCACGGCATCCAACGCTCAAGTTGCGAATGCTGGATAGATTTCTCGTCACCGCGGAGGCATCCGGGGTGGATCCCGTTATCTGTATTAACAAACTTGATTTGGCGAAATTCGAGAATGTCCAACGCGAACTCAAATTATATGAAGAATTAGGCTATAAAGTGGTTTATACGAGTATCGTGACCGGTGTCGGCGTTGAAGAATTGCGGGGGGTGATGCAGGATAGGATTTCCGCAATTGTCGGTTCATCGGGGGTCGGGAAATCGTCTCTGCTCAATGCCGTACAACCGGGACTTCAATTACGCACAGGTGAGGTGGATACACGCATCCATAAAGGACGGCATACGACGACAGAGGTTATGCTGTTACCGCTCGAATTCGGCGGATTCGTTGCCGATACACCCGGTATCCGAACGCTCGGCTTGCTTGAAGTGGATGAAGAACAGGGATTAGATATTCATTTTCCCGAGATGCGGTCTTATATTCCAGAGTGCAAATTCGCCGCATGCACGCACCAACACGAACCTGCGTGTGCTGTTAAGCAAGCGGTTGAAACTGGGGATATTAGTCCGATCCGATATGAAAGTTACCTCCGGATCTCTGGATTCAAGGAAGGGAGATATGAACGAAACTCAGATAAAAGAAGAACCGATCGAAACACGCGACGACGGAAACGCTGATCTACAGAAATGGGAAGATGCCATTCAGAACTTGATGCGTATTATTGAAAGGAGTGAGCAGAAACTTGGATATTTCCAGAACCGCGTGAAACAAGCACAATTCATGGATCGTCCGAATCAGCGTATGATTCGAGCCGCCGGGGCGCAAGTCGGTGCGCATTCCTC
The DNA here is from genome assembly GCA_022827885.1 of Candidatus Poribacteria bacterium. Classification (GTDB taxonomy): domain Bacteria; phylum Poribacteria; class WGA-4E; order WGA-4E; family WGA-3G; genus WGA-3G. The sequence goes on from JAJEIP010000091.1 coordinate 8,577, forward strand.
GCAATTGGAAGGCTTGAGAAGTCAGTTGCGTCAGTTGGAACGGCTGCATGGGGGCGGGATTCGTCTCCGACAGATCGCTGAAAATGAGCTCCGCCGAATGTGGGGATGGATAAACCGACCGGGAATCAGGCAACTCCTCTACGCAACACAGGTCTCATTTGAAACGTTTCTCGAAGATTGGCACGGCTGGATCGAAAATGAACGGATGCACGCCTTGGCGATTGAGATCCGGACGACTCGCCTGCTCATCGGATTTACACTCCTTCACTATGGTGTGGACACTGTTACGCTCAAATTCGTCATCATTCGACCGGATTATCGCGCCCGTGGATACGGCACAGACGCGCTTCTTGAAGTGGTCCACTACGCATTTGAACGGCTCGGCGCTGAACACATCACATTACAAGTATCACCTGACAACGGACCCGCACTGATATGTTTTGAAAACGCTGGGTTTCAATACCTCAGTTACACCGACACCGCAGAACAGGTTTACACGATGGGTATTGAGCACAGTGAATGGAGGGGCGAAAAGTCGATGGAGGAACAGGTTGAGACACCACGGCTGAGTACCCCACTCAAGGTGTTTTTTGATCCCGAAGAATGATTTTTTTTACATGAACACCCAAAAGTGCATCCGAAAATGCGTATAGGTGAATCATTGTCATTTTATGATGATGGTATCCTAATGCCGCTGTATCGCGGAAAAGGAGGTATTTGTTATGTTAGCAAACCAGAGGAGGTGTGGCACTTAGTGTTACACCCTTATGGGTGTGGCACTGAGTGCCGCACGCTTTGGAAAGGGCCAGGGGGTTGAAACCCCTCTGTCCCTTATTTTTTTTAATTTTTCCCAAGGATTGGCGAAAGTGCATCCAAAAATGTGTTTAGATGAACCCTTACCGTTTTTTTATGGCATATTTTTGTGTTTTTTGGTATACTATCATACACGGGTCGCAAAAGGCGCTCTTTACGAACGTCATTGACCGACTTGCACCGTTCCCAATCATAAAACAATAAGGAAGATAAGGAGGTACCCATTATGTTGACTACGAACCACGTCACACTTCACCTGAAAGTATTCAATTGTGGCGATGGTGCCTCTGTCCATTATCAATAATTTGGTGAAGGCATAGGCGCGATCGCCTCACATTCGAGGGAGCTGCTTTATCTATGCCCAAATTTAATCCTGACTTTTGGGAAATTCCGGTCCCACCGGAGTATTTCGATCAACTCACGACCGAGGACTATTTCTGGTATCGGACACCTGATGACGAATATATGGAGGCGCGTCGCGCGAAGCGGCGGGCAGTCCTTGAACAGATTCGTCTGATTATCGCGAGAGAACTCACCAAACGCCAAGCCGAATGTATTCAACTCTATTTCTATAAAGGGAAAACACAAGAGGAGATTGGGAACATTCTCGGTATTTCCCGCCGTGTCGTCAGCCAACATCTTTTTGGTGTTACGCGGAACGGGAAACAGATAGGGGGTGCGGTGAACAAAATCCGAAAGGTGTGCCGAAAACAGGGAATACAGTTTCCGTAGGTGCAGGAGCAGAATCTATATATTTTAACCCTACAAGTTACAAGTGCACTTCAATGCGGGAGGAAACCTTAAGGGGTCCCTCTCGCTTGAAAGCACTTCATTAGCCGTCAGTAGTCGGGGATCGGAGTTCCTTCCTACCGTTGAGAGTCATCAACTAACTGCCTTGAACCGATACCCAACCCCGTGCACTGTCTCGATATGCTTACCAAATGCCCCCAGCTTACGGCGCAGGCGGCTGACGTGTGTATCCACTGTCCTATCAATGCCGTAATACTCTTGTCCCCATATTACATCCATGAGAATATCACGCGTAAAGACGCGCCCTGGTGAACCTGCGAACAACGTAATGAGTTTGAATTCGGTTGCCGTGAGATCGATTGCACCGTTTTCAGTCAAGACTTGATGTTTGTCCAGATCGATGGTGAGTCCGTGTGTTTCAATCTGTTTAGGGCTTTCTGATTGTTTGCCGGCTTGGATGCGGCGTAACACCGCGGATACCCGAAGCACGACTTCTCTCGGACTAAAGGGTTTTGTGATGTAATCGTCTGCGCCGAGTTCCAATCCCGTCACTCGGTCCTGCTCTTCGGTCTTCGCGGTTACCATCACGATCGGAATATTTTTCGTCCGTGGGTCGTTCTTGAGTAGACGACAGACGATGAGTCCGTCTACCTCGGGGAGCATCAAGTCTAATAAAATGAGATCCGGCGGGTTTTCGACGGCCCGATGGAGGGCATCTGCACCGTTCCGGACGGCGTCTGTTTCAAAACCTGCTTCCTGTAAATTGTACCGCAGTAAATCTACAATATCGCGTTCATCTTCAACAATGAGAATCTTTGCGTCCATTTAAATTTGCCTTATGCTTTTTGTGAGACCATGCTGGAAAGAATACCAAGGATTTTGTCGCATTGGGTGATTTGATAGTCTGCTATGTCAATATGAAGTTTCTGACCCTCCAATTTGAGAAACTGCCCCTCGGTTCCTGAAGTTGCGGTTCCATAATTCCTATAGGGCTGTGTTTTCCAAAAACTGGGCACATTATAGATACTACCACATCCGCAATTGAATGTCAACGGAAAGTCCGGAAATCCAATGCGTAAGTGCAGCAGAAAAAATATAGTGAAAATGCGCGGGAAATGTGTTATGATTCTCATAAAACAATAACACAACAGGGGGTAATGACTCATCACAAGGCTAATAAATATGTCTCATCTGCTATGGCGGACGTGGAGACCACATTTTTGCTGTATCTGTATTTTTGTTGCGTTCGCGCTTTCTGCTCATGATGTTTTGGGGATGCGGGGGTTCACCGCGGAGAGTACCGCTACACAAAAGCAATATGAGACCCGTTTTAAAGATCTGGTTTCAGCGGAAAGATGCCAACATAAATTGCGGTATTTGACGGAGGAACCTCACCTTGCCGGTACAGAAAATAGCCGCAAGATAGCGGAATATCTTCGAAGTGAATACGAAAACTACGGTTTACAGGTTCAGATATACGAATATCATGTGTATCTTCCGCATCCGCTTGAAGTGCATGTAGAACTGCTTTCGCCTGTTCAGCATCTCGCTGTCGACAAAGAGGCGAGTTGGGAATGGGACAAGGATTCTTATGAAACAGAAATTGTGCCGGGGTATAACGCCTATTCACCCGATGGAGATGTAACGGCTGAGCTCATCTACGTCAATAAAGGGTTACCGAAAGACTACCAAGTGCTCGCCGATCAAGGTATCTCGGTGGCAGGAAAGATCTGTATCGCCCGATATGGTGGCAGTTATCGGGGTGTGAAGGCGAAAGTTGCTGGCGATAACGGGGCGGTCGGTTTGATTCTCTACTCGGACCCAGCGGATGATGGATACATGCGGGGTGATGTGTATCCTCGGGGTCCCTGGCGTTCGGATGATGCGATACAGCGCGGGACCGTGAAATATATCTTTCAGCATGCCAGCGACCCACTGACACCCGGGTGGGCGGCGACGCAAGATGCCGAGAGACTCTCATTTGACGAGGCGACGGATCTTCCCGAAATTCCTGTAGTGCCTCTGGCGTATCGAGATGCCGAACTGTTTCTAAGTGCGCTCGCGGGACCGAATGTCCCGTCCGAGTGGCAAGGCGGTTTACCTTTTGCCTATCACATCGGACCGGGACCTGCGAAGGTGCGGATCAAGGTGCGTTGTGAACATAACATCCGTCCGATCTATAATGTTATTGCGACTTTAGAAGGCACCGAATATCCAGATCAATGGGTAATCTTAGGCAACCATCACGATGCTTGGGTTTATGGGGCGGCAGACCCCGGCAGCGGGACAACCTCACTTTTGGAGGTCGCGCAGTGTTTAGGGGAGCTTGCCAAAGTCGGGATGCGTCCGAAGCGAACGATTGTTTTTGCCTCATGGGACGCTGAAGAATTCGGTATCATCGGTTCAACGGAATGGGTTGAGGATTTGAAAACCACGCTCCAACAGAAAACGATCGCATACCTCAATGTAGACATCGCTGCGACGGGGGGGCGGTTCTATGTGAGCGCAACGCCATCGCTGCGAGAGTTAATGCGTGAAGTAACCCAGAACGTCGTTGATCCAGGGACGCTTAAACCGGTTTACAAGAGTTGGAAAACCGCGCAAGGCAAGGAGATTCCACAGATTGGGAACCTCGGCAGCGGCTCCGATCATTCGCCATTTGTTGGGCATGCGGGGATCCCCGCTGTCAGCATGGGCTTCGGGGGTCCTTATGGGGTCTACCACGCCATGCAGGATAACTTCTACTGGATGGAACACTTCGGGGATCCGACGTTTCAGTATCAGGCGGCGATGGCACAGGTCTGGGGCACGCTTGCACTGCAGCTTGCCAATGCCGATATTTTACCCTTCGACTACGAGACGTATGCAACCGACCTGATGACGCCTTTGAAACTCTTGCAAAATTCTGGCTCGAAAAACAAGATTGCCAAAGATGTTGAGAAGTTAGACGGTCTGCTCACAGAGTGGCAGCAATCGGCGGGGAGACTCAATCGGGAGCTGGCACATTATCTCGCTTCTGACGATCTCTCTCAGATTTCGGAGATAAATCAGCGATTGTATCAATTAGAACGGCGTTTGACGAGTGATACAGGCTTGCCGTTACGGCCTTGGTTTAAGCATCTTATCTATGCACCGGGTCTCAACACGGGTTACGCGGCGATCGTTTTTCCTGGGGTACTCGATGCACTGGAGAAGGGTGATGATGCGGCGGTGCATGCGGAAATTGATCGGTTGGTCGAGGCATTTACACGTATGATTCAGGGGATTGATGAGATCCGGGATATGTTATAATCTGTGCTTCTATGCGATGGCTGCTATAACCTCAGGCTCTCGTAAACGTCATCATGTTTCCCAATCGAAAACCAGACGAAGCCTTCCTCGTCTTCAAATGCTACTGCTCGATAACCTCTTGTAATCCTGGCTGACCAATAGTCATGTCCTTCAAGTTTCTTGAAATTAAGGGACGGGTGGCTTGGGTTTTTCTTGAGCAGTTGAAATTGCTTATCTGCAAGTCTTTGAATATGTGCCGGAAGCCTTCGATAATTCGCCCAAAAACGATGGGTCGTTTTGTGAATATACCCCGATGCCATTCCGCTGGATTTATAGATATTTGAATCGCCCTGCTCGGACATCTGCCAGTGCTTCCTCTCGAAGTTTATCAAGTTTCCCAGTTTTCACATCTGCCTCGAACTGATTTTCCCAAGCCTCTTCTTCGGCGACAAGGACCTCATGAAGTTTTTTTTCGAGGATTTTCAGTAGTACTGCTTCTGTAGGTTCCTCACACTTAACTTTCGGAACCTCTGGGATCCACCCAAGCCAATTTGTTCCATTGCTTTGGATATGGGCGGTATAGGTCTCCTCAAATATCTGGTCATGAATTTCGACCTTCTTTATTTTTTCCATGATTTTCTCCGGGAGATCAAGTTCGTCAGAAATTTTTAGAATTGTGCCTGTAAGATGTAATTATACCATAGATCCCGTGTAAAATCAATCCGATTCGGGCGTGACCGCTACTGCCGATTCTGCTTTCAATGTGACACTGTCCCCTATCTGAAACGGGCAACGGTAGTCGGTCTGGACGAAGTATTGTTGTCCGTTCATTTCAACCTGATATGTGAAATCGTGCCCTTTAAACGCCTGTCCCACGACATGCCCATTTTGGGTGTCGCGCTGCGCATCGGGAGCCATCATCGTCAAACATTCAGGTCGGATAGAGAGAAGCGCGTTCCCAGTCTCAGCACCCTCCACCGCTACACGTCCGAAAGGGGTTTCAGCAATCCCGTCTCTGATGTCTGCACGAATGAAGTTTGTCTGTCCCAAAAAATCTGCGACATAAGCCGTTTTCGGATGACGATACACCGTCTCAGGGGTGCCAATTTGTTCAAGCGTGCCTTCTTTCATCACACCCAACCGCTCAGCGAAACTCAATGCTTCCTCCTGGTCGTGTGTGACGAGCACCGCGCTAATTCCTTCGGCTTTCAGGAGTGTGCGAACTTCCTCACGGGTAGACTGGCGTAGTCCCGGATCAAGACTTGAAAAGGGTTCGTCTAAGAGAAGCAGTTTCGGGCGCGCAATGATAGCGCGTGCCAAGGCGACCCGTTGCTGCTCGCCACCGGAGAGATGATGCGGTAAACGTGACTGTAGATGGGTCATGCCGACCATTTCCAGCACCGCAGATGCTCTTTCCTGCCGTGTTTTTTTCGATACCTTTCGGAGACCGAAAGCGACGTTTTCAAGCACGTTTTTGTGTGGAAAGAGGGCATAATCCTGAAACACAAAGCCGATGCCGCGCGATTCGGGTGGGACGTGGGTATTCCCGTCAGCAAAGGTGCGTTCTGCCATAGCGATTGTGCCAGTGTCTGCGGTTTCAAAGCCAGCGACGATGCGTAAGGTCGTCGTTTTCCCGCAACCGCTGGGTCCCAACAGCGCGAAGATTTCCCCCGGATACACCGTGAAACTGACATCTTTCACAACAGGAGTAGCGGCAAATTGCTTTGTGATGGATTCGACAGTGAGGAGTGGTGTCATTGTATCACTCGCGACGCAAACTATGGTAAACCCGAAAAATAAATAGACATTTACCCCGGCCCGGTAGGTGCGGTTTCTAACCGCACCGGACATTGTTGGGAAATTACCGAATTAATAAATTAATCTTCGTATAGTTTGCACTACGAAGAATTTCCTGTTCGGTTCCTGAGGGTTGGCTGCTGACTGCCACCCCTAAAGTGTGTGTCCTGCCCCTGATGATGGCATATATAGGTGCAAGGCGAAACTGATGAGACTCAGGATACTACGCGGTATGTAATCCCCTAAAACCAATCCGAGGAAGAACGGGATCGCTTTACGGTATGTTTGCCAACCCGAAAACCGGAGAATCAAAAACTTGATAAGCCAACTCACCATGACGGGGAACCAAAAATAGATGAGTCCACCCCACGATGCGCCTGACAACACGTAACCCGATGGATGAAGCGTCCACCATAACAGGCGTGTCCGTAGGAAGTTAAGGAGAAACACGAAGGCGAACCCACCACTCATAAAGACCATCGCGCTGACATCCGGTTCTTTGGGGTGCTGTAACCAACTCTGAAGTGGGTTGAAACTCTCCCAACCGAAGCGTCCGACGACGCCTTGGCATTGTGCCAGCACCCCATACTGATAAGCGACTTGCAAATACGTCCAGAAGGTCGCCAGCGCACCGACTGCGATTGCGAGTGCCATTCCCAAGAGCAACGTTTTGCCGGGCATGCCCGAGCGGTCTCCTATCCGAAGGGATTCAATCTGGTTCGGCATCGGATGTGAACGGTTGCAACGGTTAAAGGCGTAAAGAAACGTCATTACGGTGAGGTTTGGTGCCCCCAATTGCCGTGTCCCGAACATACTCACCATCATCTGTCGTGGGTTGATGCCGATGACTTCGTGATAAGGCGGTCCGAGTTCAGCACGGACGCGTCCTATTGCTATCGCAAACGCTATAAATAGGGCGTAAAATACACTGATTGCCCACAACGACATACCCGCAGCATAGCAGAACCCGAAGACGAGTCCTATACTCACCACGGTCAGAACGCCTGTCGTTCGATAGGAGAAAGGTTCGTTGCTATCGTCCCCGCGGTCGCTGCCGATCATGTGTCGGAAAAATCGAGCGAAGTGCCGACGGCTCATCCAGAGGGTCAGCACGGCGATACCCACCCAAGCCCCCGACGCACGGTCATTGAGATGCAGGACGCTGATGTTTGTGACCCCGACTGCGCTTGCGATCACACGTTCAGCACGGGTGAGCCAGAAGAAGAACCACGTCGAGAAGGCGAGGTCGAGCGGCATGAAGTAGGTTAATCCGACGATTGCGAGGTTAAAGGACATTGAGGCGTACCCGATGGCGTTCCAAGGGCGTTCTGTGAAGTGCTTATCAAGCCGATAGTTCGGTGGCAACGCCGGGATAACTGGGAAAATGTCGTGCAACCCTGCCATCACACGGAGGAGCGCGGCGATTCCGAATCCGAACCAGAGGGCGCGGGACCGGAAAAAACTGCGATTGGTTGTCATTTGCAGCGGCAATTGGGTTAAGGGAAAACTCAGTTTTTCGCGCTCCATCCACTGCTTTCGGAGCAACAGCCCTAAACACAGCAATGACCCGTAGAGCAGAAAGATAAAGCCTGACCAGAGCAGCGCGGGTCGAATCCAAATGCGGAAATGTTCCGCCCAATAGATACTCGATTCACCTTCGTAGTAACCCGCTAACCACTCGAACTCGTGGACGGTGAGCCACGGGGGTATGTGGTGTAGAAAGAGTTGTGCCCATTCGTTCTCAGGACTTGCGAACCAGAAGGGATGGGCAAGCGTCCCCATGAGAATCGCCATCATCGCATGTCCTGAGATGGTGGACACCATCGTCACCATAATATAGATGAGGAGCAGTTCGGCAGGTGTGAAGGCGAGACGCGGCGCGCCTTTACGGAGGAGGACGTTGAGAGCGAGCAGCACAAAGAGTGTGAAAACCGCATTGGAGAACGGTGAAACGAGGGTGTAGACGGCATACCAAAGCTCACTCGCTATCCCTACCCAGTAGGCGTTAACGACAACCAGAATGAGTCCGACAATGAGTGCTTTTTTCGTGATGACATCGGGGGGGTGCGCGGTTCTGGAATTCATGTTTTTGGAATAGCTATCGGAAACCGTCAGGTCGTTCACTGCGCTCACTTTCAGCAATCAGAAACCATCGGAAAGCGTAAGAAAGTTTACAAGTGTTCTAAAGTTAGGAAGTTCTTTTAAACTTTACGGACTTTAGAACACTTTACGGACTTTATAGACTTTAAGCACTTCCCACTTCTGACAACTATTCTTCCGTGATAACCTCATCTTCCAACGGGACGTTCGCTTGTGTCGTTGAAGGCGGTTCTGTTTCTTCTGGTGGCGGTGCGAGATACTTTTCAACTTCATCGGCATTAATGATGCGAATTGCCTCCTCTAATTGTCGGTCGTAGGCTAAATTGACGACCTGATCAATACCGACATATAGATTAAAGAGCCGCTCTGCCCGCAGTTTCAGCCACCGTATACTAACAGTGAGGTCTTCTTCTGCTTTGAGGATTTCCTGTAATTTCGGGAGTTCGGTCTCAAGTTGAGAGAAATCCTTTGGCATTTCACCGGGGTTCTGATATGCATCATCAATCCATTTTGTGACGAAATTTTCGACGGAATCCGTTGTATCGACCTTTCTGAGCATTATCTGTTCTATCTCGTCGGGTTCTTCGAGATCAATGGAGACCTGTGGTGTAATCCCTACCGCATTAATGGAGGTGCCGTTTGGTGTATAATAGGTGGAAATCGTAAGCGACAGTGAACCCCCATCCGGGAGTTCATAGCGTTTTTGAACCACGCCTTTGCCGTAAGTTTTCTTTCCAACGAGGATGCCACGGCGCGTATCCTTAATTGCACCGGCTACGATTTCGGAGGCACTCGCGCTGTATTCGTTGACAAGCACGACAAGGGGGATATCCGGTGGACACAAGAGGTTCGTTGTTGACGGATATTCTTTATCAAATTGGCTGTTTGTTTCGCTTCTGGTCGACACGATGAGCCCTTCGTGAATAAAGGCATCGGCGATGTGATAGGCGGCATTCAGGAGTCCGCCTTGGTTGTCCCGTAAGTCCAAGATGAGGGCTTCCATACCGGCGGTTTCGTGTGCAGCAAGCGCGTTTTTAAACTCTACTTCTGTGCCTTCCTTGTTTCCGATGAACCCTGATATCTGAATGTAACCGATATTTCCCGCAAGCATCGTTGATTTCACGCTTCGAATCGGAACGATCGCACGGGTTAGCGTTACATCGAAAGGTTCGAGAAATTTGCGTTGGACGGTGATTGTCACATCGGTACCGGCTTTTCCTCTGAGTAAGTCGATAACATCGTCCCGGGTCATGCCCGTTTTTTCGCTGAGATGGATCCGTTTACCGTTGATTTTGGTGATATAATCGCCTGCTTGGAGATTCTCCAACGCAGCAGGTGTGTTCGGAATCGGTTTAGAGATCTTAATAAATCCGCGATGATCGCGGTAGATATAGATACCCAGTCCCCCGAATTCGGCATTGTAAAGATTTTCGACGGCGCGTTGATGGTCACGCCGTTTGATGTAATAGGTGTATGGATCGTCAAGGGAAGCGAGCGCGCCTTTGATGGAGCCGCGGAACATGTCGTTCGGGTCTTCGATCGGTTTGTAGTAATCTCTCTCGGCGATACGGATAGCGGCTGTGAGGGCATCACCTAACATCACACGAGTGACGCGTTCGTCTCCGCTTATCGCATCTCTGCCACTCGGATTAATGAGCAGAAATGGGATGCCGATAGCAAGGACTAAGACGATGAAGGATAAGGTGTATCTTTTCATGAATTTTTCCCTCTGCAGTTTGAAATTTAACGCAACGTTTGCCTGTTTTTTGAGAATTCTTCCTATTTTAACACGGATTCCGTGTTGATGCAACACAATTTTTACGAAGGCGGTTGCGTTTTCCAGCGGTTATGGAGCCACAACCACTGTTCTGGATATTTATGGATGTAAGTTTCCAATTGTTTCAGCAGCTGCGTTGTGTAGGTTTCAACGTCTCTTTCAAAGTCATGGAAGGGCATGGGATGAATCGGGGGTGAAATATAGACGTGATGTCGGTCGTCTGGTTGACGGATGCTGAGGGAGAAGAGGAGCGGTGCCCCGGTCCTGAGTGCTAAGGTAGCCGGACCCCGGACGGCTGAGGCGGGTTTTCCCAGGAAATTGACGAATACGCCGTCTGGACCGGCGTTCTGGTCTGCGAAAAAACCGACTGCCTCGTTGTTTTTTAGGGCGCGGAGGGTCTCTCGGATTGCACGCTTCCGGGGAATCAGTTTTAGACTCATCTGTTCGCGACGGCGCCAGATATAAGCGTTAAGGGGTGCGTTTTTCAGAGGGAACGCAATGGCTTTCGCCCGATTCGGGATCAGTGCGCCGTAGACGAGGGACAGGAGTTCCCAATTCCCAAAATGGGGCAGGAATACAATCGCGCCTTTGCCCCTCGCCAAAGCGGCATGGAGATTTTCTGCGCCTTCTACGCTAACTTCGTGCCAGATGTTTTCAGCGTTGAGTTTGGGAAACCGGAGGAACTCAATACAGGTTTTGCCAACATTGACGAAACTCGCCTTGCAAATCGCTGTCCGTTGCGTGTGCGTGAGGTTGCTCCCGAAGGCAATTTGTAGGTTGTTGCGGGCGATCTGCCGGCGTTTTTTGATGAGATAATAGCATAGCATCCCTATACCACTTCCGAGGCGCAGTGCCCACCTTTTCGGAAGACGACGACACACCCATCCGAAAGCAGACACTATCCGATGGACGCATCTATCCTTCCATCTCACACGCTCGCTATGCATTCCAGTTTCTCCTGTGTAGTTGGATTCTATAGCAGGTAGAGTATACCACAATTTTCGGTCTGAAACAACGCATTCGGTTTTATTCCCTCCAGAGGCATTCAATTGTCAAAAATCACGCGTGTGGGAGGGGTTTGTAACCCCGATTCTTGTGAATAGGCGCGCATCTGTATTCCTGCAAATGCACAGAAAACCGAATGGCTCTGTATTCCCTCCGTAACCTTGATGATAAACAGAAGGTGTGATAGAATAACCCTATTCCGATAAATCTTTTTAAGGGTAGGAGAATATGCAAGAACACAACCATTTAGCACAGGCGCATAGCAACGAGACTGCGAGGACACCGCTGCAACCGATGGATTTCACGGATATTCTGGACGGGATGTTCAGTTTCTATCGGAGTCACTTCCGGTTATTTTTAAAAATTGTAGCCGTTTATTTCGTTTTGGAGTTTGGGATAGAGTTAATTTTTGCCTATTTTACAACCCTTGCTGCATCAAGTGTGATTGTCTTGATGTCCGGGTTCACGTTCATAGCGACTGCTGTAATTTCGATTTTAGTAACTGCGGGACTCATGTACGCCAGTGCACATGTCTACTTAAGTAGAGAAATTACCCCGGAGACTGCTTTGCAGCGAGCATGGCAGCGGTTTTGGACCTACCTCGGTAGTGCTATCCTCTGGGCATTCGTTGTGGTTGGCTTGGCGGTTACAGTTATCGGGATTCCCTTTTCAATCTATTTTTCAGTTCGGTGGGGTCTCTATTCGCTGCCTGTGTTGTTTGAAGGGACCACAGCGAGAAATGCCTTACGCCGCAGCACGGAATTGGTTAAGGAGAGTTGGTGGCGCGTCTTTGGAATCATGTTGGCGATCTCCCTAATCTCTTTCATGATATATTTTATTCTTGAAGTATCTTCAGGTTTTCTGCTCTCTTGGATGGGGGTGGCTGAAGCCGAGGAACCGACGGGACTTTTGGACACACTCCGTCAATTATTTGTTCCAACACTGAGTGAAATCGGATGGTCCTCTTATGTCGTTCGGCGTTTGGTAACGCTCTGCATTTCGGCTTTCACGATGCCGATCGGTGCCATCGGTTCTACACTACTCTACTTCGACTTACGGATCCGGAAAGAGGCGTTTGATATTGAGATGCAGGTAACGGATTAAGCACACATTTTCGCACCTTTCACACACAACATCAAGGAAATCGGGATGCCTAACGCGCAGCACATCAAGGACCTTGCTGGCACAATTGTTACACTGTATCGCAATCACTGGGGATTGTTCTGGCGGATCATGATGCCGATTACGATCATCTTTATCACCGTTTCCCAACTTTTCGGGATGACGGTTGAAGAACAGGCGTTTCGCGAAGAATTGAAGACACGAGCAGAGATGGATGTCTCTCACGAAGAATACCGGAAGGCTTTGGCGAAGATCCTTGAACCCAAAGAGGGATGGGATGTCGATCTCCGGTATGTGTTGTTCCCACTTGGCGCTGTCGCACTGACACTTGTGGTCGTCTTTTTTATCCGACAGATTAGGAGGAATCTGATTGTTGAGGCGGGCGACGATGTGTCAAATACCCCACAGGCGCGCGTAGAGACAGAAAGAGCTGCCCTTGCCTATGCGGAGACAGCGGCGGCAGCGAGCGACTTTCGCGGTGCACTCCGTTTCCTATATCTCTCGGCGATTTTACATCTTCAGGAGCGCGGTGTTCTCCCTTACGATAAGAGTCTCACCAATCGCGAATACCTCCATCAAGCGCAAGCGGACACCGACCTGCAGGCGACGCTCGGTCCCGCGGTTACCCTTTTCGATGAGGTGTGGTATGGACATAAACCGTGCGATGCGGAGACCCTCGCGGATTACCGAGACCTGTTACAGAAAGTCTATGCTCGGCACTAAATTTGCCCCCATCTTAATCGCGCTTATCTGTTTTCAGGTTTCGTGTGATTCATTCGTAGACAGCACCGTCCTTCATCGGACGTTACGTAAACTGAAGTTTCGCGTCACGGAAATATCCGAGATATATCCTGCCCGTCTGGAACGGTATGATGCCTTGTTCCTGCACGACTTAAACAAGGCGCCGACTGAGCCGGAAGTTAAGGAGATACAGGATTTTGTCAGTGCCGGTGGCACCTTAATTGTGGCTGGAGATGACCGATCACTGGACGGACTTTTCAGTGTGTATGGTTTGAAACTGCGCGAGTTACCAGAAAATCAGGAATTCTCGCACCGAATTCCGGACGATCCGTTCTTCCCGCAGCACGCAGTCCACGAGATTCGCGTCCGGACAAATTTTGTGCTTGAATATACAGGACGTGAGGTCGCTGTGCTCTACGGGACAGAGGATGGAGCAACAATTGTGACGCTACGCCAGGGGGAAGGTCGCGTCTTTTTCATCGCATCCGCGTATCTATTCCACAAAAATGGGCTGCAGTATGATGCGGGTAACGCTACACTCCTCTATAATCTCATGTCAACGCTCCCACGCAATGCACGGATCGGACTCGCTGAAAAGAGATACTACACGCTTGAGACGCGACCGCCGAATCCATTTGTGGCACTCGTGTTTGGGACGCGGGGTGGTTTAGCGGCTGTCTATATCTGTATTGTCGTGTTCGTTTTTCTGGTGCTGCGGGGACGTCGGTTTGGGAAACCGTTGGACGTGCAGGAGAGAAGTCGACGTTTGAGCTCGGAGTACGTCCACGCCATGACTGCCCTGTATCAGAAAGGCAACACGCGCTCGGAGATTTTAAGGCACATTCGCGACACGTTCAGGTCGGATCTCGGCGACCGTTGGCGTGTCAATCCGAATATGGACACATCGACTTTTTTGGAAGAATTGGCGCGTCGGGGTGCTATTGATGCGGACGCGGAACTGACGCATCTGGTGACGGACTTGGAACCCTCGGGTGATATATCGGAGGCACAACTGCTTGACATCGCAAAGCGAGTTGATGCCTATCGGGATGCCACGAATATTGGTAGAGCAAAATTGGCTGTCCATCGAAATTTCTAAGGTGAAAGGCAGCCGATGAAATATAACTTCAACAAGGAGAATCGTATGAAAAAAATAGAATGTGTCATCCCCCCGTTCAAGCTGGAAAAGGTGCAGGAAGCACTCAGCAGTGTCGGGGTTCGCAGCATGACAGTTAACGAGATTCGCGGGGGCTGGCGTGGTCGTAGGGATATCGACCTATACTCTATTGAGGAACGCATTATTGAGGTTGTCCCGAAATTGAAAGTCGAAATCGTTGTTCCGAGCGAAGATGTTAATAAAGTCGTTGAAGCCGTGAAACAGGCGGCCGCTACTAACAATGTTTTACTGGATTAGAAAGTTTGCCTAAATGACACTCCGTAGAGGGTGAAGTGTTCAACCTTGTTATCGTGAAAAGGCGTATTAAAATATGACAAATTTGGTTCAATCGGTTTTTGAAAAGATGAAGCAAGAGGCACAAAAAGTTATTGTTGGACAAACCGAGCTTTTTGAACTTATTGTTGTCAGCCTATTTTCCGGGGGACATGTGCTGTTAGAAGGGGTACCCGGGACAGCGAAAACGCTCGTTGCGAAGACCTTGGCAATGATAGTCTCTGGCGAATTCAGTCGTGTGCAATTTACCCCTGACCTGATGCCCTCAGACATTGTCGGGACCAGCGTCTACGATTTGACGACGAACCAATTTAACCTCAAGCGTGGTCCCGTTTTCACGAATGTCCTCCTCGCTGATGAGATTAACCGCGCACCCGCAAAGACGCAATCCGCACTCTTAGAGTGTATGGAGGAACGGCAGGTAAGTATTGACGGTGTCCGCCATGAACTCCCACCCCCATTTATGGTAGTAGCCACGCAAAATCCTATCGAATACGAAGGCACCTACCCACTTCCCGAAGCGCAGCTCGATCGGTTTCTGTTCAAGTTACGCGTGGATTATCCGCTGCCAGCCGTGGAAACAGAGATTTTGATGAACTATCATCACGGTTTTAATGCCACACGTTTGGAAACAATAGGGATCGAGAGTGTCGTTGACAGTGCGTCGCTGCAAGCGTGTCAGGAGGCGATCCAGGCGGTCACAGTGGAGGATTCGATCTTCAATTATATTGTCGGTTTGGCGGAGGCATCACGTGCGTCTCATGAATTGGTATTGGGTGGAAGTCCACGCGCCTCAATCGCGCTCTTGCTGGCGAGCAAAACCTACGCCGCACTTCAAGGACGGGATTATATTCTGCCCGACGATGTCAAATTCTTGGCACCGCCTGTCTATCGGCATCGGATACTCCTGAAGCCGGATGCCGAGATTGAGGGTCTAACGCCCGACGATGTGATTGATAGATTACTCGCCGAAGCAGAAATTCCGCGATAGAACGGTTTTCAGCAAATGAAAAACGCGAAAACCAAGCCTGCAACAATACGCAGAAACACCCTATCAAAAACACGCAGGCGACTCGTAAGAGAGGCACGTCGTATCTGAAACCTGTGTGATTTATCCGCAAGGTATAATTAAAAAATGCATTTGAGCAACCGTCTCCTCCTCTTCTTACTTATAGGTGCTGTTCCGATCGCACTCAGCGGCGTTTCACCGAACCTGTTATTCGTCGGGGGCGTCTATATGGTCGTGCTTTTCGGCGTCAGTGCCGTGGATTACCGCACCAATCCACTCTTTAAAGGGCTTGCGGTTCACCGCGAGATGAATTCCAAGTTTTCGTTGGGTGTGGAGAACGTCGTGACGCTGAAGGTCATCAATCGCTCGCGCTACCCGCTCAAACTCCGCCTCAAAGACGATTTCCCCGAC
This sequence comes from Candidatus Poribacteria bacterium, assembly GCA_022827885.1. Taxonomy (GTDB): domain Bacteria; phylum Poribacteria; class WGA-4E; order WGA-4E; family WGA-3G; genus WGA-3G. The sequence goes on from JAJEIP010000091.1 coordinate 24,822, forward strand.
GAATTTCTGTTCGATGAGATTGTCCATGACTGCTCTGTTGCTCCGATGGACCAGACGGATATAGCGTATCGTCTGATGCCGTTACGGCGCGGAATTTATCAGTTCGTAGATATACATCTACGGTGTCAAGGGATCTTGGGACTTGTGGTCCGACAGCGGCGGGTGCCAGCGGCGACGGAGATAAAGGTCTATCCGAACCTACAAGCGATCCGACAATATGAACTCTTAGTGAAGCGTGGAATGCTCCATCAGATAGGACTGAAAAATTCACGACGATTCGGGGAAGGTACGGAGATGGAACGACTCCGTGAGTATTTGCCTGATGACGATTTCCGCCGTATGGATTGGAATGCCACTGCGCGGCAACGAAAACCGATTGTTCGGGAATTTGAGACCGAACGAAGCCAAGATGTCGTCATTATGTTGGACACGGGGAGACTCATGGCATCTCCGATCCTTTTAGAAGCGTCCAGGCTGCCTGCTATGGAGGCAACATCACAAAAGGCGATGCTTAAATTGGATTATGCCATTAATACAACTTTGATGACGGCGTTCGTCTCGACGCTCAAGGGGGATAAGGTGGGGTTGATCGCTTTTGCGGATACCGTTCATCAATACCTCGCACCGAAACCCGGCAAAAAGCAGTTCCTCACGATGCTCGAAACGATCTATGCGCTCCCCGTTCATGCGGTTGAATCGGATTTTGAAGTGGCATTCAAATATCTCGCTGCAAAGCAGCGAAAACGTGCGCTCATCATCCTATTTACGGACATCTTGGATAACGATTCTGCTGAAGGGATCGCCGCCTATGTGTCGCAACTCTCTAAGCATCATCTCGTTGTTTGTGTGACCTTAACTGACGCTGGTATCGTTGAACTGGCGGAACAGAAGTCTACGGATTCCAAGTCGGTCTATCAGAAGGCAATCGCTGAGCGGTTGTTACAGGAGAAGCGTGCGACGTTAGAGATCCTACGGCGTCGCGGCGTTATCACGATTGATGTTCCGGCGCATCAGTTGACCATGGCGGTCGTGAATAAGTATTTGGAACTGAAAGCGAAGTCTAAAATTTAATAGGACTTACGCAGTTCCTCTTAAAGTCCCCCTGATAAGGGGGATTTAGGGGGTTAAATCCCTGATATAATACCTTTTTTGCAAAATATTTCGCTTTTTTGCTCAATTTGCGTAAATTCTGTGAAATTAACGCGCTTTCACCGCAAAGAGGTAGGTAAACAGTAGGATACCCGTCAAGGCACCGAATCCGATTTTGACAGAGGGGTGTAGACCCGAAGGCGACACGAAACCTTCAATAATCCCAGCAACGACGAGCAGGACAACGCATCCACCGAGCAGTTGAATCGCTGTTCTCGCGGCATCGGTCAAAGTCCGTTTCCGTGTAAAGAACGATGGGGCGATGAGTGCGTATCCTAATTTCAACCCAGCACCACCCGCAATGAAAATCGTTGTCAGTTCAATATAGCCGTGCGGCGATACAAATGACCAGAGGGCAAGTGCAACCCCGTTGGCATGACACAGACCTGCCACAGCACCGATGGCGATACCGTTGAGAACTAAAATATAGACACTGCCGACCATGAATATGATGCCGCCAGCGAAGGCTAAAAACGCGACCCGAATGTTGTTGGTCATCACGAAAGAGGCAAATAGGTTCCGATTTTCTGCTGAAGTATCGTTCCATGCGCCGTCCTCTAATTCTTTGATGTGAGACACAAAGCGTTCAGGAACGAGTTGTTCCGCAAATTCGGGTGTGTTCAAAGCGATCCAATACGCTGCCGCAAATGAGACTGCAAACATCACGAACGCTGCGCCGATGAAGTTAAGGTTCTTTCGAAATACGTTCGGAAAACCCGAGAGAAAAAACTGACGCAGGGAACCCCGCTTGAAAGGGGAGGTCTGGTAGACTGCGGCGTGCGCGCGGGAAGCGAGTGCGTTGAGATATGGGACGCACGGATCTTGTGGGAAATCGCGTCGGGCAACCGCTAAATCGGACGTAACGCGTCGGTATAGATACCCGACCCGATTGAGGTGACCCGCACTCGCACCGCGTGAATGGTTTAGGAGTACCTCAAGCTCATCCCAAGTTTTCTGTTTTTTTGCGATGAATTCTGCAGAGATCATATTTGTAATTAAACACCGATTCGTACCGAAAATCAACCTATTTTACAGAGAAAGTGGGCTATTCAGTTTTCCGTTTTTTACGCGTTTTTGATTCCCCGGCCCGGTAGGTGCGGTTTCTAACCGCACCGGTGCTGAGTATCTAATTAATTCTAAATTTTACCATAAATGACCCTATAAGGAAAGATCCCTAACTTCTAAAAATGAATGAACAGGTATCCGTGGAAACACCCGAACAGATTGATATAAAGTTCCAGCAAGCAGGTATCGGCTCTCGTTTTTATGCGGCACTCATTGATACCGTGTTGCTTATGCTGATTGCACTTGTGGGATATTACGTCAATAGGCGGTTTATCTCTGAGCTTGGAGATATTGTGGGCAATTGGCTCGGCGCGTTGGGCGGGGTTATCGTTTTCGCGCTGTTCTGGGGTTACTATATAGCCTTCGAGGTTACGACGAATGGTCAGACCCTTGGAAAACGCGCCCTCGGTTTACGGGTTATCAAGGAGGGCGGCTATCCAATCGGTTTTGCTGATGCTGCGATCCGGAATCTGGTGCGGATTGTCGATTTCCTCCCTTTCTTTTATGCCACAGGTTTGTTGTGTATGGTGATAAACAGAAAGTGGCAGCGATTGGGGGACCTCGCTGCGGGGACACTTGTCATTAAAACAGCACGCACGGCGTTAAAACCGACCCGTGCCGGCGCACACGCAGATAACGCATCCATCAGCATCCCACCCCGAGAATTTGTCTACACTGTGTGGATACAACCCGCGTTAGTGACAGAGACGGAGCTCGGGGTGATACGTGAATATCTTGCGCGTCGGGCAACGCTTCCCGGACCCCGTCGCTTGGAACTCGCACGCGTCATCGCCAGTCCTATCGTTGAAAGGATGGGGGGGACTGGCTTTATTGGCTACGATAGATTTCTGGAGGAGGTCTACATACTGAAGACCTCAAAGGTAAAGGTCGCGGACCCGTAGGGTGTTTTGCTTGGGTGTTTCTGCGTATTGATAGGGGTCTTGGCTTGGGCATTTCTGCGTATTTCTGCGTATTTCCCCAGAGTTTCCCCGTCCGCCATCAATGGACAATGTGCATATTTAATACTCAAAATTGCTTAAATATAGAAACTTTGCTAATATGTAGGTGTTACCCGAAAAAATGCTGTAATATGCAGAAACTATCTGAATTTTCTCATAGGAAGTTACACTTTGTAACAGGAGGTAAATTTCATGAAGGTTTTAGCTATATGTTTTTTCACACTGGGATGCGTTGTCGCATTCAGCACGATGGGTGAGGCTGTCCGAGAAGACGATATGGCACTCTACCTTTCCTTCGACGAAGTAAAAGGGGATACCGCCATAGATAAATCGGAACATGGGAATGATGGGACCATTCACAAAGGAAAGATCGCCAAGGGAAAACACGGCGACTCGGTCGAATTGAGCGGCGAATCCGGCGGTTGGATTGAAGTGCCAGATTCCGATTCTTTGGACATCACGGACGAAATCACTTTGATGTGTTGGGTGTATCCGACCGAATTCACAAATGAGTGGTTCCGTATTATTGTGAAGACCTGGGCAGGCGATACCGCTCCGTGGATGGTCTATGGGTTCTATGAGTTTGGCGGTAATAATGGAAAAACGGGTTTTATTATCTCTGTTGATAAGGGGACAGAAAAGCGGATCGGCGATGCTGCGACTTCAAACTTGCCCCCGAAGAAATGGACACATGTAGCCGCCACCTACGATGGGAGCCGGATGGTGCTTTACTATAATGGTGAAATAGAGGTGGAGGGGGATGCCAAAGGTAAGATTGATACAAACGATGTCCCTGTCTCGATTGGACGCAACAGCGAAGGGAATCGCGAGCATTACATTGGACGCGTGGATGAGGTCGCTATCTGGAGCGTCGCCCTGACCCAAGGTGAAATCCAGGAGGCAATGGATCGGGTGTATGCCGTCGAGCCAGAAGGCAAGTTACCCACAAGATGGGGTGCGATAAAAGGTGGATATCTTAAGGTGCCTGAAGCGTTGCCCCCGAGAGTCCCCAATTGGCAGTAGGTATCGTCTCCAGAATCAGAGGAACGAAAAATGGGCATCGCAAGTGTGATGCCCTCTTTTTTTATGACCTACCCACTTCACGGGTAGACACCTCCAGACCCGGTAGGTGCGGTTTCCAACCGCA
>JAJEIP010000015.1 GCA_022827885.1 Candidatus Poribacteria bacterium
ACCCGCATCCCTCGTTCAGTCCTGATGAAACGGCAGTCGTGTATACCTCAGATGTTTCCGGGCATTCACAGGTCTACGTTGCTGTGATTCCGTGAGGTAGGCAGATTATGGACATAGGGCGATTCCTTATGCCTCCTTATTCTTCATTCTTACTGGAGGATCAGCGAGCTTTTCGTTGCAATTCGCTAAAAAGACTGTGTATAATTGGGTTTAAATTCTCCATTCTCAGGAGGAAAAGACAGTGTTTGACACCAAAAACCTACACCCTACAGATGTCCATATCAAGGTGCAGAATTTCGGGCCTATAGATCAGGCGGAGATAGATCTTCGTCCTCTAACGGTGTTCGTCGGTGAGAGCAATACCGGTAAGACCTATCTCGCAGCACTTATCTATGCATTGTACAGTAGTTTTGCTGGTTTCTCACGATTTCCTTGGTCTCACCATGATGTTTTGGACTTAAGATTAACACGACGTGGGTTACCGGCTTACGGCAAGGAGGGAGAAATTAGAGCAATTCTCGAAAAACTATCGAAAGATGCGTTACCGTACAAATTCTCAGATTTACCTCAAAGAATACGCGTCCAGCTGCAATCCGTCCTCAACGCTCCTGAAATTTTCACCAGTCAACTCATTCGTTGTTTCGATCTCAGCTCCGTTTCAGACCTGATACGTTTCACCGATACCTCAGACGCTGAAATGCAGATTTTATTGAGCGTTCGCGAGAAAGATCAAACTCTCTGGTCTGTTGAAGCGCGCGACTCTGGATCAGGCATTACCTTGGAGGGATATGTTAACGATGATCTGGAAATATGCCCTGAAGAAATAGGGGTACCCAAGGAAACACTCGGTATTTTAGATATTGCGTCACTATTGCGTCATGAAATCCAAAATGGAGAAAAAACCTATTACTTGCCAGCCGCCCGAAGTGGTCTTATGCAAAGCCACGGTGTGATTGCGAGTGCCCTTATAGAACGTGCGACTCGCACTGGTTTGGAAGGTTTCCTTGAGCCATCTACATTTTCAGGAATGGTGGCGGATTTTCTACAAGCACTTATTCGCTATAAGGAACGTAGCGGATCCGAGGATCAGGTGAAGGGTATCGCCAAAGCACTGGAAGACGGCCTCCTCCGTGGACAGATAGAGGTCAAACACCCTGTACCGGGGGGGTACCCGGAATTCCTATACCGTCCCCGGCAGACAGAACAGACTTTGCGGATGAGCCAAGTTTCCGCAATGGTATCTGAACTTGCACCTTTAGTGCTCTTTCTACGCGGTGTGGTCTGCCCGGGGGATACACTCATTATTGAAGAACCTGAGGCACATTTGCATCCCAGTGCTCAGACCCAAATCGCTCTTAGCCTTGCCCAATTGGTCCGTGCCGGGGTCCGCGTCGTTGTCACGACACATAGTGAATGGCTCCTCCAGCAAATCGGAAATCTGATTCGCGAAGGCGAGGTGATGCAGTTGGGAAAAAGTAATACAGTGCCCGCAAATTGGCTGTTAAAGGGCGAGGTGGGGGCATGGTGGTTCAGCGGAAACCATAAACCTGTGGCAGAAATCCCGTTCGATCGCATTGAAGGCATAGAGCCGCAGGATTATTTCGACATTGCTGATAAACTTTATAATACTTTCGTTAAACTTGAACAACAGCTTCTCGACGAGGAAGCATCCAGGGCAATTGAGTAGAATTCTTGACGAAATTCGCGAGCGAGTCGGCGAAGAAAGCCTGACACATTCGTGTAGCGGCGGTGGATGTCGCGTGGACATGACCGATGTCCCAAGCGACCGGATTGTAATAGATATGGATAGAGCATTCAAGGCACATAAAAGGATAGGGAAACACTGTGACCGAGTTCTTTTTTACATAGACATCACTGAAAATAGCCTCGTTGTGGTTTTAATTGAGCTCAAAAGTGGTACTTTCAAAGTAACAGATGTAGCGCAACAGTTACAACAGAGCATCGCCTTCGTCTCAACCTTAGTACCGGGAAATCTTAAGACTATCTGCATTCCGGTAGTGTTTCATGGTAAGGGGATTCACGCTGCGCAATCGTCAAGATTCAAAGGTATCAGGGTGCGTTTCCGCAACAAGGAATCCGTCATTCGGCGAAATAGATGTGGTGCCCCCAAGAACTTAGCGAATGTGCTACCTGGATCCGAGAACCTTTAATTTCAGTCCCGACGAAAACGCTGTTATGTAAACTTCAGATATTTTTACGAGGAAACTATGAAACAAGTTTACGCATACGTTCTATATTTTCTTTTTTTATTTGGCATTACATGCAGCATGTCATCAGCACAAGAAGACTGGATGCCAGACGCGAACCTACGACAGGCAGTCCGGGATCAACTTGCTTTGCCTGGGGATAAACCTCTGCTGAAAACTGATATGAAACGCCTGACAGGGCTGGAGGGACGCAAGCGAGGTATAACCGATCTCACCGGCCTTGAATACGCAACACAACTTCAGTGGACAAATCTCGGTGAAAATGAGATACGAGATATTTCACCCTTAGCTGCATTAATTCATTTAGAAGGTCTGTGGATTTACGTAAATCCGATCTCAGATCTTTCTCCGTTGACAAATTTAGTGAACCTAAAACAACTCAACGTAGCCGGATGTGAGATTTCAGACCTCCGACCGCTGTCAAACTTGAGGAACTTAAAATATCTCATTCTAAGCTGGAATCGTATTGAAGACATCACGCCACTTGCGAATCTGACGAACCTCACGGAATTGCTGCTGCATTACAATCACATTGCAGATTATAGTCCGCTTGAAAATTTAGTTTCCTTAGGAACGCTAAATATACAGGACAATCCGGGTGTTGATATTAGCCCTCTTGCACATCTGACGTTATCGGAGTTTTTGTATGATCAAGTCTGTGAATTAGGCGGATTGCCTACCCAAGACCGCGTCAACATCCGGAGGTACCCTTCTGCTTTCCAGCCGTGGGATGATATACGCAATCGTCCATCTCTGTCGCCTGAAGAACGCATCGCTGTTCACGATTTGTTGATTAGTGGTGCTTGGGGTGGTAAAATGACCAGTGGTGCTTGGGATGTCGAAATACATTTTCAAGACACCGATCAGGGTGTCGTTCTGATGGGCGGGGTAGAGCAAGCAATTCAAAAACGAGATGAATTGCTTGCCGTGAATCCGAACTTGATTTTCGTTAACGGTAGTGTCCATATGCGGGATTCTTACGTCAATAAACTCTATCCCAAAGATTCTCCGTATTGGATTAGGGACGCAACAGGAACACCTGTCGAAGGATGGCCTGGGACGTTCTTACTCGATTTTACGCATCCCGCGGTTCAAGATATTATCGTTGCCCAAGCCTTGGCGGTCTCGCGATGTGGGGTGTTTGATGGCATCTTTTTGGATTGGTGGCAAGAACACACCACCGTGCTTGACGGGTACAGGAGCAATGCAGCCGAACAACGCGCCCGGGATGTGATTATCCGGCGTATCCGTGAGGCGGTCGGTGAAGATTTCCTTATCTTAGTGAATGCGAATCGATCAAAACCGCAAAGGGCTGCTCCCTACATCAACGGGCTTTTTATGGAAACCGTGCGGGATTCTGCCGCGGGCTACACATATCAGGGGCTCAGAGAGATTGAAAGCACAATGCTTTGGGCAGAAAATACGCTCAGAGAACCGCAGATCGTCTGCCTCCAAGGATGGAGTATTGCTACCGAAACCCCCGATCCCACGCTGAATTACCGCACGACGCGCCTCGTTGATACAAAGCCAGACACACCGACGAATCTTCGGTGGATGCGTGTCTTTACAACATTAAGCCTCACACATTCCGATGGTTATGTTCATTTTTATGGAGGTTATTTGTATGCTGCCCCTGAGAAGCGAAGCTATCGGTATGGTTTTTGGGATGCTGATACAGGTCAACGTATTGGTGAACCGCAGGAACATTATTGGTATGATTTCTGGGATGTGGATCTGGGTCAACCCATTGGAGAGAAAGCAGAACGCTACGAACACCGAGAAGGACTATTCATCCGCGAGTTCACCAACGGTTGGGCAGTCTATAACCGCAGTGGAAAACCCCAAGCGGTTCGCCTACCAGAACAGGCAACAGGTGTAGAAAGTGGACTGCGAAATACAACCCACGCTATCCCTGATTTAGATGGCGAAATCTATCTGAAAAGAACAACCCATAGACACGATGTCAATGAGGACGGTGTTGTGAACATTCTGGATTTAGTTGCGGTTGCCAGTGGATTTGGCACGGATGCACCAGACGTTAACGGCGATGGGATCGTCAATATTTTGGATTTGGTGGCGATCGCAAACGCCTTTTGAGTATCAATTCGCAACCGGAGTGCAGGCAGTTGCAATCGCTGTCTGTTGCGCTCGTCAACCCGTGTGTTTTTTGCAAATTTGGATTTATGCTATAATGTTTATAGGAGGCTTGGTAGGACCAATTTAGCAAAACTCATCAAATCATGTTCATGAAAACGCGTATTACGCGTAAGGAGATTAACTTATGTTTCTCCATTTGTTTGCATGGCTCTGTATTTTGACGCTCGTTTTGAGTGTAATGGCTGTAGAAGCTGCTAAAATTGCTGTTATTGATTTTGCCGACGAGTGGACAAAGGTTGATGCGTTACGTCAGACCCTGGATGCGTTCAAAGTTGAGTACGATGATCTGACAAAGGCACTTGAAGGTGGAAAACTACCCCTCAAAGCAGAAAATAAAATTTTTTTGATTGGTAGCATGCTGACCAACAATGCTGGATTGCATCAAAATCTTGACAAAAACGCAAAAGTGATTCAGGATTTCGTCGAAAATGGGGGTCTCGTCTGGGAACCGACCCAAGCGGATCAGAACGAAGCGAATGTAGATTGGTTGCCGCCTGGATTGAGTTGTGTTCGTAGTGACCGTGATAGCCCAGTTTTTGAAATACTGCAAGCCGACCATCAGCTCTTTAACGAACCGAACCGTATGGATCAAAAAACGTTTGAAGATTGGGGACATCAGGGCTGGCCTACTGTCTGGGAAGTCATCGCTTCTCAAAAGGGCTTTGACGTGCTGATGGAAAGTTTAGGGCAACCTGTCATTATGGAAGCGGAATTCGGGAAAGGTAAGTTCCTGATGATGGCAATTGCCCCTGATAAATACTATATCGCAGGGAACGATAACAACACGAAAGACATGGCAAAACTTTTCATGGAGAATTTGCTGTTCCATGTCGAAGAATTTGCCGCTATTCAAGCAGATGGTAAACTCACAACAATGTGGGCGAATCTGAAAAGGTGGTAGATGCGATATTAGGCATTATTGTAACCTCCACGTTTTCAACGATCTGCCAGACACTGCAACTTATTTGAGGTAGGGCGGATATGGAGATCCGCCCCTCAAACAACAGCCCTAACTCCACAGTCTATCGTGCGAACGTTCAGAATCCCATTCTGTGGTCGGTGCGAAATAGTCTGTCTCCTCTGCGTGCAGATGCTCGCGGATGACCTCTTCGTTAAGGTCGATACCTAAGCCCGGGGTCTCTGGAACGTTCATATAACCGTCTTGGATAATTGGGTTAGGTAGGCCTGTCACCATTTCATCCCACCACGGGTTATCGACGGAGTGGTTTTCCAAGACCATGAAGTTGGATGTCGCCGCAGCACAATGGACACTCGCCATTGCAGCGATAGGCGTGCCTGCCATGTGGAGTGCCATCGCAATGCCGTGCTCTTCTGCCAGATCCCCGATCTTCTTCGTCTCCAAAATCCCGCCCGATGTCGCAATATCTGGGTGCGCTATGGCAATCCCTCGGCTTTCAAACAACGGCATGAAATCCTCTTTGCAATAGATGTCCTCACCCGTGCAGATGGGGGTCGCGCACGAATTCGAGAGACGCACGTACTGATCGGTATACTGCCACGGCACCATATCCTCTAACCACGCGAGATTGTATTTCTCCAATGCCCTCGCGAGACGGATACAGTCCTCGATACCGATATGCCCAAAATGATCCACCGAGAGCGGTATCTCATAACCGATAATGCCCCGAACCGTTTCCACGTATTCACACAATATAGCAATACCCTTTTCAGTCAGACGGATACCGGTAAACGGGTGCATCAAGTTAGAGGTCTCTAAATTTCCGGCAGGGGCAGAGATCGTGCCAGGAGTCCCGCGAAGCAACCCAACGCCGATGTCCATCTTCAGGAAGGTGAACCCTCTGTCCATACGTTCTTGAAGGATTTTGCCCATCTCTTCGGGATCTTTGAGTGATGGGGTATCGCTATAGCATCGGATTTTATCCCGGAATTTACCGCCAGCGAGTTGATAGCACGGCACACCATAAGCCTTGCCAGCGAGGTCCATCAATGCCATCTCAATCCCACAGATACCACCGCCTTGCCGCGCATGGTGACCGAACTGCTTAATCTGTCGAAAGATTTTATCAACGTTACACGGATTCTCGCCGATAATACGGCTTTTGAGCATCAACGCATACGTCGGACTCGCGCCATCGCGGACCTCACCGAGACCGTGGATACCTTGATTCGTGTCCAGTTTCAAAATAGGACCACCGGTTTGCGTCCGAACGATACGCATATCGGTAATTTTTAGGGCTGAGGGTTGAGAAGCGGTATTGACATGTGACTGTATCTGTTGATCTTCCATTTATATGTCCTTTCCAGAAATAATGTCGAGTGCGGTATCCAGTATTGTTAGATGGAGTGCTACGCGTTGTTCGAGGGGCCACACTGTTGGTGTCTCAGAGATGATAACATGTTCACTGTGAAAATGCAACAGGTAAGGTGTCAAGCCTTGTGTTCCCCATGCGGTGGCAACCTTGTAGACACCTTCAGCGAGATCGGGGGCATCTTCACCCGGATCCTCAGGATCTATGGGACCAATCGCTTTAGCAGCGGTGGCGAGTTTGGGACCTATGTATTTCTCGTCCTGCTTGCCCTCATAGAGATAAAATCCGGTCGCATCGTAGTCTTCATGGAAATCTATCGCGAGTGAGAACTGTGTTTGACCTAAAACTTTTTTGACGATAATGACTTCGGCAACATCTTCCGCTTCAAAAGCGCGGTTGATGTCTATATCGTCAAACGTCTCACGTGTATTGTGAACGTAACCGTATGGATTAATGCAAGGGATCACTGAAAACGAGAAGTTTTTCAGGAGTGCGGTGTTATCACGCGCAAGGAACTGTAAAACCGCCTCAACACCAGCAGGTTCGTCGCCGTGCATACCGCCAGTGATAAGAATGTGTTTCGGTGTTCCCGCCGAAGACACTAAGTGGATTTGATGTATCGGGTAAGTATGGGCGGTGCCGAGTAATTCTATTGCCACATCTAAACGATTTAAGCGTTCGGTAACTTCAGCGTAATTGCGCAAACTTCAGACTCCTTAACTAAGGTTGGTAAAGCACGTACGCATAGCATATCGCAAAACGCTCTGATGTGCAATACTATTTTGCCTTTGACATTTTCTGACTTTTCTGATAAAATGTATTAAACCTATTAGGAATTCATAAGCATGTAGTCCGTAACGAAGTGGCGCGGTGTTTTTGCTTGAGTATTTCTTCAGTTCTACGACAATCAACGCTAAGTACGAAATGCTCCTCACCGAGCCGCAATCAAGAATTAAAAACCGCAAAGGACGTAAAAGATGCCGACCGAAGCAGAACTTTACGATGCCGCACTCACCCATTTTGCTGACAACGACCTCGAAGCGGCTGTTAATGCTTTTAAAAAACTGATTGAAACTTACCCAGACTATATCGAAGGATTCCTCGGGCTCGGACACGCCTACGAACGGATGAGTCTATACGATGAAGCCATTGCGGCTATCCAGAAGGCGATAGAAATCAACCCGAAGGATCCCCTCGTATATACCAGTTTGTCCATGTGTTACCAACGAAAAGGGATGATCCAAGAAGCAGAAGACGCCATGGCAAAGTCGCAGCAACTGCAGATGGAGGCATCCGGTTCATCTACATAATGTCTTGAAGGATGGGTGGGGGTACAAACCTCGCCAGCAACAGAATATTTGAGGTTTTTATAATGCCAAATACGACTTTGCTCGATCCGACTTCTCAAGGCGACGCATCAGCGAAATTTCTCGCACCGCGGTTTGAGAGCCTTGATGGAAAAGTGATGGGACTGCTGAACATCACGAAAAACGGCAGCGATATCTTCCTGGACCGCATTGCTGAATTGATGCAGGAACGGTTCAACCTTGCCGAAGTGATTCATGTGAAAAAACCGACGTTCACGCGTCCCGCACCGACGGAACTGCTTGTTGACCTAGCAGAGCAAGCAGATTTCGTCATTGAAGGGCTTGCTGACTGAGGGTCTTGTATATCGTGCAGTATGCACGATGGAAGTGCTTTAGAGGAACGCGGAGTTCCAAGTATCGCTGTTTGTACGGAAGTCTTTTTCGCTGCAGGTAAGGTACAAGCGCGAGTCCTCGGTCATAGTGAGCTGGAACCACTCACCGTCCCCCATCCGATCCAGAGTCTGACACCCGATCAGATTCGGGAGCGGGCAGAGGGTGCCGTGGAAGAAATTGTCGCACGGTTGACAAAAAACGGTGAATAAATCGTTGTTTATCTAAAACCAAAAACGCCGTAAGGTATGGTAGTAGGCACACACCGTTGTGCCGCAACAAAAAATACCCTAACGGCGTTTTAGATTTCAAACCGCAACGTCATCGACGCTCCCGGTTGCAGATCGTGCCATCGGGCCAGTAATCCGCGCAATTTCTGGCGCATTATCTCCAACTGATCATCTGTAACGCCTACTAACAGCGACGCACTGTGGTCTCGGAAGATACCATCGCTCTCACCGCTATACCCCAAGTCTTCCAATAAATCTGCCTGTAATAGTGCCACAACAGGTTCAGTATCTATCGCTTCTTCTGGAATTTCAAAAGGGCGTTCCGCTTTAGGCACGCTGAAGTCAGGAATGTCGTATCCCTTCGCTACGAGACCGAAAAAAGCGTTTTCAAAGCTAAGTGTTGTTTCGACAACGTAGTGCGCAAAGTCGTGCTGTACAAACCTGCGATGCAGGTGGGTCCACGTAACACTCCCATCGTCCCGAATGCAGGTGAGCGTGTCAGGTTTGTGTTTCGATCGGTTTTTACCCTTTTTGAAACGGATAACCATTTTTAATTCTTCCTTGCGGGTAAGCAGCACACTTTTAAACAAGGTTCTATTCGGTAATTTTCAACCGTCCCCACACCGTCGCGAGTTTACCACGCGCTTGGATGTCGAGTGTGTTCTCAACCAAATTGTTAATCTCTTTTTTACTCAGAGCAGCGTTGTAGATTCTCGCATCTTCCACGCGAGCGACGACCCAACCGTAGGCAGTGCCACCGATCAAGGCGCGCGGGCCAAAGAGCGCTTCCACGTCGCCGGCTTCCCAAGATACGATCGGTCCCATCGTATAACCTCCGATACGCTCACCGTTCCTATATATCGTAATCTTGGCATTTCCACCCTCGTCTTCATACGAAATCGCCAATTGGATTAACTTCCCTGTCTCTTTTTCTTCAAACCCAGGAATCGCATCCTGTGTGCGTCTAAAGTGGCTGCTACCCGCCATCCAGCGTTTCGGTTGACGTTCCGCATAGACAATCGCGTCAAAGGTATCTCCACTACTTTTATTCACCGCCAGTGTGGCACCTCTGGTGACGTTCAGATCGTCTAAATAAAGCCACGTTACCAATGTTTTGTCGGGACCGATGTCATCGCCTTTATAGCCTGTAGTCATTGCCCACTCATTATTGCCGATATGCAATTTCCCATCCTTCACGTCGGCACCTAAGAGATCAATATCGCCAAAGTGACCCGTCAGATCTTCCAATTCAGCCCCTGCCTCAAAGGTCCAGTGTCCAATCAGATCTTCCTTTTTTTCTCCTTGTCCCAACGCCGGCATTACAAGGCTTCCGAGCAGAAGTATCACAGAAAAACTGAATATGAAATAGCGTCCTAAGCGTATCATTGATGTTTCCTCCTTTTTTCATTCTAGTTGAGAGTTACACGATTCCAAGACACGAGGACAGGACCTCGTCCAATAATTTCTGAGGTGGAAATAGCGGGCTTTGATGCCTCGCCATAAGGGTTATCCTGCGGTAGGGGCGAGGTTACCTCGCCCCTACTGGATAAACAGAAATGCTCTTGATGAGATGAGTGCCCATAGGAGATCCTCAGCTCCTGAACGACGCTCCGGGCTCTCAGCGATGTTTGCCTCAGCCGTTTCAAGTTCCGTATCCGTCGGGAATCGACTTAACGTACTGAGGTACAACTCGGTAATCAGTTCTTGATCGTCAGGTTCAGTCTGGAGCAGATGGCTGAGCAACCCACTCGGACTCTTTAATTTTTTATGGACATAATTGGAGTTAATCATGTGGAGTGCCTGGGCGAGCGTCGGTTCCAACTTCGGGTCCAAATCGCCGAGAAACTCACGAGAAGAACGTCCATAGAGCGATAAGAAACGAGAACTCACCGGCAGCGGCAATTCCACAGAACGCGTCCCAATTGGATAACGCCCGTACTTTTCTCTGGTACCGGTAACGTCGTTTAAGACATCTAACAACACCTGCGCCACCATGGGTCGAGGATAGAAACGTGAGAAAAATCGGTCGTCCAACGGATTCGTTTCATTCGGTTCTGCGGAGAGTTGATATGTCCGTGAATTGAGAATCCGCCGAATGACATGTTTCGTATATCTCTCCCGAGAAAGATATAGCTTTTTGGATAGCAAGGCACTGTCTCATATCAGGTGTTCATCCCTTCTGTAGTTTGTATCCTATGATAACATATTGAATCACCGTAGCACAATGTAAAATATTCTCAAAAAACTGTGCTTTTTACATTGATAACTCATAGAAAATGTTGTATAATAACTATAGGTAAAGGTAAATGAGATTTCGATGACTCACATTTGTTTAGGTGTTTGTGGAAAATGCTTAGCTCATCTGCGTTTCCTTAAATTTGATTTCCACTCGATTTCACACTTATTTGCGCCAAATTTAGGTATTAATATATGGAGTAAAAAATGAATAAATCGGAAGGGTTCTGGGATAAAGCTTCAAAAAACTATGACAAGACAGAGGAGCGTTTTGAATATATTCATAAAAAGAGTAGAGAGAATACTAAAAAATATCTCAATATTAGCGATATTGTTTTGGATTATGGATGTGGGACAGGCACAACAGCCTGTGAACTTGCCAATCAGGTGAAAGAGATTCATGCTCTTGATACATCATCCAAAATGATTGAACTTGCAAAAAAGAAAGCAGCTATGAGTGCAGTTGAGAATGTAAATTTCGTGCAAACGGATATATTTGATAAAAAATATAAAAAAGAATCGTTTGATGTGATTCTGGCTTTCAATATGTTACATACTATAGGAGATGTGCATAAGATTATGCAGAGAATATATGAATTGCTAAAGCCTAAAGGATTATTTATTTCTGTAACACCTTGCCTACAGGAGAAGATGTCATTTTTAGTTAGTATGCAGATTCAACTTGTTCGGCTATTGACTAAAACTGGAATAATTCCAATTCCTATAAGAAGACTTAGAAGCCCCGAATTAGACGATTTAATGGCAAAAGGGAATTTTCAAACTATAGAAACTGAAAAGATATATAAAGGAGCATCTAGTTATTTTATTGTAACAAAAAAGATACACAAAACATAACTAATCACTCCAGCGGACGGTAAACCGCGCAAAAATTTTGCTGTTTCAATTTATTTTCTAGGGTTTTCTCAATCCGATTGAGGTTGATTTTTTTCGCAATAAGTAGTTTTGGGATTAAA